>CAVWAA010000008.1:0-176578 GCA_963752805.1 Binataceae bacterium (SeqCode)
TAAAGCTGGCACGCCCATCCTACGCCTCCCTCGAAGAAAGCCGAACTTCAGAGTCGGGAACCGCCGCGTGATTAACCCATCAACAAAGCCTTGCAGACCGCTTCGCTCGCACTGGCGAAGTGGCCAATGTGATTGTAAGTGAAATTCGACGGCGACATTCGCAGCCCGAGTCCTCGTCCGGCACTATGGAAGGTTGGAGCGAACCCCAGCTCAACGCACTTCTGCCAGACCGGGTCATAATTGCACTCGCTGTCGAGCCCCAGCACGTCATACCAGGCTGCAGTTCGATGTCCCCCGTTGCCGGCATAAGCCGGAATGGGCCGCCGGATCAAGCTGCCCATTACAATCGCCTTGAGGCCGAGTTGTTTAACGTGCTCCAACTCGGCGATTGCTTCGGCGGGTGTATTCATCGGAATCGCCGCCGCGGGCGTGAGACGATCGGCGAAATCGCGGAACGAGTCGGCGATATACAAATTGAATGCGTGGCAGGTCGCCTGACGTATCTCGTCATTGCGGATGGCGTATATACCGAGACCCTGAGTTGGGTAAAGCACGGAGAAATCGAATCCCAGTTCCTCCATCCGCTGATAGAGCAATTTCGGAATCATCGCGGTCGCCCGATCACGCGTATTCTTGGTCGGAAACGGCCACCATGATTGTTGGGCCCGACGCTCATTGCGCCGCTGCTCCAGCGACATTGTTAAAATCCGGCCGACGATTTCGTCACCCGCCTTCATCCCTTCGACTGCTTTATTGCCGGCCACGTTGCGGATGTAATCGAGCATCAGCGGAAAATACTCGACCCAATGACCGTCGGAGTCGATCACGGGATGGCTCAGCCGCGCATGAATTTGCGCTGGGTCATGATGATTGCCCGACATAGAAAACCTCCGGCCGGCGTGTCTTGCCTGCGCCCTGGTATCAGCAAGCACTAGCGATGGCGGGTTCGTAATGTCAAGGATTCCCAGACCTGTTGCGTCTTGCAAAACCGGGTGTTGCTGCGAAGAGTCTGCGCCCTGCATCCAACGCTAGGCGGAACACAGCATTCCAGTAAGGCGGGCGAAAAGAAGTAAGCGAGTCTGCGAGGTCCGCTTCCGGAAAGAGTCTGCAACGTGCCTATTTAAAAGCATTTGAGATGCACATTTAGAACTTGTTATAAGCAATACTAATAAAACACGATCGGCGAGCGCCGATAAAACACGATCGGCAAGCGCCGATAAAAGATGACCGGCAGACGCCGGCCGGAGTATTGGTCATGGGCAGACTCGACGGCAAAGTGGCGTTTATCACCGGCAGCGGCTCGGGAATCGGCCGTGCCGGCGCGATTCTGTTTGCGCACGAAGGCGCCAAGGTAATTGTCGCCGACATCTCGCGCGAAGGCGGTGAAGGCACGATGGTCCGCGTGCGCGATATGGGTGGCGACGCCAACTACATTCATACCGATGTCACTGATCCGGAGAGCGTCGAACGCGCGATTGCGTCAACCATTGCGACCTACGGCAAACTTAACGTGCTCTACAACGATGCGGGCGGCTCGACCGCCGAAGACGGCCCGGTTACCAAGGTCTCGGTCGAGGAGTTCTGGCGCGTCATTCGGGTCAACCTGTACGGGACGTTTCTGTGCTGCAAATACGCGATTCCGGAAATGATCAAGGCCGGCGGGGGCGCGATCATCAACACCACGTCATACGTCGCGCTTGCGGGTATCAGAGGCCGGGACGCCTATACCGCGGCGAAGGGTGGCGTGCTCGCGATGACGCGTTCGATGGCCGTCAACTATGCCAAAGACAGAATTCGCGTTAACGCGATCGCTCCCGGTGCGATCCTGACCGAACGCGTCAAGAAATTCATCGCGGACGATCGCCGGATCGCAGCAATGAATGAGCATCATATGCTCGGTATGGGCGAACCCGAGGATATCGCTCACATGGCCCTGTTTCTTGCCTCAGACGAGGCCCGGATCATAACCGGTGCTATTTTCCCGGTAGACAGCGGATGGTCGGCATCGTAGCGGAAAGGCAAGCTGCGGCTGTCGGGTCCGGGATAAAAAAATTAAGGAGGATGCAACCCATGGCATCTGAACTGGAAGAAAAGGAGGCGATACGTGACCTGATGTCAGCTTATTGCTTCCATGTTGATAACGGTGAGTTCGACAAATTCGCTGGCCTCTTCACCGAAGATGCCATCTTCGAAGCCGGACCGTTTGGCAAGCTCCAGGGCCGCCGAGCGATTTATGAGTTCATCAATGCGCAGGTCCCCCGTCCTGGCGAAGGTCCGGCACGGAAACATTGCACGCTCAATCACGTGATCCGCGTCGGCGGACGCGAAGCGCGCGCGGATAGTTACATCGTAGTACTGCGCGAGTCGTCCGCCGGCATCATGGCGTCACTGGCGGGCCGCTATGAAGATCTGCTGGTCAAGGAAGCAGGGGAATGGCGCTTCAAAGTGCGCAAGATCCATTTCGACATATCGGGCGATTTGGGCTTGAAGCAATAAACTCTACTTCGGCCCGCGCAGAGTCGCGCCTGTTTGGGCGTGGAAACAGGGTCTTGATCCTAGAGCCAGAGCCCGCCTCTGGCAAGCAGGGTAACAGACTCTCATACGTCAATACCGTCCTCGATTTCGCGATCAGCGAGCACGCTGCGGTTTGCGCTTGTACTGTGGCCGTCGAGCACCAGCTAGCCGTTCGTTTTTTCTTGATTTCCGTGTAAATGCATTTAGTATCTTTGCGGATTTAAGTGGTGCCCAAATAACTGGCAACAGGCTGCGGTGGATTCCTCCGAAGCCGAAGGGGAGACGTTGTGGGAAAAAGACTTGCTCAAACTTTAATGTGGGTAGCCGCCCTGTCGTTCATCACGGGCTGCGCCTCGATGACGGACCGGGAGAAGTGCATTTTATTATCCGCTGGGGGCGGGGGATTGGTCGGCGGCGGCATCGGTTCCGGAATAGTGCTGTCTAGCGCAGTGAACCATCAGACCGCAGGAAAAATTGCGACAGGCGTAGGCGCGGGTGTGGGCGGCGGTGCCTTGCTGGGCGCGATAGCCGGCTACTTCTTGTGCCCATCGCCACCACCGCCGCCACCACCACCGCCGCCACCACCACCGCCTCCACCGCCGCCTCCACCACCACCGCCACCGCCGCAGAAGATCATTCTGCGCGGAGTCCATTTCGACTTCGATAAAGCCGTGATTCGGCCGGTGGATAGACCAGTACTCGACGAAGCTTCGGAAACACTCAAGGCCAATCCCAACGTGAAGGTGTACGTCAATGGCTACTGCGACGCTATCGGCAGACGCGCCTACAACCTGAAATTGTCGCAACGGCGCGCCGAAGCGGTTACTGCCTACCTGGAGGACAAGGGCATTCCGGCCAGCCAACTGATTCCTCAGGGGTTTGGCAAGACCCACTTTGTGGCAACCAACCGCACCTCGGTTGGACGCGCAGAAAACCGCCGAGTGGAACTGGTGCCGGCTGAACAATAGCCAGCTAAAAAGGGCCATGCACGCCAGCCCGTAGTTGGAACAACTACGGGCTGGCGGCATGCCCCGTCATGACCCTTCAATCTCGGGCTAACTGAGCTGACAGCCTTTCGTTCACCTCCCGCGTAGGTGAGCGACGAGGCTGTCTTCGCCGTGTGGCCCGGTGGCCCGTTGCGGTAGCCGTGCAGAGGTCAATTTTTCGCGCCTGCTATCTGCGCAAAGGATGCTTGGCGTTGAGTTGTCTGTTCAATTCAATGCCGAGACCGACGTTTATCGCGCGCTCGGGATCCCGGAGAGGCTATGGACGCTGAATTCGTGCGATTCCGCGACGAGGACGCCCGTTTCACTAACTAACTACGTGTACTCTGGTGCGTCTGGCTGATGGTGCCAGCACTGGTGCTCAATACATAAATCAGAGGCAACCGCTCACCTATCCATTCAGGCGCATGAAGAACAAAACGTCAGCGGTGATGCGCAACTGAGATAGAGCGTTCGCCTCCGGAAGGGATCGAATCGGTGTCTCGATTTTCGGGTGGCGCAGGCGTCCACAGTGCGTTGCGGAAGGCGATCCAGGCGGTGGTGTCGAAGGCGAGCAGGATCATGATCACCAACCCCTGGATGACTTGCACCAATACTGGTGAAACGCCCTGCGTACGCTGCATTGCCTGCGCACCGTTATCGAGCGCGCCGAACAGAATTGACGAGGGCACGATCGCCAGCGGGTTCAGACGCGCAATCAACGCAACCGCGATTGCCTCATAGCCCCATCCCGGCGAGAGCGTCTCGTACAGGCGATGAGTAATCGCGGCCAGGTGGGTGGCGCCGCCGAGTCCGGCAAGTCCACCGCTCAGCGCCATTACCCATACAGTCAGCCAGCCCGTGTCGATGCCGAAAAAGGCGGCAGCGTGCCGATTACGCCCCATTGCGCGCAGTTCGAACCCCTTTTCGGTGTGGTACAAGAATGCTTGGCAGGCAAATGCAAGCGCGACTGCCAACAGCATCCCGAGGTTAAGACGGCTTGGCGGATAATAGAACCGCAACTCCGCTACCGGCGCGATTGGTGCGCTCATCGGGTACGCACGCGATGCCTCAATCAGCGGCCCGTGGACCAGCCAGCTCAGGATTTGCGCTGCGACAAAATTTAACATGATCGTGGAGATGACTTCGTTGACGTCGCGGCGCGCGCGCAGCCATCCGGCGATTCCACCCCATAAGGCACCGCCGCTTGCCCCTGCTATCAGCAGCGCCGCAATTGCAAACGCGTGTGGCCAGCCGTGCAGCCGCGGTCCGAGCGCGCCTGCGCTCATGGCCCCTGCGAGCAATTGGCCATTCGCACCGATGTTCCAGAGTGCGCCCTCGAACGCAACCGCATATCGCGAGCCCGCAAAAGAGCAGCGGAATTGATTTGGTCAGGGTATCGGTGAACACCACCCAGTTGCCGAACGCCCCGTCATACAGCGCCTTGAACACGCTGATGGGCGAGGTCCCCAGCGTCAGCAGGATGACCGAGATTAAGGCGGCTGCAACAGCGAGCGCCACGAATGGCCTGGCGAGCGCCGCCAGTTTCATCGCGAGGCGCCCGACATCAACAAACCAATTTCGACCAAATCATGCCGGCCGGCTTGGACTTCCGTCAGACGGCCACGGTTGATCACGTATAGCCTGTGGCATAGCGCGAGGAGTTCTTCCAGATCGCTCGAAATTAAAAGCACGGCGCCTCCCCGCGCGGCGAAATCGCGCAATCTGGCTCGAAGCTCCGCGGCTGCATTCAAATCGAGACCACGGCAAATATCATGAGCGACAATCGCCGAGGGGGCGGCTGCAAGTGCTCGCGCGACCACGAAGCGCTGCCGGTTACCGCCCGAAAGCGAGCCCGCTAGAGCGTGGGGCCCCCTTCCGCGAATGCTGAAACGTTGGATTAGCTCCTGGCAAAGCTGAGCGGCGCGAGAGTGCCTAATCCATCCGTACCGCACGCACACTTGTCTGCGCAGGTTACGCGAGAGCAGCAAATTCTCCCATAACGGGAGGTCCAGAATCAGACCATGAACATCACGATTTTGTGGGATGACCGCCAGCACATCACCCGCATCACGGTCGAGATTTGACAGCCGCACGGAACCCGAGGTGGGCGCTCGTACGCCTGCCATCACTTCGACCAATTCATCCTGCCCGTTGCCGTCGACTCCCGCGACTCCGACGATAGAGCCTGCTCTGAGCGTGAGCGAGATTTCATCCAGTGTCAGCCGGTCTCTCGACTTCAGCGTGACCCGATGCAGCTCAACGACGGGTGCACCGGGGTTTAGGCAGGAAGTCGTTGCAGAACGCGGCAGGGCGTCCCCCATCATGAGTTGGGCGAGTTCAGCCTCACTGGTGAGAGCCGCGTCCCTCTCAGCAGCAACGCGTCCGCGACGTAGCACGGTTATTCGATCCGCAACCGCCAGTGCTTCGGCGAGCTTGTGAGTCACCAGGATGACGATTCGCCCCTGGCTGCGTAATCGGCGGAGTAACTGGAGAAAGGGTTCGAGTTCGGCCGGTGAGAGTATGCTGGTCGGCTCGTCGAGAATTAGCGCGCGCGGCCGAAAGCTGAGCGCGCGCAGGATTTCCAGCCTGACGCGCTCGGCGACCGACCGGCGCTCGACGACTGCGCCAGGCGGCGGCAGCGTGAACCCTAATTCGCCCGCCAGCACTGCCGCGTCCGCTGAAACCGCGTCGATATTGAAGTGCTGCGGACTAAAGCCGCCGAGCGCCAGGTTCTCCTCCCACCCCATCCGCTCGAAGAGCATCGGCGATTGGTAGACGGCCGCAATTCCGTGGGCCAGAGCAGCCGCGGCCGAGCCTGCCCCTAGTACAGCCCCATTAAGCGTCACGCGTCCATAATCGGGGCGCAGGCGGCCGGCAAAGATGTTGATGAGGGTACTCTTGCCGGCTCCATTTTCGCCCACCAGGGCGTGGATTTCGCCCTCTCGTGCACCAAAATCAACACCGTCAAGGGCCACTGTTCGCCCGAAGCGTTTGGTGATGGCGTTGGCAGCGAGCACTTTGTCACCGCTCCGGCATGTATCGACGCTTAGGGCATTGCTCAGGGCTTCAGCCCACTGAGCTCGGCCGGGCGAAAGTGCTCAAGTACGTACTGCAGCGCCTCGTCTCGAGTTTTCAAGGTGCCGTCGAGATAGTGGTCCTCGACTTCATGCAGGATATGTTTGAAGCCCGGACCCGCCGGGAACCCGATTGCGATCAGATCATCACCGGTAATCAATCGCGGCGGACGAATTTCCGCCGCACTCATTGTGGCCATCGCACGGCGGCAGAAATGGTAGAAGCCCAGCGCTGAGCCTGACGCGAGCGTGTCCAGGAGTGACAAATCGAGTAGCTCTTCAAACCCCTCCTCCGCCAACATGCGTTTGAGCGTCGCCCGCCGCATGCGCGGCGCCATCATCATCCTGAGGTGATTATGCACAAGATAGGCAACGCGGACCTGCACCGTGCGCGGACGTCGCAGCCGCTGAAGGATATAAGTCGCGACACGGCCGCCGAGATCGGTATGGCCATAATATGTCATTTTACCGTCGGCTTCGATTACCAGTGTTTGCGGTTTGGCGATATCGTGAAACAGCGCGCCGAAGGCCAGTGTCTCGGCACATCCGCGCGGCAACATCGAAAGCATCAGGCGCGTATGGCGATATACGTCCCCCTCCGGGTGAAAATTAGCCGGCTGCGGACATCCGCGCAGAGCCAGCACCTCGGGGATTATGACGGCTGCGAGGCCACTATCGACTAGCAGATCCAATCCCCGCGCGGCGCCCCCTTGAGTCATGATCATCGTGACTTCTTCGCCGACTCGCTCCGCCGCGATCTGGCCGATTTTCGAGGCGCTGCGCTGAATTCCGGACCAGGTCGCAGGATCGATAGTAAAGTTCAGGCGGGCAGCGAAGCGGAGAGCACGCAGCATTCGTAGATGGTCTTCGGCGAAGCGCAGTTCGGCGTCGCCGATCGCGCGAATCACGCCCGCGCGCAGGTCGCGCATTCCGCCCACGAGATCGATAATCTGTCCGGTGGCCGGATCCAGATACATCCCGCCGATCGTGAAATCCCGCCGCTTCACGTCTTCTTCGAGAGTGCCGAAACGAACCGCGGACGGACGCCTGCCATCTGCATAACCCGCTTCTGCTCGAAATGTGGCGACTTCGAATTGCTCCCCCTCCAGCACCACCAGCATTACGCCGAACTTGGCGCCGATTGAGATCGTGTTATCGAACAGGCGTGCAACGCTTTCGGGACGTGCGTCGGTGGCTATATCGTAATCTTTGGCCTTCAATCCCAAAATCCGGTCACGAACGCATCCACCGGCCAGATAGGCCGCAAAACCGGCAGTGCGAAGCCGGCCAACAATAGAAAGTGCGATTTTCTCCTTATCCTGTTTCACTTCTTCCATACTTTAACGGGTTGCGACGATGCGCCGCCACATCCAACCAGCGGCCCGCATTGAGACTTCGACGCACGGCCGCGGTCGCAGACAGTGCAGCGGCGAGGGCGGGTTGGCGAAAGTTCGCTGTCTCTGCATCATCTTGAATGGAAGATTGACGCCACGATTAAGAAGTGTTAACGGTTCCCGCTCAGAATCTCACGACGGGGAGGTAAAATGGCGCTTACACATCGTGGTTTCTGGAATCTGGCGTCCGTTTTGTTGCTGGGCGGAGCGCTCGTTGGGTTCGCTGGGGGAAAAGCATACGCGCAGGTCGAGATGGGGCCGAGCGGCATCGTAACGACCCCGAAACTTGATTTTCGGCGGTACTGCGCCCAATGCCACGGGATGGACGGTACTGGCGATGGTCCGGTCGCTGCGGCGTTGAAGAAGAAGCCGGCCAATCTAACCTTGCTGTCAAAGAACAACGGCGGGGTCTTTCCCGAGAAGGAGGTTCGCGATTTTATCGACGGAACCAAGACCTCCGCGGCGCACGGCAGCCGCGCGATGCCAATCTGGGGTGACGCCTTCCGTATGCGCACCGCCTCCACCGGCGCCGGCCAGTGCCTTGGCAGCATTGGCCTTACTCAGGCGCAGGTGAACGCAAAGATAAACGGATTAGTCGGTTACGTTAAGTCAATCCAAGTTCAGTAGCTTCAGCGAACCGCGAAACAGCTTTTGAATCAGCGCGGCGTTGTCGATGGACCTCGCCGCGCGTGTCTATTTGTCCTCCGAATGGCTCATGGCTCAGTTCCCGCTGCCCAGCCGGTGAATGGTTCGATTTTCTCATTTGCAGCAAAAAGTTTTTTGGGTCACGTTGATAGCCTTGGCAGCGTCATTCACCGCGGTTGGTGCCGAGGACAATGTCGACCGCGGGGCCAGGATTTTCACCACGAGTTGCGCCAGATGTCACGGGCGGGGAGGCAAGGGCGATGGACCTGATCTGGTGAAGCTTCAGTCAGCAGTATCGCCCGACGACTGGACTGACAAGGAAAGCAATCAAGGGCTGACCGACAGCTTCATTGTTGCGATGATTACCAAGGGCGGCAAGGCCAACGGCAAGTCACGCATCATGCCCGCTTTTGGTGACAAACTAAATACGGAGCAAGTGCGAGACCTGTTGGCATTTATCAGGTCACTGCCAAAATAGAAAGCGGACGCGACGCGTTCCACCACGTTCTGCAGCGGGATCGCGCCGGTTCCGAGACCCCGTCCGCGTGCCCGGCCGTCTCGCTTGGGTATTTCATCGTTGTCCTCTCTTGAAGCGGCGGCGCCGGTTGTGCGCATCGAGTTGCGCCGCGGCCTTAGTCAATCCCGGCTCACTGACATACGTTCGGCGGTAAACTCGCAGGAGCGCGGCGAACACCGCGACCACCGCCGGGCCGGCAAAAATGCCGATGGGGCCGTACGCTTCGATTCCGCCTGCCAGTCCGAAGAACAGCGCCAACGTCGGCAAGCTCGTACCATGTCGCATTGCGATTGGCTTGACGAAATTGTCTATGATTATGAGTGTTACGGCGGCCCACGTGACCATCGCCAGCGCACTGCCCCATCCGCTTTCGAGTGCCAGGTATATGCTTACCGGTATCCAGATGAGCGCGGTGCCACCAATCGGCAACAGTCCTGCTGCGGCAGTTGCGAACGCAAGCAGCGCCCAGTACGGCACTCCGAGAATCAGATAAGCAACCCCCAGTGCAATTCCATCGAGCAGCGCAGTCAGCATCAGTCCGCGCATTACCGATGACAAGGTGAGTCGCAGCGTCTCGAAAATTGCTGCCTTGTCTTCTTCGTGTAGCGGGGTCAATTCCCGCAAGCTCTCATAATAGGTTTCGCCGTCGCGCAGGAGGTAAAAAAAGGTGAGCAGTGAGATCGCGAAGTGAAAGAGGAAACTGGCGATATTACTGGCTACCGTGCCGCCGTGGACCACGACATAATCGCTGGTCGCCTTGGCCGCGCGAAGCGCTACCGTCCGCATTTCGTCCTCAAGCCTGATGCCGTGATGCTCCAGCAGTTGGGCGCCGCGTGAGCCGAGATGCGTTCGTCGAACCCAGTCGCTCGCTCCGTGAAACCCGCTGTTCGGGCCTACCGTCGAAATCTCGGCATAGAGAGTCTGCACCTCGTGCAAGAGCCGCGCTGATAGCCATATGGCCGGCAAGATCACGCCAAGCGTGATCACAACCGTAAGAATGATCGCGCAAACCGTACGATTTCTGATCATGCCATTCAGCGTCGTTAAGACTGGATGGACCAGAAAGGCCAGCAGGATCGCCCAGGCGATCGGTGTCAGAAATGGCGCGAGAAGTACGTATAATTCGAAGGTAATCAGAGCCAGGAAGGCGAAAAAGAAAACAACAATGATGCGTTCACGGTTCATTTTAAAATGCGCACGGCGCAGACGCCTTTGCTCGGCTTCGCTGCGCTCCGCCTAGTGTAAAATGCGCACGGCGCAGACGCCTTTGCTCGGCTCGCTGCGCTCCACTTCGTTGCGCATGGCGATGCTCGGCTTCGCTGCGCTCCGCCTAGTGTAAAATGCGCACGGCGCAGACGCCTTCCTGACGCACTCCTTCGTAGTCGCACCTCCAAACGGCGCTGTGCGCCGATCGGGCAGATCTCGTTTGCTCGCATCGCTCCCTTGCGTGCTCGGCTCTGCGAACGCATCTGGCATGGTTTTCCAGCCTCTCACCGTTTGGCGGCTCGCGCCAGCGTCGACTTCCCATGTAATACGGCTTGACCTTCTCTTCCGCTAATCGCGCGCTAGGGTGAAAATGCCGTGGGAGGCCGAAGCATGGAGATTAATGGAATCGCACATATTATCGTAACTGTGAGCCGGTTCGACGAGTGCGTGGCGTTTTATCGGCGCCTGCTCCCGTATCTCGGGCTCAGTAGAATCGTTCACGACAGGGACGACTATTTCTATTGCATCGGCGGACGCACCGGTTTCGGCATCTCTCGCGCGGCCCAACAGTATCGCCAGGAACATTGCGACCAAACACGGCCGGGCCTTCATCACCTGTGCTTTCGTGCGCGCTCGCGCGATGATGTCGATGCAGTTTGGCGATTGGCTAAGGAACTTGGCGCAACAATCCTGCGTCCTCCGGAGGGAGGGGACTGGGCACCCGGCTACTATTCGACCTTGTTCGAAGATCCGGACGGTGTCCGGCTGGAGATAAATTACATTCCGGGCAAGGGCTTACTTGCCTCCGATCCGAGTAGATAATGTTATCTGACAGTGTGATTGACATCGGAATCCAAATCTGGGCTCCGTCCTTTTCTTGTACGGCCGAGCAAGCACGATGCGAATAGCCTTATTCGGTGGCAGTTTCAATCCAATCCACCTGGGGCACCTACGAGCCGCAGAGGAGGACCGCGAGGCGATGGGTCTGGATCTGATCTATTTTGTTCCAGCCGCCTCGCCACCCCATAAACAGCCCATTGGTCTGGCGCCCGCCGAGCATCGTCTGCAGATGGTGCGGCTGGCAACGAAAGGCAACCGCTATTTCATGGTGTCGGACGTCGAGGTACGCCGCGGCGGCAGCTCGTTTACAATCGATACGGTCCGCTACTTCCGCGCGACAATGCGGGCGCAGCCGGAATTGTATCTGATTATGGGCGGTGACCAATTCGTAGAACTTGACACGTGGAAAGAAGCGGATGAACTAGCAGGACTGTGCAATATTATCGTTCACACGCGTTTGGGCGAAAGGCAGCAGAGCGCCGAGGTTCCGATTGAGAAATTGGACCGCTTTGGTTATAGTACGCATGATAATTTTTACGTGCATTCCAGCGGTCATACCCTCAAATTCGTTAGTACCACATTTTTCCCTATTTCGGCCACTGTAATTCGGCGCAAGGTCGCTGCAGGTGAATCGATTCGCTATCTCGTGCCAAGTGATGTTGCTGATTATATCGAACGGCATGTTCCCTACTAATTTTTTGCCGAAACGGCCGCCGGTGGTCAATAAATTGCCACGTCGCGGGTTTTACCATTTTCAGCGGTATCTCAGCAGATTGCGCAGCAGGTAACGCCGACTCGTGGATTCACTCCAAAAGGTGCTTGCTGCTGTAGAGGCAGCACTCGAAAAAAAGGCCTATGACCTAACCGTGCTAGAAGTGGAGCATTTAAGTTCCATCGCAGACTACTTTATTATCGCTACCGGTCGCTCTGATGTCCAAGTGCAGGCCATCGCACGCGGCATCGAAGAACGGATGGACCGCGAAGCCGCTCACCCGAGCTCGATAGAAGGTCTACATCGCGCCCATTGGGTCGTGCTGGACTACGACGATCTCGTGGTCCATGTATTTCTCGCGGCGACGCGTGAATTCTACCGCTTGGAACGAACTTGGACCGACGCTCAGGAAATTCCTCTCCCTGAGCCATTACGCTCACAAGTACGCGACCTTCAGCTAAGAGCTTCAGGCTAATTCTCTTGTTACCTCTACGGCGCAAGGCTACTATAGTCTTGGCCACATAGTTCAACAGTTGACAAGGCACGAATCGAGCATGATTCGTTCCGGAAATCTTGCGGCTGCGCTAAAATAGGGCTATCTAGCTGTGAACTAAGCCTTTTTTCCAGGGACTGGAGGCTATGGATGCGCGAGCCTGAAACGACTGACCTGAGTTTCATCAACCTGCTGCAGGAGTTTCGGGCAGTTGGAGAATTTGCAAAATTTGCTGGTCATGCATGGACCGGGCGGTTAGGCGGCCGGGCAGCCAAAAGCCGATCAATCTTGCTGATCCCTGGTTTTCTGGCGGGCGATGCGACCCTGTATCCATTTGCGAATTGGCTACGCGCGCGCGGCCACCAGGTATTTTTTTCCGGTATTTTGGCCAATACTGACTGCCCACGGCGCGTTATTGATCGTTTGACGAATCTCGTAATTGAGCGCTGTACCCGGGCCGGAGAGAAGCTGGTTGTGATCGGCCACAGCCTTGGCGGAATTTACGCCCGAGAACTAGGGCGGCGGTTGCCGCAATGCATAGAGCAGGTGATCCTGCTGGGGTCACCTATAAAGGACCCTCACATACACTCTAATCCGTACGTGAAGATGTTGGCTCTGCTGACCAGGCACATTCGAGAGACCGGGCATGGTTGTGACGGTGAACTGGCAACGATCTGCGGCGTGCATGCCGCCGAGGCACCGCACATTCCGGAAACGCTGATATACTCGAAAAGCGACGGCGTGGTCGATTGGGCTAGCTGTATCGAGGACGGTCCGAACGTGAAGGCGTTTGAGGTCGACTCAACCCATTGCGGCCTGCCCTACAATCTCGACACGCTTCGAATCGTTCGTGCACGGATAGAGGAAACCGGCCACAAGCTCCAGCCACCCCTATAACTGCGGCGCATCGCGAGATTGTCGATTTTCATAGGGCTGCGAGAGAAACATCGGTATCCCTCGCGGGGCTGCCACGCGCAGGAATGACAGGAAAAGGCACGCGTTCTCTTAGTTTGTCATTCTCGCGCGGGTGGCTGCCGCGCGTGAAGAATCCGGATCTTTTTTCGGTCATTTAAGACCGCCGGCAAGAAAATCGACAGTCTCGCATCGCTGCGGAGTTGGCCCATATACAAGAGCGTCAAGCGGCCGCGGCATTGGGACGAGCACTGGTCTGCGGCACAGCCGGCGGCATCGGGGGAACTGGAACCACTCCTTGTCTGCGGAGCATGGCATTAAATTGACGAAGTCCAGCGTTGAGCGCTGCCACACCGACGCGTGCGGCGATGCCTGCTTGAAAGAAGTCCGATAGCGGCCGGATCAATTGCGCCACTTCGACCAGCTTTCGCCTAACTGAAGGGTCTTCGCGCGCGGCCAGGCCAATACCGTCGAGGTACAAATTAAACAGTCTTACGGCTAATGGCTTTTCGCCCCTGGTAAATGGAAACCGCAGATCGACGCCCGCTGACAGCATCCACGGGTCGTGCTGAATTGAGGCCTCCGCCAGGTGATACGCTCGCGGAAACGCCGGGTCTGAGGGGTCGTAGCGATTGAGACACGAGCGCAGCATCTGCGCGGAAAGTACCGCCGCGGTCATCCCTTGAGCATAGACAGGATTGTAGGTGACGTATGCGTCGCCTATCGCGATGAAGCCAGCGCATCGCTGCTTCCAGCCTTCATAGTGACGCCACCGGTTGCGAATCGCGCGATTTGCATAGACCGGCGATATCGGCTCCATCAAACGTGCCATCTCTGCTATCAACGGTGAGCGCAGGCGCGTGAGCGACGCCATAAAATCGGGCTCGCGAGTAGGCGGGTATTCGCGGTTGAAACCGGAAAGTGTCAGATGCCACCGATTATGCTCCTTGAGTTGGAAGTTGGCTTCGACCAAATCGTCGGGACGCCGCCTGATATAAGCGCCCGCCCACCACCACCAATCATCCGGCCATCTCGCCGGTCCCTGGAACCAACGTGAAGCGTAGCCGGCCAACGGATCGACCACGGTCTCGCGCGGTGGGGGTATGCCGGCCTGCTCCAGCCATATTGGCGCTCGCGAAACGGAACCGCTCGCGTTGACTATCAGATCGGCCTCGATCGTTTCGGTATGGCCACGCGCACCTGAAGGAATTAAGACTCCAACGCATCGCGCGCCGTTGCTGTGCACGCGCAGACCGGTGACCGCGGTACGCTCGCGCAGTTCGACGTTAGGAATCTGCCGGGACAGCTCGCGCACGCACGATTCGATAAGTTCCCGGCTGGCGCTAAGGAACTTCAGATCGGAGCGGTAGCGTGGCTGCCATCCCTGGGGCCGCAGCACCACGAAATCGAGTGTATGGTCGTGGAACGTCGCACCTTTGTTGACCGCGAGCCGTTCGAAACCGGGGAACAGCTTTTCGTATTCGATTAAGCCCCGCACCAACAGACCGTGCACATGCCGCGCTTGCGGTACGCCGGCCCGGTCCTCGATACCATCTGGAAACTTATCGCGATCAAGCACGGAGACGCGGTCGAAGAATTCGCTCAGCACACGCCCCGCTGCCAGGCCGGAAAAGCTCCCTCCGATAACCACTGCGTGCGTTCGCCCCATAACGTTCTCCGAGTACTGGGGCGCAAGGTTGCGCCCGAGCAGGCTTCAGCCGCAAAGCTCAATTTGATAGTAGCGCCTCGCTCCAGCCCGGAAAAAGTGTTAATCCGGTCGTGCGGCTGAGACTCTCGAAGTGTGTGAACGACGAGTCAGGCCTGGCATGCAGAAAAATGCACCTTCGACTTCTCCATCCCGTTGACCGGCGCAGCTCAGTCTGAAGCATGATTGATGAAGCATGGAAGACGCCTTCTGAGCTGTCATTCCCGCGCGTGCCTGGCGCGCCCACTCCGTACCTTATTTTTGACACGCGATCGAGATATACAAGGAATCCCGAAACGGCAGAGCGAAGACGCGGGACCCTTCGGCGGCAGCCACGCGAGGGTGACAGACCAAGTGCAGAGCGATTAGGAGGGCAAGGCGACCATGGAATTCGGCATCGGCTTTGACACTCACGTTAACAAATGGGATCTCGCGCGTTACGGCGAAGAACTCGGCTACGATCGATGCTGGGTGCCCGATTCGCAAATGATCTGGTCGGATTGCTACGCGGTGCTGGCACTGGCCGCGGCGAACACCAGGCATATCAAACTTGGCACCGGCGTCGCGATTGCGGGCACGCGTATCGCGCCAGTAACTGCACACTCTATCGCCAGCATCAATCAGCTTGCGCCGGGGCGCACGTTTTTGGGAATCGGCACCGGCCATACCGCGATGCGCGTGATGGGGCAGAATCCGATGCCGCTCGGCGAATTTCGCGAGTATCTGCGCGTGGTGCGCGAACTGCTGGCGGGCAAGGCGGTCGAATATAGCTATCGCGGCTCTACCCGCGAAATCCAATTTCTTCATCGTGATCGGCATTTCATCAATCTCGACCGTCCCATTCCAATCTACGTCGCTGCCAATGGGCCGCGGGTATGCAGACTCGCGGGCGAATTTGGCGATGGCTGGGTTACGGCGGGTGGAATCAATGCACGCGTGGCGCATAGGCTGAAGCTTATTAGCGAGGGCGCGACCGGAACGGGCCGCAGCCTGCCCAGTCAATTTTCATGTTACCGCGCTTACTACCGCATGCGTGCTCAGGCCGGGCGAGACACTCAGCTCTGAACGCGTTGTCAATGAGACCGGCGCCCAGGTCGCCAGCGCATTGCATTTTGTCTACGAAACATGGAAAACGCGCGGCAAAAACGACGACGCTATCCCGCCGTTTTTTCGCAATGTATGGAACGATTACCTAAAGCGCGTGGAGAGTTTTTCATTGCCTGAAAATGCGCGCTTTCGCCAGATTCATGAAGGCCATGGCACCTTCCTGCAGCCCGGCGAACGTAAGTACGTGACGCCAGAGACAATCCGAGGGACCTGCATTGTTGGCGAGCCTGACGAAATCATCGGGCGGATTCGCGCGATGGAGCTGGCGGGCATCCGCGAAGTGCTTCTGCTGCCACCGGCGGACACTCAACGGCAAGTCTTTCGCGATTTTGCCGAACAGGTCATGCCTGCATTCCGGTGATTACCATTTTGATCGCTCCGCTATGCGCGCGTCGCAAACCGAGCGTGCAAGGTCTTTGGCGAAATCGTAACGATTGTGAAATCAAGATTCTTAGTGGAGCGCTCGCGGCGGTTTCGAGGTGGTGTCTGTCAATTGACGGAAAAGAGATCGGGCGCCAAATCAGCGAGCTTAGCAGTAATGCGTTTGCACTAGGTTAGCCCAAAATCGTTCAACGGCTTGCAGCCGAACCAAAACCATTTCAGGCGCGGCGGAGTACGAGGTCCGAGCCATAGCGAAGCACGAATCTGGCTAAGTCACGACCAATCAAAAGGCCGACCGGCTTTTTGACCTTCTCCCTCAGCTGATCAAGGGCCGCATCGACATTTTGCGACCGGTCTTCCGCGGTCGAGATGATCAATCCCATATCAGCGTCAGGATATTGCTCGAATGCTCTCCCTATGTCATCCACAGCGCGCGTGTCGCTCATTTGTCCTTCGTAGGACTTGACCTGGACGACACATTTTTTCGGAGGAAGCAGTCCTTCCATTGCCAGCCAGTCGTCATACTCAATGATGAGATCGGCACCGTGATCGCCCGAACCACCTTGTCGCGTAACGCGGGCTCCTGGAACTCGCGTGAATTACTTGTTCCAGTAGCGACTCGAGATTTCTATTTGGAGCGGCCCTTTGGATTAGGCCCGCTATTTGCGCGAGCAAGGGCTCAAGTTCCGCGGCTAGTGCGCCAATATCAGTCGAGAGGCTGAAAGAGGTGCCCAAGCGGTTACTTCGCGCGGCTTCGACGAGGTTCTCGAAATCGCTCTGCGCGTTAATCCTCCATTTTTTGCCTTGCAGCATGAGCCTAGCCCGTAGATACGGGGGTACTGCTGCATCCCGACGGTCGAATTCGAAAAAGGAACTCGGATCCACGCTGACCGAATGGTTGAAATCATCGTATTGACCCAACCATTTATAGGGACCAGTAACTTTAGCTGCACAGCACCTGCTAACTTCTGGCACGTTAATATAGACCCACCAGTCGCCGGCTTGAACGTTCAACAAAAACGCCTGGTAGCAGTCCTTCTCATCTGCACTAAGAGAATCCCAGCCTTGCGTTGTAATTCTTTGTTGGAGGGTCGTTAGGTCAGCAGTCGGCGTGTAGCTCCAACCGAATCGAGCGACACCATCCTTAAGCGACGCCCTAAGTTCTGCGTTTACTTCGGCCATCGGGGTTCCGTCTTCGTCCCTGGCTCCCTTGATGGCCCAAATCGTGTATTCCACCATCGCTCCTACCTCACGGCGTGTGACAGCTGCCAGTCCATGCCAAACGCCATAACGCATTGTACGCGCCTATACACCCTCGGAAGTCTTGAGTACTACTCATAGAGAATTTCTCTTGTCCTCCCCATCGACGAGCCTTTCGTAAGGCTGACCTGAGCGCGACGACCTTCAATCTTTGAGAGCAACTCCGACCGGAGTTCTCTCCCGCCGAATATGAGAGTGAGAAAGTCCGTGACCTGACATCGTGGGCAGAGCACCAGTATATGCCCTTCGCGCTTGGGGTCGTTGCCGTCAAAACAGTTGCAGGCCATCTTCAGCCCACACCATTCACAATAGACCCGATGAAGTTTTCCTATGTTTTCGAATTGGCTCATGCGTGTTTCAAAATCCCGCTATTCCGCCCGTAACGTCTTTTGTCAAAGCTTGCGAAGGGGGCTTTATCGCATGAAAACTCTCCTCTTGCAAAACTTCACGGCAAAACATTGTTCGATAACGTCGGGGGATTGTTAAAAATTCGGAACTGGCAGGGGGCCGCGGGCGCGCTCATAGGCATCAGCTACCCGCAGTATCCCGATTTCATCAAAGGGCCGGCCGATTATCTGGAATGATAGCGGCGCCTTGTCAGCGGTGATGGCGATCGGCAGCGCGATTGCCGGCTGGCCGGTTGCATTGAATGGCGCCGTGTGGCGAATCATCTCCAACAGACCAGCCGCCGAGCCTGAACCGCGCGCTTGCGCGCACTTCGTCGGCGGTGTTGCGCAAACCGGCGATGCGAGCACGTCAACTCGTTCCAGCGCGCTTATCGCCTCGCCCAAAAGCACCGAGCGGGCGCGTTGCGCGCGAATATAAGCGGTGACCGGCATCGTCATGGCCATTTCCAGCATCCGCCTGACGCCTTTGCCATACTGATCGGCGCGCGCGCGAATCCATTGCTCGTGGTATTCGAGCGCCTCGCCCCAAATGATGTGAAGCACCATCATCGGAACCGCATCGATCGAAGGCATCGAAACTTCCTCAATCTCTGCCCCTAGCGCCGCAAGCTGTTTCATCGCAGCGTCGAATCCTTCACCCACCTCCGCGCTAACGCCGGTTCGCAGCTCGCGAATTACACCGATACGGGTTCCTTTGATGTCGCCGGTGAGTGCTCGCGCGTAATCCGGCACCGGCTCGCGGCTGCTGGTTGCATCCTTGGGATCGAAACCCGCAATCACTTCAAGCATCAGCGCGGCGTCGCGTACGCTGCGCGTAATCGGGCCGGCGTGGTCGAGCGAATCGGCCAGCGGCAGCACTCCGTAACGGCTGACACGGCTCCAGGTCTGTTTGAGCCCGACACATCCACAAAAGGCCGCCGGGATACGAATCGAACCGCCGGTATCGCTGCCAATGGTCGCGGCGGCACTGCGGGCGACAATCGCGGCAGCAGAACCTGAGCTTGACCCACCGGGGATTCGCTCGGGATCGTATGGGTTGAGAGTGGTGCCCCAGGCGGTGGCGGCCGTCCCGCCGCAGGCGAACTCGTGCATGTTTAATTTGCCGAGCAGTACCGCACCTTGAGCGGCCAGCCGGGCCCAGACCGTCGCATCGTAATCGGGCACGTTATCGGCAAGCACCCGGGAGGCACTGGTGGTCAGGATACCTTTGGTGTTGCAGAGATCCTTCAAAGCCACCGGGACGCCGTGGAACGGCCCGCGCCATCGGCCAGCCATAATCTCCGCTTCCGCCTGACGAGCGGAGGTTCGTGCCAGCTCGGCCGTAACAGTTATATAAGCATGCAGACGCGCTTCTGTCTGTTCGATCCGCGCCAGGTAGGCGTCAGTCACCTCGACCGGCGACAGTTCGTGGGCCTGGAATTTCTCCGCCAGCTCCGCCACATCGAACGACCGCAGTTCGTCGCTATTCGTCATGACCGTCACCTCGACTCAACGGCAAGACTTGACCTTCGGGATGCCAGCAGTGCTTTGAACCGTGCGCGGCCGTAGTCGATTTAAAAAGGTGCATAATAACTATCTTATTCATGTAGACATTCCCTTCCCTTTGTAACGTTCACGCCACTTGGTTACAAACCGTTGTCTACCGTTCTTGATGAGAGAGCGTTGGCGCATGAAATTCGCTCATCCTCAATCTGTTCCTCGCCCGCAACCTGAGTTTTTTTTCTGACAACCTCGTGCTCTAATGCCGCATGGAACATGCTAACGAGAACCGGCGCCGCGTGGCCGCTCTCGTCGAATGGGCGATGGGCCGCACTGCCGAGGCCAAAGTGATCAACGCTCGACCGGCTCAAACCTGCCTCGCTTGACTCGAGTGCTGCGGCGCCGGTGAGGATAAAAGAGGCTAAGCCGTTGCCCCATCGGATTAGCTGCGGCGCTTAGCCTTCTGCGATCGGGTCATGAAGAGTGTTTGAGATCCTGTTTGGGTTGCTATCCCTCGCGATCGGCGCCGGCTTCGTCGGGTCCATATCCGGTCTCGGCGGAGGCGTGTTCATCGTGCCAGCGCTTGTCATCTTAACTAAGATGCCCATGCGTATCGCGATCGGCGCGAGCCTGATCTCGGTCGTCGCAACCAGCGCCGGCGCGAGCGTCGCCTTCGTTCGTGACGGCTGGACCAATCTCAAGGTCGCGATGGTGCTTGAATGCGCGACCGTGACCGGCGCGATCGTGGGCGCTTATCTGGCAGGACGTGTCCCCACGTACGTGCTCGAAGGGCTATTCGCAGTAATGATGCTCCAGTCCGCCTACTTCTCGTTGATGAAGCATGACGAGACGCTCCTGGCCAAGGGCGGAGTGCTCGCGCGCAAGCTGCGCCTGGCGGGCGAGGTACCAGATGAATTGGGACGGCTGCAGCATTACGAGGTAATCAATCTACGCTATGGTGCCGTGCTGATGCTAATCGCAGGAGTGATGTCGGGACTGCTCGGGATCGGTTCCGGCGCGCTCAAAGTGATCGCCATGGACCAAGTGATGCACATCCCGCTAAAAGTTTCGAGCGCCACCAGCAACTTCATGATTGGCGTCACGGCGGGGCGGGTGCGCTGGTCTTCCTTTCCCGCGGCGACGTCTCAACCACGATTGCTGCGCCGGTTGCGCTCGGCGTGACGGTGGGGGCGCTCGCCGGCAGCCGCGTTCTTCCGCTGATCAGGGTCCAGTACCTGCGAACAGCGTTCGCGGCAATTCTGCTCCTGATCGCGGTCGAGATGGGCTGGCGCGCGTTTAGCGGAATTTGACAATGGCAGAGTTGGCAAAAATCCCTCAAGACCCGGCCAGCGCAGAGGAGGATCGCATCCTGCGTCTTTGGACGCCGATTCTGCTTCGCAGCATAGTCATTATGGCAATGACTGTGCTGATCGCTGGCTTGATACTAACCGCGACAACTGCGCCGCGCTATTTCGTAGACCGCTATCGGCAAGTTCAACTTGGCCATCTGATCGGTCGTGAGAGCCTTGCGACCATCCGATCCAACCTCCTCGCGGGCTCGCCGCATGCGATGTTGACGGTCGGCCTCTTTCTTCTGACTTTGGTGCCGCTCGCGCGCGTCACGTTCTGCCTGTTGCTGTTTCTCAAGAAGCGCGACTTCGCCTACGTCTGTTTCACCGCCTACGTCCTCGCCGGGTTGATTATCGGCTGTATACTCGGTCACATCGGTTAGCTGCAAGACGCCACGCACCGGTAGGCGCAAGAACTAAATTCATCGCACGGCACGTGAGGTCCCAATGGCTTTAGATATGCCATTGTTCGCGGCGACCGACCAGCAATATAGCGTCGGACGCTATTGGGATTTGGAGACCAGGAAACTATAACTATAACTGGGGACCAAGATAACCAACGGGCCTCCCCTACCTGCTCTTCCGACGCACCCGATTCACGCGGGGTTCGCTTTTTCTCGGCAACTCACACTCATCACGAGGGTTCGCATTTTCTCGATGGTACGGCGGGATGGGTGAATTCGCTCATCCGCAACCTGTTCCTCATATAGCCGTAACATTAATTTCCTAGCTTTTCGCGACAGTCCCGTCTGCACCGAATTGGCGCGGTGCAGGTGCAGCAGTGTGTGTAGAACTATCTTGTCCAACTTTTAGTGGGGAAAGGCATATCTATGCTCAATAGTTTGTGCAGATTGATGCGATTGTCTGTCATCGGATGCATAGTGGCGATGCTCGCAGGATGCTCAATTAGCAATCCCACGGACAATCCTTTTACTGTCAAGGCGAATGCTAATGGCAAGCCAACTGTCTGGGATTGTGCGATGGTGCAGATGAGTTCACCGCCAAGATACGCTTGCAGCGATAACAAGACCTACACAGCTTTCCAATTGCGTGATGCGAGGCTCGGTGTCGAGACGCCAAAGGTCGCCAGTAAATAAGCCGCGAAATGGCTGGGCATTTTGCAGAACCATTGCGGTCAATAGAGCCTGATGAGTAGCGGCGGTCACGGCGCCGCCGCTTGGGTGTTCTTGACAACAATCCGGGAGGAGCCTGATGAAGGGTAAGTGGAAGATGGCCTTGGCGGCGGCGTGTTGGGCGCTGCTTTCGACTGCGCCACGGTTGCGGGCGCAGGACGCTTCTACGATTACGAAAGCGACTACGCTCTGGGTCGATCAGCGGACAGGGCAAGTCTTCATTCGTCCCGGACGGGGGCGCGTGCCGATGACAATTGGTTCTCGCGGTCGACGCGGCCAAAATTGAACAACAGGTGGAGGACAACACTAACGCCAAAGTCCAGGCGGCCGTGACGCAAGCTCAGGAAGAGCAGCGGCTGAAGGATGAGGAACTCGCCAAGAGAGTCACAGCGATGGAGCCTGCGTGGAAGAACTACTTGTCCAACTGGCAGGATAAGTTCCGCGTCGGTGCTTTGTTTTACGCTGATTACCGATTCTATACGCAATACCGGTTTCCAGCCTCAGGAATTAACCCAGCTCACCAATCTCGGGCCTGGCAACAACAACTGCAATTCTTTTGACGTAACCCGGACGTACCTTAATTTTTACTTTTTTCCGACCAAGGATTGGACGCTCCGCATTACGCCGAACCTCTACAAGACGATAGGTTCAGCCAATGATACAGTTGGACAGAACACTGGCTTCGGCAGTAATCTCGACGGGAATATGGGCATCCGCATCAAGTATGCGTACATCCAGTACAGCGACCTTTGGAAGGACGTGCCGATGATGAAAGGTGGCACGGTTACAATGGGTTCAATCCCCAACCCGTTCGTGGCTTGGGAGGAAGACCTTTACGGTTATCGCTTTGTCAACCTGACGCCGTGGAACTATCTCAGTCTTTCCTCGACGCAGCTGGGTATATCAATGGAAGGACCAATCAGGTTGGGAGGCGGTGAAACAACCTACCTCGATTATGGGTTAGGCGTGTACGATAACGGAAGCTTCCATGCCTTCGAGCAAACTGACACTAAACAGGTCATGGGGCGCCTGACCGCCTATCCATTTGGTGCTGACTGGCGATTCCAGGGCCTCGGACTGACCGGCTTCTATAACTATGGCTACGGAAACACCACGCCCGACACCGTGAACATACCCACCGCACTCAAGGCGAGTGACGCTCACATCGAGCGGATTGCGGCTCTGGTGCATTATTCGCAGCCGCTGTGGAACCTGGTTGGAGAGTTCGACTACGGGCAGAACGCGTTCAGCCTCGCCAACCTGTTTTCCGGCGCCGGAACTCCGGATGCGTTTGGTACCGCGAGCGGGCCTTCAATTTCGGGCAACACCCTTGGCGACCAGCGCTTAACCGGCGCGCCTCCGACCGGCAAACTGTCGTGCAGCTCGACCGCCAACACTCCCCCGACTCCATGCTACAACGCGTTCGCCAGCTTCGGTCCTCAGACCGCGGTATATCGAGCGATTCTGCAAAACGGACGCGAGCGCAATATCGGGGTCGACTTCTTCGGGCACTTCAACATTCCCAATACGAAGCTCAGCGTGTTCGGCATGTTCCAGTGGTTCATGCCCAACGATAACATCGCGGAGAATCCGCTGGACTTTCAGCGCTTCATTGCGGGAATCGCATATCAATATAACGAGTACCTACGATTCGCGATCGATAGTCAGAACTTCTCCTTCTACCATAACCAGTTCGGTATCCCGGTGGGAACCGCAGAGCGGATTTAATTACTCTGCCGGCAGCAGCTTCAACGGGCGCCAACTGCCGAGCGTGAAGAGCTTCGTGATTCCCAACCTGGTGCCGCGCGATACGCATTCGATCTTTGCGAATATTGAATTCGCATACTGAGTAATCTCGGAGTTCAACATATTCAACGGCGCGCCGCCTCATATGGGCAGCGCGCCGTTTGTTTTAGTGGTGAGATTTTAGCGGGCAGCTCGCAGACAGGCTCGGCGTCAGAACTTGTCCTTAAGCTCGCGGGCTTTCGCGAATATCGCAACTTTGTCGTCAGCCAACGTGGGGGCGAGCTTCTTTAGACTGGCACGCAGTTCGGGACTGTCGGTGCGGAGAAAAGGGTTGAATTGCTTCTCGTCGCCAATCGTTGACGGAATCGTATACTTGCCTTCGGCCCTTATGTTCCGCGCCCATTCGTACTTACTCTTGAGCGCCTGATTATTCGGCTCGAGTGTCAGCGCGAAGCGCAGGTTCTTTTCGGTGTACTCGTGACCGCAATAGACCTGTGTCGTCTCCGGCAGCGCAGCGAGCTTGGCCAATGAATCGACCATTGTCTGCGCCCGGCCTTCGAATACGCGGCCGCATCCGGCGATAAACAGAGTATCGCCCGTAAAAACCGCGTTCAGTTCGGGGAAAAAGTATGCGACATGGCCGTTGGTATGCGCCGGAATTCCGATCACGCGGCCTTTGAGCGAGGCCACCTCCACAGTGTCGCCGTCGTCAACTGCATCAGTCTGGGCGGGAATTCGGCCGTGCTCGCCGCGTGCTCCATAAACCCGCAGTCCGGGAATTGCGCGCACCAGGTCCTCATTGCCCCCCACGTGGTCGAAATGCCAATGCGTCGGCAACACGGTGATAAGTTGAAGGCCGCGCCGGTTCACTTCTGCCAGGACCTTGTCGGCTTCAGCGCAATCGACCACGCCGCACTGCTTGCTCGCATCGTCAACCACCAGGTAGGCGTAATTGTCCGAAAGTTGGGGCACCGGAATGATTGCCATCAGCTAACTCCGTGTTTGTTGTCTGCCCGCCCCTAGAGGGGAGGTCATCTAAAGCCTCATGCCACGTCACCGCCTGCGACACGGCGTTCCGGCGGAGTGTGATAAACCGCACCTTCCAACCGCGACACCGCGATGGTCAGCGATTCGATCTTGCCGCTGAATTTCTCGTCGAGGCGGTCGATACGACTGTGCAATTCGCGGAGACTCGCTACTATCCACACAAAAAACGCCGCGTCGCTCATAATGAGCATCGTGGCTAAGCCGCCGATGATTTGCTGGTTGCTGAATCCGTTCATTAGCCAACCACATTGTAGCCCATATCGACGTAGACTGTCTGGCCGGTAACGCCGCTTGCGAGATCGCTGAGCAACGCCGCCGCCATCCGCCCGACCTCTTCGGGCCGCATCGCGCGCCTGAGCGGGGATCGCTGCTCGACTTCGTGCGCCATCGCATGAAAATCACGGATCGCGGCGGAGGCGAGGGTGCGCGCCGGAGCCGCGCTGAGCGCATTCACGCGGATATTGCGCCCGCCGAGATCGAGTGCAAGATAGCGCACGCAGGCTTCGAGCGCAGCTTTTGCCACGCCCATCACATTATAATTTGGAATCGCGCGCACCGCCCCGAGGTAGCTCATAGTTATGATTGAGCCGCCGCCGCGCGCTTCCATCAGCGGTTCTGCAGCGCGTGCCAGCGCGACCAGCGAATAAGCGCTAATCTCTAACGCCCGGGCGAAGTTCGTCCGGTTAACATTGAGGAAGCGATCGCGCAGGTCTTCTCGTTCGGCATAGGCCACCGCATGCACCATCATGTCGAGCCCGCCCCATAGCTCCCCAAGCTTAGCGAACAGGGCTTCGATCTGGGCATCCGCGGTAACATCGAGTTCACCGGCTACAGTTGCGCCAAGCTGCGCCGCCAATGGCCTGACGCGTTTTTCGAGCACCTCCCCCTGGTAAGTGAGTGCGACTTCGGCCCCCTGCGCTTTCAACTCCTGTGCGATCGCCCAGGCGAGACTTTTCTCGTTTGCGACACCGATAACCAGGGCGCGCTTACCGTCTGCGATTCCCATTCAGCATGACTCCTCGTGCAAGGCCGTCCCTCCGCGCAGCAGGCGAATAAACCGGGAATGCTAGCGGCGAAGCTCGTACAGGGCCGAGAATGCATCCTTGACCGGCAGCCGCTGAAATCGCGTGAATCCGGCGTCACGGGCAAGTTCACGCGCCTTGGCCTCACCCATCAATGCGCCGATTCCTGCACCGTCGTGCGCGAGTGACACCGTCATACAATAGAGCGTGCTCGCGGCGTACATCATCCGGCCCATCGGATTGATATTATCTTCGACGCGATTCGAAGCGTTAACCTCGACCATCAGGCAGGTGCCGTCCGGCTTCAGCGCGCCGCGAATCGATTTGAGCAAGCCGGCCGGGTCAACGGAATCGTGGACGACGTCGAACACCGATATGAAATCGAATCGATCTGCGGGGAGACGGGTGCAATCGACGACATCGAAGCTGACCCGTTCGGCAACGCCAGCGGCTTTGGCGTTCGCCCGCGCACGCTCGATTGAGCCGGGATGCGCGTCGTAGCCATGCACAAGCGCCTTGGGAAACGCGCTTGCGATAGTGATTACCGCCCGTCCGCTGCCACAGCCCACGTCCAGGGCTTCGCCACCATTATTAAGGCACTCCACCACCTGCGGCATTGCCGGCAGCCATTTCCGCAGCAGGCTGTGGCGGTACATGGGGGCGGAGCTTCGCTCGATCGCCTCGAATACTTCAGACGGATATTCGCTTTGCGGGACACCGCGGCCGGTGCGAAAGGATTGCATCAGTTTCGGCGCCATGGCCACTTCCGGCACGACCATCTGCATGAAGCCGCCCATGTAAAACGGCGAATTCTCATCAGCCAGCACCATCGCATGTTCGCGTGGCATCGAATAGCGCGCGCTCGCCGGGTCATACTCGATGTATTTCGCCGCGGTCATCGCGCCAAGCCATTCGCGCAGATAACGTTCGTTGAGACCGGTGTTCGCCGCCAGTTCCGCGCTCGTTACAGGGCCGGCATTTGCCAGCACCTGAAAGATTCCCAGGCGGTCACCAATATAGGATAGAGCGCCCTGCAAGGCAGCGCCCAGATCATTTGTCATCAGCCCGGCGAAAGCCTTCACCTTGTCCCAATCGAGCGATGTGGTTTGATCGGCCATGGTAATCCCCTTACGCCTTCAAGGTGGGCGCGTCGAACGCCGCTGCGGCAGGAATCTCTATGAACCCGCTGCCGCAAACCGGCGGCCCCGCGCCCCGGTTATCCAAACGAGTGCGCGCAACTTTCACTAGCAGATTTTGCGATGATGCGGCTACTTCGGTGGCCTTTTTCACCATCCATAAGGTGACGCCCTACGCGGCGATTAGAACTTTTTGAAGACCGGGAACAATTCCTGCTGGACCGGTACGTTTTCCATCTGCTCCATTTCGGCGGGAGCGAAAAGCCCGTCGCGCCGCGCAAACGCCCTGAACTTTTCGTACAAGTCGGCGAGCTTCGCCTGATAATATCCAATGTTTTCGTCCGGTCGGTTGAAGTTGTACTCGGCCGCCATCTTCGCCGCAGCCGCGACTCTGACGTTGGCGCCACGGCCGCTGACGTAATATGAAATCTGATCGCCGCTTAGGTATGGCCGTGAGGCCTTCAGCGCCAGCTCGTAAGCAGCCGCGACATTACGCCGCCCGCTGCTGAGTTTATCGCGATAGATTTCGGGCGAATCCTGCAGCGTCTCGGTCTTCATCAGTTCAGCGATACCGAGTTCATGGCGAGCGAGACGGCCAAGATAATCTTCGTAAAGCCGTTCGAGTTGGTCACGGCGGCCGCTCAGCAGCAACCCGAACATCTCTTCCATAAAGCGCCGCTGGAAGCGCTCGAGCCCGCGCGATTTAAGGCCTGAGCCGCGAATCGTGATCTCGCCGCTTTCATCGAGCAGCACATAATTTTTCATTTTGTAGCTGAACATGGCGGGATAGCGCCCGTCAATTTCCAGCCGGATTCCTGACGGCATCCACGCGCCGATCTGCTCGATCAGCTTCAGTGCGGCACTCTCATCTTCAAACGGGAACGGCGCCACGAAATAGATCCCATCGGTATCGACCTCGACCACCAGCGCGCCCCGATTTTCGAGCTCGACGATCGCGCGCTGGATCAATTCACGGCCGCGGCGGGTGACAGTGTTGGCCTGCTCAAAATCGTTGAAATGACCCAGGGAAAAACCCAGGTAGCCGTAAAAGGAATTGATCAGAATTTTGAAGGTCTGCTGAAGCGCCTCCATATTGCGTTTTTCGAGGCCAGTGAGTTCGCGCACCGCGGTCTTGGCCTGGACACGAAAACTGCGCAAATCGCCGAGGATTCGCAAAAATACGCCGAGATGATCGTTGCCCGGTTGATGCCGCCCCTCGAGCATCAGCGACGGGTACAGCGAGGTCACGTCGCAATGCAGTACGTTGCGGGCGACTCCGCAGCGGCGGATTTCGGTATAGCCGCCGGCCACTTCGCGCGGCTCGCTCGGGGATGGGATCGAATGGCCGGCTGCGAGATACGCGCGCATCAGCAACGCATCGATTTTGGTGGCGTTTCCGCGGAGCATAGTGCTCTGGTACGAATAAGGGAAAATCTGCGCCTGCACGAAATAGCTGGGCGAAAGCATCTCCGCCAGGGCCCCGGCCTCGCGTGCGTCATCGAGCGCATAAGCCAACAATTCGTCGGCGCGATGGTCGAAATAATCGCTCACCTTTGCCGCGTCGATGTAGACACGGTCACGGCGGACGACTCCGAAATGCTGGGCCAACTCCTTGAGCCCGAAGCCCTCCAGTTCGCGGCTGGCGATATCGTAATGCTGGGCCAGCAGCCAGGTATCAACGATACTGCGGCCATACACGTCGTAGCGCCGATAGGCGATAACTCGCTCGGCGATCTGTATCCGCGATGGACGCGCGCGAAGCGCAGAGCCATCACGGCCTAACGCCAGCACAATCCGATGACGCTCAGCGCGAGCTTCGAGATATTCGAGGTCGAAGCGAAAAAGATTATGCCCCTCGATAACATCAGGGTCGCGGGCGCGCACGATGCGGACCAACTCCGCCAACATCGTCCGCTCGTCCATATGTTGGCCTGACAGCACGCATTCGAAACCGTCGGAATCGGTCAGCGCCACCGCAATAATACGGTCACCCTCCCGCGCCGCTGAAGGAAATTCAAAGCCGTCGCTGATATAGGTCTCAATATCGAGCTGCATGCGGCGCAGATCACCGAATTGCATGCCCATAAAATAAGTGGTGCCGCTTAACATCAGGTATTGTTCGACGGGGTCAGCCAGGATCAGGTATGGAGCATCCGATGCACCGGGCGCCTTACCGGTGACGCGGCGCAGATGGCGGCGGACAGCATCGAGTACGTCGAGCGTATCGAAATACGCTATAAATCGCAGCGGAAAAGTGCCCCGCAATTCGGCCACGTGATCAGCGCCGCGGACTCCCGTCAGGAGTTCACGGTCGGCGAGCAGCCCAAAGAGCGAGAGCGAGTGACGTTCCCGGCGCAGTTCGCCTTTAATTCGCCTTAGGACCTCGACTTCCCTTCGTGAGGCGATTTCGACCGCGACGACTCCGTCGTCCGCCGGGTCCCCAAACAACAGCCGATTGCCATAGAACTGCGCGCAAATTTCCTCGTATGGGTTCATGACTCGCGTCTCGGACTGAATTCTCCTCGACTGGCGAAGATGCTACAACGACCGGCCAAAACTCCCAGGCTGCCTACCGCTAAATGAGCATTTCAAGGCGAATTTAAGGCTGAAAGCAGGAGTGCCCAGCGCGCGGGTTGGGCATCTCTAACTCGATGACGCACGTCGCTGTCCAAGCTGCGGAGCTATGGGACGTGATCAGCCCCTTGGTCAGGGGGAGGTTTTACGAATTGCGTGCTACAAGAGGCCGCGTACCGCTGCGCCCGGCGAGCCCCAGGCACGCATTTTGATCGTGACTTGATTGTGAATTTTTGAGTGCAGGGTTTTCGAGGAGAGGCGCGATTACAACCAAGTTAGTGGCAAATCCCAGCGAGTCATGGAAATCGATTCTCACTCCGCCAAAATCGTTGTTATAATTGAATTGGTAGCAGCGTCTAAGGCGCATAGAGGATAGTCGGTTTGACTTTGTACGAGTATTTTCCTAGCCTTTAATCCTTTGCCAGCTTTCCTTCTGTGTCGGCAAGTCCGACCGGTCGTGTCGTCAAGTGTGCCCAGGCGGTTATCGCGTAGCCGTCCTGCGAGGCCGCGGCTGCGCGGCCTTTTATGCCGACCGAACCGGAAGAAGCATGCCGGGCGGAATATTCATGCGCTGCACACCTCGCGCAGGACAGGCCAGAAAGCGCCTCAACGGCGCATCGAGTCAGTGAAACAAGCATGAAGCATAAGTACGAAGGAAAAGACTTACAGGGTCTGGTCGATCTCGGGCGAGAGCAGGGTTATTTAACCTTTGATCAGGTCAACGATTTCCTTCCCCAGGATGTGACCTCACCCACCGACCTGCGGTCTGCGCTCGAGAGTTTCGAGGACATGGATATAAAGGTCCTCGATGACGTTCCGTCAGACGGCGTCGATGCGGAGTTGGAGACCGAGGTCAAGGAAGAATCAGAAGAGATTGCCGAACCTGCCACCCCTGCCGATACCGTCAGTGAGTCATCCGATCCGGTTCGACTCTATCTCAAAGAGATGGGCAATTTCCAGCTCCTCTCCCGTGAGCAAGAGGTCGAAATCGCGAAACGCATCGAGGCCGGCGAACAGGAAGTCGAGGACGAGGTCCTGCGCTCGCCTGTTGCTCTGGACCGTGTCATCGATATCGCCGAGGAAATCGAGTCAGGCGAAGGCGACTTGCGGGATATCTTCGAGGAAAACGAAGAGCAGTCCGACCCTGACGAGGAGCGCGGCCCCGAGGCCAACGAAAAACAGTTCAAAAAACTCCTAACCGCCAAGAAAAATCTCTTGAAGCTCCGAGGCAAGATCGGCCAGGCAGAAGAGAAGCTGAAGAATAATCGGCCCAAGTCGTCGGCCAGGACCAAGCTCGAAAAAAATATCACGCACGAACGCGATAGGGTAAAGCGTGAGCTGCAGCGGCTAGAGCTTTCTCATCACGTCGAAAGCGCAATCATTAGCGAGATGCGCAGCTTGCTGCAGAGAAGCCGTGGCGCGCTCGCGATGATTCAGCATTACGAGCAGGCAACCGGCCGTACCAAGACGCAACTGCTGCGTGAGGCTGGCGGCGCCGAGGACCGCCGCCATGTGCTGAAGGTCAACGGCACCCGCGAGAATCTGTTGGATATCGCAGCACGCATCAAGGAAGCACAGAAGAGCATTAAGGATGTCGAACATAAGGTAAAGGCGCCGACTGAGGACTTTGCCAAATCGCTCGAGATCATCGCCTCGGGTCAGGACAAGAGCCGTCGCGCTAAAAAGGAACTAACCGAGGCTAATCTGCGGCTGGTCGTCAGTCTTGCCAAGCGCTATACCAATCGCGGCCTGGGATTTCTGGATCTCATTCAGGAAGGCAACATCGGCCTGATGCGCGCAGTCGACAAATTCGAGTATCAGCGCGGTTACAAGTTTTCCACTTATGCAACCTGGTGGATACGGCAATCGATGTCGCGCGCGATCGCCGATCAGGGCCGGACGATCCGAATCCCGGTTCATATGGTTGAAACGATTAACAAGCTGCTACGTGTGACTCGCTTGCTGGTGCAACGGTTGGGACGCGAGCCTAGCCCGGAGGAAATCGCGGAGCAGATGGAGATGCCGCTGGACAAAGTCCAGAAGGTGCTGAAGATTGTCAAGGAGCCGATCTCGCTCGAAACCCCGATCGGTGACGAAGAAGAAAGCTCGTTGGGCGACTTTGTCGAGGACGAACTGGCACCGTCACCGGTCGAAGCGGCAATCCAGGGAAATCTCGGTGAACAGACCCGGAAGGTACTCGCTACCCTGACGCCGCGCGAGGAACAGATTCTGCGCATGCGTTTTGGGATCGGCCAGAAGACCGACTACACGCTTGAAGAGGTCGGTAAGCAATTCGCCGTCACACGCGAACGGATCCGCCAAATCGAAGCCAAGGCGCTGCGCAAGCTCCGTCAGACCGGCCGCTCGCGCAATCTCGAAGGCTTCATGGAACGCGAATAGCGCCGCGGTCGAGCCGGCGGCGGCAGCGCTGGCCTCTATCGACGTCTTCGAGCAGGATAATGAACGGAATGCTCGGACAACAGGATCGATCATTCGATAGTGGTTGCGACAGTGGCCGCGACTTCGATGCGGCCCTCAGGCGCCGGGGACTGGACTTGCTTCGCCGCGAGCGGCCGCCGCAGACGATGCAAGTAAACGTTGGCAAGCTTTGCAATCAGGCCTGCCATCATTGCCACGTCGATGCGAGCCCTAAGCGAATTGAGGTGATGACCCGCGCTACCGCGCAGCGCGTGTTCGAACTACTTACTAACAGCCCTTCGATCAATGAAGTCGATATCACGGGAGGAGCGCCCGAGCTGAACCCCAATTTCAAGTGGCTAGTTGAGGAGGCGCGGGCCCGCGAATACGCAGTTATAGTTCGTTGCAACCTCACGGTGCTGTTCGAACCCGGCATGGAGTGGCTCCCGGATTTTTATCGTGACCATCGGGTGCGCCTGGTCTGCTCGCTGCCTTGCTATAGCCGCGAAAACGTCGAGCGGCAGCGGGGCGCGGGAGTCTTCTCCAAAAGTATTCAGGCACTGCAACGGCTTAATCGCCTTGGCTTCGGCCGCGAATTTAAGCTGGACCTGGTTTACAATCCGGTAGGTCCGTTGCTGCCGCCTCCGCAAGAGCAGCTTGAATCGCGCTATCGCGAAGAACTGGGCCGCAATTTCGCGATCGTGTTTGACCGGCTGCTCACCATCACTAATATGCCGATCAACCGATTTGCGCGACAGTTGCACGATTGGGGCAAGTTCTCGGAATACATGGGTCTGCTGGTCAACCATTTCAACCCGGCGACGGTCGAGGCTCTGATGTGCCGCGGACTCGTCAGCGTAAGCTGGGACGGCAGATTATTTGATTGCGATTTCAATCAAATGCTGGAAATGCCTATTCTCGGCGGCAACGCTCACCTTCCTCTTTCGATTTGGCAGATTGACGATCTGAGCGCACTGAGCGGAGCCTCAATCGCGACCGGTTCTCATTGCTTCGGGTGTACTGCTGGGGCTGGCTCCAGTTGCGGCGGCGCTCTGGCCTAGCGTCTTCGCGCAGATCGCCAGGGCGGATAAAGGAGTCGCCGCACGGCGGCGCCGAGCTTGATGAATACCACAATTGAACCGGGCGTTCGTGAGTTCGACGCTCGAGCGTATAGTCGCACCGCTGAGCGAAGACTCGGCGGGTATCACCGGCTCGCCGCCGAGCTCATCGCCCTGATTTATATTGCCGTGATCGCCGAGATTGCTTACGCCACCGGCGCCTTTTACATACTATTCCCTGAACTCGGCGCGCTTTCCCACGATGTGTTTACACGGCCGCGCGGCACCTGGGCAGCTGCGCCGGTTCTGCTGGCAATTACGCCGGTTTTGACGGGCGCCATCGGCATCGTCTTCACGCGTGCACTGCCGTATGGATATCCCTCAGTGCTGCTTACGGTAGCCGGCGCCGTAGCGGTGATATTTGCGCTGAAGTCACCGATCGCGCCCGCGATTTCGGCTGGTCTGTTGCCGCTGACGCTGGGGGTCAAAAGCTGGTTGTACCCACCTGGCATTTTGTTAGGTACAGTCCTGTTGGCCGGGCTGTCAATCCCGTGGAAAAAGCTAAGCGTTGCGCAGAACTGGCTTGAGCCGTTGAGCCCGGTAAAAGTCGCGGACGAAGCTGTCCGAACAGATTGACAGCGGATGGTTCTGGCTCGCTGCCCTAATGATTTTCGTAACGCTGGCGGTCTTCAGCGTCGAACTGAGTGGGCATCCAGCGATCCAGATGTTGTTGGGAAATTCGAGAGAGCTGCGTTTCATACTATTTCCACCGCTGGTGGTGATCGGCTTCGAGATGTTCGGCCATACTGCTATCTGCCCGTGGGCGCGAAGGCCTCTGCTGCTGCCTGCCGCGTGCTTTGTGACCGCCGCAGGTGGACTGCTCTTCTGGAATTTGCTCGGCGACGGAGCGGCCGCCGCCGCATTCAGTATGGCGTGGGGCATCGCGGTGCTGCGGCTGTTCGATCTGCACGTCCCGCCGGCTCTTGCCGTCGCTCTCTTGCCACAAGTGATGGCTTCCCCGACGATCGCCTATCCCTTGTCGGTCGGCACCGGCACGCTTTTGCTGACGTGTTGGTTTCTTTTATACAGGTCGCTGGCACGGATGTGGACGGCGAAGCCAGCCGTCACCCGGCTCTCATAATCTCCAAGCGTCGGGGATGAAGTGACGGTAAATCCTAAGGGCAAGAGGCCCAGCGGAACATCTTGGACGACATCAGTGGTGATTCAGAGGAGCGCGCGCCAGCGAAGAGTTTGCTTCGCCTCCTCCGATTCTTCGAGCCACGCGCGGATTGCAGACCTGACATCGCTGTCTGAAAGTATCCCATCAAGTTTGCCCGGGTTGTCGCGCTCAACCACTGGCACACGACCTAAGCCTTCTCTCGCCATCAGATCGATTGCTTGGCGCAAGCTGTTATCTTTGAACGTTACGACGAATGGGCCGCGTACGAGCTCGCCGACTCGTTTCGAGTCCGGCTCCCTAAGATCCAGCAAATCGCGCTGGCTAATCAAGCCAACAAGCCGCTGTCGTTGATCGACGACCGGAAACCCATGGTGCGTACTTCCTGGCCCACGCTGAGCTATCCAAGAGCGAACCTCCCCTAAAGTCTGATTCGCCTGCAGTGACACCACCTGTGATGAGGCTACCTCGCGCACCGAGATCCGTTCGAGAAAGTCCGCGGCGTAGTCGACCGGGACTTGGACACCTCGCCGGGCAATCTTCTCGGTCATGATCGTGTGTTTCATGAGCAAGGCCGAAACCAGAAAAGCAGGAGCACAGCCCGCAGTGATTGGCAGCAAAGCCAGAGGTTGCAAGGTGGTCTCAAACGCGAACACGATTGAGGCAAGTAGTGCACGCGATGCGCCCGCAAACATCGCCGCCATGCCGATGAGAGCAGCAACTCGAACATCTAGTCCGACACCGGGGAAAAGAGCGACCGTGCCCACACCCATAGCCGCTCCCATTGCTCCACCAATGGTGAATAACGGAGCGAGCGTCCCGCCTGACGTGCCGCTGCCGAGCGCGATCGCCCAGGAGATGAATTTAAAAGCGCAAAGCTGCAATAAGGTCTGACCGGCTAGTGTCCCCGACAGCTCGTCTCTTACGTTGTAGTAGCCGACGCCCAATGTGCGGGGAGCGCAATAGCCAATGATACCTACAACCACGCCGCCGACCGCCGGCCACCACATCCAGTGGATCGGCAAAGCATCAAATCCATCCTCCGCAAGATAAACGGCGCGCGTCACACCCACCGAAGCGACCCCTACGAGCACCCCAAGAATCACATAGAAAGCTAGGGCAGTCTGAGTTGGTGAGCCAACATTGGGCATCTGGAAAATGGGCGTAGCCCCCATAAACTTGAGGCGAAGCGCAGTCGCCGCCGCGCAGGCAAAAGCGACGGGTATTAGCGAGCGCGGTCGGAACTCGAACAGCAGCAGCTCGATTGCTAGCAGGATAGCCGACACTGGGCTGCCGAAGGTTGCCGCCATTCCCGCAGCGGCTCCGGCTGATAGAAGGATCTTGCGCTCGTCTCCCGTAGTTTTCAGAAGCTGGCCAATCAACGAACCGAGCGCTCCGCCGGTTGCAATAATCGGCCCCTCTGCGCCAAAGGGACCGCCTGTCCCGATAGCGATAGCTGCAGAAATCGGCTTGAGGAAAGTCAGACGGGGGCGAATGCGGCTCTGATTCCGAAGTATCTGCTCCATCACTTCCGGAATCCCGTGCCCACGAATGGCTTCTGAACCGTAGCGAGCCATCAGACCAACCACCACCCCGCCTAGTACAGGGACAAGTATTACGAACACCCCGAGATGATTGGCGGCGGGCGAGAGGAATTGCGTAGTCAGCCGGCCGTAAAAGCACAAGTTGGTTATAAGACCAATTAAGGCCAAGAGGACCTGTGCTACCACACCCGCGGCAAGTCCAATCACAATTGCGATCAGGCTGAGGAAAACGACGCGCGCGCTGACGGTTGTCGAAAGCTGTGGAGTCACCACTGACTCCAGCGCGACCCCCATTGATGGAGCCACAGGTAAACCCTCTGTTGATGATGAATCAGCGATGCTGCGTTCGGGGACGGTGGAACCGTCAGTATGTTTCAGTGGCGGTGGCATGGAGGGCATGGCCTTTCATTTCGGTGCTGATTCGTATTTGCCTAATAGCATCATTGATCCGGGTGGATTGAAGCGCCGGCAGCCGTCAACTGTGCAGGCTCCGACCACAATAACTTTTCTTTCGAACCGCGCAAATCGAGAAGCGCTGTCCCCTCTTCCAACGCACAGAAAGCGATGAGTGGTTTCTGACGTGTATCCTTGAGGAGAAAGCATGGTCGCTGGCTACCAGTCCCTCCTTCGAGGCGCACGCGTTCGTTACCACTGCTATCCATGATTCTTAAATATCCGGAGTCTTGACTCACCCCGAGTTCGGCTCGAGTGGAGCCGTTTGAATCGATCACGATCACGCGCGGAGCAACCGACTGCGTCACCATGAGGAGCCGGTTCGAGATTATTCCACCCAGCCCACCGCGCCGATTGCAATCACAAAGGCTATCCAACGATCCTTACGAAAAGACATCAGGCCGCCGACCAAGCGCGGCCGCCGCGCCCGCGCCTAGCGCAAGCCAAATCACATCGCTGTTCATCATCGCTCCGCCTTGTACCCGGGTAGAAAGGATGTGAGATCTGCCGAAGGTTGTCAAAGACCATCATAAAATCGTACCGCTAGTAGTTGGAATCTATGTCGCCACGACCAATCTTCGCATCACCAAATCATTTAAGGACAACCTGAGGTCACCTTCAAATCGGCGATTGAAGGAGACGCTTGGCTTGACGTCTAAGTAGGCGACCCGGTTGACATTTAAGCGTGTACTTAAATATACTGCACTCATGCAGCCGGCCGGTGACGTTTTTCATGCAATCGCCGATGCAAACCGCCGCAAGCTGCTGGACGTGCTGGCGGCTGGCGATTTGCCGGCGCAGGAACTGGCGAGCCGTTTCGATGTTTCCTTTGCGGCGGTCTCGCAGCATTTGAAGGTGCTCCGCGATGCGGGGTTGGTAAAGCGCCGGGCCGAGGGCCGGCAACGTATCTATAGCCTGGCACCTTTGCGGCTGCGCGAGGTCGACGATTGGACCGCGCGCTATCGCAAATTCTGGCAGGGCCGCCTGAAACGGCTCCGCTCCTATCTCAATGAGGAACAATGAAGCTCAACGTTCTACTGGTCGAGGACCTTCCGCATCCGGTCGAGAAAGTGTGGCGGGCGTTAACCGACCCCGATGCATTGCGCGTATGGCTGATGGATAGCGATTCGAGGCGCGCATCGGGAAGCGCTTCGTTCTGCGTGGCCGTGAGATCCGCAAGGGCGCAGCCGTCAATACTGATTTCAACTATGACTATCATGTGTCGTTCAGGCCGTCGGAAGTCCCAGGAAGCGAGATCTATCACAACTATCGGCAGAAACAGAGTTCATTGAGCGAAGTGGCAGGAGTGAGCGTGTTCTTCAAGGACCCGCATGAAAACATTTTTCATACTTATTCATGTTACGAACGCGGCCTCGACATGCTTAATGCCGGCTACCATTTGCTGGACCTTGTTCCGAAGGCTCGCGATGAGGACAGCTTGCCGTTTCCCCAAGCCTGGGTCCGTTACCGCGACAGCTACGAAGATTAGCAGGGTGGCGCTTGAATAGGGCTCGGCCGGCGCCCGAAAAACGATCCGGTCAAGCGGTTCGGGGTTGCGCCTCGGTTTGGGCGTGATTCTGACCGACAAGATTGTATCGTTTGCGGAAGAACGGGCTTGAGAGGGATGGATACGTCGGCGTGTCCGAGCGACTGATAGGCTTGGCGATTGTCCTAGCCCTCAAGCCAGGCGCCTAGGCCGTAGTAAACAGTTTCGAGTGCTGGCAACAGACACCAGTCGTGATATGGAAAGCGCATGGCAATGAAAAAACCCCAAATTGACGCCAGAGCACCGACGTACTGTGGATGATCGAAGAGCGAAAAGGGAAATTCGCGGCACCATGGAATCTGATGACCGAACCGGCCGCCGTAAAATACTCCCATGCTGCCCAAACGATAGAAAACCCCCAAATTCAGTCCCTGCCCGAAGATCACAAGCATCGCGCCGATTGTGAGTGGAACGATGCTTTTGTGAACCGGTACCCATGAACCGTGGCCAAATGAGTAGCACCAGGCGAGGAACGTCGAAAATTGAAGTGCCTTGAAAAAATAAAACACCCGCCTGAGTGCAGTCACCGGCTGGCCCAGAATCCCACCCAACCCGCATTGGCAGGTCGCGCGAAAAGAGTCAGGATAGCGAGACACGCAGACGTACGCTATTCGCTCGAGACTCAGTAGGCCGGCTGCAGCAATAAAAATCAAGCTCTACGCGATTTCCTTTTGCGCCACGCGCCAAAGCTGAAGTAGCCTCGGTACGCTCGTGTAGTATGCCGCGATGTCGGTAAGCGGATCAGTAACGAGCTTGACCAGCCAGACCATCGAACTGCGAAAATCGTATTTCCAGCCCAGGAGCGCCACGTGGCCTGATACTACCGCCAAGGTCAGAAAGAACCACAGATGGGCGACTATCGGTATCATCGAAGAGAGAATCTTGAGATCAAACGAGCCGGACGCCATCAAATATATGATTGGAATCAATAAGTAGCCAGCCACCAGTAGTGATTTATCGCGAGTGTTGAACCCCAATAGGGCTCGTTCCTTGTCGTGACATGGAGGTTCCAGGATTGCGTGCCCGAATTGCCGGATCGACAGTGAGGCTAAGCCCAAACACATTGCTTTAGTCAGGTCAAAGTATCCCCAAATGTAGCAGACGATGAAAGCGCTGGAACTCAGCAGGTGAAAAAACTGGTTGATAAGGTTGCTGTGCGAAGCAACGTGGTCGTCGTGCTTGCGCTGCATAATCTCCCTGCAGAAGTCTCTTACCGGCTCAAAAGCTGGAATCAAGCTGCCGGCTATTTCTCGGAGAAGGTTGCGGCGAATAATCCGGTCCCTCCCGGGTAATTGTGCTTCGCTCAGCCACCATGAATCAGATTTCATCTTGCGAGCTGCGCCGATCAGCTTTCCTTGCAGTTCACGGTAGTCCTCCGGAGTATAATCCAGGCTGATCAAACAGCGGCCGGTACCTACCCAACTAAGAGTCAAGCCTTCAGCACGAAGATAGTATTGCAAGAGCCAGTTATAGCGGCCCGGTTCTTTGAACAATACAGTCCACACGGTTGCGAGGTTTACCACTCGGATTGGTAGTGACGACTCTGCCAGTGCTTCGTTAGTTGAGCGAACCCACTCGTCACATCGTTGTTTTGCGTCGCGATACAGTTGCGCGGCGGACGGCTGCAGCACCCATTTTAGGAATTCGTTCATTGCGCCCATCACCAGTGGATGCGCGGAGAACGTGCCAACTACATAGGCGATGCGCATCGGGTGACTGGGATCGAATCGTTGCATCAGCGCCTTCTTGCCGCAGACCAGTCCGATAGGCATTCCACCGGCGACGGTCTTCCCGTAGACGACCATGTCCGCCTCGACTCCGTAGAACTCTTGAGCTCCGCCCGGAGCCAGCCGAAAACCGCTATAAACCTCGTCAAAGATCAATGGGATGTCGCAGGTAGTACAAACTTCGCGCAACGCCCGCAGCCAATTTGCATACTCAGCAACCGAATCGTGAGTCTTTCGAATGCCGCTCGTGAGCAGGACTGTATCACTCGGCGGCGGCGAATTGGGGTGAAAAGCTTGGACCGGGTTGACCAGAACGCCGGCGATCTCCTTGGCTCTCATGCGGACGACTTCAAGCGACGATGGGTTCATGTCCTTCAGGGTCAGACAATCGCGAAGACTTCGCTCGCTGCCCAAGCCGGGCTGTACACCGTCCCACCAGCCGTGGTAGGCGCCGGAGAAGCAAACAATCAAGGGTCTTCGCGTATTGAACCGAGCCAGCCGAACGGCCGCCATCACGGCCTCGGTCCCGCTCATATGAAAAGAAACTTCGTCTAATTTTGAGATGGACCTGAGCAGCGCGATATTTTCCGCAGTGACTGGATGAAGTGGTCCGAGCACAGGACCAAGGTCTTTTACTAACTCCCAGCCTTTTGCGATCCACTGCTTGTAGCGGTCAAACCCAGCGACGTTCAACCCATACGAACCGCTGACATCCAGCGTGAGCCGGCCGTCCAGGTCTCGGAGATGGGGGCCAGTCGAAGCCGTCACCACCGAGGAGACCGTGAATTTGTCGCGCATCACCCGCATAAACGGAAAAGGTACCCGATTGGCGTCGGTGAAACGCAAATCAGAAAAGCTCTCCCGTATCTCATCTGCCCACGCGATGGATTTGGCGCCCTGGGTTCTAAGCAGTGCGGCAAGACCGTCGAGCGCCTGCCGGCGCAGTTTAACCCATTGGTCGCCGGCGCCGTCAGCGCGCAAGAATTCCTCTTCTGAATAGGACCGAGCCTTAACCCAGTTCGCGAATATCCGCGACAGCGGAGGGGTTAGTGCGAGTGCGCGGAAGGTCAAGATGGTCTTCGTCAATTTCCGGGCGAACATTGCCACCAGTGCTAAGGCCAGCAATGCTGCTGTGACCATCCATCGGGTTTCCGAATTTAGTTCGAGGACGGTTATAGCTTGCGTATTGAACAATTGACTCAACTGTTGAAACGTCTCGACCATTACCATCTGTCAACCTCCCACGCGGGCCATGGCCAGCGGGTGCGCCGGCGATGCCGCGCCGACGCTTGTATGGCTCTCCGTCAGAGCAGCGGTCAGCCACGTTTCGAACGTTTCGATTGCATGCGACCAATTCAGCGCAGCGGCATACTCGCGGGCCTGAGTCCTCAGTTTGTAAAGCCAGCGCGCTTCACGCACTAGCTGAGCGGCGGAATCGATAAAGGCCTTCGAGTCACCGCACGGCACCAGCAAGCCCGTTTCACCGTGCGAGATGTGCAATTTCGCAGCAGCGTAATTGTAGGCCACTACCGCCAGCCCACTGGCCATCGCTTCAAGAGTGACGTTGCCGAAGGTCTCGGTTTCGCTGGGAAACAAGAAGATGTCGGCTGACGCGTAGTGCCGAGCAAGCACCGCACCGGTTTGCATGCCGCAAAAGATCAGATTTGGATGCTTCTTTTGGAGCGAGGTGCGCAGCGGACCATCGCCGACAAGGATGAACTTGATTGAATCGTCGAGCTGGCGCATTGCGTAATAAGCCTCTACCGCCACTCGCAGGTTTTTCTCCGGTGCTATTCTGCCAACATAGAGTACCGCCAAGCTGCGGTCGCTCAGGCCCCAGCGCTCACGCAAATCGGCACATCGCCGTTCCGGCGCAAACAAGCTACTGTCAACGCCGCGACTTAAAAAAGTAAGATTCTTGAATCCAAGAGCCTGTAGGCGGTCACGCAGATCGAGACTTGGCACTATCGTTCCGCGGGTGCCATTGTGAAGATATCGCAGATAGCGAAACACCAGGGGCTGCAAGCATCCCAATCGATAATGGCGGGAGTATGAATGATAGTTGGTATGAAAACCGCTTAGTGCCGCGATGTTCAGCCGCCTTGCGGTACGCACCGCCGACCATCCTAATGGCCCCTCGGTCGCAACGTATACAACGTCCGGCGGCTGCTTCGTCCACAGCCGCTTGAGCACACCGCCCGCCGGCAATCCAAACTGCAATCCACTGTATCCGGGCAATGGTAGGCCGCGAACCAGGGTCACCGATGAATCGGTGGCGATGCAATCAAAGTCTCGCTGGTACGGTCGAATCATCGAGACTATGTGGCCGCGGGCCGCTAACCCCTGCAAGAGGCGCGCGAGCGTCAATGCGACGCCGTTTATCTCGGGAGGATAGGTCTCGGTGACAAAGCAGATGTGTCTGCGATTTGCTCCGATGCAGCGTTGTACGAGACCGATATTCGGCATTGCGGCAATCGCCTCTTATGGCTGTGCTGACGCCGACTGGCCGAAGCCCATTGAACCGTGCAGGCGCGAGTACTTATTTCCGCTTAAGCGCCGAGTCGCCGGTTTCCAAATAGTGTTCGAACACTTTGCGATCGCTTTGCCAGCTTATTATCGACTCACACTTCCTCATCCACTGTCCGCCGGATTACGGGCGGGCGATGCGATTTATTCTAGGAAGGCGGAGCGATCGGTGCGATACCGCAATATGAACAGAGGTTGAAGGTCTGGCTATGAATTATGAAATCTTGCCAGACGTTATAGCGAATGGATTCATTCCACTAGTGTTGTTTGAGAAAGGACGTGAAAAAGACAGAAATGAGTCAGGCGGTAAGTGCACTAGTCAAAAGCAACAGTAGAGTGGAGTTGGCTAACAACGTGGCCTCTTCAGGTCAGTCTGGCGCACCGCCAGACAAGGAGGGATGAATCCATATTTCCGAGTTGGCGCCGACCGGGGCCGACAGCCCGCCAAGAAAGCGAGCGTTTTCGCCGTCTATGAAAATATTCACGTGACGGCGAAGCTCGCCTTGTTCATTAAGGACACGGTCGCGAAGGCCTGGAAACTGGCGGGCAACCGTGCCGATGACTTCCGCTGCGGTCATGCAGCTGGTTGTAGCAACCTGCAGGTCAACGACGTCGCGGCCGCCGGTCCATTTGCGCAACACCGACGGAATATGCACGCGCATGTTAATTCACCGTAGAGGTTTTGACGCACAGAATCGGCGGGAGGAATTCAGCTATCGCGCGCCAGCTCTCACCTTCGTCGTTCGAGTTATAGAGCTGGCCGCCGCGTGTACCGAAGTAGAGCCCTGCCGGCTCCAACGTGTCGGCCGAGAACGCATCGCGCAGCACCGTAAAGAAGCCGTTGGTGTCGGGTAGGCCTTTGCCCAGCGGTTCCCACGATGTGCCGCCGTTGCGCGAACGCCAGACCCTGGGCACTCCGCCCGGTGGCACTCGAAATTCGTCAGAGGTCAGAGGGAAGGTATAGATCGTCCCACCCCGCCGCGGATGCGCGACCATTGGAAAACCGAAATCCGACGGCAGGCCGTTTTCAATCGAGACCCACCCGCGCCCTTCATTGCTGGTGCGATATACCCCTGGATGATTTTGCAGATACATACAGGAAGGGTTTTCCGCATCGAAACGCAGCTTGTGCGGGCACAGGGTCGCGCCGGGAACATCCGGATGCACCCGCAAGCCGTTGACGCAGGTGGTCCAGGAACCGCCACCGTCATCGCTGCGATAAATCCCGCCCGACGAGATCGCAACGTACATGCGCCGCGGATCCTGTGGATGAACCAGGATCGAATGCAGGCAGAGCCCACCAAAGCCAGGATTCCATTTCGAGCGGTCGGGATGATTGAACAGCGCCTCATTCAACTGGAACGTCTCGCCACGATCGTCGGAACGAAACAGCGCTGCCGGATCAACTCCAGCCAGCACCACCTCGGGTCCCAGTGAGGTGGCGGTCTCAAGCGCCCAGATCGAGTTGAGCGAGACGCTGCTGCCGGCGGGAAATTTAATGTTGCCTTCGGTGGGTTCCGTCCAAGTCGCACCGAAATCGTCTGAGTGGCTGACCATCGCTCCCCAATGTTCACTTTTGTTGCCGACAATGATTCGCGCAGCGCCGTTACCGATGAAAGCGGCCGACCAGACTGACTGTCCGGGGAAATGCGGCCCTGACATCCTGAAATTTCCGCGAGCCGCATCGCTCAGAAAAATGAAGGCACCCTTGACGGTTCCGACCATTAGTAGAATGTCGCCGGTGCGCGGTGCAAGTTTTGAAACAGCCATAATCATGTCTCCCTGGGCCCTCAGCGATTACGCTCTCGATCACTGGTCAAAGCGTGAACATAAAGGTGTGGAGAGGGACTCATCGCGGTTGATTCTCATTCCTCAAACGCATTGACTGCGCCGTCGAGAGAGATAGCGCTCCAGCTTCGCCGGTAAGTCAGTCCAGCCGGGATCTCTCGAGCTGGCTGGATTGCATTCGGGAGTTGCGTGGACTTTGCTTTTGTTGATTCGCGGCGACTCTGCGGTGTGCGGCCGCCGCGCTGCCATCTCTTCGATCGACAAACATGCCTCCCGGATTGCCTCCGCCTCGTTGGCGGCTGCACCGATAGCAGCCCCGTTGCACCGGCAATTGACTACAAACCAGAACCATGTCTGCCGGCCACTCCAGATCTCAAAGCTCGTGCCTAGATGATTGCCAATCAGCATCGGGTTCCTCACAGCCCACTTGACAGTGAGAGGGGCCTCGGCTGTCTAAACTGCTTCTCGATGACGCCGCCTTGTCGAGATCGCAGCGAACAGACGGCACCCACGTATTGCGGCAAAGTATGTGATCGTTACGACGCATATGGTCAAAAGAAGCACTCGCAGATAGGTCGCGGCTGATACAGAAATGCCAATTCCAGTGGCAATCGCGATATATGCAGCCAGGCATGCGGGACATTTGGGCAGCAGTACCAAGCCGCCAGCCGGCAGCATCCACCCGGCGACACCGTGGCATCGCCGGGCGAATAGGCTGTGCTCGTCGATTACTGCAACCGATTTCTTCCCGGCAGGACTCTCACAGCAACGGGTAGTATGCACTGCCGTTCTCCTGCAAGCGGGCACTAGTTTCGTGCCGCTTCAGACTGGGCCGGCGGATTTGCCCAGGCCATCGTCGTACTCGTCGTGGCGCTTCACCCAGTCAGTAAGGTTGTAATTGGGACCAGTCTCATTCCGCCCGGTCGGCGTCAGGTCGAGAAACATGTAAGTGCCCAGCCCTCGTTCGTCTCCCCGCGCCTAGGCGGAATAGGTATGAAAGACGATGCCGCTCTGATCCTTGAAGAACACGCCTTATCCCGGGGGCCTCACCCTCGGTCTGTGATTCGCGAACTTCGAAGTTGTAATAAGTCGGGCCTTTGGCCAGATCGTCCTTGGTAAAGGACACATGATAATCGCTATTAAAGTCGGTCCCGTGTGATGATACCCATTTGAAACGCCAACCCATCCGCTTTTTGTAAGCTTCGATCTCGGCCAGGGGCGCGCGCGATATCGCCACGAAGCTCACGTCGTGGTGCGCGAGGTGAATATTCGCACCGTCAACATGGTCGGCAAAGAACGAGCAGCCGACACATCCCGCCGCCCATCCGGGCGCGAACATGAAGTGGTAAACGACTAACTGGCTCCGGCCGTCGAAGAGTTGAGCTAGCGACTGCTTGCCATCCGGCGTATCGAAGACGTAACTCTTCGCGACCCTGACCCAGGGTAACTCGCGGCGTAGCTGGTTGACTTCGTTTTGCATCCGGGTGAGTTCTTTCTCCTTGAGCAGCAGTTGTTTGCGTGCGCTGATCCATTTGTCTTCAGAAACGATTTGATGGGTCATGATTCAACCTCCATCTGGCACAGGCTGACGCGTGTGGTCCGCAAAGCTTAGACTGATTTAAACTGTTGCCAGGTATTCAGCGAGGCGATCGAGTGAGCTGTTCCAGCCCCCGCGATGCTCGTCGCGGGCGGTGATGGATTCGAAGACGGCCTGATGCAAAGTCAGCCTGGTCTTTCCTTCGTAGTCTTCGAAGTTAATTGTCAGTAGAGTCTCGGGGCTGGTGGGATTGCCTTGCGCATCTGCCCAGCTCCCTGCCATCACAAGGCGTTGCGGCTCAACGATCTCGCGAAAGATACCCTGCGTCCAGTGATCGTCGCCCTCCGGTCCGAGCATATGGATTCGATACGCGCCGCCCTCACGCAAGTCGCTGCGCAAAACGGTGCTTCTGAAGCCGCGTGGACCCATCCAGCGCACAATATGCTCGGGATCAGTCCATGCTTTGAAAACCAGCTCGCGCGGTGCGTCGAAAATTCGCGTGATGACAAGCACTCGCTCAGCGGGCCCTGTGACAGCCGTACTCTCTGCAGCCATTTTTCTGCTCCTTTAAATTTAATTGGCAATCGACGCCGCAATCATTCCAGCGTCGGCAGATAATCTGCGAGCCGGTCCAACGCGCTAGCCGTGCCACTCCGATGCGCATCGCGCGCAGCAGCAGACTCGAACGTCTGCTGAAACGTCAGCTTTGTCTTCCCGCCGAGCTCTTCGAAGGTCACCGTCATGAGCGTCTCGGGGCCGGTTGGATTACCGTTAGCATCGGCCCAGGCGGATGTGCGGACGAATCGCGCGGGTTCAACGACCTCGCGATAGACGCCCTGCTGCCAATACTCGACTCCTTGAGCGGAGCGCATGTGGAAGCGATATGTGCCGGCCGGGCGAACGTCCATTCTTATCACAGTGCCGGTGAATCCTTGGGGACCTAACCAGCGGACCAGGTGCTGCGGGTCGATCCAAGCCTTGAACACAAGCTCGCGCGGCGCGTCGAAGATACGCTCGATCGTGAGCGTATATGCCGCTGGGCCCGCGGCAACGCTATTTCCTGCGGCCCATCTCTCTTCTCCTTTTTTTGCAATTCGCGCAGATAGTCGTCCAAACGATCGAAGCTTTCTTGCCAGAAACGCCGGTATTCCTCCAGCCACTCGGCTGCGTCTTTGAGGGGAGCCGCCGCCAGGCGGCAGGGACGCCATTGCGCGTCACGCACACGCGCGATGAGGCCGGCGCGTTCCAGAACCTTCAGGTGCTTGGAAATAGCGGGAAGGCTCATTGCGAAAGGCTTGCCCAGTTCGGTAACTGACGCCTCGCCCGATGCGAGGCGAGCAAGGATCGCGCGGCGAGTGGGATCGGCGAGCGCAGCGAAGGTGGTGCTGAGATCATCCTGTGGCATCTGTAAACCGCTTGGTTAAGTAACCAAGGAGTTAAATACATCGGGCAATGCCCCCGTGTCAAGGGGCATGAAAGAAGTCTCGCGCTTGTGCAGTTAACCGCGGCCTGCTCGGTTGCTTGCTTTACGAGACGACCCTTGGCAGCCTGACATGCCAGGTTAATCATCGAAGGCCGCTGAGCGAACGGGTCGTTATGAAAATAGGACTTTCCGCTATTGGCTTCGGCACTTTGGCTGCGCCGGCATTAATCAGGACGGTGGTTACCAGCGCGGAACGACTCAACTTCGCGACCGTGTGGGCGCCTGAGCACGTTGTGCTGCTCGACCGTTACACCTCGCATTATCCGTATTCCACTGGCTCGAGCGGCGAGTTTCTGGCGCCGACCGACATCGCGATAAACGATCCATTTCCTACGTTGACGTTCGCCGCCGCCTGCACCAGCCGGATTCGGCTCGCCACGGGGATTTGCCTGGTTCCCGAGCATAATCCGCTCGTCCTGGCCAAGACCGTCGCTACGGTTGATTACCTCAGCGGCGGACGCGTGATTCTTGGCGCCGGCATCGGATGGTTGGCGGAGGAATTTCAGGCGCTGGGTATTCCATTTGAACGCCGGGCTCATCGAACCCGTGAATACGTCGAGGCGATGCGGCGGCTATGGCGCGATGCTCACAGCACCTTCAGCGGCGAATTCGTTCACTTTGAGAACGTGCGGAGCTATCCAAAGCCGATTCGCGGAAAGTTGCCGGTCTGGTTCGGCGGCGAAAGCGGTCCCGCACTGCGCCGAGTGGCTGAATACGGTGACGGCTGGTTCGGCTTGAACGTCAGTCCGGAGGAAGCTGCGTCAAAAATTCGGCGGATTGAGCAACTTCTTCGCGAGAATGGACGCCAGCGCTCTGATGTAGAACTCGCAGTCTCGCCTTACCTGCGGCACATTACCGTCGATGATCTGAAGCGTTATCGTGACGCCGGCGCTGATGAAGTGGAGTTGGTTTTTCTCGAAGCGCCCCAGGATGAACATGGAATCATTCAGCAATTGGAAAGGCTCGCGCGCGAATTTGTCGAGCCCGCCGCGAAGTTATAGTCGTGCATCTGAGCAGGAATAGACCTGCCCCTTCGCTCCCTGTTGGAGAAGGGAAGTACGCTGCTCTTTTCTGAATGCCTTACGATAGCGTTTCGCGGAACAACGCCAGAATACGGTCCCAGTGGCGCTCTGCAGCATCGCGGTTGTACATTGGCGTGCCATTCGCCGCAAAACCGTGCTGCACGCCCGGGTACACCTCGACAGTATGAATTGTGCCGGCTGCCTCGAGAGCGGCCTTCAGCCGAGCGGTTTCTCCCGGTTGCAGCCACGGGTCGATCTCGGCGACGCCGACATAGACCTTGCCGCGCATCTTGGGCGCCAACAGATGTGGACTATCGGGACGATCATTAGCGACGTTTGCGCCATGAATTGATGCGGCTGCGGCCACCCGGTCGGGAAAGTTGCCGGCCGCAGTCAATGTCAGCGGCCCGCCCATGCAGTAGCCGACACAGCCAACTTTCGTCCCCTTGACCCGTGGATCATGGCTTAGAAAATCCAGAAAAGCAGTCGTGTCTTTAACGGTGCCGGCATTGGTGACGGACTGCACCAGTGACATAAGGCGCTTCTGCTGCACCGGATCGCTCAAGGCCGTCGACACCTCAAATGGCGGCTGTTCACCTGCCCGGTAATACATATTCGGGAGCAGTACGAAGTAGCCGTTGGAAGCGAGCCGTTCAGCCATCGCGCGCAGCTCGGGGCGAATGCCGAGCCCGTCCATGTAGAAGATGACTGCCGGTGCGGGAGTACTGCCGGGTGCGGTGTAGACGTAAGTCTCACAATTGCCATCGGCGGTTTTGATATTGACCTTTTCTTCAGCCATGCGAAAAACTCCTCCGAAATCCGACCATGGGATTCATCCAGTAGACCGCACACGAGTTGAACATCAGCCGATCATTATCTGATTTTTCTCAAGTGGCACTCGACTCAGCCCGCTCCTAGCTCCGGCGTTTGGGCGGCGGCGAATTTGGGATGTCGCCTTTATCTTCGGTCTCGGAGACCCCGTCGGTCTCAGGACTGCTCTTAACTGATAGCTTGGCACGCAATCTGGCCTCGACTTCGTCGGCCATTCGCGGATTGGCCTTCAGGAAGTCACGGGCGTTCTCGCGTCCCTGGCCGATTCTTTCAGAATTATAGGAATACCAGGCGCCTAGTTTCTCGATAATATTGTGGTCGGCCGCCATATCCACCAATTCGCCCTCTTTGGAAATGCCGGAGCCATAGAGGATGTCGAATTCGGCCTCGCGAAACGGCGGGGCGACCTTGTTTTTGACGACTTTGACCTTCGTCCGTGAGCCGATCACTTCGTTATTGGCTTTGATTGAACCGATTCGGCGGATATCGATTCGCACGGAGGAGTAGAACTTGAGCGCGTTGCCGCCGGTTGTGGTTTCCGGATTTCCAAACATCACGCCGATCTTCATCCGGATCTGATTGATGAAAACGACGATCGTGCGCGAGCGCGCGATGATCGAGGTCAGCTTGCGCAGTGCCTGCGACATCAGCCGCGCCTGCAGGCCCATCTGCGGCTCGCCCATTTCCCCTTCGATTTCCGCGCGCGGCACCAGGGCTGCGACCGAATCGATCACCAGCACATCGATCGCGCCGGATTGCACCAGCGTCTCGGTGATTTCCAATGCTTGCTCGCCGTTGTCGGGCTGCGAGATCAGCAGGTCCTCGACATTGACTCCGAGTTTGCGCGCATAACCGGCATCGAGCGCATGTTCGGCGTCGATAAAGGCGCCGATACCGCCCAGTTTCTGGGCTTCGGCGATACATTCGAGGGCGAGCGTAGTCTTGCCCGAAGATTCGGGGCCATAAATCTCGACCACCCGGCCGCGCGGCAAGCCACCGACCCCCAAAGCAAGATCAAGCCCGAGTGAGCCGGTTGGAATCACGGCGATGTCGCCTTCGATCGCCTGCTCGCCAAGCTTCATGATCGAACCTTTGCCGAACTGCTTTTCGATCTGACTGAGAGCCAGGTCGAGGGCCTTGGTCTTGATTTCCTGCGCCATTGCCGTCCCCGCGCTACAGAGGCTCGGCCAAATCTTGGCACAAACGACCGAAGATATCGCTAGGGTCGTTGAAAAAACTCCCGCGCTCCAGTCAACGGATAGCGGGCGAGCGCCTGATGCTGAGCGGCTTCGCCGCCGAGGATACTGCGGTACAAAATCATTTCGGAAATTAGCGCCGAACCGAAGTCGTGATTTGCTGATTGACGGAGCACGTGGCGGATTTCTCGCCATCCACGCAAATCGCGCACCCGCCCGATCGTGAGATGCGGAGTGTAGGGACGTCTTTCGCGGGCAAGACCAGCCTGAGCGACCGCGTCCTCAACCTGTTGGGCGAGTCCGATCAATTGTTCACTGACCAGACCAATCCAGATGGCGCGTGGACGGTCGAGGTTCGGGAATGCCCCAGTACCCCGCGCGCTCAGCATCAATGGCGAGGTTTGCGAACCGATTTCATTCAAAGTCTTGTCAAGCGGCAGTAGCAGGTTGCGATCTACCGCAGCGCCCAGGAAGCGCAACGTCAGGTGCAGGTTGGTTGGGCGAACCCAACGAATGCCGCCAGGCAATTCTCGCAGGGCGTCGACGAACTCTGCGATCGCGCCTTCGACCTCGGCGCTCATTCGGACAGCCACGAACGCGCGAATTTTGTCGGGCAGGTCCTGCAATCAGCAAGAACGGCGTGAATCGCTAACGCGAATGCGTCAAAGCATGCTCGACTAGCATCAAACGATCGTTGCCGAAGAACATGTCGCCATCGGCGAACATCGTTGGCGAGCCGAAGCCGCCGCGCTCGATCAATTCGTCGGTATTGCGCTTCAGCCTGTCCTTGTATTCAGCTGAGGTGATCTTGGTGAAATACTCTTTCTCGTCGAGGCCGACTGTCCCAACGATATCGCGCAGAACCTCGTCTTTACTAATATCGCGGTTCTCGCCCCAGTATTGCTCGAATACGCAGCGGGAATAGCGCGAAATCTTGCCGTGTTCATCGGCGACAAACGCCCCGCGCATTGCCTTGACCGAATTTACCGGGAACACTGTCGGCTGACCGATCTTAAGACCATAAAGATGGGCCCAATCCTGAAGATCCTTGGCGTAATATCGGGCCTTGGCTTTCACGGGACGCTCGCGGGTTTCATAAACCGAAGGATTCACCGCGTTGAAAACCCCGCCCACCAGAATCGGCCGCCAGATGAGGTCGGCATTATGGCGCCGCGCGACATCTTCGATCTTGCTGAACGCCAGGTAAGTCCATGGACTCGAGCAGTCATAAAAGAATTCCAGCTTTTTGCTCATCGTTTTTGACCTGCCGGGCTGTGGCTCGGCCGAACCTGAGCGGAGCCGCAACTTTTGTCGCAGCGCCGTTTCGCCTGGCCAGCGTCATAGCACCGGCCTCAACCAGGCGTATCGAGCAATACCATATCTCGGTAGGGCAGAGCCATTAGGGTATGTGGGAGGCGAGAGGAGTGAGTAGCGAGAAAGTTTGCTCGCCCGGGAAGGCGCGGACGTTGTGCACCGCGGCGGCGGCAAAAGTTGGGCGTGGGGCATTGAGCATCTGCGCCAGGTCAACGCGAATGCTGCCAACGAAAGCCGCAGCCTCAATTCTGAGCGGCAGATGATGCTCATCGTCGGTAACCCACAGCACCGTCTTGTTGACCTGATTGAGAAACTTGCCCTCGCTCAGCCATACGATCGAAGGTATGATGCGTAGCGCCCGCAACGGCCCCAATGAAGTCGTGATAGATTCCCGCTTGTCAACGGTGAAAGCGAGCACGTAGCGATTACCGCCGCTGAATACGTCGAACGTATACGTCTCACCAACCGCTAGCGGCAATGACAACGCGAGCATCGCACCAGAAAACGGACCCCACGGTTCGCCTCCGCTGAATTCACGCACCCACGTGCGGCCTTGAGCGTTCTTCTTCGCGCTGATTACCAGATGCTCGCGATCATCGAAGCGGATGGACCATTCGTCACGCCGTTGCTTTTCGTGTTGAAAAATGTGCATTTCGCGTGGCCGCAGATCGTCGCGGTCAAAATCCTCGTAGACGTAGTCACGCATCGGATAGAGCAGATCGATGGCAGTGCTGCTGTGCAGCCATAGCTTGCCGGTCCACGACCGGCCGCCGGCTCGATTATTCAACAAGACGATTCGCGCCTCGGCGGCTGGAATTCCAACCCACGACACCTCATAGACCAACGTTTCGCCGCCGCTGAACGGTGGTGGACCGGGATTGTAACGAGGAATTGCGAGATTTGACGGCAGCGGCACCGGTACCGGCCGCTGAAGACTCGAACGCGGAACAGCGGCTTGGCGCGGTAATTTGACATTTGCAGGGCCGAGTGCAGTACAACAGGTGGCCAGGCTTATGAGAAGAAGCCGCCCAACGATCGTTTTCCATTTGACTCGAATCGAATACACTGTGGACCGCAATTTTGCCGAATTTGGGAGGACGAGGGAATGTCCAGAGCCCGCGCGCTGATAATGGCGATAATTTTAGCGGGTGCGCTCGCTTTGCCTCTCCCTGCTTTCGCTCAAGCCGGCTACACCGGAGCTCGCAGTCCCAATAACCTGCTGCAAAACCTGGAGACCATCGGGCCCAATACGCAGGCCGGCAAGGCCGACGACGAGTTAATCAAGGAAGCGAAAAAACGTTTCGCCGACGCTGATCCTCGAGTGCGCGTCGAGGGTCTGGAGAAGCTCCGCTACGTCAGCAATGCGACCGACTCCACCGAAATCCTGGATCGCGGCTTGAACGACATGGACGTGCGAGTGCGGATTAAGGCAATTGACGTGCTCGGCGCACGTACCGTTAACGACGTGGTACCCTTAATGTCACAGCGGCTGTTTTTGCGCCAGACTCCTGCGATTGAGAAACTGCACTTGGTAGCGGCGCTCGGCCGTATCGGCGACGCGCGCGGTACCCTGCCGATTCTCGAATACCTCGATGAAGCCTCGGACCAGGATAGCCGCGGCACCGCAGTATTTGCCCTGGGCGAGATTGGGGATCCTGAAGCCAACGACAAGCTAATCCAAGTTGTGCAGAACGATAAGAGCGCGACGGTGCGGAGGCTCGCGCAGGAAGCGCTCGAGAAAATTGACGGAGAGCTTCCCAACCATCATCAGGAGGAAGTGGCGGCTGAGCGCAAGAAGGAACTCCAACCGACCGATGAAAAACTCTCGCAACTGCGTGCCCTCGATGCCCAACTGCAGAAAGCCAAATATGGTGAGGCTACCCATTGAGGCGCTGATACCTGGTTAATCTGGCATGCCTCTCGGCAGCAAGCCCTTGTTCCGTGGCGGAGGGCACAGCCAGCGAGGCAAGTGGAGTAGGGTCATGATTGAAACTACCCAGCAATTACGCAAACTGCTCAGCGGTCCCGAAATGCTGGTGGCGCCATTTGTCTACGATTGTCTACAGGCGAAAATTGCTGAGCGGGTTGGCTTCCAAGGCGTCTACATGACCGGCTTTGGAACTGCTGCTGCCCGCGGCTTTCCCGACCTCGGCCTGCTCACTATGTCAGAGATGGTGCAGAACGTTCGGGCTATAGCCCACGCGGTTAATATACCGGTTATCTGCGACGCGGATACCGGTTACGGCAATCCAATCAACGTTTGGCGCACCGTGCGCGAATATGAGGAAGCCGGTGCTGCTGCGCTGCATATTGAGGATCAGGTGTGGCCAAAAAAGTGTGGCTTTCTCGCGGGCAAGCAGGTGATTCCGCTAGAGGAGATGGTGCCGAAAGTGCGCGCCGCGTGCGACGCCCGCCGCGACCGCAACTTCGTAATCATCGCCCGCACCGACGCACTCGCAGTCAATGGCTGGGACGATGTCGTCCGAAGATGTCATGCCTATCGTGAGGCCGGCGCCGATTTGATCTTTGTCGACGGCATCCGCACCCTGGATGATCTCAAGAATTACTCATCGAGGCTCGCAAGTCTGCCGCTGCTCTACAATGGCGCGCTGTTGCCGATAGCGGAGATCGGGCGCTATGGTTTCAAGCTGAATATCCATACGAGCAGCCTCATGGCTGCTTACGTTCACTTCCGCGATTCGCTGCGAGAGCTTAAGGAAACCGGCAAGCTCGACCTCCCAATCACCGGTCATCTGTTCGCCGAATTGGTCGACCTTATGGGTGTACCGGAGACCGAAGCATTGTCGAAAAAGTACACCAATTAGCTTCGGCGATGAGCGCGCTGCCTATTAAATTTTATTTCGCCTACACCAGCCCCTTCACTTATCTGGCGATGAGCCCGGCCTATGAGCTGGAGGATCTTTATCGCGTCACGCTTCGCTTTATTCCTTATGGCGTTAATATCCGCCAGGTCTATGGCGGCGAGGTCGAGGCGCGGGATGAGCGCAACCGGCGCAAGCTCCGTTATCTGTATCTTGATGCGCGCCGGCTAGCGGCCGAACGCGGATTGATAATCCGCCCGCCCAAAAAGATCTTCAGCGCTCGGTACGCTTTTTACGGCGGGATGTGCGCCGGGGACCAGGGTTTGTTTCGGGCCTATTCCGATCGGGTGTTTGAGCGTTTCTGGAAACGGGAATTGGAGGTCGAAGATCCCGCTGCGGCTGCGGCAATTCTGTCTGAAATAGGTGCGGACACCAGCAAGTTCCACAGCTATATCGCCGATGAGCCAGCAGAGGCAAAACCGAGGCTCAAGGCCTGTTTCGCGGAGGCCGAGCAAGACCAGGTATTTGGCGTGCCTACGTTTGTAATCGAACGGGAGCGCTTCTGGGGCTACGACCGCATTGATTGGGTAAAGCGCAAGCTCGATGAACTGGGGATGCGGCGCAGATAATTGCAGGCTATTTTTAAAACACAGAATCACTGATGTTCAAAGCGGAACCGTAAGTGGGGCGGGCATAGTGGGTATCGGTGCCGCACTAAGCGTTGCAGTTCTTGCCTCCGTCTCGGTCGCGTGCGGGTGGTCGTTCCGCCTGTTATTAATGGGCCCGGGACCGTCAGAACTTTAAATCGAGATCGTCGCGAAGACGGCAACTCGCTCGATCAGCCTCGTCCCAAATCGTCCGGACTCGAGCATGAGGCAATGGACCACCGCAAGGCTCTTCGCACGTTCGAGGAAGCACGTCGTCAGAGGAAACCCGTGACATGAAGCTCTACCTCGACGAGACAATTCCAGTTCTGAAGGCGCATCTGGAAATGATTGAGAATCTCCGGCGTGATCTCGCGGGAACAGGTTCCACGGCTGGCGCTGCAAATTATCACGAGTCAAGCGATCGCTGACCAAGATAGGCTACCTTGGGTCCTTTCCTGATAAAGTACAGCCACACTTGGCCGCGGCATCAGAGGCGTCGCTATTATTGAGCGTCTCTGGTGCACGATTTCTTTTTTTCGATGCTTGGATTCGGAGTGCCACTTTAAAAGACCGGGCAGGCGGATGGCGTTCAAAGCCTTAGACACACAGCCACATCTGGGACCCGCCCTTACGGCGATTACCGCTAACGAAGGCTTCAACGCAGGCGACCGCGGGAAATGGCGTGGCGAAGAAATAGCGCCATGGCGGGTAAGTCGCACAACCTCAACCACGATTGTTTGCCGCGTCTTTCGCTGTGATCTGTGCTCCTCGACGACCGCTCCTCGCGCAACATCTGCGCGTGGCGCCTTTCGGCTTCAGGGCGTATTGCGGCGATAGCCTCGATCATGTGCTGATGCAAGCGGCCATTGCTCGCGAGGATTTGCGCCGCGCCGATATCGAGCGTTGTGCCGTCCATGTTGCTGACGTGGCCGCCCGCTTCTTCAACTAGCAGGGAGCCCGCCGCGACATCCCAAGGTTTTAGTCCGAATTCCCAAAACGCGTCGATTCGGCCGCAAGCCACCCAGGCGAGGTCGAGCGCCGCGGAGCCGGTGCGCCGGACGCCATGGGTACGCAGCATGAATGCTTCCCAAAAACACAGGTAAAACCGGCGGCGTTCACGTCGGTCGTAAGGAAAGCCGGTCGCCAGCAAAGACATCTCAAGCGTTCGCACATGACTGACACGTATCGGTTTACGATTGAGCGAAGCGCCAGCACCGCGCCGGGCCACGAACAATTCTCTTTTTAAGGCATCGAAAATCACCGCAAGCTGAACACGCCCCCTCCGCTCGTACGCTATAGAGACGCAAAACTGGGGAAACGTGTGAGCGAAGTTGGTAGTACCGTCGAGCGGATCGATGACCCATCGATGCTCGCCGGCAGCACTGGAACTCTCGCTACCTTCCTCAGCGAGGATGGTATGATCAGGAAAGGTGCGCTGCAGTACATCGATCACCGCGGCTTCCGATTCATGATCGGCTTCAGTGACCAGATCAATCGCATTACTCTTGCGACTGATATTGGTATGACTGAGGCGTTTGAGATGAATCCGGCCAGCGGCATGCGCCGCGCGGATTGCTACTCGTTCCATTGCCTCCATTGGATCCATTCCGCGAAAACGAAATATTTCAGCTCGCGCCAGGTGTGCCAAGCAGCCGCGTGCGGGATATGCACAAGCTAGGGAGAGCACGTCGAGGAGTAGCAGTCTCCTCTTTTCTTTATCTCCTCTCTTAGGTTTGTTCTCTGCGCGCAAGCCATCCGTTGGATCCGGCAAAGTTGTCCACCAGGCGGTCAATCAGTTGTGCCGGATATTCTTCAACCAGGATGTTGGCGCGATGCAGCGGTTTGATGAACTGTTGGGAGACCGCGTAATCCAAAAAATCCAGCAGTCCGTCGAAGTAGCCGCCGACGTTCAGCAGTCCGCATGGCTTTTGATGAAGTCCGAGCAGACGCCAACTCACCACTTCAGTAAATTCCTCGAGTGTGCCGAAGCCGCCGGGCAATGTCGCGAAGCCATCCGCGAGTTCGGCCATCAAGGCCTTTCTTTCATGCATCGAGTTAACTTCACGCAGCTCTGTCAGCTTGCGATGCGCAACTTCACTGTCCACCAGCATGCGGGGAATAACACCGACGACTTCGCCGCCGCCGGCCAACATCTTGTCGGCAATGACGCCCATTAATCCGACGGAGGCGCCACCATACACTAGCCCAATCTGGCGTGCGGCCAGCGCTTCGGCAAAATCGATCGCGGCCTGACGGTATTCGGGTCGTACACCCTGGCTGGAGCCACAAAAAACGCAGATTCGCTTCATACTCAAAGCATACACCAGGGATGCGCGGGTTACGCTCGCGTGCGTGAATAACACTGAGCGGCAATCACTCCAGACCAGCCGTTTTCGCTGCGGGTCTCAATCATCTTCGACCTTTTCTGATTCATCGGGGCGAAAGAAAGTGACCAAATCCATCTTGACCTGAAAAGAGCGATTGGTTATTTAAAGGCGCGTTCGCGTCAAGCAAGCGCTTGGTTACTTCCCACCGAGAGCTTGCGGATGCATATTGGGGTTAGCCGCGGGACCTGACGCGTCTCCGTTCCGGAACCCTCCTCAAAGCGGCCGCGCGCCCGCGTTTTGCCTGGCCCTGAAAAGAGAAGCCAGCTCTCGGCGGGCAATCTGGAGTGACTTTCCACCCCGTGCTGAAGGGAGCGGGGAGCCCGTGGCGGTCCTGTTTCTCGCCAATGATACTTCAGCAGTACTCAGCTTGACGTTCGAACTGGCGCAACGGCGCGGCATGCGTCCGGCGAACACGTCCAGCAAATTGTCCACTGTGAGTTCAGCCATCCGAAGCCGCGTCGCAAATCTCGCGCTGCCGATATGCGGTGTGATGACAACGTTGGATAGCTTGAGCAGTGGATCATCCAAATCGACCGGCTCGGTTTCGGTAACGTCGAGCGCGGCACCCGCAATTCGGCCTCTCTGGAGACCTGCGGTCAGCGCCGCATGATCGCCGCGCGCGGGTGTTGACGATAATCGCAGTCGATTTCATTGCCGCCGGTTCATGCACCCCGATCATGTGACGGGTCGTCTCCGTCAGCGGCACATGAATTGAGATGAAGTCAGATTCGGCCAGTACTCGGCCGAGGTCGGCGCATGCCTTTGCCCTCATGTTGGCGGTGGCGCGGCGTGCGGATGAGGGCAATCAGTTGGTGCGCGCGGGGCATTGCTCGGTCGTTCCGCTCGCCTCCGGCTTTCCGTATAGTCTGCACTGCCCTCGCACGTCAGAATGAAAATCAGATGGTGGTGTCCGAAAAATATCTCGGCACGCTCGTCGAATACCTCGACGAAGGGCGGCTGCGGCCCGGGCTCGTGGTCCGAGAACAGGCCAATCAGGTTGTTACCCTGGACGGCATTGGACGCGAACGCACGCTGTCGCGTGACCTGGTGCTGGTCCATTATCCCGATCGGCGGCCTCGGCGTGAGATGGTTACTGAAGCCCTGATGCAATTGGAGCAGGAACGAGCGCAGCTTGCGGCGGAACTCGATCTGAACCTGCTGTGGGAAGTTGTTCGCGAGCATGATCGAAGTTACACGGCCGAAGAAATGGCAGAGCTTTTTTTTGGGCGACGTTCGCAAGTTGCGGTCGCGGTGATGCTGGAGGGCCTAATGGCTGACCGGCTTTATTTCGTGCGGCGCCACTTGAATTTCGTCGCACGTAGCGCTGAGCAGGTCGAACGATTACGCACGCAATACGAGCGCATCCGTCTCCGCAGCGAGAGCGGCCGTCGCCTCAGCAACCTGCTCCATTCCGTCTTGCAAAATCGCGCTATCCCCAGCTCTGAAGAGGCGGCCTCACTAATCACCGAACTAAAGCGTTATCTCGAAAATCCTTTTACCCGCAGCCGTGACTTGACCATGATGCTCGAAACTGCGGTCAGCGATATCACGCCGGCCGAGGCCGCTTACGAGGTGCTTGAGCGGCTGGGAGCGGCGCCGCCGGGGCCCCGCTTCGCCATAATCGGCGGCATCCGTAGCACCTTCAGTGAATCAGCATTGGCGGAGGCGGTAACGGCCGCGCCACCGGCGAGACCGCCTGAAAATGATGCCCAGGCGATTACGATCGATGACGATGAAACAGTCGAAATCGATGACGCTATCTCATGCGAGCTATTGGCAGATGGTGAAATGTGCCTCCGCATTCATATCGCTCTGGTCGCCGATTTTGTCAGGAGAGGCGGGCCGATGGACCTTGAAGCAGCATCCCGCGGAGCTACTTTTTACCTGCCTGAAACTACTATTCGGATGCTGCCGGATGCTGTTTCGACCGATCGCGCTAGCCTGATCGCAGGCAGCGAACGGCATGTGTTCACTACTGAGGCAATACTCTCGGTCTCAGGCGACATACTAAAGTTTTCCATTTACCCGGCCGTCATCCGGGTTAAAGCCCGGCTCAGTTATGACGAAGCTGACCGGCTGCTCGAGCAGCAAGTAAACGGCGATGTGGATGAGAGAACGTTGATATTGCGTAGGCTTCAGGAGGCCGCGACCAAGCTACGCGCACGCCGCCGCGAGGCTGGCGCGGTTCTGGTGCAACGGCGGGAGCCGAAAATCCGAGTAACAGACGGCGAGATCGAAGTGAAGCTGGTCGACAACGCGTCGCCTAGCCGTCAGCTCGTTGCCGAATTCATGGTCTTGAGCAATTATTGCGCAGCCCGTTTTGCCGCGGATCATGCGGTGCCGATCATCTATCGCGCGCAACCTTCCGTGTCTGGCGAAGGCGGGCAGGTACGCGCTCGCCTTTCACTTTACCCAGAATTCCATGCGGGCGTCGGTTTCGATTGTTATTCGCAACTGAGTTCCCCCATCCGGCGTTACATCGATCTCGCTCTGCAGCGCCAGCTAGTCTCTGCGGTCACTGAACGGCGCGCGACCATTTACGAACCGGATGAACTGCTGGGGCTGCTGGCGGCTGCGGAGAATGCCGAGACGGAGGGCCGTGAACTTGAACGGCGGGCCAAGCGTTATTGGCTCTTACGTTACTTCCAGCAGCACCTTCGCAACCGCCCGCTGGAGGCAGTAGTGCAGCGTGGCGGCGCCAGTGCCGAACTCGACGCCTATGCGGTTCGCGGGACGCTGCACGGTGCCCCCAGCCTCCCCACGCACACACGCATCCTCGTCCGTCTCGCACGTGTGGAACCATTACGCGGCTCTCTCGCTCTGGACTTTCTCAACACCATTGCCGAGTAGCGTTGAGCGGCACTCCATCGCAATACCAGCGCCGCACCCTGCGTAACGTCAGCAGAAAAGGGTCAATTCGCGGCTGGTGTGGAACGGGAAAGTCAGGCGGACGCTCCGCCGCACGGACCTATGATTACCGCTGCAATGACCTATTGGCGGCCGTCATTTGCAAAACTATCCTGCCCCAGACGCCAGCGGTCGATGGACTCGACGTTGAATCGCCAGTCGCTGCCAACCTTGAAAGCTGGCAGTTGCCCGCGCTTGAGTTGGCGGTAGACAGTCGACGGATGAACCTTCAGATAATCTGACAACTCCTTTACCGTCATTACCCGACTATTATCGACCTTCATACTGCGAACTACCTCCCTAGGGCGGCGAACCACCCAAATGTGGACTGTAGGCAGTTTCAGCAATTAGCATGCCCCGACAGCAAGCTCATTGGGACTATGGCGAAGCCGTGGAAAACGCAAGATTTTTTCCAACAAAGAGAAGGCTTAAGTTTCGCACTCTGTCGCGGAATTGGCCGTCAGTTGCGTCATTTAGGGTCGCTAAAGAGCCTAGTACATGTTTCAACAATGCATTGCGCTAGTTGCATACCAGGCAAATCGTTGCAGGTCGCCACAACTACCCCATCGCCACCTTATTTCGTCAATTTTATCCAGTATCGAGCTGATCCATGAAAGTTGTATTTTTTTCCTTCACAGTATCGCAACTCCAGGAGAAACCTTAACTGACGATTTTGCGCCGCCAAATGTGGGGTCTTTAGGCAAAAAAAGTGTCTTGTAGCGCGTCCGCTCGATCCTCTCTTTATCCCTATGACGAAATCAGCTTCGATGTCTCGCTACTGTGCTCAAGCTATACCTATATACAGGGCGGAAGGCCGTATTGCGCGAGCACGGAATCATCGGGCCCGAGCCATCAACAGATGCGATTCTTTATAGCTTGCTAATCAGCTCGCGCTCAGTCTGTTGGACGAAATCAAGAATGCCACTTTCGTCGCGTCCGCGATGAAGCAGGATTAATCGGCTGATACCCAGCTCTGCAAAACGTTTTGCGGCGTCGAGGTCAACCCGTCCGCGCGGCGTAACACTGACCTCAAGATCTTCAAACCGCCTGCCAGCCGCGCTGCAGGCCTGTTTGAGTCCTTCGACGCACTTTGCAGCGCCGTCAAGGTCGAGAGCGAACCCGAACCATCCCTTCGCCAGCCGGGCGGCGCGGCTGTAGGCCGCTTGAGTATGACCGCCGAAGACGATTTCAGGATGTGGTTTCTGCACCGGCCTCGGCATCGCATTGATTCCCTTAAACGAGATGAAGCGACCGTGGTATTCCGGCCTCTCCATTGACCACAGCGCTATCATCGCGGCGAGAAATTCCTCGGTCCGCGGCCCCTTACGATCAAATGGGGCACCTATCGCGGCAAATTCGGGCTGCAGGTATCCGATGCCAATGCCAAAAATCAGGCGCCCGTTCGACAAAACATCGACTGACGCCAATTCCTTGGCCAGCACGACCGGATTGCGTTGCGGCAGGATAATGATCCCCGTTCCCAAGCGTACTTGTTTGGTGTGCGCGGCGACGTAAGCAAGCGCTATCGCCGAATCAACAAAAGGTGTGTCAGCCGGCACCGGTGACGGCGGCATTTGGGGCTCGGGTAGCACGATATGTTCGCCGGTCCACAGACTTTCGAAACCAGCGGTCTCCGCTGCTCGCGCAACCGTCGCCGCAGTTGAAGGGTTGGCACACGGACCGGTATTGATTCCGAATAATGCGATTTTCATCCGCGATTCTTAACATGAATGCGCTCGAACCGGCCAGCCGCGCTTGCTCAGCGCGGATGATAATGGTTGAACCTATCATCGAAGGTTATGCGATGTCCGCAATGTGGCTTCGAGGCGGTTCAAGGGGCAACGTTCTGCTCGCGCTGCGGTACGCGACTGTTCTCGCCCCGTCCTGCCGACCAACGGGAATATGCGCTCGTCCGCATTCTGCCGTCATGGTGGCATTTTCTGCGTGAAATCGTTCTGGCAGTGGGGCTCGCATGCGGCGGCTTGTATATTCTGTTCGCGTCACAGGTTGATTTCCGCGTCGGCCTGGCTTTGGTTGCGGTAGCAGTGTTGATCGTCACGCTGGCTACACTTCACCGCCGTTATACAAGCTGGAGCCTGACATCAGATCGCTTAATTGAACGGCGGGGATTATTGGCGAGCCATCGGCGCGAAATGGAGTTGGCCGACGTTCGTTCGATCGAAGTCGACCGTTCGCTTTCGCAGCGGTTGCTGGGAATCGGCAACGTGATGATTGCATCCGCCGCGAGCGCCGATTTTATGGTCAAGCTGTGGGACGTTCCCGACCCCGAGCGCGTCGCCGAGCTGCTCCGGCAGGCCCGGCTCAAGCGCTTGGCGTAAGTTCTCGGTCCCTGTGGAATAAACTGGAAGGAACCGCGGTTCAGGCGTTGCGCTGAATTCGTGACGTTGCATAATCCGTTTGTAGGGAACGGGCAACCAGCGGTGGGCAGTCATCCCAATCTGCGTTATGAGCGTAAGCTGTGGCGTGACGGTTTGCTCGCTATCGCCGGGGTTGGACGAGGCTGGAGTTGGTCCGATGGCCGGACCGGTCGTCGCCGCTACGGTAATCTTCGAGCCCGAGATGTTCATCAGGGGCGTCAACGACTCCAAACAGCTCAGGCCCGAAGAACGCGAAGAATATTTCACCAAGATTCATCAGCGGGCTTTGGCCATCGGTGTCGGCGTTGCCGGTCAGGGCGAGATTGACGAGCTCAATATCTTTTGGGCAACAATGGTCGCGAGCCGGCGGGCAATAGTGTCGTTGTTGCAAACACCCGATCATGTTTTGGTCGACGGCCGTCTTATTCCAGAATTGAAATTGCCACAGACACGAATAGTCGGCGGAGATCGCAAGAGCTTCTGTATTGCCGCGGCCTCGATCATTGCCAAGGTAACCCGCGACCGGATGATGGTAGAGTACGACGTGCAGTTTCCGGGCTATGGTTTTGCACGGCACAAAGGCTATTGCACACCGGAACATTTCGAGGTGCTCGAGCGCCTGGGCCCGTCGCCGCTCCATCGTCGTTCGTTTGCGCCGGTATGGGAAGCGGCACAACGCAAGTTGTTCTGACGTGTCCGTAGCTGCCGAATCAATGATCATGTGCTCATTATTTAGTCCCCTGGCGGCGAGGCGCGATTCTCAAACCTTAACCGCGCCGAACATGTCCGGTCTTCGATAGCATGTAAGATTTGCGTGCCGAAGCGGCACGGCTCTTCATCTGTCAGCGCGTGCATGAGCAGCGGCTGACGCATTGGCCCGAGGCCGGAACCTGCCTTGCTTACTTGCCTCGGTATTTCAGTTAAAGTTTTAGCTGATACGTGGCGCTATCCGGCGCCGGGGGTTTTGGTTCTATGGCCCTGGAACGTGACAAACATATCGCTGAGCGCGCGCTGCTGACGATGGACGAGACTCAACTGCTCGACCTCTATCGCAGTATGCTTTTGATTCGGCGCTTCGAAGAAAAGACCGCTGAGATGTATGCGCGGGGTAAGATCACCGGGTTTTGCCATCTCTATGCCGGCGAAGAGGCCGTTGCTGTTGGCGCAATTTCCGCACTCTATGACAAGGACTACGTGCTCTCGACTTACCGCGAGCATGGCCACTGCCTTGCCAAAGGTGCCTCGCCGCGTGTGGTAATGGCGGAACTGTTTGGTAAAGCCACAGGGATCTCACGCGGGCACGGCGGTTCGATGCATCTGTTCGACGCTAACCTGCGTTTTATGGGTGGTTACGCCATCGTCGGTGGCGGATTGCCGCTCGCCGCCGGCCTCGGTCTATCGGTCATGTACAAGGAAGAGCCCGAGGTGGTGTGTTGCTTTTTTGGCGATGGCGCACTGCCGCAGGGCGCCTTTCATGAAAGCTTGAATCTGACTTCCTTGTGGAAGCTGCCTGTGGTGTTCATCTGCGAGAATAACTTTTACGGGATGGGCACGCTCGTGCAGAACGCGATTTGCCAGGAAGAGCTGTACCGTTTTGCCGAGCCTTACAAAATGCCCGGCGTTCGCGTCGATGGCATGGACGTGCTCGATGTGTACGGAGCCGTCACCGAAGCCGCCGCTCGTGCGCGTGAAGGCGACGGCCCCTCCCTGATCGAAGCTGTCACTTACCGCTTCCGCGGCCATTCGATGTCGGACCCGGCCGAATATCGTTCGCGGCGTGAAGAGCGTATCTGGCAGGAGCGCGACCCGATTAAAGCGTTACACCGCAAAATCCTGCATGATCGTCGGGCAACCGAGGCCCGGCTCGACGAGATTGACGCTGAAGTCGCCGCCGCAATTGAAGACGCGGTGAAATTCGCCGAGGAGAGTCCGGAGCCAGGTCTCGACCAACTTGGCAAACATGTTTACGCCGACGAATGATGAAAGATCGACGTGAAAACGGTTTCTAGCGGGACCGGGCTCAGGCAGGAGGCACGGGCGGATGGCCCAAATTACCTATCGTGAGGCTCTGAACCAGGCGCTCCGCGAGGAACTGGAACGGGACGAGCGCGTGTTCATCATGGGCGAGGAGGTCGGCTACTTCGGTGGCGCGTTTAAAGTGACCGATGGCCTGCTCGCCGTATTTGGCGAAAAACGCGTGCGCGATACGCCAATTTCTGAACTTACTATCGTCGGCGCTGGGATTGGCGCCGCGATGGGCGGACTGAAGCCGATCGTCGAGCTGATGACGGTAAATTTCGGCCTGCTTGCAATGGATCAGATTGTTAACAACGCCGCCAAGATCCATTACATGTTCGGCGGTCATGCCAAGGTGCCGATGGTTATTCGCGCGCCGCAAGGAGCCGGTCATCAGCTCGGAGCGCAGCACAGCCAGAGCCTCGAGGCCTACTTCCTGCACTGTCCAGGCGTCAGAGTCGTATTGCCGGCAACGCCGTCGGACGCGAAGGGACTGCTCAAAAGTTCTGTCCGAAGAGACGACCCGGTCATCTTTCTTGAGCATGAATCGCTTTATGGGGTGAAGGGTGAGGTTCCGGACGCCGATTACCTGGTCCCGCTCGGCAAAGCCAACGTGATGCGCGCCGGCAAGGATGTGACGCTTATCTCCTATTCGAAATGCGTGTATGACTCGATGGCGGCAGCGGACGCGCTCGAAAACCAGGGAATCGATGCCGAGGTAATCGACCTGCGCTCGCTCAATCCACTTGATATCGATACCGTGCTCGAGTCAGTTCGGAAAACCGGCAAGGCGATTGTTATCTACGAGGGATGGCGCACGGGCGGCGCCGGCGCCGAAATCGTCGCACAGATTCAGGAGGCGGCTTTCGATCATCTTGACGCGCCGGTCGAGCGAGTGGCGACGCTCGATACCCCGATACCATACAATGCTCGCCTCGAACGGGCGGCGTTGCCCAGTCCGGCGCAAATCATCGAGGTTGCCGAGCGGATGCTCTAATGCGATTTTTAGTCCTGATCCGTCGCGGTCTCCGCCAATTCGGTCATGCTTAGCCGAGCCGTGACAATTTTGCGGCCCACGATGGGCCGGTGAAAAAAAGCAATGAGCACTGAGATCACGATGCCCAAGCTCTCCGATACGATGGAGGAGGGCAAGATTTTGCGCTGGCTCAAGCATCCCGGCGATCAAGTCCATCACGGTGAGCCGATTGCCGAAGTCGAAACCGACAAAGCCGACATGGTAATGGAGGCATTCGACGACGGGCTCCTTGATGAAATCGTTGTCAAGGAAGGCGAAAGCGCCAAAGTCGGTGCGGTGATTGCGGTCTTACGGAGCAGCGCCGGTGAGGTTTCTCGGCCACCGGCGGAGCGCGCAGCCGCGGCGTCCGAACCTCGCGCACTTCCGGAGCAACAGGCTCAAACCAACGGTGGTGCAGCGAAGCCGATTGAAAACAAGCCCACCAAGGCGGAAGAACCCGAAGCGCCCTCCGGCCGAAAGCCGCGGCCGGGTTGCCCCGATGCGTCAGCTTCGTCGCCGCCGCGCCTTTGGCGCTGAAGCTGAGACTGATAAGACAGTCATCGCTTCATCTGCGCAACCGCCGCAAGCGCTGGAGGCTGAAGCCGGTTCGGGAGGAGTGGTTCGCAAGACCAGGCTCCACGTTTCCATCCGGCGATGAGCGCCGTGCAATCCGCAGCCCCCACCGCCATCGCCGCGGCCCCTTCTCGTCCGCCAGTCTCGTTGGCAGCCGAGCAGCATGAAACGCTCGAACCAGGCGATGGCAAATTACGCGCATCACCGCTGGCACGCCGGGCAGCCGAAGAAGCGGGCATCGAGCTCGGTCAGGTCCGTGGCACCGGTCCTGAGGGTCGCATTACGAAGCGGGACATCGACAATTTCCTGCGCGAGCAGCAGCTTTTCAAGTTTCGCCGGCTTATTGCGCCCCGCGAAGGTCTGCCCGGCACTCGTGAAGAGCTGTCGAAGATGCGGAAGACCATTGCTCACCGGATGGCCCAGTCCAAGCGTGAGATTCCGCATTTCTATGTCACCATCGAAGTTGACATGGAAGAAGCCGTCAAGCTCAAAAACTCACTCGAGGCGACCGAGCTATTCGAGGAAGACATCACCTATAACGACATCATCATCAAGGCAACCACGCTCGCCTTAAGCCGCTACACGCGAATGAATGCGAGTTTCGAAGATGATGGTGTTGTGATCTATCCGAACATCAATATCGGGATGGCGGTGGCGGTCGAAGATGGGTTGATCGTGCCTGTAATTCACCAATGCGAGCAGAAGACGCTCCCGGAAATTTCGCGTGCCGCGCATCGGCTGGTGGCCAAGGCAGCACACGGTGGCTTTAGCGGTGAAGATCTCTCGGGTGCAACCTTTACCATCTCGAATATGGGAATGCTGGGGGTAGAGCATTTCGCCGCGGTCATTGTGCCGCCGCAAGCCGCCATCCTGGCCGTTAGCGCGGTCAAGGACAAACCGATCGTGCGCAATGGCCACGTGGTCGTCGGCAAGACCATGATGCTGACCGTGGCCTGCGACCACCGGGTCATCGATGGGGTCGTCGGCGCCCGTTTTCTGAACGAGGTCAAGCGCTTTCTAGAGAATCCGGCGAGCCTGCTGGTCTGAGGTCAAAACGATACGAGAAACGAGATAGGCGAGAACACCTCCCTTCGCTCGCCTTGTCGCCGTCTCGTATCGCTTGTCTTGTCTGAGGTGTCGAATCTTGGCTACTTCACGTTACGATCTTGTGGTTATCGGATCTGGCCCTGGCGGGTATGTCGCTGCTATCCGCGCGAGTCAGCTCAAAATGCGCGTTGCGGTGGTCGAGCGCGATCTGCCGGGCGGGGTTTGCCTTAACTGGGGATGCATTCCGTCGAAGGCATTGCTCAATTCCGCCGAGACCATGGAGTTGATTCGGAGCGCAGCTCAAGAGCATGGGATCGAAACCCGAGAAGTCCGCTTCGATTTCAAGCGGGTGATCACACGCAGTCGCGAAGCCGCCGATAAGCTTTCTAAAGGCGTGCGCTTCCTGCTGCGCAAGAACAAGATCGATTATGTCGAGGCGCAAGCGGCGCTCGCCGGACCTCATACTGTTGCATTAGCCCCGGTAGCAGGCAAAAAGGCTCCGCCCGCTGAAGCCGTTGAAGCAGAACGTATTTTGATCGCCGCCGGCTCCACTGAAAAGCTGTTCCCAGGCATGACCATCGGCGATGGTGTGATGACTAGCAAAGAAGCGTTGCTCAACGATCACTTGCCAAGCAGCATTGTCATTATCGGTGCCGGCGCGATCGGTGCCGAGTTTGGCTATTTTTATCAGGCGTTTGGCTCCAAGGTGACCATCGTCGAACTTGAGAAACAGATGCTGCCCGGAATGGATGCGGAGGTCGCTGAAGAACTGCGCAAAGCTTTCGTCAAACGCGGCGTCACGGTTCTGCTCGGTCACGGTTACCAGTCGCTCGCGCGCAAAGGCGACGGATGGAGCGTCGGTCTCGATGCCAGCGGCACCGCCATGATGGTCGATGCCGAAGCGATCCTGGTGGCTGTGGGACGCGGCCCGGTGAGCCGCGAGCTGGGTCTCGAAAAGCTAGGTATAGAGATCGAGCGCGGCGGCTTTATCAAGACCGACGATTCGTTCCGCAGCACTTGTCCGAGTGTCTACGCAATCGGCGATGTGGCGCGCCCGCCACTGCTCGCACATAAGGCCTCGGCCGAAGGCGTGGCAGCCGTCGAGATTATGGCCGGCGTCCGAGAACCTGGATTCGACCTGCTCTCAATTCCAGCTTGTATTTATTGCGAACCGGAAGTTGCCACCGTCGGCCTCAGCGAAGCCGACGCGAAGGCGCGCGGCATCGAGGTCAAGGTTGGGCGGATGCCATTCCGCGCCAACGGCAAGGCAGTCGCAGTGAATCAAACCGAAGGCTTTGTCAAAATCGTCGCCAGCAAGCAATATGGCGAGGTCGTTGGATGCCAAATCGTCGGCCATCACGCGACCGATCTGATTTCCGAGGTCGTATTGGGCAAGACGCTCGAAACCACAACGGCCGAACTCGGACGCAGCGTTCACCCGCACCCGACCCTGTCCGAAGCCATCATGGAAGCGGCGTTAGCCGCCGATGGAGAAGCGATAAACTTCTGACTTTGGAATCGCGGAGTGCTATGACCGATATTTTCGTGCTTCCGGTCTTTTACGAGATGGTTTAATGAAAGCGTACGAAGTTGCGTCAGGAGCGGCTGACGACAGGTCAGACACCGCTGATCTTTTCGAGATGGCAAATTTGTTTCCGGCTACAACCGGCTTGCCAATGACGGTATGGGTCAGTCCTCGCGGGACCTCACGCCACGATATTGGGATGAATGTCAATCTGACTCATGGCAATCAGATGAACCCAAGCAATACCGCGATCGTTGGCGTTCGTCCGTCACCGCACATCATAGCCGGCAGTCTTTCGCCTGATGACGAAAAGGCAGTGTCCCAATGGATATCTCTGAACGTAGCTGCGCTCCTCGCATATTGGGAAGGAGAGATTGATACGATTCAGCTTGGTCGCGCTTTGAAGGCGCTTCCAAGATCTACGGGGTCTTAATAGCGTAGGCTCCGAAGATGGGCACCGCGCGGAACGCGAGCGGCGCGTTTTGCCGCACCTTGACTGTCGCCCGGCTCGGTCAGATCGACTACCAGCGAGCGCTGGAGTTGCAGAACGCGTTGGCCGCTGCGCGGCTGCGTGATGATATCGCGGATTTTCTGCTGCTGCTCGAGCATCCGCATGTATATACCCTCGGGCGCGGCGCCGATGAGCGCTTCGTGCTCAATCCAGGCGACATTCCCGTTCACCGTGTATCGCGCGGCGGCCAGGTTACTTACCACGGACCGGGCCAGTTGGTCGGCTATCCGATAGTGAAGCTTGAGGGCGTTGAGCGTGACGTAATCCGCTACCTCAGGCGGCTCGAGCAGATGCTTATCGAGTCGCTCGCTGCGCTTGGAATCGCGGCGCAGCGGCGCCCAGGACTGACTGGGGTCTGGATCGGGCAGGAAAAGATCGCCTCAATTGGAGTTGGCTTCCGACGATGGGTTTCGCTGCATGGGTTTGCTCTTAACGTCACCACTGACTTGAGTTTTTTTGACGCCATCGTGCCGTGCGGAATCGCCGGCTGCCGGATGACGTCCATCGCCATGCAGGGGCTCGGAGGGATTACAAGCGACGCTTTCGGCCAGATTGTAGCGGGTCAGTTCGCCGCTGCCTTTGGCTACCAGCGCATTCGCAGGGCGAGCGAGGCCGAACTTTCCGCCCTGGTTGATCCTGCTGCGCACGCCTGCGAAGCTCAGAGATAGCAGGCGGACGAAAATGGAACGAAGGCATCCTGATTGGATCAAGGTGCGCGCACCCGCATCACCCGATTACTTCCGCACCCGCGCAATGCTGGCAGAACTTAAACTGCACACAGTTTGCCAGGAAGCGTGTTGTCCTAACATCGGCGAATGTTTCGGCCATCGCACCGCCACCTTTATGCTGATGGGCGACGTATGCACGCGTAACTGCCCATATTGCGCAGTCACTCATGGCCGCGTCCGTCCGCTCGACCCCGACGAACCCCGCCGAATCGCAGAAGCGGTTACCAGACTTGGTTTGCAGCACGTGGTGGTTACCTCGGTGGACCGCGACGACCTGGACGACGGTGGTGCGGCGCATTTCGCCGCGACCGCACTAGCCATCAAACAAGCAATGCCTGGCACCCGGGTAGAAGTCTTGGTGCCCGACTTCAAGGGTTCTCGCCATAGCGTCGAAACCGTAGTTCACGCTCCGATCGATGTTTACAACCACAATGTCGAGACGGTACCGAGCCTTTATCGCAAATGCCGGCCTGGAGGCCATTACGAGGTCTCGCTCGAGGTTCTGGCGTATGCGAAACAGACGGCGCTTGAATCAGGCCGCGGTGTCTTGACCAAGACCGGTATCATGCTGGGTCTGGGTGAAGAGCGCAGCGAAGTGATCCGCATGCTAAACGATCTGCGCGCGGCCCATTGCGACATTCTGACCCTGGGCCAATATCTGCGCCCCTCCGAGGATCATCTGCCGGTCGTCCGCTATGTGCCGCCAGCCGAATTCGCCGAACTCAAACGTGACGCTCTCGCACTCGGGTTTCGCCATGTCGAGGCGGGACCGCTGGTGCGCAGCTCGTATCATGCCTGGGAGCACGTAAACTGAGAGTGCACAGCGCTTCTTGGACCGAACCCCCGAATTAGTCAGCCGCCGAGCTGAACAGTCCGGCATGTTGATCAGGGACTACAGTCGCAGCGACGCCGCAGCTATTACACGCCTCTTTTATGAGACGGTCCGGTTCGTCAACTTGCAAGACTATTCCGAACAACAAGTGCATGCATGGGCACCGACTCTTCCCGATCCCGAAACATGGCACTCGCGAATGAGTCAGCGATGTACTCTCGTTGCCGAAGAAGCTGGTCAAATCATCGCGTTCGCGGAGCTGGAGCGCGATGGGCATCTCGACATGTTCTACTGTCGAAATGATGTCCTCAGGCGCGGAGTAGGCCGATCACTTTATGAAGCGGTTGAGTTGAAGGCTGTTGGGCTACAGCTTCAGCGCATTTTCACCGAAGCGAGCATCACTGCGCGTCCGTTCTTCGAGCATTGCGGCTTTTTCGCCGTTTGCAGACAAACCGTGATGCGAGGGGGAATCGAGCTGTCGAACTTCAAAATGGAAAAGCCGCTCCCGCTATCTCTTTTTTAGGGCGTGTACTCATAAATGGCGACCGGCCGATGGCCGCTATCGGCGGAAACCCTGACATCGGCCTGCGAGCCGCGCATGTCGCAGATGTGCCAATTGCGAGCATTGAAAGTCCCGGACTATCCCGATACCTTTCGCAGCAGAATGGATAGAGGCGGTACCCGACAATTGCTGGCCGAGGCCGCGCGCCGCGCGGCAGGCTATCTCGAAGCATTGAGTAACCGGCCCGCTGGCCCGTTGCCAGGCGCAGCAAAGAAGCTTGTGAACGCGCTCGACCAGCCTCTTCCAGACCGTGGCAGCGATGGCGCCGATATTCTCGCCTTTCTGGACGATTTCGGTTCTGCAGAATTTCTCGACGCTCCCGAGCTGCAGATCTCGCCTACTACGGTGCGGGTGCCGGTTTTCACCGCGCATTCTATCTCGATCAACGCCGAGACCGAGAAGCGGGTTACTGCGGCGGCGGCACGCGACGCGTTCGACCGCTTTCCAGGACTCGAGGTCATGGATGATCCGGCACAGAATCGCTATCCGATGCCAATCCTTGGCGAGGGGCGCGACGAATGTTTTGTCGGACGGATTCGCGACGACCTGAGTTGTCCGAACGCTATCAATTTCTGGGTGGTGGGTGATCAGTTGCGCAAGGGGGCCGCGCTCAACGGCATCCAGATAGCGGAAGCTTTGATTCAAACCGATCCGCTGCCTGCCTGACTCAGCCTGCTTGGTAGCTTCAGCGGCGCGGAATCACGCCTTGGAATAAACGTTCGCGCCTGATCTCCCGCAAGCCCTTGTCGCCGAGCAGTTTTCCCGGTTCTACCCAAGCCGCTCCTGTCGCCGGTGACCGTCTGCATGTATCCCGAGCCGTATGAGAAAATCTCGGTCATCGGGACCCCGCATGGTCTCACAGCCTGCCACTTCAGCCGCTGATCGGCACGCGCGGCTGCTATGCTATCGACGAGCTCTCCTGCGATCGGCTCTATCCTGACTCCTGCCGCGCGCCCAGCACCGGGCGATACGCGCGACGTCGCTCACAGTGGGCCGTTTTGCGGTGCAAAATAGCTAGTCGCAATTAATTCTGAAACTGACTGCGTCACGCCGCCTCCCAGCTCAACAACTCGTCGTAATTGAATCAATTCGGCCTATCCGAGATGGCGGCCCTCCGTCTCGAAATTATCTTGCCAAATTGTGCCCGAATCCTTGAATCGTTAGGCGCATGGGCAAAGGTATTGCGTGTGGATCGATCCCCACGGTGGGGTTGCTAACCGGGCTTATGGCTGGAACGATTCCAAGTCTTCTGTGCGGCCCGTATTGCGTCACGGCTGTCACTTGATCACGCCGCAGGCGATGCGCGCGCCGCCGCCACCCAACGGTGCCGGCGTGTCGGAGTAATTATCGCCTCCGGCATGGATCATGATCGACCGGCCGCGAATCTGCGCCACGGTAAGATGGGGTGCGGTGACTGCCTGGGTCGCATCACCTCGGCCGTCCACTACCAACACAGGCAGATCGCCACGATGGCCGGCGCTGCTGAGCGGCCCCAGATGCTTTTTGGTGTGGGCGGGATCGTAATGGCCACCCGCGGCAAAGCCTGCGGCCAGTTTGCCCTGATTCACCCCGGGACCGCAGTCGCCTTTCTCGTGAATATGAAACCCGTGCTTACCTGGCGGCAGCCCGGAAAGCTTGGGCGTGATCACCAGGCCTCCGGCGCTGTCGGCAAAGGTCACCGTTCCCAGGCTCGCAGCGGCGCCGGTGGCGCTGATCGAGTTAACCGTGGCCGTGGCCATCGCCGCGTGTGCGGTCCGCATTCCAAGCGAAACAAAGCTTGCCACACAACAAACTCATAATCCCGATAGAGCTCAAGCGCTGCATATTGGTCCCTCCTGTTCTACACGTCTGCCCGGCGGCCTTCGTTAGTCCGCCTGCAGGGCGCCGTTTTTTCCTCCCAGAACCAGGCGTCAAGAGACCACGACCCGGCTCCGATGTCGATTAGGAAAAGCAAGCTCATCGTCATCGCAAAGTCTGTCCTCGCGTCGCTTACCATGAACCAGAAGCCTTGGTTCGGACGGAACAATTCTGGGATCTTGGTCGTCGCGATCGCCGTCAGGATTACAATCAGAAGTGGAATGCTGGCGACCCTTGTGAAGAGGCCGATCAAAATCAGCAAGCCGCACGCAATCTCGAAGGTTCCGACGAAATGCGCGGTGAAATCCGGGTACGGGAAGCCAATCTTCGCGAAGCGCAAGACGCCGATGTGAAGATCAATGTATTTGAGGAGACCCTGGGTTAAAAAGATCAGCCCCACCGCCAGTCGAATTAAAATCACGCTCCTGACATTCCAGGTGGGAACGAAAAGCCTGTTGATCGTCACTTCGGCCACCACCTTTGCGCCTACACGACTGTCCAGCTCGTCAGGCTCTCGTTGATCCCGCCCGATTTGACCCGGTCCGCGACGCTGAATATTGCTCGATTGAACGGCGATAATCGCATACCCGATTGAAGCTCGGCGGTAAGTAAGGAAGGTCGCGTGAGAAACAAGCAAGCGAAGAAAATTCTGTTGAGTAGGCTTTTACTGTTCGTGAGCATCACTGTTGCCTGTAGTACGCGGTCTGTCGCGCTTGCCGAAGAGAGGTCGCTCGCAGTTGCCTATAAAATCATTTCATCGAAACAGTTCGTCGACCTCACGCATTCCTTCAGCCCGACGACGCCGGTGTGGAAGGGATTCGGCCAGGCGATTTTCTCGGCTGCTGCGAATCCTGAGACGGAACGGCCTTACACAATTGAGAAAGACGGATTTCGTGCCTTCTTCTATTCCCTGGTCGGGCAATACGGGACGCATGTCGATCCGCCAGCACACTTTGATCCTAACGGTAAGACAATGGACCAGATTCCCCTCAAACAGATGATCCTGCCGCTGGTGATCTTTGATATAACGCCGATGCTCAAGAAAGATCCCAATCATGCACTAAGCGTGGGCGACCTCAGGGCCTGGGAGACCGAGCACGGGCGTGTGCCGGCGGGCTCGTTTGCTGCCTTGCGCACCGATATGTCCAAAGACTGGAGCACCGATCCACGGCGCTTTAAGCGCTATCCATTCCCGGCGTGGTCTCTACAGGCCATCAAGTTTCTCTACGAGGAGCGTGGCATCGTCGCAAATGGCCACGAATCGCTGGACACGGACTCTACGCAGGACCTGAAGTCCGAGAGCTGGTTGCTTAATCACGGGCACTGGCAGATTGAGGTGATGGCCAACCTCGACAAGGTGCCGGTTACCGGCGCTTTGATCGTTGTGACCTGGCCGAAGCCTGACCATGGCCTCGGCTTCCCTGCGCGCGCGTTTGCTATACTGCCATAAAGCTTTACGCAATCCCGTCAAATTTAATATTTCCCATCAACCTGCGAAGCACGTAACTCGTACTCGGCCATCAAAACTGTGGAGTAACAAAGATGTAAAAAAATAATGAGCTGCGAGAAACCTTTGCACACCCTGTAAGCACATTGTGAGCAGAGTACAGGATGTGTGTGAATCAGAGTGTTCATAAAATCAGGATGAGATTCGATCGCGGCGACTACTCAACACTCCCGGTGTAGGAGCGTGGTCAGTCTTTCAGCGGGATGATCATCATCACCCGCGGTTCGCCGCCAACTGCTCGCGTGGTATGACCCTTCCCGGTCAGGTCTTCCGCCAGAATGCCTTCACCGGGTCCGAAGCGATGCAACGAGCCGTCGCCTAGACCGATCTCAACTCCGCCTGCCAGCGTAATCACGTACTGGCGCCGCGGTGCGTTATGCCAATCGACGAACGCTCCCGATGCCATCCGGGTGAATATCACGCCAGTCGCCGGTTGCAGCGGCGTTTGTTCGGCGAGTTGACCCGGCGCAAACGCCATTTTCAGTTCTTCCAGATGGGATTGCTGATCGTCACCGCTATAGAGTCGAAACAGTCGCATGATGGGACCTCTGCGGGCAAGTTTAGTAGTTCCTTAGCGCGCCCCCGGATTGGGAGCAAGGTTTAGAAGGCGCTCCATTGTAGTCAGCGGCGATAACGACAGGCGCAGCCGGGGGTGCAGGCACTTCGGCGTGCTTCATCTGGCGCTCGAACCACCAGAGTTTGTAATCGAGCTTAGGGCCGCGACGCTGGATTGCCATTTGAAAAGCTACCAATCTTGCCGCCGGAAGCAACGCTTTTTTTGAAGGAGCTCGCCGACGCCGGACCTGGCTCGGCAAGCTATAACATCATCGTTCGAGCTGGGGTCCCAACTCGCCTTTGGCGCTTCGAACCGCGTCAGGATCGCAGCAGTTTGTTGTTTCCACGTGAGGAGCGCTGCGGATTCGACCCTACGCCAGAAAAAAATTGAAGGACAGTTAGGTAACCTTTCGGCCTATTATCCGCAAATAGGATCAGAAGGAGTCCATTCCACGGGAGGAGGAAATATATATGGCCAGCTACAGGAACAAGGTCGGCGCGATTCTGAGCATGTTTTGCCTGTTGGTAGCCCCGCTATTCGCCTTTGCTGGAGCGCAGGAGTTCAACCAGCGCGGCGACCTATTAATCGCAGATCAATTCAACAACCGCGTTATCGAGATCCAACCGGACGGTGAAATTGTGTGGCAATTCGGGCTCGGACCCAATGACATCAGCCCCAACTCAATTGTAGGCACCAACGATGCCCAGCGGGTCGGCTCGCTCACGCTGATGGCTGGCACAGGAGTTCCCGCAGCTTCACCCCCTCTGGAACCCAAATGTGCGGCCGGCTGCGCGGACAACCGGGTTCTGCTCGTGGATAAGGACGGCCATATCGAGTGGCAATACGGACAGTTTGGGGTTACGGGTTCGGGGCCCAATCAACTGAACACCCCGGTTCAGACCACTTGGACGCCTCGTTTTACGGTGCTGATTACTGATCAGGGCAATGAGCGCGTGATCGAAGTGAACCTTAACAAGAAAATCGTTTGGCAGTACGGCCAAACCGGCGTGGTAGGCAGCGGTCCCGATCAGCTAAACAATCCTAACTCTGCCGAGTTGTTGGAGAACGGTCACGTGCTCATTGCTGACGAGAACAACAATCGCGCAATTGAAGTCGATCGCAACAAGAACGTCGTGCACACCTTTACGGTCGGAGGAACCGCCAGCGGCGTGGCATTTGCCAGCCGCCTGCCAGACGGCAATACCCTGATAACGGATTCCAATAACAGCAGAATTGTCGAGGTAGACCCGGCTGACCATCCGGTCTGGACCTATCTCACCAACCTTCAGACATGGGAGTAATCCTACCCCGCTGCCTACACGAGCGATCCGTACCAGAACCGGCAAGACCGTTATCAGCGACCAATTCAACGACCGGGTTATCATTGTAAACATGGCCAAGCACATCGTCGCTCAGTACGGGAACCTCAACCACCCGGGATATGGAACAGCAAATACGAGTCAGGGGTTGAACGCGCCTTACGACGCCAAGGTGGTCGGAGACTACACGGGCCTGACTCCGCCGTTCGAGTTCGAGCTTCCGTCCGACACTGACGACGAGTAACCGCTCCGATGGCGGCGTGGCCGGAGGCGGTCGCGCCGCTGAACCGCTCCAACCCAAATGGCAGCCAGGCAGGCCCCGGTTACATCCACCTCAATGCCATCGCTCAGGTGTGACGCAATGGTGATAACGAAAGCATCGGCCGGGCCGAGGTGGACGCCAAAATTTAGACAGCGGTTACGACAGATCTACCGCCATAGAATGCCTGCTCAGAGACGCGAGTATAGCGACGCTCGATAACCAACTCCAATTCTCGAAGCGGCCGCTCCGTCGATCTCGACTGCAACACCTCACTCGCCCGGCTGGATCATCTTCTCCGCGCGGACCAGCCGATCGAATTCGCCTCCCTTCAGGAAACCCAGTTCCTCGCAGGCTTCGCGTAGAGTAGTCCCCTTGTCGTGCGCGAGTTTGGCGACTTTGGCGGCGTTGTCATAACCGATATGTGGGCTCAGTGCGGTCACCAGCATCAACGAGCTTGCGACATAATGTTCGATCTGCGCCCGATTCGGTTGAATGCCGTCGACACAATATCTTGCGAATAGACCGCAAGCGTCCGACAGCAGCGTCACCGACTGCAGCAGATTGTGAATTATTACCGGCTTGAACACGTTCAACTCGAAATTGCCCTGCGAGCCGGCGAATCCGATTGCAGCGTCATTGCCCATCACCTGGACGCAAACCATCGTCATCGCTTCGGACTGCGTTGGATTTACTTTGCCCGGCATAATCGACGAACCGGGCTCGTTTTCCGGTAGCGACAGCTCCGCGAGACCGCAGCGCGGCCCGGAACCCATCCAGCGGATATCGTTCGCAATTTTCATGAGAGAGCACGCCAGGGTCTTGAGCGCACCCGATACCATTACCAAGGCATCATGCGCCGCCAATGCGGCGAATTTGTTCGCCGCCGCTGAGAATGAAAGCCCGGTCAATTCCGCAATCCGCGCCGCGCACCGGTCGGCGAATTCCGGGTGCGTATTCAACCCGGTACCGACTGCAGTACCGCCGATCGCCAACTCCAGCACGTCTGGCAAGGCGGCCTTGATGCGTGCGATATTGTGATCGAGTTGCGCAATATAACCGGAGAACTCCTGGCCCAGAGTCAGCGGCACCGCATCCATCAGATGAGTACGGCCGATCTTGACGATTCCGTCAATTTCGATTCGCTTGTGTTCGAGCGAGTCGCGCAGACGCGCGAGCGCCGGGAGTAGCCGGTGAGTGATCTCCTCGGCGGCCGCTATATGCATCGCAGTTGGAAAAGTGTCATTTGATGACTGCGACATGTTTACGTGATCATTCGGATGAATAGGCTTCTTGCTGCCCATTTCACCACCAGCGAGCTCGATGGCGCGATTGGAGATGACCTCGTTGGCATTCATGTTGGTTTGGGTGCCGCTACCGGTCTGCCAGATTCTAAGCGGAAATTCCGCGTCGAGCTTCCCGCTAATCACTTCGTCGGCGGCACGGACGATCAGCTCGGCTTTTGCCTGGTCAAGTTTGCCGAGCTGGCGATTCACCTCTGCCGCGGCTTTTTTCAGAATGCCGATGGCGCGGATTAGCGAGCGCGGCATCGTCTCATGACCGATGGCAAAATGAATCAAAGAGCGTTGGGTCTGGGCGCCCCAGTAATGTTCTGCCGGCACTTCGATTTTACCCATGCTGTCGCTTTCGACCCGAACCCGATTGCCTTCGCCAGACATCTTCGTTTTAACTCCTGCCCCAGATAGTTAGAATTGCAGAAGGGATAATATCTTTTTCCCGTGCTTCACTGTCAGCGCCGAGCTAGCTGCGCGCAAGCTCGCAATCATTTTACGCATGCAATATCACGGGTATCCAATGAACCTGTTCACTTGCTGCGGCTTCGCTCCGGTCCTTAGGCGGCGGCGCCGAAATCGCCAGTCGCGTGGAAAAACTGCTTTAGTCGATGGGTCCCGTGTGATTTGCTGGAATGCTCGGCCAAGATAGATTAAAAATTTGACTCGTAAGCGCAGGGCGGCCCAGGCGCCGCTCACGGTCACAAGCGCCCTCTCCTCAGCCTCTCCCGCAACTAAGCGGGCGAAGGTAACAAAGGAAGGGAGCGTGACATAACCAGGCACCCCTCACCCCAACCCTCTCCCGCAGCTAAGCGAGCGAGGCAAGGGAGGGGAGCTACGTATAGAGAGGATTTGCTCTTATGCCATGGACGATAACCCGGCTCTGCATCGATTGTGTTGACACGGGATGCGTCAGCGTCTGCCCGGTCGATTGCATTTACGAATATGTCGGCGACGATCACGAAAATTTTCCCAATATGCTCTATATTCATCCGGACGAATGCATCGACTGCGGCGCGTGCGAGCCTGAATGCCCCTGGCAGGCGATTTTCGAAGAACCCGCCGTCCCCGAGGTTTTCAAGGACGACATCGAACTGAACCATCGAACCGTCGATCAAGCAGAGGTATTCAAAGTGAAAAGCTTCGAAACCAAAGAGCACCCGACCGCCGAACAGGTTGCCGAAAACAAAGTCAAGTGGGGTTGGACCGAAGGCTGACGCACAGCGGCGACTCTCTTGTCAGTATGGCACGCTCACCCGGGACTATCTTGGCAAGTCCCGCGCTCGCAGGTCCTCCCACCGATCAAACCGGCGCGATCAAATCTCGCGCCGGCTTCATGTTGCTGTGGCAGTGTTCTGTTTCAGAAATCGCGCGTTCCAGGCCCAGCGGCGCGGTCGCGATTGCTCCTCCTACCTGAAGAGACTCGGCAGAGCGCTGTTTAAGCGGCTGGGATGCGGCGGTTGTCAACCTATACGATTCTCTTCTGACCGTGTTTGAAGCCGCCCTGCTGCCCCGGCGGGGTACGCTCGCGCTCACGGCTACTTTCCTGGCCGCGCTCTCGACGCCGGTCACGCCCTTTTTCACCTGGTCCTTCACGGCGTTCATCAACCGGCATTATCTCGACCGAGCGCAGGAAACCCTCACCCGATGAGCGCGTGGTGATCAATGGATCATCCTTGAGCGCCAAATGAATGATGCGCCGATCGCGAGGCGGCATCGGGTCAAGCGCCACGGCCAGGTGCTCGCGTTTAGCCTGCTCCCCTTTTGCGAGCGCCATGCGATGGAGTTGGCGCCGCCGCCGGGCACGATAGGATTCGGTGTCGATCAATACCGGTGCAGCGGCATCCTTAAGCTTGCGCGCGAGAATTCGGTTGACGACATATTCCAGTGCATCGAGCGTCTGCCCGTGACGCCCGATTAGCAGCCCGGACCCGTCGCCTTTGATGTTGAGTTCGACATTTTCGGCACTGCTGTCGTCGACGGTCTCGATTTTGGCCTTTTCGCCCATCAACTCGAGAATTCGCGCCAATACCACGGTTCCTTCGCGCGCCAGCACGGCTGGTTCAGCGAGATCGGTATGGTCGGACGGTTCCTCGGCGCTGACCGGCGCCTCCTCGATTTCGCCATCCTGCTCGATCTCCAAAACCCCGACCTCGGCGCGTGTAGTGTTGGCCGGGATGGCTGGCTCTCCGGCGGAGGTACTCGAAGTCGGGTTCGGCCGAACGGCCGTAGCCGTATCGCGACTCGGCTCATGCACGACTGGCGGTGCCGGCGGCGGTGAGGTCACACCGCTGCTGGCTGCCTCTGGGGCACGGCGCGTGACGCGAACCCGTGCCTGGCGTGCACCCAAGCCCAGGACTCCTGCACGCGGAGTGCTGAGAACCTCGATCTTGACGTCGTCCTGATCCGCGCCCAATTGTGCGAGCGCTTGAGTAATCGCTTGTTGGATAGTCGGTGCAGTTATTTCGATAGAATCATTAGGGTTCATGTCGTTGTGACGGGGCTATACTGCTTGAATTCACGGTTGAGGATAAATTGCTGGACGACGCCAAGCAGGTTGGAGAAAAAATAATAAAGAGACAATCCAGCCGGCAATTCTATGAAGATGACGCTGAAGACTACCGGCATGTACATCATCATTTTCTGCTGACTCGGATCGGGGTTGCGCGGTGAGATCCACTGCTGCACGAACGCCGTCAACGCCATCAGCAGCACCAGCACCGGGATTCCGTGGAGGTCGGTGAATGGCACAGTCACACCCGGTATTGGCAGACAATCAGGTGCCGCCAAGTCGCGGATCCAGCCGATAAACGGCGCATTGCGCAGCTCGACCGCATTCAGCAGCGCCTCGTAAAGGCCGATAAATACCGGGAATTGAATTACCATCGGCAGGCATCCGCCCATCGGATTGACGTGATTACGCTTGTACAGCTCCATCATCTCATGATGAAGCTTTTCCTGTTCATTTTTATACCGCTCACGAATGCGCTCGACCTGAGGCTGCAAGCGTTGCATCTTCATCATCGAGCGCTGCCCCTTTATCGACATCGGCAGGGTTAGCAGCCGCACCATCACTGTCAGGAGGATGATAGCAACCCCATAGTTGGGCGCAACGTCATAGAACAGCTTCAGCAGGCGCAGGAAGGGGATCGCGATCACGCCCCAAAAGCCCATATCGAGCGCCTTACTGAGTGCAGGGTTGACTGATTCCAGCGTCTGCAACTCCTTCGGCCCCATATACACTTGGGTGGTGACAGCATTAACAGCCGGGAAGAGGAGCTTTGCGTCAGCCTCGCTTCCCGCGTATTCCATAGCCACCGTGCCGTGAGCAGGATTGGCCGGCAAAAACGCTGAGAGGAAGTAGCGGTCGCCGAACCCGGCGTAAGTAATACTGCCGCTCGACGCCTGTGCACCTTTTTGGAGCTGCTTTTCACCTACGCTTAAGGCTTTGCCGTTCACGTCAGACTGAAGTGTAGGGTAATCGCGGTAACCCGACAATTCAGTTAAGGGCTGACTCATCGTCAGTCCCACCCCGTCAACCTTAATGCCGCTCTCAACCTTCACGTCGGCAGCGAAGCTGAAAACGTAACTCGAATCCGGGAATGTGAAGGTTTTCTGGATAGAGAATCCATCGCTGGTCTTGCCCGCAAAGGTCAAAGTGGCCGGGTGGCTGGCGGTCGCCTCGATTGCTGACGGCGCTTCGGTAGTATAGACAACGTCACCATCGTCCGTCGTTTTGCCCGCGGAGCTGACTAGAACGCCCATCGGCAGCCGCTCACCGGGGCGGATCATCTGGTAATCGGGGCTGTCTGGCTGACTATTTTGCTTGAACTTCTTGAGTCTGAAGCTTTCCAGCCGACCTCCATAGCCGGTTAACAGTGCTTCATAGTAGCTCGTATCGACCTTAATGGTCTGCACAGGCGCTGCGGTTATTTCCCCCCGTTTCGTCCTGCGGTTCTCCGAGGCGTTGCTCTCAGGAGCCAGAGTTATGGGCGTCGGCACGGCAGCCGACCCCTGCTTCGCAGCCCCCGATGCTCTTGCGAGCTGCTGCGCTTGTTTACTTTTGGGCCCGTAAAGGTCGGGATACCGCCATTGCAGCAGCTCCTGGTATAGGAAAAGTATTCCGAGAACGACGACAATCGAGATGAGGAGACGATTAGTATCCAACGGTGTTCCGTTTAGCGCGACAGGCCTCGATGCCCGCCGATGTTAGCTTCGCTTGCGCGACGCGGCGCTGGTAAAGGATCGAAACCCCAGCCACCTAGCGGTCTGCATTTCATAAGGCGCTTGAGGGCAATCCACACGCCACGCGTAAGGCCATAACGCGCGATCGCCTCTGCGGCGTAGGCCGAACAAGTCGGCTCGAATCGGCACGCTGGTCCCAACACTGAGAACAAAATCGGAGATAGCGCAACTCGATAAACCGCGATGACCGCGAGCGCGAGGGGTGAGAGCGATTGTGCCACGTAATAGGGGAAGACTACGACGGGCGGCTTCCAATGCGGTTGATCACTATTCATGGCCTTGCTTCAGGCGAAGCTGAACTTTCGTTACCGCATCGCCAAGTTCCCCCATTAGCGATTGCATGTCGAGTGCTCCCGCGCCTGACCGGCCAATTACTACCACGGCGGTACCGGCCGGAAGTCTCAATCGCAAGCTGAGCCGGAAGCATTCGCGTATTCGGCGCTTGATTCGATTACGGATTACCGCGTTTCCGAGCCGCCGTGAGATTGTAGTACCGAGTCGAACCGCTTGCGACTCGGGAAAGCGCACCGTGTAAACCACAAAATGATCGCTTTGAAAGCGCGCACCCATACGCTGGACACGTAAAAACTCGGCTCGGGTGCGCAATCGGTCGGCGGCGCCGAAACCGAGTCGCGATCCGGGCCGCCCCACGCCGCTCAACCAGGTTGCTTCGGCGGTATCGAGATCGCAAGCCGTTTCCGGCCCTTGGCGCGGCGTCGTCTGAGCACGTTGCGGCCGCCGGGCGTCGCCATCCGGGCGAGAAAGCCGTGGGTGCGTTTGCGTCGACGATTGTGGGGTTGATAAGTTCTTTTCATCGGTCGCGGCCAGCTCCGGTCCCGAAACTCGCGCTGAGGCTCTCACCTGCGATTGAATGTCGCTCTCAGGCCGGATAATGCGGAACCACGCGGCCCTCGACATTTTTATCTCACCATAAGGCGTCGGCACGGGCAAGCGCCACCGGCTCAATCTGACCTCATCCACGGCGTAGACTCCCAGCGCTATGTATCTCGAAGACACCATCGTAGCACCAGCAACGCCGCCAGGACGCGGCGCTATAGCGGTCGTGCGTCTGTCTGGACCCAGGGCTATCGAGATAGCACATAAGCTATGGCGTCCGCGGCACCAGTTAGTCCGAATCACAGCTCGCCGACTTCAGTTAGGTGAAATTCGTGATCCCCAGAATGGTAAACCGCTCGACCGCGCGATGTGTGTGCTGATGCCCGGGCCCCGGAGCCTGACCGGCGAGGATGTCGCCGAACTCCACTGTCATGGCGGCGTTTACCTGGTCCGCAAAATCGTCGCGCTGGCCGCAGCCGAGGGAGCAAGGATCGCCGAGCCCGGAGAATTTAGCCGCCGTGCCTTCCTCAACGGCCGCATCGATCTAACCGAAGCCGAAGCTATTGCCGACCTGATCGATTCCCGCGGCGCGAGCGCTTTGCAGCAGAGCCTGGCCCATCTGGCGGGGGCGCTAGCGGCGCGAGTGCACAGCCTGCGTAAGCAGGTGATCGCAATTCGCGCTCATCTCGAAGCCGAGATTGATTTCAGCGACGAGGAAATCGATTTGCCCTCGCGTGAGACAATCGCCGCACGTATTGTCGCGCTAAATGACGACATCGCTGTCCTGCATCAGAGCTTCACCCAGGGGCGCTTGATCCGCGAAGGGGCACGCGCCGCCATAATCGGTAAACCCAACGTCGGCAAATCGAGCATTCTCAATCTGCTGCTTGGCGTCGAGCGCGCTATCGTCACTGCCGTTCCGGGCACCACTCGCGATGTCATTGAGGAGTCCATTGACCTTGGCGATTATTCGCTGGTTCTCCTTGACACTGCAGGTATCCGCGAGAGTCCTGAGGATGTCGAGCGAATAGGAATCGAACGGGCGCGCGCTGCGGCCAAGCAGGCTGACCTGGTAATCGCCGTGTTCGATTCCGCACGTTCGATCGAGCCAGAAGACGCCGCGGTGATCGAGCTGGCTCAGGGGCGAAGAGGACTTGCGCTCCTTAACAAACGCGACCTTCCACAATGTATTCGCGCGAGTGATTTGCAAAGCCGGGGGTTGTGGTTGCCAATTTTGAATTTCTGCGCGGTTACTGGCGACGGTCTCAGCCAATGCCGGGAGGGGCTCGCGCGAGAAATTGAAAAACTAGCGGGCGGAGAGATCACCAACGAAGTCGTGATATCACGTGAACGGCATCGCGACGCACTCGCCCATACGCTCGAAGCACTAAACTCGGCATTGCACGGGCTGATGGGACGGATGCCGCCGGAGATCGTTGCGGTCGATATCGCGCTAGCCGCTCAATTGCTGGGTTCTATAACCGGCGAAGTGTCAACTGAAGACCTACTGGACGCGATCTTCCGGGAATTCTGCATTGGCAAATAGGTCTGCTGGTACTAAGTTGCGTAAATCCGCGTAAGGCTCGTGGCGACGGAATAGGTCTGCAATCCCTCCCCCTGACCAGAGGGAGGATCAAAAGCGTACCAACAACCCGAACATGCCACGTCGAGAACTCAAACTCTTGTAGCGCGAAATCATGCAACTAACCACTAGGTGGAATGCGATCGCCAATTTTTTGTAGGAGCAGCTTTGATTTAACTTTCAATTGCCAATCAACGTTATGGGACACGGCGCAGCATCATCACCAAAGAAAGCACTTCCATAAGCTCGCAAATCGGCGTATATGGGCAAGTGCGCATAGTTTTGAGTGCGTTATAAGTTTTGATTGGAGGGCGGTCCGCCCCGAAGGCTTCGGCACACATCGCGGTGGGGGGGAGGCCCGCTAGCGTACCTAGGACCGCCCATTCGCTCCCCTTTAAGACTGTTAGTGGGAGTCGAAAGAAATTTTATCCCAAAACCGATGCCAAAGAAACATACGCCCAATATGATCGCGCATTCCGGGCGCCCGCGCTCCAGTTTTGTTTTCGTCGTACGCCGGCAATGGCAGACTCCCTCTGAGCGCCTCCATTAACAACGCGCTGCACGAATAACAAAGTCAGAGCAACGTAGTCAGAGCAACGTAGTCAGAGAATGATGAGCTACGACGTGATCGTGGTTGGCGCCGGCCATGCCGGCATCGAGGCCTCGCTGGCGGCTGCGCGGATGGGTGCGCAGACGCTGATGATCACCTTGAACCTCGACCACATTGGTCAGATGTCATGTAATCCTGCTATCGGCGGCATCGGCAAAAGCCATCTGGTACGCGAGATCGACGCGCTGGGTGGTGAAATGGGTGTGGCGATTGACGAAACCGGCATCCAGTTCCGATTCCTCAATACTCGCAAAGGACCTGCAGTACGCGCTCGTCGCGCGCAAGCCGATAAGGCGGCTTATCGGGCCCGGATGAAGCGAGTGCTCGAAATCGCACCGAACCTCACGATGCGGCAGGCTAGCATCGAGCGAGTTGTCGTCGAGGATGGCGCTGTGCGTGCGGTGGAGTCGCAGATCGGCGAGAGATTCGACGCCGCTTGCGTCATCCTAACGACCGGCACTTTTCTTAAGGGCCTGGTCCACATAGGGCTCAGGAATTACAACGCCGGCCGCGCCGGTGATTTCGCCGCGATGGGCCTAAGCGAGAGTCTGGTTCAACTGGGCTTCCGTATCGGGCGCCTCAAGACCGGCACTTGTCCCCGCCTCGATGGCCGGACCATCGATTATTCCGAACTCGAACTGCAGTCCGGCGACGAGCCGCCGCCGCCATTCTCATTCCGCACCCGCTGCATCGAACAAGTTCAGATTCCCTGTTATTTGTCTTACACCAACGCCGCGACACACGAGATCATCCGGAGTGGAATCGACCGTTCACCGATGTATTCCGGCGTGATCCAGAGCCGCGGACCTCGATATTGCCCTTCAGTCGAGGACAAGGTGATGCGTTTTCGCGACAAGCAGCGTCACCAGATTTTCCTTGAACCCGAAGGTCGCGATACGGTCGAGGTCTATCCTAACGGTCTCTCGACCAGCCTGCCGCTCGATGTCCAATTCGCTATGGTGCGCTCAATCAAAGGCCTGGAGCAGGCCGAAATCATGCGTCCCGGCTACGCGATCGAATACGATTTTTCAGATCCGACTCAGCTTTATTCTTCGCTCGAAACCAAGCTGGTGCGCGGACTTTACTTCGCCGGGCAATTGAACGGCACGACCGGCTACGAGGAAGCAGGTGCGCAAGGACTGCTTGCTGGAATTAATGCCGCACTTAAGGTGCGTGGCGAATTGCCGATAATTTTGCGGCGCGATGAAGCCTACATTGGTGTCATGATCGATGATCTGGTTACCCGCGGAATCGGCGGTGAGCCCTATCGGATGTTTACTTCGCGCGCCGAATACCGCCTGCTGCTGCGCGAGGATAACGCCGACCGGCGGCTATCCTCACTCGGCGAACAGCTTGGATTGCTTGGCGCCGAAGCGAGCGCTCGCGTGCGAGCAAAAACCGCGGCCGTCGAATGCGAGATAGAACGGCTGAAAACAACGCGGGTCCCGCCGTCGGGCGAGGTCAATGAGTTTCTCGCGGGTCTCGGTTCGGCTCCCATTCATACTATGGTTCGTGCTTTTGAGTTGCTGCGGCGGCCCGAGGTCCTGTATCAAGACCTGTTGCGAGTGACTGGCCTCTCGCCAATGCTCGACATCGACCAGGCGGCCGAACTGGAGACCGAGATCAAATACGAGGGTTACGTGCGCCGCCAAACTGACGCGGTGGAGCGTTCGAAACGGCTGGAGGATACCGCAATTCCCGAATGGCTCGATTTTAGGGCGGTGAAGGGTCTTTCAACCGAGGTGTGTGAACGCCTGTCACAGGTGCGGCCGTGCACGCTGGGTCAGGCAGCTCGGATGCCAGGGATTACGCCAGCCGCGGTCGCATTGCTGGCTGTACAGATTCGGGCGAGGCGAACTCAAAAAATCGCCGATGAGCTCCGCTGATTTGGCGGCGTTTCACGTGAAACATTGTCAAATTTCGGACGCCCTCCCAATGAAATTCCCGATTTTCACCAGCACAGACGGAAGCAACAGGATTTGCGCGGCCGTAGCTTTTTTAATTTGCTCCTCGTGGACTCGTTAGCTCGGCGCCGTCATTACTCCGCCTAGAGCCCGCGTCATATTGGATTTATGGTTCTGGTCCGTGCCTGCTGCGGACGAAGAACTCGGCCCGTCCCGTGCTGCGAGCTCGGACCGGTCACGCGTTTGCTCGTATAGACTACCTGTACGAACTCGTTGGTGCCGACGGGCGGCGACAACACGTCTATTTTGATATCATCCGAGTTGCCGTGGGCTTCGCCCAGAGCCTCCATCAGCAGGTCGTACATCAGCGCGTTGTCGCGGTGATCCATCTTGTTTTCGTACAAGAAGACGATGTGCCCATCGGCAAGGTCGTTGACGACCTGCTTCCGGTGGATCTCGATCTTCTCTTTGCGAAGATGGCGAATGTTCCAGGAGATCACCGAGAGTTTCATGGTTCAGCCGCCCTCGCGAAGCACATCGGTCCTTTTGAACCTATACGCCAAGGAGATGCAAGGCCAACCACTCGCGCGCGATTTTTACGCCGTTTCGGCTTCTTGGTTGGGCTCGGCCAGGATGAGTTGCCTGGTTGCTGGCAATCGGGCAATGGCGGGATGCTTCGCGCGGCAGCCACAGCGAGAATGACACAAGCGGCAGGTTCCCATGTCTGTAAAGCTACTTGCGGGACGCCATACTAGTTTGCGAGAGAATAACGAAAGAGAGGTCCTGTGGGCCGAAAATCGTTGGAGGCGGACGAGCGAAGCCATGCGAAAAACCTTGCGGCGCAGGTCCGGTACCTCGTAGCTGACTACCCTGATATCATCCGCCTAGCTTCGGAGCGTGTCCTCTTCCTGAACCGGATCGAACGGCTGGCCGCACTGATTGTCTTCTGGGGCGCCCGGATGAATCTTACCGCTGAACCAGACAATCCGGGCGAACTGGCTTTTCATATCATCGACAGTGTGATCCCAGTTATAAGCGCCGATAGTGAAGAATTTCTGCGACACGCCTTCTGCGCCGGCAGCCGGGTGCTCGATCTTGGCAGCGGCGCCGGATTTCCTGCGTTGGTGCTGGCCTCAGCCTCGCGGGCGAACTTCACGTTGATTGAAAGCCGCCGAAAACGGTCGAGTTTCCTTGCAGTCGCCGTTGCCGAAATGGAACTGAAAAATGTCGTGGTAGAGTCCGGGCGAGTCGAGCAAAATCGCCCGAACTCCAGCCGATCGGGCAAGAACACACGGGCTAACGAAGGCCATTTTGACGTGGTCACCGCCAGGGCTTTTGCCCTCCCCTCGACATTTCATTCTTTAGCCGGCTCTGCTCTCAAGCCCGGCGGCATCGGGATTCTGTATGCGAATCCGGGGCAGAACCTGGCTCTGCCGGACGCCGAAAAAAATGGCCTTCATGAATTTCTACCGGTAGCATACACGGTCCCACGCGGCGATCGCCTGATTGAGCGCATCCTGGGGTTGTGGCGCCGGCGCTAGGTCCGGCTGGATCGCTGCCCTGAGCCGCCTTTCATCGAAAGAGGAAGGAAAGATTTTGCTTTTCCTGCAGAACGGCTATTATGATGTGGTGTGAGGAGGCGGTCTGATGTTTCACGTGAAACATCGGAGGAGGCTGGGATGTGGGGCGGCTCGTCGTTATAGCCAATCAGAAAGGTGGCGTTGGCAAAACCACCACTGCAATCAACTTGGCAGTTGCGCTGGCCCAAACTAATCAGGCCCTCCCAAATCTGCCGATCTTGCTGGTCGATTTCGACCCTCAAGGTAACGCCACCTCGGGCTTGACGCCGCCTGCGGAACTCGGCGCGATCAAAGTTTCCGGCAGAACGATCTACGAGGTAATCGTTGGTCGCATCCCAGTAACTGATGCGCTCCGCAAGATTCGGCAGGACATCTTCTTGCTGCCGTCTGGCTCCGATTTGGTGGGTGCAGAAGTCGAACTGGCCGCGGTCGAGGGGCGCGAACGCCGCCTCAAGGAAATCCTTAATCCGCTCCGCGCTCAATACTCCTTCATCCTGATCGACACTCCGCCGTCGCTCGGCTTGTTGACGCTCAATGCCATGGTCGCGGCAGACTCGATCCTGGTGCCGATGCAATGCGAATACTATGCGCTGGAAGGTCTCAGTGCGCTGCTCAGTACGATCGCCAAGGTTCGCAAGGTACTGAATCCCGCGCTTCAGATCAGCGGAATCGTCCTGACGATGTTCGATGCTCGTAATCGGCTGAGTCACGAGATCGCGAGCGACGTCAACCGCCATTTCCCCGACAAACTTTTTCAGAGTGTGATTCCACGCAACGTTCGCCTCTCCGAAAGTCCCAGCCATGGACTCTCAGTGATTGAATACGACAGTAAATCGACTGGCGCAGAAGCTTACCGGGCATTGGCTGAAGAAGTAGCACAGCGGGCCGGCGCCGCTCCTGCGGCCCCCCTGGCCGAGCCGTCAGCCGAACAGCCTCGAAAGTCCTGGAATCTGCGGGCGCTCTTTAGCCGGGACAGCGAGCGAGTGAGGAGAAGCGGATGACACGAAGACCTTTGGGTCGCGGATTGGACGCTCTGATCGGTGGCGGTGATGCGGCCACGCCAGCTAACGGGCACATGGAGTCTGCAACAGAGCCAGCAGGGACGTCCCCGCTCACCGTATTGATGGTGGAGCCGGACCGCATTGTGATCAGCCGGTTTCAACCACGCCAGGTATTTGAGCCAAAGGCACTCGACGAACTCGCCGCCGCAATCAAAACCCAGGGCATAGTCGAACCATTGATCGTGAGACCTTCGACTGCTGGCAACTACGAGCTTATCGCCGGTGAACGCCGACTGCGTGCGTCGCGATTAGCGAAGCTCGAGCGGGTACCGGTAATCGTACGCGAGTTGGACGACCGCGGCGCGCTGGAGATGTCGCTGGTCGAAAATCTTCTGCGTGAAGACCTTAATCCCGTCGAGGAAGGCAATGCATTCAGCCGGCTAAGCCGTGAGTTTGTGCTGACTCATGAGGAAATCGCCAGCCGGATCGGCAAGAGCCGGACCTATGTCACTAACATGATCCGGCTTACCGAACTGCCGCCGACGATTCTCGAAATGATCAATGCGAGGTATCCTGACCGCTGGTCAGGTACGGCCTTTGCTTACCCTTCAATCGGTCGATGAGCAAATCGAGCAAGCCCGACTTATCGCGGAGGGCAAGCTCTCAGCGCGTAACGCCGAACAGCTAGCGGCCGAGCGGAAGCGCTCTGGCAACAAGCTAAGCCCTATTTTACGGGCGAAAAACAGCTCTCATCCTGATCCAAATCTGAGGGCGCTGACAGAATCAATTCAACGCGCGCTCAAGCGCAAAGTACAGATAACCCAGCGCCGCGGCCGCCGCCCCGGACACATCGAGTTGGAATATTATAGCGACGACGACCTCACCATTCTCGCGCGCACCCTATCTCAACACGTGACGCAATAGGTCTTCTGTTATTCCGTTTTGCGACTGCTCCTCGGTGCCTGGGACGACAGGGTGGCACCAGAAGGCCATCGTCAAACGCATAATGGGGCGGCATAAGGAATGCTCCTTTTTAACAACGAAACTGGACACGGCGAAGTAGCGTCTCTTAGATCAGGGAGTAATTGTTATGAAGTCAAAAAGGAGAGTCCTAACAGCCCTCATCGGACTCAGCTTATTGAGCATACCGCCAGGCGCGATGGCAGCCGTTCATTCGGATCGGCCCTCAACTCAGGTGACCTCTGTATCGCAAGTACCGTCGCAACATTCGCCGATTGTTCTCGCCTATGAGGACGATGAACAACAATGGCGCCAACATCATCAGGATCACGACCGGGACCATCACAATGCCTATTGGGATCATCACCACCTGAATCAGAACGACTACAACTGGGGTGGCCAACATCGGTATCAATACGCGCCGGGATGGTTTAACAGTCCGCCGTCAGGATGGGCTGGTGACCGCCGCCGCGAATACCTGGAGGAACGCCGCCGGGCAGCAATCAACATGCAACAGCAAATGCTGGCGCGCGGCGACACGAACGCCGCCCAGCGCCTGGGCGTTGTGATCGGCCAACTCAACAGTCAGCTCGGACATCGGTAGGCACTGCCGCCGGTGGCGCATTCGTTGGCTCGGCGCACCGGCTGCACTTTGGCGCCGGTGCGCTGCAAACTGACGGCGGAAGACGAGCAGGCACAGCTATTCAGCGCCATGCAGTAGCGACTTCTTCCATTGCACGCATTACGCGGCGGCGCTTTTGTTCCGGGTCTGGTTGGAATGACGTAAATTGCAGGGCGGTCGTGGTGATCCCTGCCTGTTCGTAATCGCGGAGACGCCGGGCGATCTGTTTGGCTGTACCGAAGACGAAAATAGATTCGATCATATGGTCCGGTACCAGCGAAAGCGCCTTGCGGCGGTCGCCAGCGTTCCACGCTTCGAGCGCCGCCCGGGCCTCGTCACCGTAGCCGATCCATTGAAAGAACCGGTTGTACTGCGGCACCGTCAAATAGGCAGTCAGCTCGCGGCGGAGATTTTCGCGCACGACCTCCTGCTCATCGTCAACCGCGACCAGAATGCGGCAGGCGATGTCGAGTGAATCAACGCTTTTGCCCCCTCTCTGCGCGCCTTGCCGAATTTCATTGAGCATCCGCGGAAAAGTCTCCGGCGTGATGTAATTGACGATCACGCCGTCACCGATTTCGCCTGCGGTCCGCAGCATCAATTCCCCCTGTGCACCAACGTAGATCGGCGGCGGCGTCTCGGGCGGTGCGCCGAGACGAAATCCGTTAATCGTCACCGCTTTGCCTGATGTGGTGACCCTTTGCCCCGTGAAGGCAGTGCGCAAGGCGGCGACGGTCTCGCGCAGACGGGTCAGCGGCATCCGATACGGCACACCCATCCATTGCTCGACAATCGTCGGGGTGGAAATGCCGACGCCGAGCACGAAGCGTCCCCCGGAGAGTTGCTGCACGGCCGCGGCCGAGAGCGCGATGAGTGCGGCGGGACGCGTAAAGACGGGCACGATGGCGGTCCCCAGCCGAATTCGTTCGGTGACGGCGGCAGCCGCGGCCACAGGAGTGAACGCATCGCCGGCCAATGTTTCATAGCTCCACGCGTCAGCGAACCCAAGCTTTTCGGCATGCTGCACGAGTTCAACGAAATGACGATTCTGGAAGCCGTCGAGGGGAATAGTAATTCCGAGTCGCATGACTAAGAGGTTACCCTTCCTCCGAGTTTTTCAGCAACTCAGCAGTTGGGGCTTGTCTAGTAGGACTGGCTTTCAAGCTTGTCCCACAACTACCTGAGATGGAAGCAATGCGAGCGCTATGCTTCTTGCTTTATATTCAGGGCCTGTGCCAAGTGCATTGGGTGCCGCCCGTTGCAGAATTGTCTAATTTGGGAGCGGCAGGCGAAGCCGTCGGCGATGATCAAAGTGTCTTCTGCGCTATCTCTGACGGCAGGAATCAGCACACGCTCAGCGATCGCGCGCGACACCTCGAAGCGGCGGGCATCGTAACCGAAGGCACCCGCCATCCCGCAGCATCCGGCGTCGGGCGCCTCGACGCACAAGCCTTCCGCTTTCTTCAGCAACGCCAATTCGCTGTTCATTCCTGCGAGCGCTTTTTGGTGACAATGGCCGTGGACCAGGGCGGCGCCCTTAAGTGGAGGGGGGCTGAATTGCGGTGCCTTGGCGACTAGAAATTCGTCGAGCAGCATCGCATTGTGCGTTAGTTTGCGTGCGGCGGAAAGACGCGGGAACAGCGCCGGCAGCTCATCCCGCAAAGTCAACAGGCAACTCGGCTCAAGGCCGACGATGCTGACGCCTCGCTCAACGAAAGGGCTCAGCTCGGCGACGATTTCGAGCAAACGCGAGCGGCCGGCGTCGAGCTTCCCGGCTTCGTACAATGGCCGTCCGCAACACAGGTCCTTCGACGGCAGGATCACTTGGAAGCCGGCGCGTTCGAGCACTTCGGTGGCGGCAATCGCGACCTCGGGTTCGAAGAAATTGTTGAACGTGTCGGGAAAGAGCAGCGCCTGCGGTGAGTCGTGGTTTCGCTCGGGCCGGTGCGCGAACCATCGGCGGAACGATTGCCGCGCAAACCTTGGCAGATTCCGTTCGGGATGGAGCCGCAGGAGACGTCGTAAGATCGAACCTGTGGACCCCTGCTGCAGAGTATTCAAGAGCATCGGCGCCAGCGATGCAGCGCGGGCGATTTCATGGATACGGCCGAAGAATTCCACCGGTAAAGGGCGGCGATGACTTTCGTAAAAATTGGCGAGGAATTCGGCCTTATACGCCGCCATGTCAACCGACGCAGGGCATTCGCTCTTGCAGGCCTTGCATGACAGGCAAAGCTCCAATGCTTCGTGCAGGGCGGGGTCGGCAAAGCCGTCAGCCAAGAGATCACTGGTGAGCGCCTCGTAAATCAGGTGCGCACGCCCGCGGGTCGAATGGGCCTCCTCGCGCGTGGCCATGTAAGAGGGGCACATCACACCGGCGTCGGTCTTGCGGCATTTACCAATTCCGACACACTTGAGCGCGGCGCCTGCCAGTCCACCTTCCGCGCTGAAATCGAAGCGGGTGCGGAGGGATTGAGGGCTGTAATTGATCCCGATTCGTAGATGCGCATCGAGCGGTTCTGGATGGGCGAGCACGCCCGGATTCATCATCCGGTCAGGATCAAAAGCGGCCTTGAATTCATGGAAGGCGCCGAGCAGTTCCCTGCCGTACATCTTGGGGAGCAATTCGGAGCGGGCCCGGCCGTCGCCATGCTCACCGGACAGTGACCCGCCGAATTCCACCACCAGGTCGGCGATGTCGGTCATCGCGGCGCGGAACTTGGCGATGCCTGCGGCGGTGAAGAAGTCGAAGTTGATGCGGCAATGCACGCAGCCTTCGCCGAAATGACCGTAGTAGGTTGCTGCCGCAAGTTCATAACGCGCTAACAAAGGCACCAGGCGCCGCAAAAAATCCCCGAGCCGGGCGGGTGGCACTGCGCAATCTTCGGCGCCGGGCCAGGTACGGGCTTGACCAGGCAACAGAGCGCCCGCGCCAAGTCCGGATTCGCGAATGCCCCATACCGCGCGCTGCTCGGACGTCTCCTGCAATATTGCCACACCGGTGCAAGCGGCAACTCGTTCAGCATCGCGCCTGACCGCTTCCGCCGCGGCCCGGAGATCCTCATCGGTTTCAGCGCCGAGTTCAGCAATCAAAAAGGCTCTGCCGTCTGGCAGGTATCGTACGCCGGGCATACCTCTTTCACGAGCGAAATCAGGCAGACGATGGTCGAAGCCTTCAAGCGCCTGCGGCCGATGCTCCAGTAACCATGGCGTCTGATCGGCGGCGCCAAAGATATCGTCGAAGCCCATCACGACCATCGCGATTTTCTTGGGAATCGGCACCAGCCTGACCATTGCGCTGAGCACGACCGCGAGAGTTCCTTCAGAGCCAACGACCGCGCGAGCGAGATTGAACGCATTTTCGGGTAGGAGTTGATCGAGGTTATAGCCGGATACGCGGCGCGGAATTTTAGGATAGCGCGCGCGCACCAATTCACCGTAACGTGCGGCGAGTTCGCGCATTTTGGTGTAAAGCTCCGCAACCCGCCCTCCATTCGTCATCGCCGCTAAGTATTCGCCTTCACCGCCAGCACCCAGCAGAAGACGCGTGCCGTCGTAGAGCAGGACGTCGAGACTAACGATATTGTCGACTGTCTTGCCATGCGCCGCCGAATGCGCGCCACATGAATTATTGCCAATCATGCCGCCGAGCGTGCACCGATCCTTGGTCGCGGGATCGGGCGCGAAGAATAGTCCATATTTGGCTGCGGCGGCATTGAGCTGCGCCTGCACGGCGCCGGGTTCGACTACCGCCACCCGTTGATCGGGATCAACCTGCCTCACGGAATTCATGTACTTGGAGAAATCGAGCACCAGGGCCGTATTAGCGGTTTGTCCGGCCAATGCGGTGCCGCCGCCACGTGGCAGAATAGGGATACGGTTCTCGCGCGCCAGCGCAACCGCGCGTCTCACGTCCTCCTCGTGCCGGGGGATTACAACCCCGATGGGCACGAGGCGATAATTGGAAGCGTCGGTCGCGTACAGCGCGCGCGTACCCGTGTCGAAGCGCACCTCGCCCTCGATCACTTGCGCGAGTTTGTCTTTGAGGATGTCGATAGAAGTCATCGGCGTTTCACAGGCTGAATTGCCAACTAGCCGAAAAGGTCAAAATCAGTTCTGTGCGCGGAGATTTTACTTCAGCCACCAGCAGCGGGAGAAGAACCAAGCATGGTGGAAGAAACGACTCCGCGCGTAAGAATGAGCGTTCAACAGAAATAGCCAAACCTCCAAGACTTTGACCATGGCAAAAGCTTTTTAAGAGCGCCCTCCGGTGGCGGCCACCGCTCCCCTACGGGGAATTAACCTAGACTTCGTCTTCCCTGATGCGCGAGTTGCCTTCTGTCCCTTGCAGCGTTTTCCGCTAGCGCTACGTGATTCCATTTCTGAGCGGACGTTTGCTGATGGAAACACCGCTCCCGTGATGGTTCGCCCTCGCCGATCGCGTTCGATGCTCTCTAATTCCCGAGTTGGCAAAGTCCCATGGCTGTGCCTAATCTCGCCTGGGGGAACAGTTGTCCGTTTACATGGAGGGGACCCATGGCAAATGGAATCGGGACGCGTGCACCGGCCTACCGATGGATGATCGAAGCGCTGGTTGTCGTAATGCTCATCGTGCAGGTGATGGCGTGGTTGGCGCCGGCTCCGATCCTGGCGCCGATTGTCGCTTCACTGCACATCGGTATGGGCCAGTTCGGCCTGATTATCTCGATTATCTCGCTTTGTATCGGGATATTTTCCTTTCTCGGCGGTATCCTGACTGAGCGCTTCGGCACGCTGCGAACCCTACTGGTAGGCATTTGGCTACTGGCGTTCGGGGAAGTGGCGAGCGGGTTCAGCGGCGGATATGGCGCTTTGCTGCTCTGCCGCGTGGTAGAAGGAGTCGGTTATGGATTGATGATCGGGCCGCCGGCCGCGCTGGTTATGGAATGGTTCAGTGAACGTGAATGGCCTTATATCAATACCGCCAACTCGATGATCGCCTATCTAGGTATTGCCGCTGTGTTCGCCATCACGCCACGCGTATATCATGCGCTCGGGTCCTCATGGCAGGGGACGCTGACCTGCTATGGCGTTAGTGCAGTAGTCGCGGCGATACTATGGAGCCTGCTCGGCCGGCAGCGCCGCAGTGCGGCGAGTGCAGCGCATCAGGCTCATTCGCCATCGAATCTTCCCGAAGTGCTGCGCATGCGGGGCGTGATCCTGATGTCGATAGCACTATTCGGGGGCATGTGGGTTTTCCAGATCTATACATCGTTTCTGCCGGAGTTCTTCCGCGAATATCGCGGACTGGGGCTCGAAGAAGCGTTGACCCTGACGGGGTTACTGCCGCTTACCGGTATTTTCGCGGCCGGGCTGGGCGGCGTCGCCAACGGGATATTAGGCCTGCGCAAACCATTTTTGTGGCCGATGGCGATCCTGTCACTGGTCGGATATCTAGCGGCGATTCTGCTAACCGAGATGGCGGGAATCTCGACCGGCTTGGTGCTGGTCGGAATTGGCGCTTCCGGCGGGTTGGCGGCGACGGCGACGCTGATGATGGAGTTGCCGGGAATGACGCCCGCGAAAATGGGACCGGCGTTTTCCACGATCTGGGCAGTCGGCTATACCGGCGCGTTCATCTCGCCGATCCTCGGCGGAATGCTGGTGCCATCGCTGGGTTTGCGCAACGTGTTGTTGCTGGCGGCAACCTTGCAAGTGCTGCCAATCATTTCCATGTACATGCTGCCGGAAACCGGCCCCGGCCGCCGTCCGCTGGCAATGGCCGCGTCACCGGCGGGCCGCTGAAGCTGCAAGCGGAGGATTAAGAGGCCCGGGAACATGCGGTAAGTCCTATTGCGCTATAGGCGGGTTTGTTGCCTGGACCATCCAGGTGGCTTCGTGGTCGGCACGGCCAGCGAACGCATAAGTTGAGGCATCCGCCTGCACGAACTCGAGTAGCTAGCTTAATATGTCGAAGTACTGTCCCGCTAACTGCAACGGTGCGGAGAAGATTCCGTCTGAGCTAACACCCGCACAGGTTGAGCTGATCAGGTCCGAGATAGCCGCAAAGAAGTACAAGGAACTTCCAGAGCTAGCGCCAGGGCACTATTTCTACACCTGCGACTATTGCCACGTAGTCTGGCAGGCGCCTGGCCAGTTTTCGACCGATTCAGCGAGGCGGATCCTTGGCCGCATCACCAGAGAGACTTGGCTGCCTTTCCCAGCCAAGGGAGGCTGGGAGTGAAATCCTAGGCTGGCCCCCCGCCTGGCGTCAGCGCCATTACGTTCTATGGGGCCGACCTAGCCCTGTGGCTCTTTCTCTGGGTCCTTCCGAATTATGTGTACTTCAAGAGACGTAGGGTTCTTGTTCGCGGGGGGCTGCTCAGCACGCCGGCGGCGCGGTTACAGCACCACACATTATCCTGCTTATTAGGGGAGTAATTCTTTGTCATGGAAGCGCTAGACGATCTTAGTACGCTTCGAAGCGTTAGCGCCCTGTTCTTCAATGCCTTGGTTATTGTCAACTGATACAGAATAGATGAGAAGGACGCGAACGCAACCCGCGATGAACTTGAAATCGTAGGGTCGCGCCTTGAACCTCTGCGGACTCCGCCGATGCCGCCCCAGCCTTCAGGCGTAATGCCACAGAGGCTTACTCGTCTGCATGTATCGGACGAGCTACTTACAGCATTGGGATTAACAGCAGATAATCTACGAATCACGGTTGAATTATTCAAGCCACGGCACCACGGACGGCGGGTGCGGCGTCTATCCTGGCTCAAATCGAGACCGCGGGCGCGCCGGAGGCGCAAATCGAACGGGTCCGCGAGGCGCTAGCCAAGCGTGAGTTGATCGACAAAACTCCGTGGTTTGGGTTGGTGCTTCCTTGATGGCTCAACGAGTTGAACTTAACTGCGAACGCGGGTTGCAGCCGGCCGACAAAGGTCTCTCACGGGCTGGTTCAGTTTCAGAAAGATCCATTCGACAAAACACGGTCCGCTTATAGTGCGGTTAATGATGGCTGCCAACGACATCGAGCTAGCCAACTGGACCTTGGTCACTTGGCATGAGGAGCAACCGGGAATGCGCCGTCACATGCAACAAGGTGCGATCCAGTACTTTGTTCGGCTTCAATGCGCGCATCTCAGGGAGGCAATCAATCTTGTCAGCGAGCTACGTAAGCAGCCGGATCTTATGGATAGGCTTTCGAGATGCACTCCAGAGGCTAGACGGGCGTTCACCAACCTTTTGGATTGCCTTCGCGATGGACGGAATTACCAAAAATACGAAACCCTGATAGGCCGTATCAGAAACAAAACCGCCTTCCACTATGACCCTGCGCAGGTCACAAAGGCGCTGGAAAGATTAGCCGAAGGGAATTCGTTCACAGCAAAAGTTACCCTAGGGATGGATCTCTTTCTTGAGAGGTTTAATCTCGCCGACACCGTGATGGACACGATTTTCGTTCGCGAGATCGTGGGCGTTGGACCGGGTGGCGACGTTAATAAGGAATTCAATCGCATTCGGGATTTCGTGAATGAACTGTGCACCAGCTATCTCCGCTTTGTGAGAGAATCGCGACCAATTATCTTCGCGAGTGCGCCGGACCGTGACTATAACTTAGCGGATTCGCTGAAATGCGACTTGCGGAAACTCTGCCCGGGGGCTGGAGTACCCCTTTTCACCCGTCCTTAGGAAAGGAAGTGTCACACTCCCCACCCTCCGGCGGGATGCACTCAGCCGTTCTTCCGCATGGTTATCCTGTCTAGTTGCCTTCGAAAACATACTATTGAATGAGGCGCTTCTGCGTTGGGCCCACCCCTTACTGCCCCACAATACGCGGGTTTACGCAACGGTCCCACGCCCAAAGGATTCGGTTTTTGGATGCAAGCGACGACACTCGGAAGCTGTGTCAATTATTGCGTCAATCAACCTCGCGCTATTCGTCTTGAAAGCCCTTTTTAGGGCAAAGTGGCTGCTAACATTGGAGCTCGTATACGGGGATCAGTCCGACGCGCCACACCGGCGGACTGGTAGGATATTGCAGATTATTAGTCACCGCAGTTTTCGGCTCGTCTTCTGGGGGAGCGAAATATATCCGACGATGACGCTGCAACCGACACCGCCCGAGACTGCCGCCAGTCCGCAATATGGCCGCTGAGGAAGCAGGACGCGGAAATCGGCCTTCAGAAGTTCGGCATGAGGCAAATAAGACTGCCGAGGAGGCAAAGCAGAGCGACGACGCACCCGGCAAGTCGCTCCTGCGGAAAAGATTCGGCCCGTTCACGATCTCACGCGGCAGGCGCATCCACGGCAAAGATAGCGGTTTCGCGAGCATTATAGAGTCGCGCGGCGGTCAATTGTGGATGATGTGGGACAGCACCTGGGTCACAGTCTTTGAAGGCGAAGAGCGCGTGTGGCCGTCCTTCAAGCACATCAGCCACTTCGCACAGCGGCTCGAACAGCTCGAAGGGCGGCCTGGGCGTACCGTGGCCGAATACGAAGATACAGAGTCTTTGCGGGCCTGGCGCCGCCGCCAAGAGCGACTTAGGTACGGCAGAGAAATATGTGTCCCCGAGTTGTCTCAGACTTTCGGTTTTCACGCTTATCGTATGCACCGGTGGAGCAACAGGATAACGCTCGTGTTCGATCTACCCGACACAACCGTCGAAGCGGTTCTGCCGGTTACCGAAACGTGGCCATGGAAAGAGGAGTCATTGGCGGCTGGACTTTATTGGTGGAGCTGTCTTTTGGTAGGCGAGGTTCGTTCAGGTGTTTTGCAACACTCAGAACGTTTGTCACTGGAAGACCAAAGGAGGTTACGGTTGGAAAATGCTATCGTGGGTGCTCTCCTAGACGTAGGGTGTAACGACAATGTTATCAGGTTGATAGCATTAAACATGGCGCGTCACGATGAAGAAGCAGAGCGAAAGCTGGCGGAAGAAGAACATCGTCAAGAAGCTTTGCGCATATCAAACTTGAGGATCGGCAAACCGCCGCAACCTCCATACGGAAACGAAATCATAGATGAGAAGCTGAACGCTTTCGGTGTCCGTGCTTATCTCGGTGTCCGTGCTTATCGAAGAAGCGACCCAGTTACGTTCGTCTTTCAGCTACAGCATGCCGTTCGTGACACGTCTTCTATGCACGAAGTCGCAATAGCCGCGAGGCTGACACCCGACTATTGGGCTGGCAGGCGGCTAAAAATCTACCAAGTGACAGAAATGCTTGTCGCGGCCGGGCGTGACTTCCGTAAATTCCGGTCAGACACCGGCGCCATCAGGGACCCCATCGACAATCTTCTCCTCAGTTGCTGGCGCGACGCATTTTTGGAATCAGGCCACGGCGATGAGGTGTTCAGAAAAGTCGCTCTTCAAATGGCCGAGATGGAGCCTCGCATTCGAGAGAACGGTGGTGCTCCGATAACAAAGACGGATGCGAACGCTCACGCGCCGCAGGCCGCTCCTAAACGGCAGCGCGATTGGTTTTTGCGCCACGATTGGTTTTTGCGCCACGATTGGTCGCTTATACTAGTTCAACTAGCGGGAGGTGTGGGTGCACTATACGTAACCACCAATGGTACTGACGATAACTATAGGTCTTATGAACACCTTTATCGCGTGGTCATTTGCGGGCTGAGCGTTTATTCCGCGTGCGTCGCGGGCATGTCACGTCGCGCCGGCTGGGCGTGGCTTTTCGGAGCTGTGGCGCTGATCTACAACCCAATTGTTCGGGTACATATGGAGGACTACGAGTGGGACGCTTCGAACTTGATCGTTGGTCTGATATTCGTTGCGTCAGCTTTGCGGACCCTTTTCGGTCGAGCCAAACAACTGGAGTAAACAATCCACATCAAGCCAGGCTGAGTCGGAGCTACGACATGAATCGAATCCCAGGCCGCCGTCCGCCGGCGATGGCCGCGTCCGTGGCGGAGCATTGAAGCTGTACGGAGGATTAAGCGGCCCAGGAACACGCGGGTAAATCCTATTGCGCTATAAAAGGGCGTTACCTGGACGCCTCATGAGACCGGCTTGACCGGGATCGGCTCGGTGGCATTGAGGTTTAGACACAATCAACGGAGTCGGTAACGGAGCGAATAAAAGCGCAATGAAAATCGAAGGGCGAAAACGCGGGACCCTTTGCGCGGCAACCACGCGCGAGGGTGACAGAAAAGCGTGGCGCGCCCCTGGTCTTGCCGTGCTCAATGCGTCGGCTCTGCCCGGGCGCCGCGCATGCGGAGTATAATCCCATCCCAACTTCAGCGGCAAACTGGCGGGACAGCAGTTCCGCGATGGGATTAACAGCAAACTCAACGGCAGCGACACTATCGCGCCGCAGCTCGCGCATATCTACTTCTATCAATTCCCCTGCGACCGCCTGCGCATAGCGGCAGGCGGGGTCGGCGGTAAACACCTTGCCGTTCAACAAGATCAAATCGGGACGAACTGGGGTATTGCTCACGGCCTGCCCTCCGCTGGCAATCAGACTGATCGTAACGTTTCGCAGGACTCAGGCTAACCTCCCTCAGCCGCGCGGCCGGGACGCCGCGCAAGCCCTCCCGGTTTCAGGAGGTTTTCGGACGGTCAGGGTGCGGCACCAACCGTTCAATCTCCTCGTGCAGCAGCGCGTTGGAGGCGACGAAGCCTTTGAGTTTCACCGACGGTTTGTTGAAAAGCATCTCGCTGCCGTCGATATCGGTGATGCGGCCGCCAGCTTCGACGATTAATGCCGCCCCCGATGCAATGTCCCACTCACTTTTGGGTGTGCGGGTAAAGGTGGCGTCAGCGCGTCCGGCAGCGACCAGCGCGAGCTTGTACGCGACGCTGCCGATTGGATTTACCCGCAGTTTTCCCTCATAGGTCTTCCATTCGCCGCGTGAAGTCTCACTGCGGCTCGCCAGCACTGTGGCGTGTTCCAAGGTTGGCGTCTGGGTGACGCGCACCTGGCGCGAGTCCATGTAGCATCCGCTGCCGCGCGCGCACCAGAACATTTCGCGCTTAATCGGATTGTACGTCACGCCCAGGATGGGATGACCGGCTTCGGCGAGCGCAATTGCGATCACGAACTCCGGAATGCCTTTGATGAACTCTTTGGTGCCGTCGAGCGGATCGACGATCCACACTCGATGGCAAGCAAGCCGGTCGGAGTTGTCAGCGGTTTCTTCCGAAAGCCATCCATATTCCGGGAAAGGAGCGCGGAGCAGGCGTTTAATTTCGTGGTCGGCGTCGAAGTCGGCGGTGGTGACAGGGTTGTCTTTGCCCTTCTGGTCAATTTCAAATCCACGATCGCGAAAATACCGCTCGAGAATCTCGCCCGCTGATAGCGCGGCCTCGCGTGCAAGGTCGAGTTCGCGCTGCAGGTCCGCGGAGGGTGGTGTCACTTCGTTCGAGGGCATCCTAGGTTGCTTCCTTATACTCTTCTTGCTGCCGCTTTCATGCGTGGTTGCCTACGGCGCACTTTTTCATAAGCGTCGGTCAATTCCTTGAGCATTGCTGCGCGCCGTTCATAAAGGCGGCGTGGTTGGCGCGGCCTGGCACGCGCCAACGCATAGGCGGTTATCAATGGCAGCGCCACTGTCGCGTCAACGTAGCACACAACGGAGTCCGGCAGCCGTTGCGGATCTATTTTACCCCAACTGACCGCCTCGCTGGGAGTTGCACCAGAGAGTCCGCCGGTATCGGGCCGCGCATCGGTGACCTGCAGGAAATAATCGTGGCCTTTTTCCGCTACGCCCATTACCTCCTGGATTTGTGGCTCGGTCTGCAGCACAAAATTTTTGGGCGAGCCACCACCCAGAATAAACACCGCGCTCTTCATTCCGTGTTTCTTTGCCGAGTACACAATCGCCGCCGTCTCGTTGACATCGGCCAGGGGATCGAGCCGGAGGCTGCGCCCCTCAAACTGCAGCAAGGCGAGATTCATTCCTATCGAGGAATCGCCGGGTGACGAGGTATAAACCGGCACCGCATGATCATACGCTGCCGCCAACAGCGAGCGGCCCTTGAGTTTAAGCACGCGCCCACGTTCGGCCACATAGCGCCCCGCCCGATAGTGGAACTCCGCGGTGCTCATTGGCTGTTGGAATTCGGCGTTTGCCGCGAGCTGTCGAAAAAAAGCATCGGTCGAAAGCAGTACCTCGTAATCGAAAAAAATGTCGTAGATGCGCACCACACCGGACTTGCGCAAGGCAATATCGTCAGCTTCGGACCAACCCTGGAACATCTTGAGGCCGATGCCGAAGTGCGTATCGTGATAAAGGTTGGCGCCGGTCGAGACGATCCAATCAACGAAGCCGTTTTCGATAAGGGGGATAAGGCATGACATGCCTAGTCCGGCGGGCGTGAGTGCGCCGGTTAGGCTCATGCCGACGATCGCATCAGGGGCGAGCATTTTTTCGGCGAACAAGCGGCACGCATCGCGCAGGCGGCGGCCATTGTAGGCGAGGAAGGCGTGGTCAACGAGTTCGGCTGCGCTCATCTCACCACGCACTGGCGGCGGCGCGATGGTTGTGCCACGCAGGAAAGGATTAGCTGAGGACTTCCGGGCCATTTTCGGGCGTCGCCTCGATGCGTTGAGCGCCGCGCGGCCGTAAATGGGCTCGCTGCGGTACGCCCACAATGGTAGCCGCCGTAATCCGCCGATACCATCGTAACGCCGGTCGCATCATTTCCTGAAGCATTTGGGCCGAGGCTCGTGCCGGATCGAACCGCACCGCTGAGATCCTTCGCCACCGGGGGTCAGTATGAATGTTCAGCATACGGCGCGGCCGTTTGCCAGCGGGCGATACTGCCCCTAAGATAGCGCGGGGATCGATCCGCCGAGGGGACAACCTATGGCGATAATTGCACTCACGCAGCATTTGGGGACGCGTGCGTTTGCTCTCGGCCGCCTCACGGCTGAACGGCTGGGCTATCGTTTCTTAACCGCCGACGAGCTAATCGCGCAGACCTCGTACGTCTTCAAGGTCACGCCTGAGGAACTGGTGATAGTCAACGAGCGCCGTCCGCATTTCTGGGAACGGCTCAAAACCGACACGCAGCGCGTTGTCGCCTTCTTCCGCGCCGCCCTGCTAAAGGAAATGGCGACCAATAATCTCGTCGTGGCCGGTCGTTCAGTCACCTTTCTGCTGCCGGACTGCGGATGCGGGCTGCGGGTTCGGCTGACCGGCCCATTCAAGGAACGGGCGCAAGAAGTAGCCCGGGAGGAAGGACTCACGCCGGCGGTGGCCGAGCGCCGGGTGCGTGATTACGACCGCGAGGTGCGGGCCCGGGTGCAGACGCTGTTCAACTATGACCTGGATGACCCGGCCAACTTTTCACTGGTGCTGAATACTTTTGCGATGCCACTCGGCACTGCCGCGTCAATGCTGGCTTCGCTGGCAATCGAATTGGATCACAGCACGCGGCCAGAGCAATGGGCCCGGATGGGCGACGCCGCACTCGAAGCGCAGATTCGCGCGGCGCTTATATTACATCCCAAGATCGGACATGCACCGGTCGAGGTTCAATGCGCCGAGGGCGCGGTCCAGATCAACGGTCCGGGGCTAGTGCCACCATGGGACGATCTGGTGAATGAGGTGGTGCGTCAGGTCGATGGAGTGATCTCAGTCGAGGTGGTCGCCGACGAACAACCGGTAACAGTCCGCCCAGCGTGATCGATACGTGTCCCGACAGGGAGAGGAATGATTCGCGGAATCGATCACATCGTCATTGCCGTGCGCGATCTCGAGACCGCGATCGCGGATTACTCCACTCTGGGATTTACCGTGGTGCGGGGCGGGCGGCATTCCGGGCTCAATACTCATAATGCATTGATTGCTTTTGTTGACGGCTGCTATTTCGAGCTGATTGCTTTTCCGGGCTCGCCTACCGCGGCGGCGCATTGGTGGTACGAGGCTTTGCAGCACGGCGGCGGCCTCACTGATTTCTGCGTGCAGAGCGACAGTGTTGAGGATGATGCGGCAGCATTTCGGCGGGCAGGCGCCGCTATCACTGCTGCCTTCACAATGGGCCGTGAACGGCCCGACGGCTACCGAATTAGCTGGGAGTTAGCAGTCAACGAGGGCGACACGCGCGGGCTGGTGCCGTTTTTCATCCGCGATATCACACCGCGAGACGAGCGCGTGCCACGCAAGCGCATACATCACAACGGCGCCGCCGGGGTACAAAGCCTCGCCATCGTGGCCGCCGGCGTGAAGTCAATTGGGCTGATCTACGAAATGGCTTTGAGTCGGTGTGGCGAACGCATCGAGCGTGACGATTTGCAAGCTGACGGGGTGCGTTTTGCGTTAGGCCGGCACGAAGTTCAACTCATCGCGCCACGCAATGGTGCGGGCGTGGCAAGCGAGCGCTTGCGAACGCGCGGCCCGTCGCCGCTTGAAGTGAAAGTAGGCGGTGGCGCGACTCAGGGCCTGCTCGACATGAGCCGCGCGCACGGAGCGCGCGTCGTGCTAGCGTGACAGGAAAAGGTCGTCCGCTCCGCCGAAATACCTGCCCTGAAAGTGCATCTTCTTCCAGCCGCCAATTGAGCGGGGTCAATTGTGGATTGGCGCCGTGGCGCCGCTTGCGCATGGCGTAGTCAGCAGCGGACGATCAGGGTGTGCATGGAGTGACTAAACCGGTCAGGCGGTTATTCGTCTCAGCGCGGGCCGCGAAGCGAATTGCGGTAGCTCGGGCGGCATTGGAGGAACTGGCCGGCGGCACCAAAGCGCTGGTGCTAGCGCCGACGCAGGAAGCCGCCGACGAATTGGTGCGCGCGGTCTCCATAAAACGAGGCGCGCTCTTCGCTGTCGAACGGCTGATGTTGAATCGGCTGATCGGATTGCTCGCGGGTGACTCCGCCGCCGACAAGAGGCTGGCCTTTCTTAGCCGCCTCGGTGCTCGGGCGGTTGCCGCGCGGGCGATTTTCCGCCTTCGAGACGACCCGCGCATGGAGCAGTTTCACGGGGTCAACTTGTTGCCTGGCTTTGCTGCAGCGCTTGCCGAAGCTCATCAGACATTAAAGGAAAACTACGTTGACCCTTCACGGCTGCGATTGCTCGGCGGCGCAGGCAACGGGTTGGCCGCGCTGCTCGAGCAATTTGATATGGAACTGCTTACCGCTCGGCTGCTCGACCGTGCGGGAATGATCGAAACTGCAATCCGATCACTTACTGAAGGCGCCGGTCGGCGGTTCGCCGAGGTATCTCTCGTTCTCCTCGACCTCAGGATTGAGTCGCAGTGCGAACGTGATCTAGTCGCCGCGCTGGTGACTTACTCACCAGCAGTCATCGCGACTGTGCCAGCCGGCGACGAGCGTTCCGAGAAGTTGCTGGCCGAGGCGCTCGACCTAACACCCAAGGAGATCGAACAACCGGAGGTGACCGGAGCAGAAACCGGCACGCTCCCCACATCCCTGGCGCGCTTGCAGCGTTACCTGTTTGCGGCAATGGCGCCGGCAGAAGCGCCGCGCGACGGGACAGTGACCGTGCGTCCGGCGGCGGGCGAAATGCAGGAATGTGTGGAAATCGCGCGGGACATCCTGGCTGAGGCGAAAAGTGGGACGCCGTTCGACCGGATCGCGCTTTTATTACACACGCCGGAGCGTTACGCCCCATACGTACGGGAGGCGTTGGCGCGCGCCGGGATTCCGGCTTGGTTTGCCCGTGGCGCCTCGCTGCCCGAGCCGGGCGGCCGCGCATTGTTGGCGTTGCTAAATTGTGCGGCAGAACGGTTTTCAGCCCGCCGCTTCGCCGAATATCTGTCGCTCGCCCAATTGCCGGAGACGGAATTGCAACCTGGCCCAGGCCCGCGCGGCGCGTTTGTGCCGGCCGAGGCGGATTACATGCCGGCCAGCGTTGAAATTGCGGCCACTCCCAGCGCGGAAGCGGACCCAGATCCAGATGTCGCGACCGCGGCGCGAGCGCCATGGCGATGGGAGCAGTTGCTGGTCGATGCCGCAGTCGTCAACGGGCGCGAGCGATGGGAAAAGCGGCTTCATGGATTAGAGAACGAACTGCACCTCCAGCGGGGCGAGGTTGGTGACGACGATGCACGCGCCGCCCTGCTGGAGCGGAAGTTAACGGACCTTGTGCACCTCAAAAAGACCGCATTGCCGATTATCGAACGGCTTGCTGCTTTGCCAAAAGCCGGCAACTGGGGCGAATGGCTGCAACAGCTGCGCGCACTGACGGCGCATGCGATCCGCGACGACGGCGAGGTGCTGCGAACGCTCGCCGACCTGGAGCCAATGGCACCGGTTGGGCCAATCACGCTCGACGAGGTTCGTATCGTGTTGTCGGAACGGCTCGGGCATTTATTCTCACCACCGGCGCGCCGCCGCTACGGGGCGGTTTTCGTTGCGCCGACTTCGTACGCGCGCGGACTCGAATTCGATGTGGTGATGGCGCCGGGTTTGGCCGAGCGCATGTTTCCGAAGAAACTGACAGAGGATCCCCTGCTGTCCGATTCGATGCGGCGCGAGATTAGCGCTGAGCTGCCGCTGCAGCGTGACCGCGTTGCCGACGAGCGGCTCGCGTTGCGGCTGGTGGCCGGATGCGCTGAGCGGGCGATTTTTTCTTACCCCCGGGTCGATATGGATCAGGGACGGCCGCGGGTCCCCGCATTTTATACGCTCGAAATTTTGCGCGCCGCGGAGGGGTGCTTGCCCAGCTTTGACCAGCTGGCGAAGCGGGCGGCCGGTGAACGCGCGAGCCGGCTCGGTTGGCCCGTGCCGAAACAGCCCCAGGACGCTATCGATGAAGTCGAATTCGATCTCGCTGTGCTCGATCGGCTGCTAGATGCAGCTCCTGAAACGACGGTCGGCGCGGCTCATTACTTGCTCGACGCCAATCCTCATCTGGGGCGAGCATTGCGAGCGCGCGCGCGCCGCTGGCTCCACCGATGGACGCCTAACGACGGCATGGCAGAACCCGACTCCCGGCAATTGGCCTCCCTCGCCCGCCATCAACTGGCGGCACGCTCATATTCGCCGACCGCACTGCAAAATTACGCCGCCTGCCCTTACCGCTTTTTTCTTCAAGCGATCGTGCGCCTCGAACCGCGCGAGGAGATCAGCGCGATCGAAGCAATCGATCCACTCACACGCGGAGCGCTTTTTCACGAGGTGCAGTTCGAAACCCTCAGCGCCCTACGCGCCATGGAATTACTGCCGGTCACCAATGCCAACCTCGAACGGGCATACACAGTGATGGAGGAGAGTCTGGGGCACGTGGCCGAGCGTAAGCATGAAGAGCTAGCGCCTGCAATAGAACGTGTATGGCTCGATGGCATCGAATCGATCCGTGCCGACTTGCGCGAATGGATGCGCCGAATGACGGCCGCCCCCGATTATTGCCCAGAGCGCTTCGAGCTGGCCTTCGGCCTGGCCGACCGCAAGCAGGCCGACCCCGCCAGCGTCGACGCGCCGGTGCCGCTAACTGCGGCAATCAATTTGCGCGGCTCGATCGATCTTATCGAGCGCGGCCCGGGCGCGCGGCTACGCGTGACCGATCATAAGACCGGCCGCGTCCGCGCCGAAAAGAACCTGGTGATCGGTGGCGGCAAGAGCTTGCAGCCCTTGTTGTACGCGCTCGCCGCTGAGCAGATTCTGCAGGAACCGATTTCCGCCGGCCGTCTTTACTATTGCACCGCCGCGGGCGGCTACGAAGAGCGGACGGTCGTGCTCGACGACTCCGCGCGCGCCGCCATTGACGAATTCGCCCAGATTATCGGAGCGGCACTGAGCCAGGGTTTTCTGCCGGCGGCGCCGGGCGAGCGCGAATGCGAGTTCTGCGACTACCGCCGGATATGCGGCCCGAACGAGGCGTACCGGGTGAAGCGAAAACTCGAAAAAACAAAAGAGACCAAAGCGCGGCTGGCAGAATTGGAGAAGCTCAGGGGAATGCGGTGAGTGCCATCGTAGAGCAGGGAAATCTGGGGAGCGCGGCGGGTACATCTGCGCAAGAGACAGGAATCACCGGCTCCGAGCCTCCGCCACAGCCAGAGAATACCGGCCCGTGGCCAGTGCCAACGGATCAGCATGTGCGTGAGCGGATTCGGCATGATCTTGGCACCACGCTGATAATCGAGGCGGCGGCCGGCACCGGTAAGACTACGGCACTGGTTAACCGCATCATCGCGGTGATCGCATCCGGCGCGACCACGCTCGACCGGATCGTTGCAGTGACCTTTACCGAAAAGGCGGCCGGCGAACTGAAACTTCGCTTGCGTAGCGAGATTGAGCGAGCCCGCTGCGACAACCCAAGTCTCAATGATGCTGCGCGCGAGTACCTGACCAGGGGTCTGGAAAAACTCGAAGAAGCCCGCGTTGGCACGATTCATTCCTTTTGTGCCGACCTGTTGCGTGAGCATCCAATTGAGGCGTGCGTCGATCCGATGTTCGAGATTGCCCCGGATGAGATCGCGGACGACCTGTTTGATCGGGCGTTCGAGCGCTGGTTTCAGGCCGTGCTGGAGAATCCAGGTGAAGGCGTGCGGCGCGTCCTCCGGCGACGTGAAGTCGCCGACCGCGAGGGTCCGCGGCGGATTTTGCGCGCTGCGGCGGCCGCGCTAAGGGAATGGCGCGATTTTGATTGCGTTTGGCAGCGCGAGCATTTCGACCGTGAGCGAGCAATTGACGCATTGGTCGATGAGATTATCGCGCTCGGAAAACTGGCCGAGCGCGCCGACGCTGACGATTGGTTGCGGCGCTCGCTTGAAACAATCAGCCGGCCGGTTTTCGAAGCAATTCGACTCGAAGTGGTTCAAGTGCGCGATTACGATGTGCTCGAAGATACTTTGATACGTCTCCTGCGAGGATATCAGCGCTACTGGGCATGGAAAGGCCGCGGCCAGAATTTCGGCCCTGTCGCGCGTGCCGAAGTCTTCGCACGCCGGAGCACACTCCAGCAAAACCTGATTGAATTTCGCGAACGGGCCGGCGCCAATCTGGCGCCGATGCTGCGCTATGAGATCTGGCCGTTGCTCAGCGCTTATGGCGAACTCAAGCAGCATGCCGGGCGGCTTGATTTTCTCGACCTACTGCTGAAGGCCCGCGACCTGGTGCGAGACAACCGCGCAGTGCGAGCCGAATTGCAGCAGCGCTTCACCCATATTTTTATCGACGAATTTCAAGATACCGATCCATTGCAAGCCGAAATCCTGCTGTTGCTGGCCGCTGATGATCCAGCGGAGGACGATTGGCAGCAGGTAACGCCACGTGCCGGCAAGCTGTTTATCGTGGGTGATCCGAAGCAGTCGATATATCGCTTCCGGCGCGCCGACGTTGCGCTATATCAGCTTCTCAAGCGGCGTTTGTTGGCACGCGGTGCCGCCCTCGAACAGCTCTCCGTGAGTTTCCGCGCGACTCCCGAGCTCCAGGCGATCGTGAACGCGGCCTTCGAGCCGCTGATGGCACAGGAGTCGGAGACCCAGCCTGCCTACGAAGCTCTGCATCCATCCCGCTCAGGGTTCGCGAATCAACCCGCCATCGTCGTTCTTCCTGTTCCGGATCCCTACAATCAAGACGGCCGCATCACCAAAAGGCAGATCGACGATTCGCTTCCGCACGCCATTGGCGCCTTCATCGAATGGGTGGTCAACGAGAGCGGTTGGACGGTGACAGAACGAGATGATCCGAAACGCCGAATCCTGATCCGCCCGCGCCACATCTGTGTTCTGTTCAGACGATTCAACTCCTACGGCCGTGACGTTACGCGTCCTTACGTGCGTGCGCTCGAAGCGCGTCAGATTGCGCACGTGCTGGTGCGCGGCGGATCGTTCAACCAGCGGGAGGAAGTCGAAGCAATTCGTAACGCACTGGCCGCCATTGAGCGGCCGGACGACGAGCTGTGCGTCTACGCGACTTTGCGCGGACCGCTGTTCGGATTTGCGGATGGAGCACTGCTCAGATTTCGGGAGAGTTGCGGCAGCCTCCATCCGTTTCGACGGCTTGAGGAAGGGCTGCCATTGGAGTTGAAAGAGGTCGGCAACGCGCTCGAAGTGCTGCGCCGGCTCCATCGCGGGCGCAATCGGCGCCCGATTGCGGAGACCATCTCACGGCTGCTGGCTGTGACGCGCGCGCAGGCCGCTATTGCGATCTGGCCGACCGGTGAGCAGGCTCTGGCCAATCTGATGCGGCTGATGGACCTGGCGCGGCGTTACGAGAAGAACAGCGGAGCAACCTCACTGCGCGGTTTTGTGGACGAACTCGAGGCGAAAGCTGAGTACGAACAGGCAGGCGATGCGCCGGTGGCCGAGGAGGGCACTGAAGGCGTGCGCATCATGACGGTGCACAAGGCCAAGGGGCTCGAATTTCCGATCGTCGTGTTGGCCGATCTTACCTGCAACGAAACCCCGCGCGAGGCCCGCCGCTTCGTCAACCCGGCTCGCAACCTATGCGCCCAGGTGATCGCCGGTTGCGAGCCGCGCGAAGTGCTCGACCATGGAGAGGAGGAGGCGCGGCGTGAGTCCGAGGAAGCGGTGCGCGTCCTCTATGTGGCATCCACACGAGCGCGCGATCTGTTGGTTGTACCGGCGGTTGGGGACGAGTGCCATGATGGATGGCTCGGGCGTCTGAAGCCAGTCATCTATCCCACTCCCGCGCTGGCCCTGACGCCACTGAAGCGCCAACCGGCGGGCTGCCCGAATTTCTCTCGCCACGTGTCGGAAACCGTTCGCCGCTGATCTCCGGGACCGGGGTCGGCGTGCTCCAGGAGCGCATCGTCCTGAGGCCGGTGAGCATTGCGTGGTGTGGTGGGATCCTGCGGCGCTCAAGCTGAATGCTCGCGAGTCGATGGGGCTCAGGCAGATGAAGCTGCTGGAAGCAGACGCATCGGCTCAGCGGTCGGAGGCCGGCAAGCGCGATTACCAGCAATGGCGGGCCGCTCACGACGCGACGGTTAACGCCGGTCAAGCGCCCAGCGTCAAGCTCGCAATAGCGACTGAATTGGCATCGTCAGCGCAGCCGCCTGAACTGCCCGAAGCCGCAGAAGTGCGGATTGTCGAGCTCCCGCGGGCCGCTCACCGTCCCCATGGAGTCCGCTTTGGCACGCTGGTGCACGCGACGCTGTCGCGCGTCACGCTCGACGCGGGAGCACAGAAGTCGCGGCGACCGTCGATTTTTTTGCGCGAACGCTTGGCGCTAGCAACGACGAAGTTGCGGCGGCAACCGAAGTGGTCAGCGGCGCGCTGGCTTCTAAGGTGGTGGAGGCTGCGCGCAAGGCGGCGCAAGTGCGGCGTGAAGCGACCTTGGCGGTGGTGTTGGACGATGGCACGCTGGCCGAGGGCGTTGCCGACCTCGCATTCACCGAACAGAGCGGAGCTGCTCTGCAGTGGGTCGTAGTTGATTTCAAGACCGACGTCGAAATTGCCGGCCGACTGGTCGAATATCGCACCCAACTCGGCCTGTATCTGCGTGCAATTCGGCGAGCGACGGGATCTCCGGCCCGCGCGATTCTATTGTGGATCTAGCTCGCGACGACAGTTCTGCCGCGCAAACAAATTGCTTCACTTTGAGTACAACAAGACGCCACTGTCGATCCTGCTGATGTCCGGAGATATGATTTGAAACAGCGAAAAGTGACAGCGGCTCGCCGAGAGGCGAGTCTGACATCGTGGAGGTGGAGATTGTCGTCTGATGTGAACCGGACACTGCTGGTAATCGGCTACGGTTCTTTGCTGAGTGGCTACGGAATGCTGGCCCATCGCCGCGGCGGTGGCAGCAAACTGGTAGCGCGTGATGCCTTTCCGGTGATGCTGCACAACGCACACCGCGGACTGGCGAAGCCGTCCAGCCATGGTAGTTATCTGGCGATGGACCTTGAGCCGACGGAGCCGAACCTGCCAATCGTGGCCGACGCGGCGGGCGAGGACGCGGATGGAATAGGGGCGCTGGGGCTCGTTTTCGATCGGCAATGGGCCGAGCGGCTGGCGCGGCGCGAAGAATACGACCCGGCGAAATTCCTCGAGTTACTCGATTTCGCTGATCGGGCCCGCAAACCCTTGGGAGAGTTTTTGCTGCAGATCGCCGAACGCACTCACTTCAACCTGCTTGCCTATCGGTGTGCGCTGCGCGAAATGCTTAACTACACGTCACACGGCTACATCTTCCATCCCGTGCCGTTTCGCGACGGACGTGTGGCGATTGCCGCAATTGGTTCAGGCTTCGAGGGCAGTGGTGATCCTGCCGTGCGCTCCAAGCGCAACGAGTTCGGGATGGATCGGCTTCTGGGTTTAGCTGAAGCGTTGAAGATTACCTCGCTCACCCTCGACTATGATGGTCAGGTTGGCTATTTCGTCGAATGCGTGCTGGGTGGACTTCATGGACTTGGAGTTGGCGACCTGGTGGCAGGACTGTCACTCCCGAGCGGCTCTGGGTCTGATTTTGCGCGGCGGATGGGCGCTGCCGTCCCGCTCGAACGCGCACTCTTTTTGCAAGCCACTTCGCTTGACGAAACCGGCTATCGCAAAAGCTTTACGGGCGTTCCAGTGCGAACGTTGCAGGCGCTGTTCGGATAGAAGCGAGGAGAAGGAATAAACCTTGGAGAACAGTAGTGGCGGATTTTTCCATTCACGTGGCGAAGGAGAATCTGAAGTTCTCAGCCGCTCATTTTATCGCCTATCCCGGCTTTCGTGAGCCGCTGCATGGCCACAACTATCAAGTCGGCATCAAGGTCGAAGGCCGCCTTGCGAGCACTGGCTACGTGCTCGATTTTGGACTAATTAAAAAACTCACCCGGCAGATCGTCGAGCGCCTCGACGAACACACCATTATCCCCTCGCAGAGCGACTGCCTCGAGATTCGCCAACAGGACGGTCAGGTGACCGTCGCCTACGAGGGCGACCGTTTCGTCTTTCCCGCTTCCGATGTTGCGCTGCTCCCGATTATTCACAGTTCGGCGGAAGAGCTGGCGCGTTTTATCTGGACCGAATTGCATCGCGAGCTGACCCAGCGCAGCGCGCTGGGCGACGTCAGCGCGATGGAAGTGTCGGTAGCCGAAGGACCAGGCCAAGCCGCGATTTATAGGCAGGAATTATTTCGGAAGTAGGTAGTTTTCCTATTCCGACTAGTATAGCGGCCTATATTCCTCTCTAGTGCGACAGAATAGGATTTATTCGTACAAGGCGAGCTTTAACGGAGCTAGTAGAGCCGTACGACTAGACTCGTTTGCCCGCGATTCGAAATAGATGTGACAATCCTAGCGCTGCAGGAGCACTGGTGGAAACAGAGGGGAATATGGCAGTGGCATCTCAGCTCAGCACCGCGGACGCGGCTTGGCGTTCGGCACCGGAGCACACTCTAATTGGCAGTCATCCGACGATCGCCAAACTGCGTGCGCTGATGGAACGGGTCGCCCCGACGGATACCACCGTCTTGCTTACCGGCGAAAGCGGCAGTGGCAAGGAGATTGTCGCAAGGGAGATTCACGCACTCTCGCGCCGCTCGATGCGCAACTTCGTCCCGGTCAATTGCGCCGCGATTCCGAATGAATTGATGGAGTCCGAGATGTTTGGCCATCAACGCGGCGCCTTTACCGGGGCCGCATTGCCCCGCCATGGGCTGTTCAGCCTGGCCGATCGCGGCACGATTTTTCTCGACGAAATCAGTGAAATGCCTCTGCAACTTCAGGCCAAGCTACTGCGCGTGCTGGAGGACGGCTTGGTGCGCGCGGTCGGGTCGGATCGGGCGATCCGTGTCGACGTGCGCATAATCGCGGCCACTAATACCGACTTGGTGACGGCAGTCAAGAAGGGCAGGTTTCGCGAGGATTTGTTCTACCGTTTACAAGTCGTGCCGGTGGTGGTTCCGCCGTTGCGTGAACGCCGATCCGATATCCCGATGCTGGTCGATTTTTTCCTGGAGCGAAACCGCGATCGTTTTGATGGGCAATGGAGCATCACGCGTGAAGCGATGGTTCATTTGTGGTCCTATGACTGGCCCGGCAATGTGCGCGAACTGGAAAATCTCATCGAACGGCTGATCATCCTGAGCGACGGCCCGATGATCGACGTCTCGCTGCTGCCGGAAAACCTGAGGAAGGGGCACTGCGGCCTCGCCGAGGCCCAAATGACGGCTGAAATCGGCGAAGGCGGCGTCAACCTGAATGCATTGGTTCGTGAACTTGAAGGACGAATGATTAACGAAGCTTTAAAGCTGGCGGCCGGCAACAAGCAAGCGGCCGCACGGTTGTTGGGACTCAAACGTACGACCTTTTCGGCCAAATTACGCCGATGCGGGGTAATCGCGTCCGACACCAGCGACTAAGCCTGACTTCTATGAAGCAGGATGAGCATTGCCCTGAGATTATGGTCGTTGATGATGACCCGGACGCTTTGTCGATTCTCGTACGCTACATCAAGCGCGAAGGCTTCGCCGCCGTGGAAGCATGCTCTGGTGCCCAATGCCTGCTCCTCGCCAGACAACATCCGCCCGATGTAATCCTGCTGGACCTGATGATGCCCGAAATGGACGGGTTCGCTGTTTGCCGCGCGCTGAAGGCGGACTCGGCTACAGCCGAAATCCCGGTAATCATGCTGACGGCGCGCGATGATGTCGAAGCTCGTGCTGAAGGGATGGAACTCGGGGTCAGCGACTTTATCGCCAAGCCGATAGTGCGGCGGGAACTGGCGGAGCGGATTAACGCGCAACTCGATATGCTCGCCGCCGGTCGCGCCAACTTCGCCACGCTCGACCAACTGAACCGTAGCAAGCTCAGCGGCAGCAAGAAACTATAGCCCACCGCCACGAGGGGCTTTTTGCGGCGAGCTTGAGCCGAATCTCGTCGTTCAGCGGCGCTATCAGCGCAGCGCGACCTGGATTGCGGTATCAGTCCTTGATTTGGAGCGCACCGGATGGACATGCGGCGACAGCCGCGCGTACTTTGTCGTCGTCAGCGGCGCTCGGGTCGATAACGAATTTGCCGCTTTCGACCTTGAACACCTGCGGCAGCGTCTTCACGCAATTGCCGGAATGGATGCAAACGTTTTTGTCCCAGGTCACCTGAACTGCCATCGCTCGCTACTCCAGTCACCTTAATTTTTTCATCCGAGTCTCCACTTTTTGTCGTGCACGAGGCGCATGCTAGCCGTTGCGCTTCGCTGCGGCTATTTGTGGCACGGCGCACGATGATTCTCAACCGCCCGCCTCCTGAGTAGAGAAGCGGACGGACCTGGGTTGACTATGCCAGAGTCTTGAGCTTAGCCTTTATCCTCTCGCGGGTGGGGCTGTAGCTCAGTTGGGAGAGCGCCTGAATGGCATTCAGGAGGTTGACGGTTCGATCCCGTTCAGCTCCACCAATAAAATCAAGGACTTTTTGCTTGTCAGAGATAAGCCGAGCGGCATCAGGACATCGCGTGCGGTTGAGCTGATTAGGAGCGTTTGAAATGACGAGCGAGCATAGTAGACAAGCCCTTCGTCCCAGTGCGGGCGGAATGATGACCGTCAAATTTGCTGACGAAATTGCGCGTCTCAAGAGCACGGACGAATGGAAGTCTGCGGATCGTCACGCCTTAAGTCTCGTAAAGGATGATGCTCTGAATGTGCTGCTGATGGTGCTCAAAAAAGGCGCCCGGTTCAGCAAGGTCGAGCGAATCTTGCCAAAGCCCCCTGATCCAGATGACGCTCCCATCGTTCTCTGCGCTCCTCCGCGGTTTCAAAACTCAGGCTCTAAGGTCGGGAGCCATGTCAAAAGGGCTCCAGCATCGGTCCCGAAAATTCATCACCACGGAGGTTTCAAATCCTTTGCGTGCACCGCTTTTGGTAGGTAAAAGTACTTTCGCATGCGGCGAGAGCGAGCGGAAGGCCTCAACCTCCAAAGCGCGAAGCTCCTCGTGGCCTCCCGGCAAGCGCCGGCTGCGGGAACTCGTTAAGGACGCCATCGTAGACGCCTACAACGACTCGGAGCAGCGTACCGGATTGTTCACTATGATCAGGAGCACCTCACGCTTCCGTTCGAAACGAAGATTTTGGGTGTGACAGTCAGCGTCGAGCGGGTCGACCTTACGCTTGCCGAGGAGATCGTGGTAATTTGCCGCCGCGGCGGCAAGCGTCAATCAATTCCGATTCTCGACTTGCCGCTCCCCAATGCGCGGCCCGACGGCGCGGAATAGATTGAGGCATACCGCTACTGGGTGCGCGGCGCCTAAAGCACTGTGCGGTCAAAGTGCGAGGCTTATTTTCAGAGCCTGGCTGACCTTCGCCATGGTGGCAGGCCTCAGTTGGCCCGCAGCTCGCGCCGGGCGCTTCTCATCAACCGACCGAATCTGTTGCACTGCACCACACTATCCCTGGTCAATCCGCCTTCGCCTTTTCGCAATGGAGATATCAACCGGATAATGCTTTAGGAACGTTCTCGGCACCCCTTATCGCGGCCACGATAAGGATCGGAGAGAATCGGTTGCCGATATCGTTTTGGACAACGACGCAGGGACGCGCGTCTTGTTGGCTTTGCTGCCGACAACCGGCTCAAGGTTGACTTCGACCACAGCTCTTTTTACGCATTTGCCACGCGTCGGCTTTGGCAGTTCTGAACCAACGTACGAAAAGGCTTCCGCGGTCTCTTGAACTTGGGAGGCGTTGGCTACATAACGTTCCGCCAATTTCTGCTCAAGTTCTTCCTTGCGCCATTTGTCCAAATACCCGCACCGCAGAGCAATCACAGTGATCCGATTCATGAGAGTTCGTCAGTTGCTCTCTCGGTTTCGGTGTACAAAGCTGGCGGAAATTCAACGATAACCTTGCGTCTGGACCGCGTGGCGACGATTTTCTTGCGTTTCTTTCTCGATCGCTGGGCTTTCATATGCGCCTGTGCGATCACGCGGCTAATGTTCGCTGCGGGTGACATCGCCAGCTCCGCCCAGCCGCTGCATCGCGATTGTCAACGGGCGTTCGCTGTCGCAATATTCCTCCCACGCTGTGGTGCCTGACATGAGGCCCGGAGCTGTTCGCAGTGTGAAGCGCTGCGGGTCGAGTCCCCTACGTACGTGCTGCCATGACAACGGCATCGATACCGGTGCTCCCGCGCGCATCCGCGGCGACAGTGGCGCGACCGCCGATGCGAACAGATCGTTACGCAGGTAATCGAGGTAGATGCGGCCGCTTCTTTCCTTCTTTGCCATCTTGATCAGGTAACGGCTGGGATTGTCCGCGGCCATTCGCGCGCAAAGCTTGCGTGCAAAGGCTTTGGCTTGCGGCCATGTCACTTCGCCGTTCTTCTCTATTGCCAGCGGCGTCACCACGTGCAGGCCTTTGCCCCCGGTGGTCTTGCAGAAACTGAGCAGGCCGAGTTCGTTCAAGCGATCGCGAATTTCTCGCGCAGCCTCAATTACCACAGTGAACTCGACTTCGGGAGCAGGATCGAGGTCGAATATCAGCCGCCCCGGCACTTCAGGCTGGCCGGGCTGGCAGTTCCAGGGATGAAGCTCCAACGCCGCGATTTGAGCCATCGCCACCAGACCCTCCACGCGATCAATCTGCAGATAGGGTTCGCTGACACCTCCGACCTTCGCCATTTCCAGGAGCTTCGCCGAGCTCCCTCTCATCGGATGGCGCTGAAAGAAATGTTCACCGCCTATGCCGTCGGGCGCTCGAATGATTGAACATGGCCGGCCTTTCAAATATCGCATCATTCGTGGGCCGACCGATTCGTAGTAACGCGCCAGCTCCAGCTTCGTAATCGGATTGCCATCGCCGCCGTCGGGCCAAAACATTTTATCTGGTCTGGAAAGTTCCACCCCCATCACGGTTGTGTTGGCAGCGCTCGCCTTGGATGATCGGCGGGCGTGGGTTCTGAGCCTGTTTTTTGGGGCGGCCGGCGGCACCATTCCTCAAGAGTAATCCCGACTAACCGATTAGCTGAGCTACCGTACGAGTATAGCTCACTTGCCCGCGCGACGCGGGATTTTTTGCCCTGCGAGCGAGGCTCGGCGAGCAAAAAGCACGGCTCAGCGCGCGAAATGGTCGAGCACCCAGCGGCCATTCCCGAGCATAAGTGCATTTTTTAACGCGCGCGTGGTAAAGCGTTTTGCGCGATTGATCGCCGTTTCGAGCTCGATCCCCCGTGCCAGCCATGCCGCAATCGCGGCCGACAAGGCGCAGCCCGTTCCATGTGCACCCTCACCCGGAATTCGCGCGGCGGCGAATTCGATATAGCGGCGGCCATCAAAAAACAAATCAACCGCCTTCGGTCGATGACCATCGCCAAGCGTTGCCGGCCAATGTCCTCCCTTTATCAACACCGACCGCGGGCCGAGCCTGTGCAACGCTTGGGCCGCGCGGCGCATTGCCATCAGCCCATCGATTTTTATTTCGCTCAGGATCTCAGCTTCGGGAATATTCGGCGTCACTACCGCGGCCAGCGGGATTAGTCGCGCGCGCAAAATGCGCTCGCCGGCGGTTTCGAGCAAGCGTGTTCCGCTGCTGGCAACCAGCACGGGATCGAGCACCGGTGCAGGCAATCCGAGCGATTCCACGCTCTTTGCGACAATATTTGTGACCGCGGCTGAGGCCAGCGCACCGATTTTGAGCGCGTCGGGCATTCGTTCCGCAACGACAGTTTCGAGCTGAGCGGCGACCATATCGGGTTCGACCGCTTGCACCCGCGCCACATGCGCGCTGTTCTGCGCGATGACTGCGGTTATTACCGAGAGGCCATAAACCTTAAGCGCGGCAAATGTCTTGAGGTCCGCCTGCAATCCGGCGCCGCCGCTCGGATCACTCCCCGCGATCGTCATCGCAACTGGAATCCGCGCGACCGCGGGGAGCGCGGCAATGCGGTCTCGTTTCACTCATGCTAAGCTAGCACATAGCCGGTGGTCAGGTTTGCGTATGCGGCTTGATCCAGCGGAAAATGCAAAGATATCTTTCGAATCGAGGTGGACGCAGGCTTTAGCGTGTGCTTATGAGGATGATGCTGAAGGCTGTCTCACGTTTGTTGGGTGTATGGGCACGGTCAGGCAAGAAGACTTCCTCGATCTACCATTTCAGGAGAAACTCGAATTTCTCTACGGTCTGCCCGCACGCCAAAAGCGCGATCTGATTCTATCGTCGCCCGAGGCTGAGCGGCTGGTCCGTTCATTCGCTCCTGAGACGCTTTTTTACACGCTCAAGGAGATCGGCGTCGCAGATGCGGGCGACCTGCTGAGTCTCGCGATTCCCGAACAGGTTCGCTGGTTGTTTGATCTCGATTGCTGGCATAAGGACCAGCCTAATCTGTCCCGGATGCGTGAATGGATCGAGGCGATTTCCGAAGGCGGGCGCAAGCGGCTCGCCGATAATCTGATGGGGATCGATCTCGAACTGGTATCATTGCTCCTACGCCGATACATCCGGGTGCATCGGCTCGACGCGCCTCAGGACGTCCCTGATGCGCCGTCGAATCGCTTTGTTCAATTTGACGAACACTACCTGATAGAATCGATTCGCTACGACACGATTCATCAGTACTTGCTGGAGTTTCTGGAAGAAGCATTCGAGCGGGATTACAATTACTTCGCCGCGTTAATGGAGGAGATTTATTGGGGGGTCGAGGCCGAACTCGAAGAACAGGCCTATCAATTTCGCAGCGCGCGCCTTGCCGATCACGGGTTTCCCGATTACTACGACGCGCAAGCGTTGTTCAGCTATCTCAATCCACAGAAATTTCTCGAACTCCGCTCACAGTATGTACCGCCGCTGCGTGATGCGCTCGACGCCAATGGTTCGATACCGCCGGAGCTGGCTCCGGTTTCCAGCGTGGCCGAGAATTCGCTGTTCAATACCGCGCTAACCGCCGGCTTCGCCGCTCAAGGCCAGCGGCAGTTACGTAGTGAAATGGCGATGGTGTCGAATCAGGTACTGGTGGCGCGCTCGGTCGATTTCGGCGACCCGGAGGCGGTGCGCGTCGCGGTCGAGATGACCCACAATTACCTCAACCTCGGCCTTGAGAATCTCGCCGGAGGCGACCTCGCCGCTGCGATCGAACACTTGCGCGCGACCCATCTCCAGTTGCTGTTCAGGCTCGGTGTTAGCCTCACCATTGATCTGCGCAAGCGCGCCGCGGCGTTGATGTCCAAACTCGGGCTGACCAGCGAACGCCCGCGCGAGATCCTTTATTTGGATTCGCCCTATCGCGAGGCACTGGCCGGTTTCCTTCAGCGGCAGCCGCAATTTTATGGTGGACTGGACCGTAATGGTTCGGCGGCGATGCGGGACTTTCGCTCAATGCATGATCTGCATCTTAGCTACGTCATATTGGAGCAACTCGACGTGGTTCCCGCCCTGTTCAAGGCGCTGGTGGGGCTGGATATCGCTTCGGCTCGCTTTCGTGCAAATATCGCCGGCCACGAGATCCGGCTCAGCCAGATTTTGCTGACGATGCTCACGCGTCAGTGTCTCGATGCGCGGCTAATGCTGGAGCCGCTCGAAGCCGCGCGCTTGCGTGAGGCACGCAACGCCATCATGACGGCCAGCCGGCCAGCGCGCTTGTCAGAGCAGTTTCAGCAATCGGTGCGCCTGGTCTTGGAGACTCGACTGGATCCAAACCTGCGATCCCGCAGCGAGGGTTTTGTCAACTCGTGTCTCAATATGCTGGAAGAAGATCTGGCCGAACTCGACCCATCGCAGGAAATCGATCCTAGATTTATTCGCAGTCTGCTGATTCAGCGTTAGCTCGCTCGCCGATCGCGAGTATTCGGCCCCCTATGAAAGCTGCAAATGCCGGCCAGTACTGACGCAACGCTCAGCGTCGCACCAGGTGACGCATTTGCCGTGATAAGAACGGCCCGCTATTCAGAAACAGAGGCAAGAGCGACCGGCTCGGCGCAAGTGCAATGTCCAGATTCTATATGCTGCACAAGATCAAGCGCCGGGCTGAGGTGCCGGTCTAACCCAGTCTACCCCATTCCACTTGCTGCCACACCTTTGGTGCGACGGGGGTTGAGCTATTTCCGAACGGGGGCACGCTGGAGCCCTTCCAGACCATCACGAATCCCGAAGTCGCGAACTGCCAAGCTGTACGATCACACCCGCGAGGAACTGTCGTTCGAAGAAGTCGTGAGAATCAAATGCTAAATGACGACACCACGTCGGACTTGCAGAGCGACTGCTTACAATGACGAGCGGCGAGCCACGGGACGGATCCGGTCTTCGGGCGTAGTCGACGGATTCGCGCGAGAGTGAGCCGGTAGTGTCCTGATGTCGCACTAGCACCTCATCGATCTCAAATTAGGACAATATCAGCGAGCAGCTAACTATTGCATCGATATTCCTTAGAGGCTAGCTTGGGGCGCGAAAATTCTCGAGTCGAGGCAATCGATTCGAGTTTATGCCAGAGAGCCGATCTCAACATCGAGCGACCCTTGCAGTTCGACCGGCTCTGATCACGTTTTGCGAGAATCGTTGATGCGCACACAGGTGCGCCGTGTTCTTTCGGGGGGAAAGGTGAAGAGAGAAATAAAACTTGGAGTCAGCCGCTATGCGCTAAGCCTAACAAGAGTTGTGCAATTGATGGCTTGCGCCGCGACCATTGTCGGATTCGCGAGCGTCGCCGCTTCACAAACGTCGTCAGGAATAGTGTTGCGGTCTATAACCGCAGCGAGTACCGATCTAGGTGGCGGTAGTAGCTTGACGCTAGGGCAGCCGTCGGGAATGGCAGCAGGTGACGTCCTCATCGCCCAGCTTGCGGTTCGTGGCGGTACGGATCTGACGCTAACGGCGCCTCCCGAATGGATGCTGATCCGGCGGGACAATTACAATGGCTCGATTGCCCAGGCAGTATACAGCAAAGCCATATTCAATCTGTCGACAGAACCGACTCAGTATACATGGTACTTCGATAGTGGCAACGATGCCGAAGCCGGAATAGCAGATTACGCGGGAGTCGGTAGCATTGTTGCTAACAGCGGCCAAGGTGTTGCCAGCTCGAATTATGTGGTCGCGCCATCTGTTCAGATTCCTGACGGGAGCGCCGCCGTTACCGTGAGCGGATTCTTCGCTATTGCTTCGGGTGCACCTGTTGTACCTCCGGCTAAGATGTCTCAACATTGGTCATTTCGTGCCACCGGCTGGGGAATAGGCGTCGGCATGGGGGACCTGACCATGGCGCCGGTTCAACCCACCGGAAATCAGATAGGTACGGTCAGTCAGGCGGCGAGCAACGCAGGAGCATTGGTAGTGCTTTCCGGGGTGTCTTCACCCACGCCAACCCCGACCGCTACCTCTACGCCCAGTCCTCAGCCCAACTCTCACCCTAACTGGAATCACCTACTACATTTCCCCGACAGGTAGTGATTCAAACAATGGTACGTCCCAAATCTCGACGTGGGCGACCATTCAGCACGCCGCCAATGTGATGCAACCGGGGGACACCGCAATCGTTCTCGCGGGGAATTACAACCAGCGCGTGAGAGTATCGAGATCAGGCCAGAACAGCAGGCCAATTACGTTCCAGGCTCTAGCTGGTGCGACGGTAACAATGCAGGGGTTTCAGGTCAATGCCAGCTATATTCACATTGTCGGGTTTGATATCACCAACCATAACCAGACTGACCAGACGGCCTGGGGGATCTACCTGATTGGTTCCGACAACACCGTGAGCAGAAACAATATTCACGACCTGTGCGCCCAGGGGATCTACGTGTCGGGCAACGGCAATCCCAATTCGACCGGCACCGCTAATAACATCATCAGCCACAACAGCTTTATCCGGGACGAGATGGCGGGGGCGCAGATCGAGGGGCAAAACAATCTCGTTGCCTACAACACTGTCAGCGGCACCTTGCAGTACCCGCCGAACTGCTACACACGGAATGGCGCCGACGCCGACGGGTTGCGCTTCTTCGGCAACGGGCACGTGTTCCGCAGTAATACTCATCGAGAATATCCCGGTTCCTGGCAGCCAATATAATCCCAATCCGCACACCGATTGTTTTCAGAGTTGGGGTCCGGCGACCAATATGACCTTCGATTCCAACTGGTGCCAGTGGCCGGCTCCGGGCACCAGTCCGAGCGGCGGCAGCAATCACATCGGCATGGTGGAGAACTTCGCTGGCAAAGTCAGCAATCTGCTGTTCATGAACAATGTCTTCGTGAACATGTATCAGGGGCTGCTGGTCGATGGCGATGGAGGTTCGACCATCACGAGTCTGCAGTTCTTCAACAACACGGTGGATAATGTGACCCAGGAAGGGGTCGTCTTGATAAAGAACGTTCCGGCGACGCAAATTATCAACAATATTTTCTGTGACGTCGGAAACGGAGGCGACAACTATCTCGCAGCAGACAGCAGTTCGAGCAACTTCACGGCGACCCACAACGTTATGTGGATGTCGAATGGTTCGATGCCCGGCACTTACGGCAGTAACGCGACGTACATCAATGAAAATCCCAAATTCGTCAATCTGAGTGGACTGAACTTCCATTTGAGCTCGTCTTCGCCAATGATCAATGCTGGCCAGGCGTTATCGCCAGTTACACATGACTATGACGGAGTATTGCGGCCCCAGGGACCGGCGTACGATATCGGCGCCTTCGAATATCACTGAGAGCGCGTAAACCGCAGGCAGCGAGTGACAGGGCTGGCGGAGTAACGCGAAAGGATTTAGATTAGAGCCTCACGCTTGAGCTCCTGGTCGAAGAGTTCGGCCTCGATTCTCTGACGCTTCGAGAGACGTCCAAACCCTTTCCAGCGCACGGATGCCTAGTTAGCGAACTGTTTAAAAGCTTTTCGGCGTTGGTGACAGATGTCCGCGCTGTTCCCTGTGCTGGTCTGCGACCACTGAGATACTGAGCATGACGCCGCTGCAGGCGTTATATTCGTCAGGACCGAGAGGACCCCAAGGGCTGCTACAGCCTACACTACGGCAGGTGTTGCACTGTATCGCAGCTGACCGCCCAAGGCTTCCTTGGGCTCTAACCTCACGGTGTTCCCACGCAAACGACTTCAGACGCCGGCAGCGAATGAGAATCTCCTCTTGGCGTGATTGAGTTGAGAATTACGACGCCATCTGGGTACGCTGAAACTGGTTGCGGGAAAGCATCAAAGGACAGATCCGGTGATTGCTTCCCGGATATACGGGTTCCCTGATTACTGATTGTGCAACTGGGCGTTGTTGAAAAGAGGCCCGTAGCAAAGCCGATCACTAGTGTGCCCTTCGCCTGATCATAAGAGGAGGAACTGATCCACCCCTTGGGCACTTGGCTGGTGATTTTACCCGTCGCATCGAAGTTTGCGGACGCGCGCAGCGGAGAAGATCGGTTAGCGGCGCCAGCGGGAAGCGCACCGACCAATAGCACTATTGCGATCACTACCCGCCCTCTAACAATTACGCCCATGATTTTGCCTCCTTGGAATAACTTCTGAAATCGTAGTACAGTGACGGTTTGAACCTAGGTATCGTGCTCTCATCGCTTAGTGGCAAGCCTTAGCCGCTACGGCTGTCCCAACCCGGCGATGCATAGCACACCCGCGAATCACTAACAGAAGCGAAACTCGTTTCCCACTTGTGGTCTAATCGCGCCGCGGATCTAGCAGGCCGGATCGCCAAGCGGCCATAAGAGGGTCGGCGCTCAGAAGCTTTACGGACGCAGCAGTAGCGCCATCGCCAGCGATTCGAGCTGTTTGGCCATTTGATTCGAGCCGCATCGCGGAGCGTCTCCGCCACCAAGCTGCGACTTCCGATGGAAGCGCGCGCCACGCCCGCTCGACCTGGCTTAAATACCTAAGCAATTCTTCGTACTCATTCAGTGCGGGCGGATCTCCACTATAGTCAGGGTGTGTCAACGTCAGGATCATTCCACCTATTGACGAGAGCCATTCGGCTTTCTCGATCCAGGTACGGCTCGCGTCTCGGCCAACCAGATTCATCAATGTGTGATCCTGAGGCAGCGTATACGGCAATTCGACCATATGCCCCATGAAAAAAGGGAACGTACTGCATGATCCGCCCGGCTGTGGTTCATACGGGTCAGTGTCAGCGAAGCTCGAATCGAAATCGAAATCCATCGTACGAAGCAACTCCATCCGCCTCAAAGTAGATGGGGAACGAAAGCCGCGCAGGCCATGTGCTCGCGCCAGACGCTCGACTTCAGGTCCAAGAACGCGAAAGTCTTCGTCAGAGCGGAACAGGCGGCCGTCATGAGCCAGGCCGTGGGCACCCAATTCGAAGCCTGCGCGGCGCATTATTTCAAGTTCAGCCCAATCTATACGGAACTGCCCGAGCGGAATATTCCAGGCCGACCGAAAACCATACTTACGCTCGACCTCTGCCATTTTGGCTATTTGATAGAGGCCGGCACGACTTTCCACGTCGTGAGTCAGCACTATGCAACAGTCGTAACCATCTGGCCAAAACCCAACATACCAGCCGTCCTCACAACTCGATTTGCTTCAAGGCATCCTCTAGCCAAGAACATCGGAGCGAGAGCAAAGTAGCCTCGTAAGGCCAAGCCGGAAATGGCATTGGTGGACGCATGGTGACCACATACCTATTAAGCCTGTGGCGAATCGCACGTGGTATGAGACCCTTCAACGCGTAGTAAAGGTCTAGCCTTGGCGGACGGCGCTGTCGCTCTGACAGGTATTGTTCGAACAAGTACTTTTCGGCGCATACCCTGGATTGCTCGATGTCTGATGACAACTCACCACGCCAACCCTCATCCAGTTTCCAGAATGCGAACGAATCGTTCGATTCGAACTCACTACTCCAGTTAGCCGTGCTCTTCCCTGGCTGTTGAACAATACCGACCGTGGCTCCGGAGTCCGCGATTTCCGCGACTGAAAAGCGAGCCGCCAAGATCCGTTCGTGAAAGATTCTCCGGCGATTTCAAAGTTGACAAACTATCCACTACTGGCGACCTTCCTACGATCCGTGGCTCCGGCCCTTGCTAGCTTCCATTATAAGTCACCCCGTTTCTCAGCCGATCGGCCCGAACAGGTTTATCGTCTTAGACACCGGTTTGCGTTGATTCAGGTCAAGCCGTTGTCTCTCGGCCAACGCCCAAGCCAGCATCATGAGCAGTCCTACAGAGTATCGGCAGTCTCCGGCGGAACTTTCGGCGAAATTGAGAATGAATATAGGCAGGACAGCAATTAGACCAACCCGTTTGAGACCGAGCGGGTCGCATTCCTGCCGGAACAATACTACCCACGGGCGCAGCATTATGAAAACCCACAAGAGCGCCGCCGGTACGCCCACTCCCACTGCTCGCGATAGGTAGTTCTCGTGCAGCGAACTATGCGGACCACTATCCCATGGGCCATACCAAAGCGGAAAATACTTATTATCTAGAATGGCACCTTCGACCTCATAGCCGTAACCAAACAACGGACGGTGCTTTATTTGGTCGATGGTATAAGCCCAAATATCTGAACGGCCGGTGAAGCTGGTCACGTCACGATTAACGTAGCTACCCACCTTTGGGTCGGCGAGAATCAAGCCGATGACCAGCAGAAAGGCCAGTCCAAAGCAGACTAGAACCGCGCGAAATCGGTATTTAAATATGGCATAAGCTGCTGCGCCAGCCAGGATTGCCGCAGCGGATGTGCGCGAATCCGCAAGTGCCATTAATCCCAAGGCGAGAACCATTACGAATGCCAGCAGGATTCTCCTTCGCTTTGAAGCGCCGTTCCAATAGATCAACGCAAGAGCCATGGTAGTCAGCATAACCTCGCCGATCTGGTTGGGAGAGCCAAGGAAACCCTGGAAACGCAGCATTCCACCGCGGCTGAAAAGCACGCGGCCGGACTCGTTGACGATATCATCACTCTGCCAGGTGACGGCCGCCGGCAGGACGCCTGCGGCGACACATAAGAGGCCCACGATTATCGTGCAAGCGAGCAAAGCACGACCCAGCACACGATTCACATCCTCATGGGTCGTTATTTCGGACGCGCAAAGGCAGACGGCGGCGACGAGCAATGACGTGTTGAGGATGCGACCCAGCGAAAACACGGGCGATATGGAATAGCTGACCGTTACCAAGCCCCATGCCATGTAAAGGAAAAAGAGACGAAACCCGCCTCTCCGCCAGATATCTGAACACAAAAAAGAGGGGACGATCGGCAAACAGAACAAAGCCTCCAGCCCGTATCGTCCTATTGTAGTAACATTATCTGGCAATATACTGCTGGACGCGAGCACCTCGATCATGAGGATGGCGAAAATCAGCCATTCGTGGTGCCGCGATGTATAGATCGCACTCCAAATGAGAAAAGCGGTTCCAGCAATGCCGAGGACTGCAAGTCTCACACCGCCAAATGGATCCAATGCGGCACTCGCGATCGCCAACCCGACTATTCCTGCGAGCATTAGGCGAAGCAGCGCAGTTGAGGTATCGTCTCGAACGCGCGGAAGGGAGAACGCTGCGTCGCCGTGACTCGAGGTTGTCATTAATATTCCTAACGGTTCACCGGATCCTGCTGCACGAATGCGTTAGCTCGCGCGCAGATCCTATCGTCGGAGCCGCAGACGCCTTGTGTAAGCTCTGCAAACCAGAACACCTATTCAGCGTCGCGGCTCGCGCCGTTTGATTTCACTTCGGGCGCCTTCGCAAGCTCCAACTCACTCCTGCGAAGTTCATTAGATTCAAGCATTACCCGCAAAAGCGGAGAGGCTGCCAGGCGTTGCAGCAGATTGATGTTGGGGATCACGCAATGTCCGCCGATAAATCCGGGAAAATATGACTGCTTTGGCAAGAAGTCAACCTCCTCAAAGAACCTAATTGCCTCGGGGTAGTCAGCGCCGACTCGCGAAGCAAAGCGGTTCAATTCCTGGGCAAAGGTGATTTGGAGGCCGAAGTAAGTAGTTTCGGCGAGCTTCGCCAACTCCAGAGTTTCGGGGCAGTCCATCGCGGCGGTCTTCATCCCCGCAGCCTGAAAGTGCTGTTCGGCCCGTCGCGTTACTGCCGGGGTTAGTGCCGAAACGAACTTGGTGTAACCCCTGAGGTCCTCGGCCATCTTTACGTGCTTGCCTCGAACCGGGCTGTATGCAATCGCTGCTCCCGTAGCTTTGGCGATATCTCGGGTCGTGCCAGGTAAAACGGTACTGTTAATCACGACTAGGCGCGGATTGAACCTCTGGATATACGTGCGCACCGCACTTTTGAATTGCTCGGAATTGCAATACGGGAAGCATATGTGCATCACGCTAATGGCTTCATAGATGTCAACTGGTTTCATGTCGTGAACGAGCACTGGCCCGGTGGCTTCCAGAACGGCCGCCAGCGCCGACCCAACTTCGCCCACCCCGACGACCAGAGGTTTAGCAGCTTGCATTACTTAAAGTTCTCCCTATTAGTGTCCCTGTCCCTGTAAAACAGCGGGAATTGTTCGAAAAAGGATTTTCAGATCTGACGTTAAACTCCAGCCATTAAGGTACTCCAGATCGAGGCGGACCATGTCGTCAAATCCTAACCGGTTGCGCCCATTTACCTGCCAGAGGCCGGTGATGCCAGGTAGTGCGTCTAACCTGCGTCTATGCCAGTCCTGGTAGAGTTCCAGTTCATAGGGCAATGCAGGCCGTGGCCCGACCAGGCTCATGTCGCCGCGCAAAACATTTATCAATTGCGGCAATTCGTCGATTGCCAGATGCCGCAGCGCTTTGCCTATTCTGGTGATGCGGGGATCATCGACCAGCTTGAAAATCTGCTGACCCTTCAATTCTGCCGCGTGCCCATTTTGCCCGATCCATTTCTCTACATATTCGCGATGCGCCCCGTCACTCGCCCCTGTTCGCATGCTTCGAAACTTGAGCAGCTCGAATGGCCTGCCGCGGATTCCGATGCGCTTTTGCCGAAAGAAAATCGGGCGTCCATCACTAAGCCAGATTGCGATAGCAACAATTGCTACCAGCGGTAACATAACAAGCAATATGGCGGCGGCGACGATGATATCAAACAGTCGCTTAGTGACGAAGTTGAGGCCTTCTATGTTGCACGACACCGGGCCAACAAGTGGCACACCACCGGCAAGGTCGAAATGCAGCGCGCTAGGCAGAGAGCGAAATAGCGGGGGTACTACATGCCATCGCACACGGTTCGCCTCACACAGCCGGATCAGTTCCTCGTGACGCTCAACAGATTCGTCGGGGCTCGCAACAATGAGTTCGAGACCAGGATGACGCTCGGCAAGAGTGCCCAATTCGTCTATTCTTGCCAGAACTGGATACCCATGATAGGAAGCGTCCAGAGCCGCGGAGTCGTCAACAAACCCGATCACCTCATATTGAGTTAGATCATTGGCAATCTGCTTGCAGAGGCGCTGCGCAAATGGATTGAAGTCAGCAATTACAAGTGGAATTGCTATCTTGGGATCGGTATAGAGCCGGCGTAAAAAGCTGCGGGTTAGTTTGCGGCCGAGCATAACAAAGACAATGCTAAGTAGGAACCCGACCGTCATTACCAGGCGGTGCACATAGACATGGGCAATATAGCCCAGCAAGAGCGTCAGCGCCGCCGCGAATGCACTGGCCTTAAACACGCCGAACAGTTCGTTGAGACCACCGCTGCGAAAACGATAAAGGTCGAACGCGTGAAATACCCGTATCCACAGCAGCACGAGCCCACCGCCGGCGACGAGCAGCAGATTTGCGTTTGCATGAGGTTGCGTCGCGTGCGCCCAGCGTTCCAGCAGCGAACCGAGTCCGAAAGCGGAAAGCACTGCGACTGCGTCTACCGACGCGAATACCGCCTTTTGCCGACGATGCTCCCCCGCAAACATCGTCAGGCTTCCTCCCTGGGTACCACTCGTCGAACCACATCAGCTACGCGTTCTACTTCATCGATAGACAGATGTGGATGCATCGGAAGCGAAAGAGCCGTATCTGCAAGCTTCTCAGCATACGGAAAGTCACCTCGTTGATAGCCGAGGAATTTGCACGCAGGTTGAAGATGCAATGGCACCGGATAGTGAATGCCGGATGCGATATCGGCGCTGCCAAGGGCGTCGCGCAGCTTGTCACGTTCCTGGCTGCGAACTACATAGAGGTGATAGCAGGAGCGGTAGCCCTCGGGCTCATGAGGCAACTCCAGGTTGGTCTCGGCCAGCAGTTCACGGTACAGATCAGCGACTTCGCGGCGGCGGCGATTCCACTCCGCCAGACGGCGTAGTTTCGCGGTTAGCACGGCTGCTTGGAGCGTATCCAGCCGAGCATTGTAGCCGAGCAGATCATGTGTGTAATGCGATGTTCTGCCGTGATCCCGCAAACGCAAAACACTTTCGGCTAATTCATCATCATCGGTCACGACTGCACCAGCCTCTCCCCAGGCCCCGAGGTTCTTTCCCGGATAGAAGCTGAAACAGGACGCGTCAGCTAGCGCTCCGCCAACCATTTTCCAATTGTTATGAATCCGGATGCTAGCGCCGTGAGCCTGGCACGCATCTTCAACCAGCTTGAGCCCGTGCGCGGATGCCAGCTCGCGAAGTTCTTGTAGCGGAGCCGGCAGGCCATACAAATCAACCGGAAGGATTGCGCGAATAGCCTCGTGCCCGTGGCCCTTAAGATATCGGGCTACAGACGATGAGCAGATATTGCCAGTGACAGGATCAATATCGACGAATACCGGGCGCGCTCCTGTTTGGACTATCGCCGCAACCGTGGCAATGAACGTCATCGGGGTGGTAATGACGGAGTCTCCGGGCCGCACCCCGAGGGCCAGCAGGGCCAACCGCAGTGCATCTGTACCGCTGCTGATGCCGACCACGTGCTTCACGCCAATGAACTCGGCAAACGCGCTCTCGAAAGCTGAGACCTGTTGACCACCTACGTAAGAGGTGGAGCAGTGTATCTGGTCGATCAGGGCCTCCGCGTCGGTTTTTGTTTCCGCGTTCTGCGCGGCCAGATCGACGAATTTTATCTTCATTGCCGCTCCTGTCTGATACTCGAAAGCATCACAGCGCGAGCGGGAATACCGCAAACAACCGCGCCGCGCGGGACATTATGAGTAACCAGCGCGCCGGCCCCCACTAATGCCCCCTCACCGATCTCGACTCCACACATGATAATTGCTCCGCTTCCTATCGAGGCGCGCCGGCGGACGATTGTCGGTTCGAGCTGCCAATCCTCTTCACACTGAGGCGTTCCATCTTCATTGGTAGCTCGCGGGCGCCGGTCGTTGATGAAGACTACGCCATGGCCAACGAACACTTCATCCTCGATACTCACACCTGCGCAGATAAAACTGTGGGTGGAGATTTTGCACCGACGGCCGATGCGCACGTTCTTTTGCACCTCGACAAACGCGCCGATTCTCGTGTCGTCACCGATTTCGCATCCGTACAGATTGACAAATGGCGCCAAGCGCACACGCTCTCCCAGCCGCACGTTGGACGCGATGCATACGTTGGGTCCAAAATCAGCTTGCGTCATCTTACCAACCGATGATCTTATCGATCGGGCAGGTCTGCCCGCCGCCGCGCAGAGACTTGTTTGCCGCTTCCAGCACACTCACTACACGCAACCCGTTAAATCCATCAGTGTTTGGCGTCAGCGCCTGACTTTATACATTCAACGAAGTGATCGCACTCGATTTTCAGCGGTTCGTTTTCCTCGATGCGCGGAATGTTGATATCGCCGTACCGATACGAAAACTGAAATTCTCCATAAGTATCGTAGTAGCGGCTTACATTCACTCCCTTGTCATAAATGCGAATCTTTTCCTGGGTCGCTGTATCGTCGTAAACCAGCATCTTGCGCGAGCCAATAACCGTCATTCGCCGAATCTTGTTGGGGTCGAGCCAGCTCGCATGTACAAACGCCATTACGTTATCGGGGAAGTAGAGCGAGAGCAGAGCGACGTCCTCCTCGCCGGTTCGATAATGACTATTACCGTGACAGCTCACCCGTTCAGGCATCTGACCCAGAAGCATGAGGATGATCGAGACGTCATGCGTGGCCAGATCCCATACTACGTTCACATGATGCTGGAATAACCCCAGGTTGGCTCGAATGGAGCTAATGTACAGTATCTCTCCGAGCTCGCCTGATTCGATCACTTCACGCGCCTTCACCACCGGAGCGCTGTATTCAAAGGTGTGACCGACCATAAGAACTCTGCCGCGTTCGCGTGCCAGGTCAACCAGTCGCGCTGCCTCGGCCTGGGATGTCGCGAGCGGTTTTTCAACCAAAACTGATTTGCCTGCACTAAGGCATTGTTTTGCAATTTCGTAGTGCGTATTGACCGGAGTCGCAACTACGACTCCCTTAATCTCGCAGTCGCTCAGTACATCGTTCAGGTCCGAAGTGAGTTCGACGTTAGGATAGAGTTGTTGAATTCGCCTCCGCCGTTCAAGCGACAAATCGCAGCAGATGATGCGTTCGGCCGAACGCGCCTGGCACAGATTCCGCACCCAATTTGGTCCCCAATAGCCCAAGCCTACTACTGCTAGTGCCCGCAGCCGCTTCTCCGAGTCAGTCGCCGGAAGCTGATTGGGGCTACCGGTCAGTTCTGTAGAGGCCGTGTCCATGCTTTTAATCCTTCCTTATTTTTAACGAACAAGCGCCGGATCCATTGCGGAATTGCGGATTCAGTAGCGTTCAGGACGAGTCCCCTGACTGGTCTTCCAATGTTGGAGAAAAGGTTGATAGTAGCCAACAAGTCGCTACGTTCCGTGTATCCGGAGCGAACTACCAGCAACACCGGGTCGTCCGGACGTACCAGCGGCAGCGTGCGTGGATCGAGGCGCACGGCTCCCAAATCGATCACTGCGGCAGGAAAGGCCCTGACGCGATCATTCAACTCTTCAAGGGACGGAGGTTCGCCTGTCTCCAACGCAGAGGTGATAGTAGCGACTTCCAGCTTCGCCCAGTTGCTGGAACGAACTATAATTCCCTGCTCTGATTGCAGTTGCATGACAGTCTTGGCTTCCAGTGCGAGAATTGGCGTCTTTCGATTCGCAAACATCTTCAGAATTCGCGGGCGGCAGATATTTCCGTCGACCAGCAACGTCCGCACGTTGAGGCGCTGTGTGAGGTCAAGCGCAATTGCGGCCGCTACCGACGAGCAGCCGTCGCTCACTGCACATCCTGCGATTACCAGCCGCGCGTCGCCCAAGACGCTGGCGACACCTGCAAAGCTTTCTGTTATCCGATGTATCCCCTTCAAGCGAGCGAGAGCCGGTGGGACCAGGTTGTCCGAGGGTGCGTCAACTCGCGCCAATCTCTCAGACCGATTTAGCGTGCGCAGATCCGGCGAGGACGTGTGCGAATGTTGCACAGGTAACTCTTCGTGCACCTGCGGCTCAAGCGCCTCGCGCTTCATGGCCTCGAAAAATTTTGTCAAACTAATGTTCCTCTCTCATTCGGAATCGGCTGGCAGGAAGACAGTCTGTCCCGGGTATATCAGGTTAGGATCGGCAAGTAGGGGATTGGCTTTCACCAACCGTTGAACTGCCTCGTGGTCATCAGATCCCAGATTGACTTGTGCCAGACTGCTTATGGTGTCGCCGTCCTCGACGACAACTGAGCGAGGTACGTTGTGTTTATTTTCGGGAGTCCTATTTGGGCTAGACAATAGCTCTGGGACGGCAGCCAATGAGTGCGCATCAAGTGCGGTGATTAGCGGCAGACCGCTTGACGCGGCGAGATTTTCAGAAACGCTTTTCGCAGCGACACGAGGCGCGTCTTTCGCAGGACGGAGATTTACTGGTTCGTCGTGCAGATTTGCGGTTGCGCGGGGCAGCAAGAGTAATGAGCTGAGGGTTGCTCCGACAAGAATCGGCACTGTCGCCGTTTGCAGCCGCGTTGTCTTGAAGTACTTCCGGCAGCGACGGAACAACCCGCCACTCGACCCTTGCGGACCATGATAGTGTCTGAGCGCCTCCCGAATCAGCCCAGCGGTCACCCGGCGCCTACCGCCCCCATACGCGAGGATCAGGGCACCGTGGCATATGAGGTTGATTTCACGGGGTACAAGCACGCCATTGCGAACCAGGCTGCGCAAGGCTGCCATGCTGAAAAGCTTATGGACCGAACCACCGCTTGCGAGCAGGCGATGCTCTACATATTTGCGCACTTCGCTGGGCGGCAGCGGGAGCAGTTCGGCGCGCGTGGCAATTCGCTGGTCCAAGGCGCGGAGCGCTGGTTGCTTCAAGCGATCCAGCAACTCCGGCTGGCCGATGAAGACTATCTGCATCAGCGCTGACGCATCTACGAAGCAGTTGGCGAACAAACGCAACTGCTCAAGGGTAGAATTGTCCAAGGCCTGTGCCTCATCGAAGAGCAACACCAGTCGCGTGCTGAGGGAGTTCACTCTTCGTGTGATGAGCCGGGCCAATTCGTTAGCACTGGCGTTTGGCCGGTTAATTTCAAGTTCGGCTGCGATCGAATCCAAAATCTCTGCAAACGACCACGTCTGTGAGAGATTGATTATCCTAATGCCCTGGTGCTGATTTTCGAGTAGGGAAAATACGAGGGAGGTCTTGCCAGTGCCGGGTTCTCCCACGATAAGCGCAAACCCGTTCGGATCGCGGAGGCCCCACTGCAGTGCTGCAAAGGCTTCGCGATGGGCGGAGCCCATATACATCGAACCACCCTGGCTTGGAGTTACCGCGAAGGGGGGGGCGTTTAGCCCGTAGTAACGGTAGTACATCTTAATTTGCCGTAGATTTCAGGATGGCTACTGTCGGGAAGCCGCTAACTTTGGTAATCGTCGCTGCGGAAAACACCCGTTCATCGCGGAGTTCGCTCCACAGCACCGCACCTACACCCCCAGCGAAACCAAGGAGCATGCCCACGAAGAGGTTAATCGGCATTTTTGGAAACATCGGCTCGACGGGCAGAGTTGGCGGAGCCGCGATGCTAACATTGAGTATTTTATTTAGATTCAGGGCGTCGGCAGCGCGCGCCTCTTCGCCTTTGCGCACATAGGAAAGATACGCCTCTTTATCGGTATCAACTTGCCGTTGAAGCCGATCGATTTCGATGCCGACGTTCGTCAACTGGTTCAACTGCAGTTCGTAGTCAGCAATTTCCTTGGCGAGGTCCATCTGGCTCGCACCAATGCCGGTTGAGGTCACCTTGGCTTCGGCAAGTTCACTCGAGAGGCTTTGCCATGTGGGATTGATAGTCGAGCTAACCTCCTGCACTTCCCTGGCGTCCTCGCGATGCAACACCGCTTTGGCCGCCTGCAGCTTTGCGTCAATGGACTTGATTCGCTCGCTATCGGGCCGGTAACGGCTGACCAATTCGGCCCGTTCGGCTTCAAGTTGCAAGACCTGCGGCTTCAGGGTCTGCAGCGCCATGTTTTGCACGATCTTGGTTTCGGCATCAACGTGCTCCGGGTAGCTGGTCAATTCCCGATTCAGGTAGTCTATACGTTGATTAGTGCCGGCCAGTTGCGACTGGTTGTTGCGGTACTGCGCTCGAAATGCGGATAGCTGGTCAACTAGTGCCTTGTCCTGATCCTGCACGTCGATCACGCCGGTCTGAACCTTTAGCGCTCGCAGGTTGTCTTCCGACACCGAGAGCTTCAGCTTGAGCAGATCAGCCTGCTGGTGAAAGAAATGCTCTGCCTGGGGGTCGTGTGACATGGTGGCGCGGAACTCAAGATAGCGGTCGATTAGTCTCGAGAGGAAATCTCGCGACCACCGGGCACTATGACTTGTAAATCTAATTGCTATTATGTTTGACCGCTTCAGCAACTCGCACGTCAGATGACTCCCCAGTCTCTTTTCCCACTGCTGTCGCGCGGTTGGAAGCTGCGTGCCGTGCAATGCCGAGTAGAGATAGCTGGGAATATTCAGTCCTTCCGAGATGCGTTCGAAAACTTCCTCGACAACTCCGTTCTTCGCGGGCACGAGGCCATCGGTCGCCCGCTCGATCAAATACGGGCTCGTCAGCAGTTCCACTTCGGAGTTCAGGTCTTGTTCGCCTGGCGGCGTGTTGACGACTGCCGGTTGAGTGATTTGTGCAGCTTCAAGATTCGGAGAGACGAGCAATTGGGCACGGTCTTGCTGCAGCAAAATCTCTGCATCCGACGCATAAAACGGCGGACATAGGAACGAGGCTAGGGTCACAAAGAGCATGACCGAGCCGACACCGTAAGCAAATGCGCGACGGCGCCGGAAGAACAACTCGAGCCACGCTTCAAGATCATTTCCCATTATAAAGCCCCTCCTCAGTTCAGAGTGGTAATGGCAGATAGGGCTGCACCGGTATCAGGTCCTTGACGTACTGCTTCACAAACAGGTCGAGGTCCGCGATTTTGCTCCGCGGTACATAAATGATGTCGCCAGGCGCCACGCCTGGATCCTGGTCGGGACCGGAACCGCTGCGCGCGCTCGCTAGGTCGAGCTTGATTCCTGCCGGTGTCCCGCAGGCGTCGCGTCGAATCAGGATCGTGTTCGCAAAGGCGGCATTGTCGGTAACGCCACCCGCCTCAGCCACCGCCTGCAGGGCGGACATTCGAGGCGGCATTGCGAAAGCGCCCGGATGCGCGACCTGCCCATCAACGTAAACGAGCCTGCCGGGCGTGGATTTCACGTGAACAGTAACGCCGGGCGAGTACAACTCATGCGCGTAGGCCTTATCCAAGTCCTGCGCTAACTCTGCAGGGGTCCGTCCTTTCGCCTGTACTTCGCCTACCAGACGTAGGCTGATTTTCCCGTCAGGCCGGACGACTTGCTCGTCGTTGAACTCGGGACTCAAGTAGAACTCGACGTTGAGCACGTCATTTGGTTCGATGCGATAATTGCTCTCGTCATCCACGGACGGATTGGAGATGGCCGCTGCGATACAATATTCCGGAGACATCGCGGCACGTGGCGAAACCGATGGAACATCCCCTCGGTTAGTTTGGGTGCCACAGCCGAGGAGAACGACAAGCGCGGCCAAGCGCAGTGTTTTGTGCGGCTCCTTAATCATAATAAAGATTGGTACGGCATGTTTGACAGCTTGAAACTAAGGATAAATATATAGCAAAGAAAAATAACTATAGTCAAGTATTAATACATAAGATAAACATGTGTAATTATCAACCAAGCATCAAGACATATTGATAGTGCCATATTGATACAGATAGCGATAATCAAGTAATAGGGAATCGCCGGTAAGGAGCGACGATGCCTCCATACGCGTCTGAGCTGAGCTGATCCCGTCAGATGCGTCGTTATATAGGATGCGTAGCTGCTTAAAGGCGCTTTCTCGGTTTATTCCTCTTACCGTCGGTGGCGGTAAGAGGAATACAAGACATTGCTGACGGGCTCATGTAGGCTTTCGCACTCCGTTGCCAAAGCGGGGCAGCTCAGCGATACTGGATGGCTGCAATATCGTAGGGCTTGTTTTGCGGGCGAGACACGCCGTCAAAGTCATGCAAACTTCGGGCAGATTCATCCCAATGCCGATCAAGCGGGACACCACCGTCAGATGGAAGTCGAACGCATCCGCATGAGGAAACCCGTGGTCGAATTTCAGGCGCTAGGACCTGCTGCCGTGGGAGCCTCGCTCGGACCCATTCGACCTGTACATATCGTTGCGTTCAGCGACGAAGCTCCGGATTCGAGGGCGACGAGCGAGTAATTGTCTGTCGTAAAAGTGATGGGTTTGCCGGGTCCTCCAGATTTAGATGGCTGCCACCCGCTCATTGTATCTCTCAGCTTCCCCCACAATCGTGTCGCTAGGGTCCGTCGCCTGAGCCGAGTGAATCGCATGCTGAATTGAACCCCAGGGCGAATCTCGCGAGTTCCCAGGACCCGAATCGCTCGCATTTGTTGAAACGGAGTAAACGCTGCCCCGGCGTAGCATCCATCGGGATAGATTTGCGCTCTGAATTCCCTGCGGATGTTTGTCCGACACGCTGCTTTTCCGGTGCGGCTTGGTAACTAACCATGCTACGCCACTCGGTTAGCTTTTTCTTTCTTTAATCCTCGCTTAAAAGTGGATTCACTTGTCACGGAGTAGTATACATAAATTTAGATAGTTATAAAGTGTAACAATATCGTTTAACAATTAAAACATTGCTAATTCTGCTTGACTTAGCCTTAAGCTTTAAATAAAACCTTTTGCTAATCAATATCCTGAGCATCGGAGCGAAGAACGGGAATGTCACTCGGCCGCAAAGGGTGCGGTCGTTCAAATACCAAAGCAATTTGATGGAAGTTGCAGCAACCAAGATCCCGATATACGACTGTGCAGATGAATTTGGCATAACCAACTTCCAGTTGCAGCCTCTTGACCAGAGTAAAGTGAAATGGGAGTGGCTGATTGATAATGCTCCAGGAGTCTCGTTCTATCACCACCAATCGTGGATAGAGCTTCTCTCCCGCGCTTACGGCTTTTCCTTTTCGCTCGCGTTTATCAGCGGGAGTGGCATGCCAACAGCAGGGTGTGTGCTAGCGCGCGCCAGGAGCCCGTTTGGTCAACGGTTCGTCTCGTTGCCCTTCTCTGATACGTGTGCCCCTCTCGCGCTGAACGGAGAAGCCGCTCACGAGCTGTTGGCCGCTCTTACACTTCAAGGTCCTCAGAACGCCGCTTACGAAATACGCGGCATCAAAGCGCCTCGGCCTTGGCATACAGTCGAGTGCTTTGCCAACTGGACCTTGGAACTGGGTTGCCCGTCGGGGGTGCTAGAGCGTGGCCTCGCCATCAATTTTCGTCGCAATGTCAAGCGGGCCGTTCAACGCAATATTCGGATAGACCGCGGGCACGAGCTCTCGTATGTCCGCCGCTTTTACAAACTTCAACTCGAAAGCCGGCGTCGACAGGGTGTTCCGCCCCAACCCTGGCGGTTTTTCAGACTGCTTCACGAGATCTTTGCGCGCACGGGAAATCTTGAAGTTTGGATCGCACTAGAAAACGAAGAGGACGTCGCGTGCGCAGTGTTTCTTACTGATGAGAACTCGGTTCATTACAAATGGGGCGCTCGCCGCGCCGGCCGCCAGTCCTGTGCAAATCACTTGCTGTTCTGGACCGCTATCGAAGAGTTTGCTGGGCGGAAAGGCATCGTCGATTTGGGGCGGACCGATGTCCGCAACCATGGCCTGATGCGGTTTAAGAAGGAGCTGGGGGCAAAACTCTCCCCAATTGCCTTTTCCTTTTATCCGCGTGCGCCTGGTCAAATCAGCTCGGAAGTACTGACCGGCAAACGTAGCGTGGCAGCCGAAATTTTAAGGAGGCTGCCGATCCTCGCCACCCGGGTACTCGGTGAAGCCGCCTACGGGTTCTTCGCGTGACCGTTGTGCGATCTCATGGAAGCTTTCGCCGGCTCGGTTGAAAACACAAACCAGATCGGCCCGACCTGATTCCCCGAATGGGAGCACAGTCGCGCCTTAAAAAGGAGAAACCAATGAAAGAATGGGGGGTTGTAATCCTGGGTGCCGGTCCTTACGGACTCTCTGCTGCCGCGCACCTGAAAGCCGCCGGGATCGACGTCAAGGTTTTCGGCCGCACGATGGAATTCTGGGAACGGCAGATGCCTGCCGGCATGATGCTGCGTTCGTCGTGGGACGCCTGCCATCTTTCGGATCCCAACAATCAACTTACTCTCGGTCACTTTGCTATTGACGCCGATCTGAACCTGCCTCGTCCGGTTCCGCTCGACAGCTTCATCGCATACGGACGATGGTTTCAGGAGCACGCCGTGGCGGAGGTCGATCCGCGTCGCGTAAAGCTGATCGAACGAACGGGCAAAGGATTCCGCCTGATAACGCAAGACGGAGAACCGATTGATGGCAGGCGCGTGGTGATCGCCACCGGGATCGCGCGTTATGCACACAAACCGCGCGAATTTGAGAGGTTGCCGTGCGAATTGGCCTCTCACTCGTCCGAGCATAGAGATCTATCAGCATTTCAGGGCAGATCGGTTGTGGTGGTCGGCGGCGGACAGAGCGCTATAGAGTCCGCTGCGCTGTTGAGTGAAAACGGCGCCGAAGTCGAAGTGATCATGCGAGCGCCGGCGGTCCGATGGCTGGTACGCAGTGCGGGACTGCATCGCCTGCCCCCAGCCGCAAGGCGGCTGCTTTATCACCACACTGACGTAGGACCGGCTTTGTTGAGCCAGTTGGTTGCACGGCCCAACCTGTTCCGCCTGCTTCCGCGCTCGCGCCAGGACCGGATTGCGTACCGATCGATTCGACCAGCAGCTTCGGCCTGGCTGAAACCGCGCGTTAATGGCGTGCGATTTACCACCGGCCGCAAGATCAGCGACGCGCGGCGTCAGCGCAACAAGCTCCGTCTACGTCTGGATGATGGGAGTACACGAGAGGCCGATCACGTTTTGCTGGCAACTGGTTATCAGGTTGATATCGAGCACGATCGGTTACTGGCGCCTGAGTTACTAAGCGAGGTCAGCCGAGTCGACGGTTATCCCGAATTGGAGAGCGGCTTCGAGTCGTCATCAGTGCCGGGGCTCCATTTTATCGGAGCTCCCGCGGCCTACAGTTTTGGCCCGCTGCTTCGCTTCGTATCGGGAACCGATTATGCCTCGCGGGCCATTACAAGGTGTGTCGCCGGCAACACGCCAGGTCGCGGCAAGAGGGCTGGCAATGAGGACGGGTCACTATGAGCCGGAAGCTGCCCGCCCGAGGTGATGGCGCAATCGTGATCGGAGGTGACTATCGAGGTCTTGGTATAGTGCGAAGCCTCGGCCGGCGCCGAATACCCGTTTGCGTCATAACCGACGAACATACGCTCGGCGGATTCTCGCGGTTCGCAAGTTACCGCCTCGCGTGGCCGAAATTTTCCGATGAAGACAGGCTTAAGTTCCTGCTTGAACTGGGGTCGCGGCCAGAGTTCACAGGGTGGACGCTTTTTCCTACTACTGACGAAACCGCGGCGCTGATCGCCAAATGTTATGCGCCACTCACATCGAGGTTCGTGCTGACGACTCCGCCATGGGAACGGCTTCGTTGGGCCTACGACAAGCGTCTCACATACACGCTGGCGCGAAGCCTGGGTGTTCCACATCCACGCACTCTTTACCCTGAGGGGCGGGAAGACCCGGTGCTTCGCAACGCAATCTTTCCAATGATTTTGAAGCCGGCGACCAAGAGGGAGCGCAGCCGTTTTACCCGCGAGAAAGCTTGGCTAGTGAGCGATCGAGCGGAGCTGATTGCGCGTTACGATGAGGCGTGCACAATGATCGAACCACGCCAGATCATGTTGCAGGAGTTGATTCCCGGCTCCGGCGATTGCCAGTTTTCCTATGCTGCACTGCTTGACCAAGGCCAACCGCTCGCCTCGATCGTGGTGCTTCGCCAGCGTCAGTATCCGATCGATTTTGGACACGCAAGCTCGTATGTCGTTTCAATTGAGCACCTGCAAGTTGAAAGTCTAGCGCGAAAGATCCTGGCGGAGATGCGCTTCACCGGTCTGGTCGAAGTGGAGTTTAAACGCGATGCTCGCGACGGCAAGTTGAAATTGCTCGATATCAATCCGCGGGTGTGGGGCTGGCACTCGCTGTGCGGCCGCGCAGGCGTGGACTTTCCCTTTCTCGCCTGGCAACTCGCGCATGGCGCCGTCATCGCAGAAACGCGAGCGCGCGCAGGGATCCACTGGGTGCGAATCACCACCGACCTGCTCGCGGCAACGCAAGCGATTCGCCAGCGCGGCCTTTCCATTTATCAGTATCTCAAGTCATTTCGCCGCCCACTCGAATTTGCGATCTGGGCAAAGGATGATCCCTTCCCGGCACTGATTGAAGTTCCGTCCTTGTTGTATGCGCAGGTGAAGATGCGCCGTTCTGCGGATGATTCAAGGCGGCGTTTGCAAACGGAGAATCAGCCAGAACTCGATTCCGACGGTTACAATGCCCCATGGCTCTCTGATGCATCGCGTTCGCGCGCGGCAAGCGAATCCAGTCCCGCTCAGTCTTTGGATTGAGGAGGTCCAGCCCCCGCACTTGGCTGATGGTTCGTGCGTTCGGTCGCGGCGGCGATCTCGTAAGGGCGCATCATCTCGTTGTCCTCGTGCTCAAGGACGTGGCAATGCCAGACATAACGCCCGGGATATCCTTCAAACGGCACAATGATCCGCGTCACCATATTGGGCAGGGCTCGCACCGTATCTTTCCATCCCGATTCACTTTCATCTGGCCGCACTGCTGGGCCCGTATAACGCACCGTACGCGAGCTCTGGAATTCCAGCATGTCGAACAGACGCCGATCGAGGAGTTGAAAGCGGACCATGTGGAGGTGAATCGGATGCACATCCTCCGTCATGTTTACAAACGACCAGATCTCCACCGTATTCAGCGCCGGCTTCTCTGTAATCGGCATGCTCCAATGGGTGCGATTTAGCAACATGACTGCAGGGTTTCCGGTTTGATCATCAATCTCGTCGAGGGACAGAACCCGGGTTTTAACCGCGCTGCTCTCTGCGATTCTTACTACCGGTCGCAATCGCGACGGCAGGGTGCTCGTGTCCTTTGTGGTTGTTTTTGAGATGCGAAATTGAATCACCGGAGCAGCATCATTGCGCAAAATTATCTGCTCATCGGCCCGTTCTCCAAAGTCAACAATAAAATCCAATCGCTCAGCGGGGGCAATTACCAGGCTCGCTGTTTCCACGGGTGCGCTTAAGAAACCCTGGTCACAGCCAATTAGATGAAAGCTTTGGTTATTCGCAAGTGTCAGGTGGAACGTGCGCCCATTGGAAGCGTTGAGCATGCGGAACCGATACCGTCGGGGTTCGACTTCCAGATAAGGGAAGAGCTTGCCATTGACCAGGATGGCGTTGCCGACGAATTCCGAGATCCAAGGCGAGGCGGGAGCAGGTGCGATCGGATAATTCAGCTGCCCGTTGGTGTCGAAATCCCGATCGTAAATTACGAGCGGGATTTCGTGCCGGCCGCGCGGCAGGTTCAAGGCATCCTCAAAATCGTCTCGCAGGAAGAAGAGGCCGAAGAGTCCTGCAAACATGTTAAGACGTGTGATTCCAACAGCGTGGTCGTGATACCACAGCATCGTTGCTTCCTGCGTATTGGGATAAAAATACGAGGCCGATTTCCCTGGCGAGTACCAATCGTCTGGATACCCATCGCTATCGGCCGGAACCCTGCCGCCATGAAGATGGACCACCGCGCGCACCTCGGGCTTGTCGGCCTCAGCACCATGGATGCGGTGGTCAATCGGCAGGAAATGACGCGAGGGAAGCTGGTTAGCCCATTCAACAATTACTGGTTCGTTTTTTCTGCTCTCAATGGTCGGGCCGGGGGAAGTCTCTCCAAATCCCCACACTCGAGTCGCTTTGAGGTCGCGATGAATCCTGGTTTCGATCTCGCGCATCGCGAGGCGGTAGTAAGGAATATTGGTGATCGAATCCATCGGGCTGACCCTGTGGCCGGCGGGCCGTGCGATCGCGGGAATTGGCAAGTGATCGACAAACGGCTTCAGCAGGCCAGGGTTGAGCCTCGGGCGCACCTCAATTCCCTGCCGGCGATTCGGCAAATTGCCGATCATCAGAGACGTACCTGCTAAAAGGCTTTTCACGACAAATTGCCGCCGGGAAATCAAGATACCTCCCATATTGGCCAAATAGCATGAATTAGATGCAGGTTCGGCTAATTATGCCACGTAGACTCTCGCGTTTCAGCTCTGCGAGGTGTGCGCTGCGACCTGTTCCTGAATCTTATCCAACGCAACTCCAAAGCCAGTATTGGCACTACAACACAGCAATAGTCATCTTACAGCGGCGATGATTGCTTTTTACATATTGCCACATTGCCCATTTTAGAATAAAAAATGATGCGTAAGGTGATAACTGGTGAAACAGGCAGCTTTTATGCTCGGTCAAGTAATAATTTCGGTCTCTTATCGTCAATAACATCGCCAAACGGGGGGATAGCCGTGAGGCCAAATCGGCCGCTGCGTCTCGGCAGAAAAAATGAAAACAAAATACCTTCTGCGAACACTATCAGTTTTGATCATCGCCGCGATCCTTGGGGCCGCGTGGAGGGCCGGGATAGCGCAGGTACCGCCTAACCCGATACAAGCCGAGAATGCACGGGCTGGGACAACCGCGTGGATGATAACTAACGCAGCCGTCACGAACGTAAACGCGCAGACAACTCCTTCAGCGATCGAGGGTTACGCCTCAGCGGCGAGCGTCAACCGTGGCGGCCAGATTACTTTTTATGTCAATACCAGCGATTCGAAGTACACGCTGCAGGTGTTCCGGCTGGGGTATTACGGTGGCTTGGGGGGACGCAAAGAAACCTCACCGATTACGCTCCCGGGCGTGGTGCAGACCATCCCGCAGCCGGACCCGACCACCGGCATAGTCGATTGCAATTGGAGCCCCGCCTACACGCTGACGACGAGTAATCCTTCGGATCCGAGCGATTGGGTCAGTGGAGTATATGTTGCCCTGCTCACCGGCAGTCAATCCGGGCTACAGAGCTATATCGTCTTCGTCGTACGCGACGATTCGCGCATTTCGAATCTCCTGTTTCAGTCGGCGGTTGCCACTTCGCAGGCCTATAACAATTATGGCGGCAAGTCGCTTTACACCTACAACAGCTCCCAGGGAATAGCAGCGGTCAAGGTGTCGTTTAACCGCCCGTATTTCGACGGCCAGGGCACGGGCAATTTCATGTCCTTCGAATGGGACCTGATGGCGTACCTGGAGCAGCAGGGCTACGACGTCACCTACTCAACCAGTGTCGATACGCAGACAAGTCCGGCGCAGTTGCTACAGCACAAGGTGTTTCTCTCGGTCGGCCATGACGAGTACTGGTCGTGGGAGATGCGCCAGAACGTGACGGCGGCGCTCAACGCCGGGTCGGACCTGGGGTTCTTCGGCGCCAATGATGTTTATTGGCAGATTCGTTATGAAAGCAGCCCCGCGAGCGGGCAGGCCAATCGGGTGATCGTCTGCTACAAGACGCTAGCCGACGCCGAAGACCCGATGGCAGCCAACCCCTCGACTTACTATTTGATCACCGACCTGTGGCGGAATTTCAAAATCAGCTTCCCGGGACTACCTGAGGCGCAGCTTATCGGCGAGATGTATAACGGCCAGGAGCCGATGAATGTACCCGTGGTGGTGGCCAACGCCTCGAACTGGGTATTCAATGGCACCGGGCTCAGCAATGGCAGCCAACTGAGTGGTCTGCAAGGCTTCGAAGCCGATCAGATTTACCCGAGCGGAATTTCGCCGGCCAACGTTATTCAGCTCGCCCACTCGCCCTACACCATCAATAGCAACACCTACTACGCCGACATGAGCCTGTATCAGGCGACTAGCGGGGCGTGGGTGTTTGCCACCGGCTCTATGTATTTCCAGTACGGGCTGAGTGCGCTGAGTCCGTGGAGCCCGGCGCCATCGGTGGTCAGCCCCGCTGCGCAGCAGATGACACAAAATGTGCTCAATGCCTTCATCTCGGGCACTGTGCCGGGCGGCCAGCCAACACCGACCAGTTCGCCGACGCCGACCCCGACCGGACAGATCTCACTGCGCGGGATAGCGGTCGGAGGCGCGCCGGCTAACGGTGGCTCCAGTGTGACGGTAAACGTGCCGCCGGGGTGCAGCCAGGGGATGTGCTGGTGGCGCACATCGGGGTGCGCGGCACCGGCGCAATCGGAGCACCGTCAGGTTGGTCGTTGGTCAGGCGCGATACCGCGAGCACCACGGTTGAGCAAGCGATCTACACGCACGTGGTGCCCTACTGGCCGGCGGAACCGGCCAGTTACAAGTGGAGCTTCAACGCCGGCAACAATGCCGCGGGCGGTATTGCCGATTACATTGGCGTCAACAACTCGACGCCGGTGGATGTAAGCGGTGGCCAGTCCAGCGCCAGTTCGGCCAATATGGTGGCGCCCTCAGTCTCGATTCCCGCCGCCGACAACTCCGACCAACAGCTCAACCTTTACACCATCGCCAATGTTTCGGGGTTTGTGCTGCCGAATGGAACTACGCCGGAATACGGCTACATACCGGGCGGAATTTCAATTGGAATGTCGGACTTGCCGTTGTTTTCAGGCGGTCCTACCGCCAGCGAGACGGCCACCGCCTACGCGGCGGCGGCTAATCTGGGGGCACAGGTGGCGTTGACACCGGGGCAGCCAGCAGTGCAACCGGCGATCTTCCTCCGCTCCGTGGGTACCGGCAGTAATTCGACCGCCTCGCCCAGTGTGACGGTAAATGTTCCGGCCGGGGCGCAGCCGGGTGACCTGATGATTGCACAGATCGCCGTGCGTGGCGGTTCGGGCCAGTCGATCACCGCGCCGGCCGGCTGGTCACTGGTGCGCAGCGATTTTAGCGGCACCGCGATCATCCAGGCGATTTACAGTCATGCAGTCTCGTCCTCTGAGCCCAATACTTATACCTGGAACTTCAAAGGTAACAACAATGCGGCGGGCGGCATTGCCGATTTCTTCGGCGCCAACACAGTGTCGCCGGTAGATGTCAGCAATGGCCTGGGCAATACCAGTTCCACCTCGATTACCGCACCTGGAGTAGTAATTCCTTCGACCAGCAGCAACGATCATCTGCTCTGTCTCTTTTCCACGGCAGGCGGTGTTGCGCCGGTCACTCCGGCGGGAACGACTGGGGAGTGGAGTCTACCGGCAGCGAGTTTTGGCATCGGCGTGGCGATGTCTGACATCGCCAGCGTGTCGGCGGGGGCGACTAACACCCAAGTAGCCACAGCCTCGACGGCCTACGCCAACGTCGGTGCACAACTCGCATTGCACTAATTGCTCAGAATGAAAGGAAGCATCGTCCGAACTCAAATGGGGCTTCTGCCAGGCCATGTTATCGATAGGGGTCGCATTTGCCTGACAGATCGTAACTTCGGTCGCCCGACTCATCGGTGAGTCGGAGTATTTGAGGCCGAAGGATCTTTAAGGCCGGTGTTATGTGCATCATTCTTCACCGGTAAGAGGGTCAGGGGGGTTACATATGAGATTCTATTCGATTGTCGGAACACGGCCTAATTTCGTCAAAGAATTCATGATCAATACTGAGGCCATTAAGCGTGGTTTTCACGAGATAATCGTGCACACGGGTCAGCACTACGACCGCGACCTATCGGGAGTGTTCTTCGAAGATTTTGCGCTTCCAGTGCCACATCACTTACTGGCGATAGAGAACAACGATAACGTCTCTTTCACCGCGGGCGCTATGCAGCGACTGGGAGAGCTCTTTCGCGAAGACCGGCCAGATTTCGTTCTCGCCTATGGGGATGTCAATTCTACTCTATCAGCCGCCGTGGCCGCGGCGAAGTTGAAAATTCCTTTCGCTCATATCGAAGGCGGTATTCGAAGTTTCGATCGTTACAACCCAGAAGAGATTAACCGTAGAGTTTCTGACACGCTGGCGGAAGTGAACTATTGCTGCACAAGTACTGATGTCCGCAATCTAAAGGCTGAGGGTCACGAAGCAAGCCGTATCGTCCTGTCCGGGGATTTGATGAAAGATGTACTAATGTACACTCTGAGCAGGTTGGAGGTACCGGTCGTCAGGCGAGACTACATGGTACTAACGCTGCATCGACAAGAGAATGTTGTTGCATATGAGAGGCTTGAGGCGATTGTCAACGGACTGATTCGTTCTCAAAAGAGAATCCTGTTCCCTGCCCATCCACGCACCCGCATGCAGCTTGAGAAGTTTGGTCTAATTAAAAAGCTGGCGCAATCGAAGGTCGAGCTCATGAACCCATTGGGTTATGTAGAATTCGTCAAACTGGTCGCGGGCGCAGACAAAGTTCTTACTGACTCAGGGGGAGTGCGCCGTGAAGCATATCTGCTGAAGAAACCTTGTGTTGTGCTTATCGAGCTATCGTGGTTTCCCGAAATCTCTCAAGCCGGGTGGAAGGTGTTAACTGGTCCGGACCCCGAACGTATCGCATATCTAATCAACACATTTGAGCCTACGGGTCCCCATCGTGAGCTGTTCGGTGACGGACGAGCGCACGTAAAGATTCTTGAAGACTTGGAACAACGCTTCGGGAGCCCGATCTGTGCGAACTAGTCGGATCGGAATGCTGGTTCACGGTTACTATCCGATAGATCCTCGGGTGCGTCGTGAGGCAGAGGCGCTGGCGAACGCCGGCTACGATCTGGATGTAGTTTGCCTCCGCAGGGCAGGGCGAAACGGCCAGGCAGGCGAACCGCCCACTGAGACGATCAACGGTGTCCGTGTCCACCGACTTCCGCTCGAACGCAAGCGCGGCGGCCAATTGCGGTACCTCTTCGAATACGCAGTATTGACCTTGCTAGGCTCGATCAAACTTGCGCGGCTCCATTTCTCGCACCGCTTCCAGGTGGTCCATATCCACAACATGCCTGATTTTTTAGTGCTGGCCGGTCTACTACCTAAATGGACGGGGGCCAAATTGCTGCTCGACGTGCACGATCCCATGGCCGAGCTCTACCAGGCGAACGTAACCGGCCGAGCTGGATGGGCCACGCGGGTACTGAACTGGCAGCAAAGGATAAGTTGTCAATTGGCCAACAAGGTAGTTTCAGTCAGCGAATCGATGCGCGAAAACCTTCAGAAAAAAGGGGTTCCGTCCGATAAGATTTTCATTGTACATAACTTTCCAGATCAACGTTTTTTCTTGAATAGTGCAGAAACCACGAGTTGGCCGAGGCATCGGGATAAGCCCACCCTGTTGTATTGCGGCACTATCACTGATCATTACCGGCTAGACATAGCTGTGAAGGCCCTGGCAATCGCGTCGAAGAGCATTCCGGGCCTACGATTGCGAATCGTTGGAGAAGGCAATCGCATAGGTAATATTCACCAGCTTGCGTGTGATCTTGGTGTTGCGGATCGTGTCGAATTCCTTGGCACAGTCAGCGCCGAGAAAATACCCAGTATAATGGCCGATGCTGATATTGGGATTTCTGCGCATGAAGCTGGGGTTTTCGGGGCTCTCTACTTCTCAAATAAGATCCTCGAGTATATATCACAAGGCCTTCCTGTTGTTTCCAGCCGTACAGAAACATTGGTTCGATATATTCCCGAAGATGCGATTTTCTATTTCCGGCCTGGTAGCAGCGAAGATATGGCCGCACAGATAGTGCGCTTGTGGAACGAACCAGCTGTGGCGCTTCGGAGTGTGGCAAATGCGAGAGCTCTAATACCGCAGTACACTTGGGAAACTGAGCAACATCGACTGTCGGCGTTTTACCAGAAATTAGTTGCGTAGCGAGCGGACGTGCGGAAAGGGGGACCAGCTAACTACAAACGACTCTCGAAGCGGTCGCGCCGGATCAAGCCGTACGATTAAACTGGCGGGGCGGTGCAGCACAACCGCTCCGCAGAAATCCGGAAAAGGAACTGGAGGGGGAAAATGCTTAGAGGTTCAAGCCAGCAGGCCGCCTATATCTTTCGAGTCTTATTCTGGTCGCTGTGTCTCGTCTGCTGGTTGTTTTTTGCGATCGCGGCGCTGCCCTTGCTCTGTTTAGGGACGCATTTTCGGCGTCGCCCGCCTCAACGTCCAGATTCGCAGAAGCCGGGAAAAGACGACGCTTTTGCGATTCAATGACTCGTGTGACGAAGGCAGAAGTGTGTCCCATCTGTCAGATCTGTATACCTGAGTGCGTATTCATCTGGCCCGCGGATTAGATTGAGTCCTAGGCTTCGAACTTGTGGCACCACAACCTAGCGGGCGTCGAGGAGCTGTGAGCATTAGCGCAATTGAATCGATAAGCAGTGAGAATGTTCCGAAAGCGGGGCGGATTCGGCGCGCTTTTGGGCGCAGTGTTCTCAGCAACCTCCTTGGTGAATTTGGAGTCCAAGCGGTGCGGATTGGCGGTTTCATTATCCTGGCACGTGCGCTCGAACCCAAAGACTTCGGCATATTGCGCGTGCTAATCGCGATCAGCATGGCTGCCACCATGTTGAATACCTTGGGAATACCCGAGGCACTGATCCAACGAGAGAATCTCAGCGAACACCATGAGTCAACCGCGTGGTGGATGAGTCTGGTGGCTGGCACTGGCAGCGGGGTGTTGCTCTACTGGGGCGCTCCTCTGCTGGCTTGGGCAATGGCGATGCCGCCGCTGATCTCCTTTGTGCGTCTGATCGCTCTGCCAGTTATCTTAAGCGGGACGACAGCGGTCGCCAACGCCAGATTAAGGCGACGGTTCAAGTTTGCTGCCCTCGCAACCTCCGAAGTTATGGCCGAAATAGCGTTCGTCTCGATTGCACTATTGCTCCTGGGTTTGCATCTGAATCGCTGGAGCCTTGCCGGCGGACTCGCCGCCCGCATTTCGGTCCAGGCCATCGTCATTTGGATCGCCGAGGGCTACTTGCCCAGGCACTGGCCAAGTAGGGCGGCCGCAAAAGATATCATCGGGTTCTGCACAACCGTCTGCAGCGGACGGCTGCTCGTCGTGCTCGCGGGAAACGCAGACTACCTGATGGTTGGCCGTCTACTCGGCGCCTCGGCGCTTGGCTTCTATTCAATGGCGTGGGATCTGCTCCGCTTTGTCTCCGACAGACTGTACGCCGTCGCAGGGCGGGTTACGCTACCCGCCTTCTGCCGGTTGCAACAGGATGGTGAAGCTCTTGCCGAGATATATCAAGGGTTCATAGGCTACATCTCACGGATAGTACTGCCGTTGATGGCATGTGCGGTAGTGGCAGCACCGAAATTGCTCGTCGGCATTTACGGGCCGCAATGGATCCCGGCCGCAGCCCCGATGCGGTTGCTATCTGGTGGTCTAGCGCTGGCCGGACTGCGAATGGCAATCGGCTCTGTCTACTACGCAAAAGGCCGACCTTCTCTGGACGCGTATGTTCACCTGCTGCGCCTTGTTCTCATTATAATTTCGATTTCATTGCTGGCACGCACTGGATTAATTGGCGTCAGCCTCGGCATGGGCCTCATCGAAGCTAGCGTCAGCATCGTGGGTCAGTTGCTAGTCTGCGCTCTGACCGGACTTACCTTGATCAACGTTGCCGCTGCGGCGGTGCCGGGCGTGAAGCTGGCTCTAATGTGCGCTATTGCAACAGCTGCGGGCGAGCTGATCGTCGCAGCATGCCATATCCAGGGAATCCTTTCTCTGTTGGTTATTGCGGCTCCTCCAGTCGCGATTTTCTGTGTGCTGGAATTCAGCACAGTCTCGACCTTGCTCACGGCGACACTTTACCGGCAAGCTCGTCCAGCGATTTGCGAGCTGAGCCCTGGATCGCTACCAAAGTGAGGTTGCGGCGGAAACCACCAGGTTAACGGGCGAAAATAGCCATAGCGAAAGCATTTGCAAACGAGTAACTGCCACGAGTTAAGAGCCACAACGGCGCCATCGATGGCTCGAATGCCCACTGCGGAAGTTGAGGAATCTGAAAGGTGCTCGAACGTCTGCGTTCACTAGCTGCTGTTTAGGGAGGGAAGCGAATGGACCGACCATACCTTGAAGGGGTGTTTATCTCCTGGATGAAGGACGTACCGAGGTCCAGGGGAATAGCAGAAGCGCTGCGCGTACGCGATTTCTACATAGAAAGCATGAAAGGCGTTCCCCTGGTACTACTGCCTTTGCGCTACCTGATTCAGACTCTTCAGACATTGGCCGTCCTTTGGCGCGAGCGCCCAAAGCTCATCATAACGATGAATCCGCCGATCGTGTTACCGCTAATTGTCTATTTAGCGGCTACATTGCTCGGAGCCGAGTTTATTATAGATTCACATACAACCGCGATAACGGGAAAGTGGCGACGAGTGCTCTTTTTGCATCGGTTTCTTTCACGTAGAGCTCTGGTCACACTGGTGACGAACGAGCCTCTCCGGAAGGAGGTCGCGTCTTGGGGAGCGGCGGCGATGGTCTTGGAGGACCGGCTCCCGCGTCTCCACATGCAGCAGGCGAAAAAGAAGAGTTGCCCTTTCAGCATAGGAGTCCTCAGTGCGCGCGCTGAAGATGAACCTTTTAATGCGATTCTCGCCGCAGCGGCAAGGCTTCCCGCGTACCAGTTCTTTATCACCGGTCGGATCGGGCGACAGTTAGCCGGGCGCTCAAAGCAGCTCCCCGGCAACGTGACTCTCACTGGCTTCCTTCGCGGGGCTGAATACGTTTCACTTCTCAACACCGTCGATGCCCTTATGGTATTGGATACAGAGGACTTCACAATGTTGTGCGGCGCGTACGAAGCCGTCGCAGTTGAAAAGCCGCTTATTACTTCCGATTGGCCGGTCCTCAGGGAGTATTTCAGCCTCGGTACGCTCTATGTCAACAATACGCCGGAGAGCATACAGGGTGCAGTCAAGAAGGCTGCTCAGTGCCAGGCGCAGTTAAGAGCGGAAATGAGGCGATTGAAGAATTCCCTTGAACGGCACTGGAACGGGCGGTTGCGGGCCTTATGCTCGCATATCAGTTCTGCGTTAGGGCCAGGTGCGATGTGGGGCATCGAGGAAGACGTGCAAGCAACCGTCAACAACACAGGACAAGAAGCGATCAGTATACCAACTTATGCTCAAGCGGCCGCCGGCGTAACTGCGGCAGACCGGTAAGGACACGAACATGCTAAATAGGCTGCGGCGCCACAAGAAACAGATCACGGGCATGTTGTTCCCCAGGCATTCTTATCTCATCGATATGGTCAATCACAATGCGCTCTTCTCGAAGTGGACCAAGGCTCACGCAAATGTGCCATATTTTGAAGATCGCTTCGGGTTGTACGCATATTTAAATTCGAATGTGCTGCGAAACAGCTCTATCGATTTTCTTGAGTTCGGCGTGTTCGAAGGAAAATCGCTGTTCAAGTGGGCTGAACTAAACACTAACCCGTCAAGCCGTTTCTTCGGCTTCGACTCGTTTCATGGCCTCCTCGAGGACTTCGCGAATGAATGGTTCGTGTACCGGAAAGGCCATTTTACGACCCATGGCAGAGTTCCCGAGGCGCGTGATCCTCGGATAACATTCGTGCCTGGGCTGTTTCAGGAATCATTGCGCCCGTTCTTAAGCGAGTACCGATCGCAGCGACAGTTGGTTATCAACATTGATTGCGATCTCCATTCGTCGACCCTCTATGCGTTGGCGAGTCTGGATTGTTTGCTGAATGACGGGGCGGTGGTAATTTTCGACGAGTTCTCCAATCCGCTTCATGAGTTCCAAGCGTTCCATCAGTATATCGCGGCCTTTCGTAAAGACTACGATGTTATAGCGGCCTCGGGCGAATACTACTCGAATGTCGCTATTAGACTTAAGCGCAAACCTGTCGACCGAATGGTTATGTGAGGTGGAGCCCAAAATCTCTAGACACGTGGCTAAGGTAGGTCCCGCCCCATTAAAAATGGCCGCCATACGGCGGATAAGGAAGGCACGGAATTGTCAGCCGCGGGTGCAAACACGGTCCCGTCTTTCCAGACCAAGGTTGAACTCGCAGCGCTGCGCGATAAGACGCTGGCCACGCTCGCCGCTCGCGAGCATCAGTGGCTCCTCGAACAGAGGCGGCCGATCAGCCAGCGCGGCCGCCAGCAACGTGTCAATAATTGATTTACAGGAAGTTCCGCAATCGCGACGTTACGCTCCTCTGCGGCGATCGCGCGAGCCAGCGCGCGGGCGGCGGGCCGCTTCCTGTTACCAGGCGGGACGGTGGGTTTACTCCGGTCCCTGCAAATAACTCACCCGTAGGACAAAGGGTGCGGTCACGCGCTCGCAATTGCAAATCCGTCTTTAGCAAAGCTCGGCGCGCGGCGCGGTGCGGTCGCAGCTCAATCGCAGTTTTTGCAGACGTTTTCTGACACCAGGTTGATGACCAAAGCGATGGTCACGGGTGATTCTTTCTAGATACGGCTGGATGCCACATCGTTGAGGTTCGAATCCGCTCCAGGCGCGCCCATCAGATCAGAGGTTCGGGCAGTTCGTGCAGCCACAGATTGAGGACGCGGTCGAAACGGTCAGATGCCAGCGCGCCCGCCGATCAAGTGGAACAGATTAGGAACGCGTTTGGTATCGATTGCGATGGTGGGACCTGCACAGATTTAAGGACCTCGGCCCGCGCGACCTTCAATAATATCGAACACCTCTTCCTCCAATTCGTGACGGTTCCGCCCGGCAACCGTGGTTTTCCAGGTTGGAGCAAGCGTTCAGCGTCAATGCGGAGCCGGGACTCGAAACCTTTGTTGAACCGCTCAATGTCCAGTCAGTCGGAGCGCCGGCGCCCCTACTCAGGCCCGGTGCCCCTCCGTCGCCAGCGAGGGAACCGGCCGACAATGAGAAGAGACGGAAAAGGGCTAGGCGCTCAATGTCTGCTTTTGCGAAGCGGTGCAGTTGATCTCAATGGCAAGCGACTGAATTGGTCATGACCGGTTATCGGCTTTCCAACGTTGGCGTTCAAACTGTCGGATTCCAATATCGCTTCACAGCGATCTCACATTGGCGACGTCCTCAACCCATTGGCTTAGTCCTCAACAGACCGTCTTCTGATTTGCTCTTGGGCAGATTCGTCCGATAGGCCAGCGGCGCGCGGGTCGCGCGATCTTCAACGTACCTACCGAAGCGAGCGAGACATAGCGGCAGGCCGCATCCCGCATCCAGGGTCGATGCGAAATGTTTGCAATCCGTTAGCAATCCGGCAGAATTGACTGCTTGCTGAGCGAAAAACCCTTTATACTTGCTAGGTCGGAGGGGTGGCCGAGCGGTTGAAGGCACCGGTCTTGAAAACCGGCAGCGGCTTAAGTCGCTCGTGGGTTCGAATCCCACCCCCTCCGCCAGATCTTCGCCTACGACGGTCTAGCTGCGTCCGACCCGAAGCAGAAAAGTCCATAGTTTGCTTGAGTTTGCGTCTCACGGCGTCCAAATACGTGCGCTTAACGTCCAGTCCCGTCCATTGCTATCCGACCGCAAAGTGGGGTAACTTTTAGGGGTAACTGGTGATCAGCGGCCGTGATGCCGAGAGTTACCCCAGGGAGTTACCCCACATGATGACCGATATCGCGATCAGACACGCGAAGCCCACAGCGAAGCCCTACAAAATTTATGACAGCAGCGGTTTGTTTGCGCTGGTGGCACCAACCGGCGGGAAATGGTGGCGGTTCCGGTATCGCTACGCTGACGCGAACAAGACCATCAGCCTTGGCGTGTACCCTCGCGTGAGCCTGGCGCAAGCTCGGGAGCGACGCGACGAAGCACGCAAGCTGATAGCTGCCGGCATTGATCCGAGTGCGAAGCGGCAGGCAGCCAAGACGGCGCGGATTACGGCCACGCAGCGACAGCGTGAATCGTTCGCGGCGGTAGCCCGCGAATGGTTCGAGAAATTCTCGCCGACCTGGGTACCTACCCACTCGGAGACGATCATCCATCGGCTCACAACCGATGTGTTTCCTTGGACTGGTAGCCGGCCGATTTCTGATATTACCGCGATTCACCTGCTGGAGATTCTGCGGCGCATCGAGGCCCGTGGCGCTCTCTCCACCGCTCATCGCGTCAAGGGAATTTGCGGCCAGATATTCAGGTATGCGATCGCGACCGGGCGCGCTTCACGTGACCCGAGCGCTGACTTGCGCGGCGCCCTGGCTCCCGAGAAGGCGCGCCATTTTGGCGCTGTGACCCGGCCAGCCGACGTGGCCGCTCTGATCCGCGCGATCGATGGATATCGCGGAAGCTTCGTCGTGAGGTGCGCACTACGCTTCACAGCGTTGACGTTCGCGAGGCCAGGAGAGATCCGTAAAGCCGTATGGAATGAAATCGACCTAGACGAAGCGCTCTGGCGTATTCCAGCCGAGCGGATGAAGGCGCGTCGGGAACACCTGGTCCCGCTCTCGCGCCAGGCGGTAGCGCTGTTGCGCGAGCTGCATCCGCTGACCGGAGCGGGCTCCTACGTGTTCCCGTGCAACCGGACCGTCAGCCGGCCGATGAGTGAGAACACCGTCATCGCAGCATTGCACTTCATGGGATTTGCGCGAGGCCAGCACACTGCGCACGGTTTCCGAACGCTCGCATCGACGCTCCTTAACGAGATGCGCTGGCCGGCCGACGTTATCGAGCGACAGTTGGCGCACGCCGAAAGGGACGAAGTGCGGGGAGCCTATAATCGCGCTGAGTATCTGGACGAACGGCGCGAGATGATGCAGGCGTGGAGTGATTATCTAGACAAGCTATCCGCACCGGCTGCGGTCATTCCATTTCCCGCGCCGCGCACAATTATCAACACCCCGTTGCGGCATTAATTCTGGGATATTCTGGGATATCAACAGAGCCGCGAATCCCGCGATTTCGCGTGAAGCAAGCCGCGCTTAACCGCCACCCCTACCCCGCCCTTCCGCCAAGTCATTCTCGCAGTTGAGTAAACTGCACATAGTCTGACGCCACCCCCCCCTGGCGGGGGGTGACTACTCACACAGCCTCTTAACCTCTGCTGTCCACTGGGGACAACATGGGGTGTCATTTTCCCCCGTTGCGGATGTGAAGTTGCATGTAAGCATAGATGCAATGATGTTCATTTCTGAACGACTTAAAAGAGGGGAGCGTTCAATGCACTCTGCATCGACGATTGATTCTGCTGCTTTTCTGCGCATCGACCAGGTACTCGCGCTCGTGCCGATCGCGAGATCGACGCTTTGGTTGTGGTGTCGCACTAATCGATTTCCGCGACCGGTTAAATTGAGCGAAAGAACAACGACCTGGCGGCGCTCTGACGTCGTTGCCTGGTTGGAAGCTCACGCCGCGGCGCACGATGAGCGTGCTCGACGATAGACTCCCGCATGAGCGCGCGACCTGGCGCGCTTATCTCGAACGCGTCGATTACTTCACGCGTAAGCGCGAACGGCGTGATTTCTTGAAGCTTCAATCGAAGCTTCGCAGCACCGAGGTGAACATGATTAAGACAGAAGAGCGATCAGAATTAAGCAGCACTGCACGACGAGCTTGCAGACTTGTCTGCGCAGATGCTGGTTCAAGCAAGGGAGCTTGTCGAATTAGCGCGCACTTTTAGTGAGTGTATTAAAACTCTCACTGTTAAACGCTCGCAGAGCGGCGTTTCGAGCGAAGTCGATATCTCTGAGCGTCTGAATTGACTAGCTAATTGATGCTCATTGAGATTAGCAAGTCACGGAGAGAGAGATTGTTGTGAATGACACAGCGATGAGCGCCGACGGCCGCGAGCGCGAGCTAGTGCAGTTTCGCGAAGCGCTTCAGGAGGCAGTGCTGCGCAAACTGCGCGATGATGGTTCGATGCAGACGCAGACGCCGGCGCTTGAGCGCTACCTGCGTCGGCTGATCAACGCAGAGAAGCTGCAATTCCCAATAGAATTGCGCGACGTCGACGGCGAGATCGCCGAAGCGGTCAGCAGAGCGATCGATGACTTGCGTCATCACCGTTGCGACCGTCCCCAGGGTGAGCAGATTGAAGAGCAGAGTAACGAAGCGCTCAAGCGCGAACCAGCGCCGTTGGGCGGTCGCGAGTTCAACCCACCGTACATGCCGGCGATCGTGCAAGAGTACCTCGCGCTCGTCGGTCCCACGACGTCGGCAGCGCGCGTGTTTCACTACGCGAGCTTCATGACCATTGCATCAATCGCACTCGGTCCGTTCGTCAGTCTCGAAAACAATCCGCGGTTTCACCCCAATCTGTATACGCTGCTCGCCGGCCCCTCGCGGTTTTCGCACAAGTCAACGGCGATCGATTACGCAATCGACGGCGTGCTCAAGCACATGGGCGTGGAGCGTTGTTACGATCTGCGCGGCGTGGTTTCGATCGAAGGTCTAGCGACAAAAGTAGAAGTCAAAGAGAACCCGCGCATTCTGGTGGTCGAGGACGAGCTCGTCAATCTCTTCGCGATGCAGGCGCGCGGAGCGAGCAGCAACATCATCCCGCGGTTATGTGAACTCTATGGCATGAAGCCACGCTTCGAGCTCAACTCTAAAAACGCAGTGGTGCTGATCAACCCGTTCGTCTGTTTTTTAGGTGGTGTGACTCGTGAATGTCTCAACAGCAGAGAAGCCCGGGTTGCTGCACAATTGGGATTCTTCAATCGCTGCTGGGTGGTATGCGGCTCTGCTTGCAAGCCCCTGCCGCAGTGGACCTGGCCGGCCAGCGGGCTCGATTACATCGCGCAAAAATTCGCAACGCTTTACGCTGCACTGAGTGAGCATCGCATCGTTTGCAGATACAGCCCCGCGGCTGCGCAGCGGCGCGAGACATGGCTCGATGACTGGTTCGAAACAGCTATCACGCGTGCGAACGCGGGCGAGCTGTTCAACCCCGAGACGAATAATTTGTTGCTTCGCTTCGAGATGTTGGCCGCGGCACTCGATCAGACTCACGAAATCAGACCCGAGCATACGGAGCATGCGATCGCTGTTCTCACTGCAACTGAACTCGATGCGCTGGGGGTGATGACGATAAAACCTGCCAGCCGCGATCGTGATTGTGAAGAATGGTGCGAGCAGCACATCCCGATCGGACGCACATCAATGCGCAACATCGAGCGAATGGCGCACAAGGTCGTTGCGATGAACGAGGTCTTGCGTGTCTTGCGCACCTGGCAGAACCTCGCCCGAGCTGACGTGCTCGACAGCGAGGGCAAACGCGGCCCGCGGGGTAAGGACGTGGCGCGCTTCTGGTAGCACTTTAGGGGGGTTGTAGGTGTTCCGACAGTTTCGACAGTTTTCCGACAGTTTTTGGTCGAGATTCCCCAATGATTTCAAACACTTACACGAATCTGCAAAAAAACTCGTTTTCCGACAGTTTCGCCGGCTAGCGTCGAGATTTCTCTTATAAATCAAGCACTTAGGGCACTCCAAAAACTGTCGGAAAACTCGAAAACTGTCCGAAATCATACACCCCCATAACTGTAGCCTAGGCACGCTAAAGCACAATAAAGGAGAAACCATGGCTTACGATCACGGCCGCGACGAGATGTTGGTCCAGCAATTGCTGGCGCAGCACGACCAAGTCGAAAACGCCGACGCCGCGGCGGGGCTCGCCGACGTTCCCGACGCGGCCGGCATCGTCGCCGGCGGCCGCATCGAACTGGAAGCGCTCGCACGTCACCTGTTCGCTCGTTGCCGGACGGCTGCAATGGTGGACGAAACCTATCGAGCGCTGGTCGCCGCGATCCGCGTGCGCCAACCATCGCCGGCGATTTCGCCGGCCGACGAGATTCTGCGCTACGAAGCCAGGTTGATTCGCTTCAACTACCGCGGCGAGGAAATCGATGAACTGCGCCGCGTACTCGAAATCAACGAACGGCTGGTGACCATCCTGCCGCGCACGGTTGAAAGCGATCGCAGAGTTATAGATCGCAAATCGCTGATAGGACCGCGGATGGCCTACTTCACGAATCACGCGTGGGAACTGTGGCTGGCGCGGTTTCCGAGCGAAGCCGAGCTCGCCGATCTGGATCGGCGAGTCGAAGACGAGCGGCGCGCGGTCGAAGCGGCCCGGCAGAGCGCAGAGCGTAGCGCGCACGATGCCCAGATCGCGCGAGAGCAATTAGCCGCCAGCCGCCAGCGGCAAATCGAAGCGGCAGAAGATGCTCTACTTGCTACAGTGAAGCGAGCCGAAGCACGGCAAAAAGGAGTACTCAATTGAGTCAAATCTTCGTTGGTGGAATACACATGACGCCTGAACAAGTGCGACAGTTCAACGCCGAACTGGCCGCCAATCGTGCGGCGGGACGAAAAGAAGAGCGCGCTATTGCCGGTATCATCAGAGAAACAGGATGACGAACGGCGCGAAGTCTTTCACAGTATCGCACGAAATTTGGGCTTGCCACCATACGACGTCTTCGCCCGCCAGGCACCATCCCGGCAGCTAACTGCGAGCGACCGTGACCGCGAGCGAAACAAAATCTTCCGCGCCCTTGGTTTGGCCGACGATGGCACATGCCGGCGATGACTCATGGAACCGATGCCCCTCATGTGGTTATGAGGGCCATGAGCAGACATGTCCGCGCGGATGCCACGAGCCCGGATTGATCCCGGACAACGAATCTCGAATGGCGCCGCAACGTATGTGGCTCGTCAAGCGCCAGGAGGGTGAGTTGGCTTTTTATCCGCCTTCGCACTTCGGTTCGGTTCATAGAAAACGATGAGACTCTTTGTTGCTAACATTTTGTGGAGTGTTGATGACAGCGGATTATTTTCTCTCTTCTCCGATATGGGATTCGACGTGAGCATGGCGAAGCTCGCACGCGATGGGCGCGTCACGCGGCTTCGGATTCGTCGATATCGACGACCCGGAAGAGGCGACCAGTGCGATTCGGCAGTTGAACGGATTCAATTTTCACGGCCGCTCGATCGCAGTGGAAGCGGCGAAGCCGCGCGCGCCAGGACGGTGACGAATCGCGAAAACCCGGGGGTAATTACCTACCGGATTGTTTCCGAAAACGCGGCAGAGGCCGATTCTGTGCCGAATTTGATGACCAACCTAACGACGCATAAGCGCGACGAGCAAATTCGCCGGATGGTGCGGCGCTTCCAGCACCTGGCGCCTAATCTGGCTGACCGGAAGTACACGCCCGCACTTCGCTCGTACTGCATGATCACGCTGCTAATCGAACGCGGCTTCTCTGAACTCAAATCCAAGCCGCTGATAAGCCCCGAAACCGGCGAGATTCGCAATTCGGTTGATGTCATCCGTCGCCTGGCGGACACGCAACGCGTGCTCGCTCGCGAACTGGGCTTGACGCCTGCCGCCGCTCCCCTGCTCGCCAAATCAGTTACCATGCTCGACATCGAGGCCCTGCGCAATGAAGGCGAGTGAATTACGCGACCCTGTGGTCTTCGCCAGCCGCGTGTTCGGCGCCGATCTGTGGCAGACGCAACGCGATATCCTGCATGCGGTCGCGAGCGAACGGCGCACGGCTGTCAAGGCGTGCCACGCATCGGGGAAGACCTTCACGGCAGCGATCGCGGCGCTGTGGTTCGCTGCCGCACATCGCAATTCGAGGGTCATCACCCTGGCGCCCGGCTGGCTTACTACCCGCGCGGTCATCTGGTCCGAAATCCACAGCCTGCTAGCGCGAGCCCGCCTGCGCTTGCCGACCACAGTAGCTAATCAAACTGAAATCAGATTCGGCGCCGATAATCTCATCATCGGCTTATCGACCAACGACAGCACCCGCCTACAGGGGCATCACGCGGAGCACGTGTTAATCATCGCCGACGAGGCGCCAGGAATCGACGCTGCGTTCTGGCCATCGGTTGAGGGCATTCTCGCCTCAGGCGATTCTCACTTGTTGCTGCTTGGCAACCCGACCGTGAGCGCTGGCTATTTCTACGATGCGTTCGGCCGCAACCGGGGAAGCTGGACCACATTCACCATCAGTGCGTTCGATACGCCTAACCTCGCGGGCATGCCGCTCGATGCACTGCTCGCATTGTCCGACGATGAGCTCGACGATAATGCCGCGCCATACCTGACGACGCGGCGATGGGTCCGAGAGCGTTATCGAGAATGGTGGAACGGCTCAGCAGAAAATTCGCCGCTGTGGCAATCGCGCGTATTGGGCGAATTTCCGTCATCGTCGTCTAATGCGCTGATACCGCTCGTATGGCTCGAACACGCGAGACGTGCAGCCGGCGATCCTGGCGGCGAGGTTATTGCCGGTATCGACGTGGCCGGGCCAGGACGCGACAAGACCGCGGCCGTCGCCTGTGCTGGCGGCGCGATTGTGGACGTGGCGGCGTGGAGCGATGCGGACGCCCGCGGGCCCGTACTCGCGTGGCTCAGGCGCCTGAGTGACCGCTTGCGCCTGGCGCGCGTCAACAGCGCTGGACTCGGCTTCTACTTCGCTGAGGCGATACGTGATGCCGGCTATCGGACGATCGGCGTCAACGTCGCCGGCGTACCGCAGGACCGCGACAAATTTGCGAACCTCAAGGCTGAACGCTTCTGGCACCTGCGGGAACGCTTCCAAGCCGGTGACGTGAGCGGACTCACCGATGAGATGCTTGCCGAGCTCGCGGCGATAACCTGGCTCATCGATCCGCGCGGCGCCATCGTCATCGAAGGCAAGGCAGACGTGAGGGCCGCACTCGGGCATAGCCCTGATCTCGCAGAATCGTTGATGCTCGCATTGGGCGAACCGCGACCAGTGGCGTATGAATACCGAGCGGCGCCCGATATGCGGACACCGCTCGGCTATGGTCACGTGCGTAAACTTCCCGGCGATCCGGGCCAATCCGGCCGTTGCGGCGCTCACCCCTGGCGACAGTCTTGCGGTCCGTGCTCCATCCAAGCCGAGGACGCTCAGCCAGCCGGCCACATTGCGGGCTGGCTGCGAGGCATCAAAGGCTCGTGGTAATTCTCCATTCGCTCCGAGCACCGGAAACGCCCTCCCCGGCGTTTTCGGCGCCGATCTGGTATCGGGCTTACCTCAGCATTCGCAAGGTCCCTACGCGCGCTTTACAGTCACCGCGAGCTTACGGAGTTTCCGATATACGTTTCGATCGGTCTCGACCCTCAAGCAGAACCGAAACAGGGGTAACTTTCTGGGGTAACTGTATAGTTGCCGACACCGAAGGCCGCATACATGTTACAGTTTTTGCCATTATGCGGCTGCCACCCCCTCCGCTACACAGCAGATATCGGTGGTCAGGCCTCAAGCCAGTCCAGAAGCCGGCTCGAACGCCGGAGGTTTAACGGCCTAAATAGCGCGGCGCCTTCAACCTGCAAGGCCTTCTCCATAGAGTTGCGCGAGCTGACGGCGCTCGGCTATCCGGGCGGAGACAGCATCCTTCCGAACCAACCACGCCGCGATTCAGATGTGTGTTTGTCATCCGCCCGTTGCAAAGCCGGGAAACAGTGTCATAACGCCGTCAACGAACAGTGATCGTCCCCTGCACATAATCCGAGTCGTCCGATGCGAGCCAAACCGCCGCCCGGCCAATATCGACCGGTTGTCCGATGCGCTTGTCGGGAATCAGGGTAAGTAACCGGCCGAGCGCGTCAGGCGTAGCCCAGGCGGCGCGGTTGATTGGTGTCTGAATTGCTCCAGGTGCGATTGCATTCACGCGGATCTTGTATGGTGCCAATTCCTACGCGATAGTCTGCATCAGCATGTGAACCCGCCTTTGCTGGCCGCATAATTGGCGTGACGAGCCCACGGGATCTCCTGATGCACCGAACTCATGCAAATGATCTTGCCGGCCGCGGCCGAAACTTCCGGGCGGACACCCCGGCGGATGAATTCGCGGGCGCACAGGAACTATCCAGTCAAATTAACCGCGAGTACCCTGTTCCATTGATCGAGTGTCATCTCGACGAATGGGGCATCCATTTGAATGCCTGCGTTGGCACAGAGGATGTCGATAGTGCCGTATTGCTTGAAGATCGCAGCGTACATCGCTTTGACTTCCGCCTCATTTGCGATATCGGCTTTCAGTGCAATAGCTTCGTCGCCGCGGCGCTTTATATCCACGGCAATGGCGTCGGCCGTTTCAGGGTTAGTAACGTAATTGATCACGACTTTCGCGCCGGCGTCGGCGAGGCAGCGGGCGATGGCCTCACCGATCCCAGAATTGGCGCCAGTCATCAGGGCGGCCTGCCCTTCGAGTGGTTTGTTTCGCATAGAGGCCTCGACATTGAAATGGGAGACTTCGCCGCGCATTCTAACGCGCAGCATGCAGCTTAAGCGCAAGGGGCCGCAATTGCGCTTAACGCGGCGTTCCGAAACGGAATGCGATCTCAATCCGCATCGACCGACAATCGATTGAACCGTGCCTTGGCACCAGCGCGGCACTGCAGGCATTCGCCAGTACAGCGCAGTCTTCGATGCTCGAAGCCATGGAGCAGCTCATGGAGAGATTGCAAATTCGCGCTTTGGACGGGCGGACGGGGCCAGCAGAAAGGCACGCAAACTCATGTGCGTCAAATTCGAAGTCTGCAGAAAGGCGCCTGAGGTAAACAATCCTAGGTAGAATTCGGCAGCTTTTCAGATAACCTGTATCGTTGTGGAAACTGTCGAGGAATTAATGCGCCGAGACGCGTAGCGATCGCGCGGCGTAATCTTCAAGCGCAGTTGGGACGAAGAATTGGCGCGTTGCCGGCGGCAAACCGTATGCTTCCAATCAATAATGCGACGGCGCAGCAACTCGGGATTGATACCTAGAGCTTCGCATACCGTACCAAAACCGAAACCATTGCAATCGGCGTGGTTCGCCAGGATCCAGCGTTCCGCATCGACGTACAGCCGGCGTTGCCGGGTCAGCCGCGACACGGCACCTTTCTGGTAAACGTTCAGTGCATCTGTCAGCAGCGCCAACATCAGCCGCTGCTCGCCGGAGAGCCCGTAGCCGCTTGAAACGTCGCAATACTGGCAGGGCAGGATGAAGTCAGATTCCGCACCCTGGATAATGGGAGCCCGTGAAACAGCGCAAAGCCTCGAACTCATAACTGTCCCCCTGACACGTCCCCGGAACGCTCGCGAAGTGCATCCCCATACACTCACGGGGCGCAACCGTACGAATGGTAAACAATCGAAAACGTGAAATGGTTCCCGTCTAATCAGTCAAGAGAGAATCAGCTATGCGTTAAGCGATCACGGGAAAGGGAGCGGCTAGAGCAGCTAGCTAATTTGCGGTGCAAAAGTCATTTGGTTGATGGGCAGGGTGTCTGCCGGGCCAAATACTGAGAATTTTAGTGGGTGTGATTTTCGATAGGCGGCCTAGGTGGGGTGTTTTAATTCTCTGACGAAGGTGGTCCACGGCTGCCCCGCGATCAAGAAGTGTTACGGCGACGAGCCGGGCGTGTGGTCCGCATCAGCACCCAGAGGTTATTACTCACCACACCCCAACCGACCCAGCGCCGCATACCGTGAGTGCCGCGATAGCGGCAGCGCGCGAGACCATCGCGCCGCTTGAGCACACTAATGCGCCCCTCACAACCAGCACGTAGACGCTGGCCGCGGCGAAACCAGCGCTGCCGTTGTTCGGCCGCTTGTTCGGGCCGCAGGCGGCCCAGGGCAGGGATACACACCTTTTCCACCCCGGCCTGCCTGGCTGCACGCTTATTCGCCGCCGACCAAAAACCGCGATCCGCCGCCAGCAGATGAGGGACGCGGCCGAAGGTGTGCAAGTGCGCTTCGATACTCGCCATTAGCAGTGCGCGGTCGTCGGGCCGCCGCTCATATACTTGATAATCGATAATGATTTGATTCTCCGCCTCCTGGATCTTGACCAGCTTGCCGAACTCGGTGGGCTTGGCCGCCTTGCCCTTGCGAATCGCTTCGGTGTGCGGCTCAGACAGGCTGAAGACTTTGTCGGGATAATGGGTATCATGGTGGAAGATCCGCGCCCCGGTCTGAGCGATTACCCGGCGGACCAAGGGAACAAACTGCGTCAGCTGCGCTAGGTTGCGCCCCACAACCTTCGAGGCCCGCTCGCTCAGCGCTGCGCGAGCTGCCGCAGAAAGCTCCGCGCCTACCCGTTCCGCATCGCGCATAGTGCTCCGCACGGTTGACAGCAGCCGGCGATAGCCCTGCTCAAGTCGCTCGCGACCATGGCCCGCCCGGCTGCGCGCCGCGCGCGCGATCTCCAGCACCCGGTGAGTGGTCGCGCGCGTACGATCACGCAACTTGCAGCCGAGCGCGCCGGTGGCCTTTTCGATCCGCTTAAATGCTCGTGTCAGCACCCGCACTCCATCCTGTAACAGGCGAGAATCAGTGGGATAGCGAATGTTGGTTTCGACCACGGTTGTGTCAACTCGTGCGTGGCGGCCCTTGATCACGCCTTCCTCCCGCGCCACTTGCACCAGACGGCGGTGGATTGCGTCAATGCTATCGGCACCAATCACTGCCGAAAGCCTAATCAGCGTCTTGGCATCGGGCACGCGCTCGAAATAGACCCGCGTAAGATGACGATAGACCAGGTTCTGGCGCACCTCGCGTTCGGTCTCGTCGAAGCTCCAGCCCTTGACCCGCTTCAGCACCAGCATGCGCAGTACCACCTCGGCAGGTGTGCCCGGTCGTCCGCGGTTGCGGCTTTGCGGGCAGCGCTGCGCCAATCCCTGCATTACTGTTTCCAGCAAGGCTTCATCCGCGAGCACCTCGTCCAACCGCTTGAGCGGCGGCTCAATGAGCTGCTCAATTAACTGTTCAACTGACCCGATGACTGCTTCGAATAGATTGCGCTGCTGATGCCGCCGTTCGATCACCCTGCCGCCTCCGCCGCTTCTTACCCAACCCGAGATAGCGCGCATTAGCCTCGGCGATTTGCTGGCCCAGTTCCCGATAGCGACGATATGCACTGACCCTCGCCGCAACTTCATCGTGCAACTCGGGCGGCACATAGATGTTGCGGGTGCGCCCGCCCTCGTTGCGAGTTAAGTAGAACACCGGGCCATGCTTCTCGCCTGTGACGCAGTGGCAGTTCGCCCGCCCGCAGCGCCGATAGACCGCGCCCAGGCTGCCCCACAGCATCTTTTCGCTCAGTGCCGCCAGCTCGTCGATAAACTTGTGATCCGCCATCCTGTATAGATATACTCTATACAGAGAGACGGTGTCAATGGAGCCGACGTGACGAACTGCCAAATTGACGCGCCGGGGACCCTCAATTCTATTGGCGAAAATGCGGTAATTTTGCACCGCAAACTTAGCTAGCCTAATCGTGGGTGAAAGCGGCGCGGCGGGCGCCCTGGTTGGCGAGTATGCCTGACTCCGAAGACGACCCGCTTATGATACGGTAGGTGAACTGGCACACGCCCTCGGCGTACCCCGCGAAATCGTTTACCGGCATGCCGCGGAACTTGGCGCGATTTGCCTCCACCTGCCAGACGCCAACGGTCGCCATTCGTCGAAGTTCGAAGGCGGCGGGCCAATGCGTTTTCCGCGGAGCACACGATTCGCACTCCAACGACCCTTTGCCCACGCACCGCTTCTCGCAGCGGCCTCCGATGTTGCGTAGATTAAATTTCTTCAGAATTCACGAAAAGCCGTCGACGAAATGAAGAATTCCGAAGACAAATTCCGAGTGATGGTCGACACGATCCCCGCGCTGGTGTGGTGCACTCTGCCAGATGGTTCCAATGAATTCCATAACCAACGATGGCACGACTATACGGGCCTGCCCGAGGGAGCAGAGACCGGTTGGGGATGGAAAGTTGCATATCATCCCGAAGACCTCGAGCGGCTCCTTAACGAGTTTCAGTCAATCGTGGCTTCTGGGGCGCCGGGTGAGATGGAAGCGCGTCTGCGGCGTTTCGATGGGGAATATCGATGGTTTCTCATCCGCGCGGTTCCCTTTCGCGACGAGACAGGCAAGATCATCTACTGGTATGGCAGCAGTACCGACATTGAAGACCGCAAACGTGCGGAAGAGAAATTGCGGCAGGATGAGCGCGAGCTTCGCCGGATAACCGATGCTATACCGCAAATGATTTTTGTCCACGATTCGAAGGGTACCCCTCTCTATGCAAACCAGGCAGTGCTCGACTACACCGGCCTCACCGTCGAAGATGTGACCACTTCGGACTTTCCCGCGCGGATCTTTCATCCAGAAGACATTGAGAAGGTGCGCGAGGACCACCTAGCGGCGCTCTCGCGGGGCGTTCCGTTTGAGATCGAAAAACGCGCGCGCCGAAAGGACGGCCAATATCGCTGGTTCCTCATCCGTTTCAACCCGTTCCACGACGAAAAGGGACGCCCGGTGCGGTGGTACGGGACAGGAACCGACATCGAAGATCGCAAACGGGCAGAAGAGAGGACCAGAAACGAAAACGTCGCATTGCGCGAAGAGATTGACCGCTCCTCGATGTTCGAGGAAATCGTTGGCGCCTCTGCTGCGCTACGTCCGGTGCTGGCGCAGGTGGCGAAAGTCGCTCCGACTGATTCCACGGTGCTCATTTCGGGTGAAACCGGAACCGGAAAGGAACTCATTGCTCGCGCGGTTCACAAACGATCAAATCGTTCGGCGCGAGCATTCATCCGCGTTAACTGTGGGGCTATTTCGCCATCGCTGATTACGTCCGAACTTTTCGGCCATGAGAAAGGCGCCTTCACCGGGGCACTACAAAGGCGCATTGGACGCTTTGAAGCGGCCGACGGTGGAACCATTTTTCTCGATGAGATTGGCGACCTTTCCATCGAGGTGCAGATCGCCTTGCTCCGCGTGCTGCAGGAGCGAGAGTTTGAACGCGTCGGGAGCAGTCAACCGCTCGCCGTCGACGTGCGCGTGCTGGTCGCCACGAACCGCGACCTGAAGTCGGCAGTCGATGCCGGTACGTTCCGTCAGGATCTCTTCTACAGACTTAATGTTTTTCCAATCCATCTGCCGTCCCTACGGGAACGAGTGGACGACATCCCGCTATTGGTCGAATACTTTGTCGATCGCTATGCCCAAAAGGCCGGCAAGAAGTTCAGGGACATAACGAGCAAGACGCTCGCACTGTTTCAGGGATACCACTGGCCGGGGAACATCCGCGAGCTGCAGAATGTCATTGAGCGAGCCGTTATCCTTTGCGATGGGGAAACATTCTCGGTTGATGGGACATGGTTGAAACGGGAATCACCTCCAGTATCAGGCCCCAACGTTCCCTTGGTCTCCTCACTCGTCGAGCGTGAGAGACAAATGATCGAAGCGGCACTGGCGGAATGCCAGGGCCGAATCTCAGGCGCGAACGGCGCAGCCAAAAAGCTGGGAATCCCGCGGCAGACGCTTGACGCAAGAATTGCCAGCCTGAGCATCGACAAACATCGATTTAAGACCCGGTGAAGCTGCGCGAAAGCACGCTGCACAATTTCCTCTCATTCAAATCTCCCGCCTCGCTAACTGCCCTGCCCTCAACAACTGAGAGCCGGAATTCCTAACAGCGCACTGCAACGCCGGGCAGAATCACAGATTTCTCGCCGAGAAGTCGGCAATTGCCGAAAACACGGCAACATGTTTTTCAGCAACTGCGAGTTATTCCAATACTTTCGAACGGCGCACACTTTGCACTTACGAAAGAACGCATGACCTTGAAGATTGAAAAACTTGCTGGCGAGCACGGCACGACTCTCAAATTGATTGGTCGAATTCGAGCGGAGCATCTTGCTGAGTTAAGAAGACAAATCGCGGCGAGCGCGCCGAGCGTGCTGGAAATGAGAGAAGTGACGCTCGTGGACGCAGAGGTGGTCCGCTTCCTAAGCGCCTGCGAGTCAGAGGGCATTCAACTCCAACATTGCTCAGCCTACATACGCGAGTGGATCGTCAGAGAACGGGAAAGCGTCATCAAGGGGTAAATCATCCCAGCGACGCTACCTGCGAAACTATCGGTACCTGCTCCTTCGAGTTTTGGTCTCCGGCCTGAGTTGAGGCGGTTTTCCCGAGTCGAGAGAGATCGCTTGACAGAAAATAATACGTACGTCCATAGTTAACGAGTCTGCCTCGACTAACCCATAAATTGCGCCTTCCAAGGAGTTCATCATGAATACCCCCGTTGTTCTGATCACCGGCGCCCTCACGGGCATTGGACGAGCCACCGCCCTGGCCTTCGCGAAAGAGGGTGCGCACATCGTTATCGCGGGTCGACGCGACGAAGCCGGCCAAAAATTGGTCGGTGAACTTCGCGAGATCGGCGCTGAGGCGGAGTACTGGCGTGCCGACGTTCGCTACGAAGACGATGTGCGCAGCCTCATCGATAAGACCGTCGCGCATTTTGGCCGCCTCGACATCGCGATCAACAACGCCGGTACCGAGGGCACGCCCGGCCCGGTGACTGAGCAAACCGCCGAGAGCTACGCGGCCACCTTCGACACCAACGTCCTCGGCACCCTGCTGAGCATGAAGCATGAGCTGCGCGTGATGCTGGCCCAACGTCACGGCAGCATCGTCAATGTGTCGTCCGCCTATGGCCGTATCGGCACCGCCGGTGCCTCAGTTTACGTGGCCAGCAAGCATGCGGTGGAAGGGCTGACTAAGTCCGCCGCACTGGAAGTCGCGGAGACCGGCGTTCGCGTAAACGTAGTGGCTCCGGGCACTACGGATACGGGTATGCTCACACGCTTCACCAATACAGAGGAAAATAAGGCTGCACTCGTCTCGACCGTGCCGGTCAAACGTCTCGCAACGCCGGAGGAGATCGCTCATGTGATCGTCTTTGTAGCCTCCGCAAATGCCTCATACATGACCGGTGCGTCCATCCCAGTGGATGGAGGAATGCTGGCTGACTAAACCCTACGGTTTGCCCGATTCTGTACTGGAGGTGGAGGAGGTGACGCTGGTGGACGTGGACGTGGTCCGGTTCCTAAGCCTCTGCGACTCAGAGGGCATTTAAGTCTCCATTGGTCGGCCTACATACGCGAGTGGATCGTCAGGGAACAGGTAACCGCCAACCAAAAAAATAAATTGAAGGAGTATCTCATGAACACCCCCGTTGTTTTGATAACCGGAGCACTGACAGGCATCGGACGAGCCACCGCAATTGCCTTCGCCCAAGAAGGCGCGCGCGTCGTTGTCTCCGGCCGACGTGACGAAGCCGGCCAAAAATTAGTCGCTGAACTCCGCGAGATCGGCGTTGAGGCGGAGTATTGGCGTGCCGACGTGCGCCACGAGGATGATGTGCGCGACCTGCTCAACAAGACCGTGACGCGCTTCGGTCGCTTGGATGTGGCTGTAAACGCCGCCGGAACCGAAGGCAAGCCCGGTCCGGTGACGGAGCAAACCGCCGAGAGCTACGCGGCCACCTTCGACACCAACGTCCTTGGCACCATGCTGAGCATGAAGCATGAGCTCCGCGTGATGCTGGCCCAAAAACGCGGCAGCATCATCAATGTGTCGTCCACCTACGGCCACTTAGGCGGCGCGGGCGCGTCACTCTATGCGGCTAGTAAGCACGCGGTCGAAGGACTTACGCAGTCGGCAGCCCTCGAGGCAGCGGAGTTCGGTGTACGCGTCAATGGTGTTGCTCCCGGACCCATCGATACCGGCATGCTGGACCGCTTTACGGGGACTGCCGAACGGAAAGCCGGTTTAGTCGCGGGCGTGCCGCTGCAACGCGCAGGGAGGCCCGAAGAGATTGCTCAAATGATCGTGTTTCTCGCATCCGATAAGGCATCTTTCAGCACTGGTGCAACGTTCGCTGCCGACGGCGGCAAAACGGCGCGATAGGGGCTTTCGGGCTTCGGTTCACGAATACGTGAAAAGGGAATAACTCAGGAGGCGAGTGATGGCTCGCGGAAGTATCAGCCATATTGCGCTGACGGTTAACGACCTGGAGCGCTCGGCAGCATTTTACGACACAGTATTTGAATTCATCGGCTTCAAACGCGTCGAAGTGCCGGAATCGACTCAGCAGGCGATGAGGACACGGCTGAAGGCGTGGGTCGGACCGAGCTGCTCAATATCGATCCGTCCATCGAAACGCGAGTTTGCGCACAGACTGCATGATCGAAATGCTCCTGGATTCAACCATATGGCCTTCAACGCCGAGGACCGATCAGACGTTTAGAAAATGTACGAGCTCTTAAAGCAAATGGGAGCGACAGTACTCGACGCGCCTGCGGAGTATCCTTACTCGCCGGGCTATTTCGCCGTCTATTTCAGTGATCCTGACGGACTGAAGTTTGAGTTCGCTTACGCGCCTAGACCTTAAAGTTCCTCAGCACGTAGACGCCACAACAATCTGGAGGACGAGAGCCTATGGAATATGCCATCGCGCTCGCATCCAACGTCGGTGCGTCGAACCGTGAAGCACGCGGATGAAGCGCGAGGCAGTGCAAAGGCTGAATGTGCAAGTGCCTGAGAATCATCATCACCAACAGTAAAGCGAGGGTCTTATATGTCACGCGTCGTAGAGTTTTCAGAGGCCGGAGGGCCTGAGGTATTGAGGTTCAAGAATGTCGATGTTCCTGAAGCGGGACCCGGCCAGGTGCGCATTCGGGTTAAAGCCATTGGATTGAATCGCGCCGAATCGATGTGGCGCGAAGATAAGTACATCGAGCCTGTTAAGTTCCCCGCTCGGCTTGGCTATGAAGCGATGGGCACAGTAGATTCGGTCGGCAAGGATGTCACCACGATTGCCGTTGGCGATGAGGTCAACACGATTCCGTCGTTCTCGATGAATCAATACGGGATGTACGGTGAGGTCGTGCTCGCACCCATTCATGCGGTGGTTAAGCATCCGAAAGGGCTGTCACCAGTCGAAGCCGCCTCGATTTGGATGATGTTTGTTACTGCCTATGGCGCGCTGATCGAGGATGCGAAGATCACCTCACAAGATGCCGTGGTCATTCCCGGCGCGTCGAGCAGCGTGGGGCTTGCAGCAATCCAGATCGCCAATTCCGTCGGCGCAAAGTCGATCGCACTAACTCGTACGAGTGCGAAGCGAAAGCAGCTCATCGATGCGGGCGCGAAGTATGTTATCGCGACCGAGGAAGAGGATTTAGTCAAAGAGATCAACGAAATTACCGGAGGACAGGGCGCCCGTGTCGTGTTCGACCCGGTCGGCGGACCGACGCTATTGGAACTTATAAAAGCGATGTCGTTCCAGGGCATCCTCTACCTATACGGCGCGTTAAGCGATCAAGCCACAACTGTTCCTCCGCTCGCCCTAATCGGGAAGATCCTGACGATAAAAGGGCACAACATCTGGGTCACCAGCGGAAATCCGGAACGGCAGAAGGCGGCAGTCGATTTCGTGATCAACGGTTTGGAGAAGGGCACGCTGAAACCAATCATCGACAGAGTCTTTCCATTCGACAAGATTGTCGATGCGCACCGTTATCTCGAAGCGAGCGGGCAGGTCGGCAAGATCGTCGTCACAATTTGATCCGGCAAGGACGCCTTGGCCGATCAAAATGACCGACAATCGAATGCAACCTCTTCTGGAGTCTATCAGGCTGGGAAATCTGCGCGTGGCCGATGGGCGGCGTTTTTTCACGGCGTCTTCAAAAGCACAGACTCGAACCGAGGACGTCCTGCAAGACGAAGCAACCAGGGAAGAGTCGCAAAGCGAGTTGCCGATGTTCGGCACCACGTTTCCCGTGTAGCAGTCTCAAAAGAGCGCAATCGACTTCGTAGGAGCTTCAATATGCCTTTGACTGGCGAGTACGAACCGAGTCAGAACGACCGAACCCGCAAACAGGTCGAACTGTATGAAGCGACCAACGGCGTAAAGGTGGCACACTGAACGGCAAACCGGTCATCGTGCTGACCTTCAAGGGTGCGAAGTCCGGCAAGATTCGCAAGACGCCCCTGATGAGGATCGAGCACAATGGCACCTACGCTGTGGTCGCTTCCAACGCCGGCGCTCCTACCCACCCCTTCTGGTACCGCAACATCGTCGCCAATCCGCTGGTCGAGCTGCAGGATGGCGCCGTCAAGCACGAGATGCGGGCCCACGAAGTCTTCGGCGAAGAAAAGAACGAATGGTGGAAACGGGCGGACGCTGCATATTCAGAAATTCCCCGCCTACCGAGCTCGTGCAGGTCGCGAAATTCCGGTGCTCGTCCTGGAGCCGCTCCGGGCGTAACGACAAAGCATCTCTATGCCGGCCTGATTATGGGCTCGAATAATCCAATTCTTTGGACGAGGTATCCCAGCCGAAACTGCCCTATTAGAACGAGAGTGCATACGACGAAAATGGAAAGCCTGACGACCCTGCTATTCAAAGTTAGCGAACATGTCGCTTACATCACATTGAACCGCCCTGCAATGGCCAATGCGGTGAGCCTGGAGTTAGCTGAGGAACTCGAAAAAGTTTGCGCGCGAATGTGACGAAAGCAGCAGTGTGCGCGCAGTTTTGCTGACCGGGGCCGGACGGATTTTCTGCGGCGGCGGCGATCTGAAGTCCTTCGCGGCGCAGGAGCCAATCCGTCTGCCGACCCATCTCAAGCGCGTGAACCTCTTCTTCCACGGTGCCATCGAGTGCTTCGCCCGGATGCGTGCACCATTGGTGGTGGCGGTCAACGGCTATGCTGCAGGAGGGGGGAATGAGCTTGGCGTGCGCCGGAGATATCGTCCTCGCGAACGAGTCCGCGCGTTTCACGATAGCCTATACGCGAGTCGGCTTAACGCCCAACGCATCTTCAACTTATTACTTGCCACGAATCATAGGACTCCGTCGTACGATGGAACTGGCGCGTTGACGAATCGAACTTTAACAGCGCGCGAAGCCGAAGCGATTGGTCTCGTCACGCGGGTAGTGCCAGATGATCAATTGATCGCGCAGGCGGAAGCGCTGGGTAGTGAATTGGCCCACGGCCCCACGCGCGCTTACGGAGGGGTGAAACGTCTGCTGTACGGCACCGCCACCAATCCTCTCTACGAGCAGATGGAACTCGAGAACGAATCGATCGCGGATATGGCGCGCAGCGCAGATGCGCATGAAGGTATCAACGCCTTTCTGGCCAAGCGACCGCCCCAATTCAGCGGCCGCTAGGGAGATGCGCAACGACGTCTCCGCTCTCGGCACCGGCCTGATTCAGCTCGCCGCGCTAACGCCGGCGAATGCCGCCATGTGTGCTGGAACCGTTGACGCGCTGGCCGGCGGCAACCGGTTCATTCTGGGGCTAGGCGTTCCGGGCCGCAGATCGTCGAGGGCTGGTATGGGCAGCCCTGGGGCCGGCCCTATTATCGTCTGCGCGACTACATCACCATCGTGCGCAAGATTTTTCAGCGCAATGAACCGGTAGTTCATGGTGGAAAGGAGATTGCGCGATTGCGCTCCCCTACCACGGTCCGGGCTCGAGCGGCTCGGTAAGCCGCACCGCTCAGATCAACCCTTCACATGAATCCGAAGATTCCCATCATGCTCGGCGCTGAGAACGAGTCGATCGTAAGGCTTTGCGGCGAGCTGTGCGACGATTTTCTGCCGCTCGGATTCGTGCCGAGCTCCCTGCCACATTATCGTACGTCGCTCGAGGAGGGGTTTCGCCGTGCCGGTGGCGGCAAGTCGCTGGACAACTTTGAAATCTTGCCGATGGTTCCGGTTGTGATCGATCGCGATGTCAAGGCGGCGATGAACCGGATGAAGCCCGATATCGCGCTTTACGCCGGGGGGATGGGCGCGCGCAGGAAGAACTTCCACAACGAGCTGATGGTGCGGCAGAGATTCCCCGAGGCTGCCGCCCGTATCCAAGAACTTTTTCTGGCGGGGCGCAAGGAAGAAGCCGCCGCTACCGTTCCCGACGAATTGATTGATTTACGGGCGTTGGTTGGAACTCCTGATCGGATACGCACCCGCTATCGAGCATGGGAAGACTCGGGAGCGACCGGATTGCTCTTCTACAAAAATACGCGGACGGCTCACCCTCGGAATACCGATTGGCGATCGGCCAGGCAAGCCTCTAATATGGTGCGTCCGGCAGAGGCCAATCCGGCATGCGGCCGAGTCGCGGGAACCCGGCCGATCGGGCCAGTTGTGTGACAGAGAGTGCCTCTCCCCAGGGTGTGGTGGTAGCACTGGTTCGCGTAATCAACGGTGAGCTGCCGATCATGGCGGCGGAGGAACATCTGGATCCCCAAGTCAAGATGCACATGGATTCTGCTCAACACCGCGGGATCACACTTT
>CAVWAA010000009.1:0-152001 GCA_963752805.1 Binataceae bacterium (SeqCode)
GCAGGAGCCTGAGCCAGTAAATTGACCCGCACGGCGTGCACAAAGCCCGCTTCATCGAGAGCCGGTCGATTTCTTCCCGACGGTGGCGAATTTTACCTTTTTGAGGCGTTGGGCAAAAATAGCCAAGCTGATCCCCTCACTCACCTGGAGGTCGTCGAGGTCCTAGCGCGGATCGACGCCTCTGCAAGTTGGGTGGTTGGCAACCTGGCGGCTGCCAGCGCGTACGCAGGAGCTTTTCTGCCTGCGCCGTCAGCTCAGCGGATTTTTGCCGAGGGCATCCCGCCTATGGCCGGGATGAACGCACCCAGAGGTCAGGCAGAACCTGTCGACGGCGGCTATCGAGTAAATGGCCGCTGGGCTTACGGCAGTGGCATTCGCCACGCCGAGTGGGTCATCGCAGCCCCGTTCGTTTCGGGCATACCCGGCATCGAAGGAGTCCGCGTGATGGTCGTGCCACGCGATCAGGTTACAATCCATGACAACTGGCAGGCAGCGGGACTCAAGGCGTCGAGCAGTTGCGACTACAGCATCGAGAACGTGTTCGTGGCTGAGGAGATGACGTTTGCTTTGATGAACGGCGCGCTCGGGAAACCCGTCGTCGGCGGTGCCTCTCTTCGCCTCGGCTTTCCCGCGGTCGTTGTACCCTTCTCAATGGGGATCGCTCTTGGCATCGCCCGCCACGCACTGGATGAAATAACCGCGCAGGCAGTTGAGAAAGGCCGCGGCTTCCCGCCTTCTCCGCTGCCGACGCACCCGCATTTTCAGTTTGCGCTGGGCAAGGCAGAGTTGGAGCTGGCTGCTGCTCGCGCGCTCGCAGTCCAGGTCCTGTCCAGCGTTTGGGATGAGGCCCGGGCCGACCGCATTCCGCCGCCGGAGCGGCAGGCGGAAGCACGTGCTGCAGCGACTTATATTACTGAGGTAGCGCAGCATGTAGTGACGGTGGCCTTCCAAGCGGCCGGCGGCGGCGCGCTCTTTGATAGCAACCCGCTACAGCGCTGCTTCCGTGATGTGTACGCGGCCGGTCAGCACTTTACGGTTAGCCAATCTTCGTATCGCGCGCTCGGCCAATTCAAGCTGGGGCAACCAGATGCTAATCCAATGCTTTAAAATGCTGCGACAGACAATCGTGGTTGCCAACTTGGATGACCTTCCAGGCTACGACCCGTTCTCGCAAAACGGGGCCAATGTCAATTTTGATTATCTCGAACGATTACAGCTATCCGATCAGCGCTTCCGTGCCGCACCGCTCGCGCATGTGTCGCATTACGAAAGATGTATGAGGCGGTCCGAAAAGGCGGGCCCGGACCGGCTGCTCCCGGACCGTCCTGTCCCGCCGACTTTCACCAATTGCCCGTTCTAATTCGGGGGGATGACATTGCGTGAGATACGCTACCGTATATTTTCTCACGGATGCTGCCGCTACCCCAGCGTGGGCTTGCTCGGACAGGCCCCCTCCCCTGCCGTTTTTGATCCGAGACTCTTCCGCTCGTTCTTAAAGTGACGCTTGAGGATGCCGATTTTTTCGAGTGAGCGCTTCGACACTGACCGCTACCAGCGGCACGCGGCGACGGATTAGGCTGGCAGCCTTCTCCGCGATCATGGCCTTGCAAAAACATTCGTGTCACCGGGGGCAAAGTAAGACCAGGCGGGACGTCAGGAAGTAGCCCGCATTGATATCGAGACGCTTGCTCACGTCGAGGCGGAACATGCATAAGGGGTGACGTGAGTGTGGATCTCTTGCGCACGCAGCCAGCGGTGCGATCGATCTGCATTTGATGTCCGCCGATGTTAGCGGAGAGAGTCCAGTTTGTTCCGATGCAATGCGTCAAGCGTCCTCTGTACGAGCTCGCCTGCCACACCGACAGAGTTGTTAGGCTACTTTGCCCCTAGTGACATGAATGTTTTTGCAGGGCCTTAATGACAAGCTTGAATTAACGTCCCATCATGGGACAAAAAGCCCGCCCGATCTCATCTCGCCGACCCCGCCGATAACGCAAAGCCGTCTTGCCGTTGAAGCGCCGCAGGATTGCTGCGAGGTCAATTGTGCGAAGGTCTCTGCGCGGATAACTTTAAATCGATTCTGCGTATTTAATTCCCGAGTGATAGTCTGACCACATACGGCCAAGCCAACGATCCCCGGCCAGGATTGAGAGCGGAATTGACCGAAAGATAGCAAACGTCGATCTAACGCTGCCGAGGAAAATCAGAATCACAAGGACGCCAGTCGGGTTATCACTTCCCGCCCGGTCATCGCCCGCGCCTCCACCACACCCGCCGCTCGATCTTCTCCAGGAGCGGCTCTAGCCCACTCAGCGGTCACATTTAAATTTTTTTGACGCGGACATTTCCAATGTTTATGAGACACACGCTATCGATGATTGATCTAGGCGAGGATTTGCCATATGTACTCCTGACTCTGGCGGTAAGAACGAAAATTCCGTATCCTTAACGCGTGGCCTTTAGGAAGGGGGTCAAAATGATCACGTTCGTGGCTTTTATTCTCTGCCTCCTTTTCCCGATCGTATCCGTGGCAGAGGCCCAGACGGATGACGCCATACCGACTCCTCAAATCTTCCAGAACCCTTTCATGGCACCCAATAACCTTAGCGAGATCCATTTCAATTCTTTTCAGACCGACACCACTTCCGTCAGCGGCCCGGCGAGTGCCAGTAGTCAAGCCGTGCAGCAGGGCTTGCTCAGGCCTATACCGGCCATCGGCGCATCAATCGCGTTTAACTCAAGCGAGCAGATCCTCACGGTCCGGGTTGGCCCGTCACATACGGTGGCACGCGAGAACACCATTACTCTGCTGCTGATAGATCCTGTAACCCTCAAGATACTCGCGCATGTTGACCTGCCCCCCAAGTCCCGTTCCGGCGGCACCGTCAGCTTCTCCGGCGGAGGATACTTCTACGAAGATAATCAAGACCGCGCCGTTACAATCACCGCGAACAACCAGATCCGGATCTACGGGGTCCATAATAATCAGTTCGAACCCCCTATAACCTACGACCTGAGTGCTCAGATTAGCGGCACTCTCGTTTCGGTTCTTCCTGATAGCGCAGGGAATCTGTGGTTCAATAGCGATCAGGGGAATGTGGGGTATGTCAACCCCACGAGCGGGACGATCAACGTCCTCAATCTCAGGAATCTTCCGCGTGCGAACCGCAACGAGACCATTAACAAATCGTTCGCGACGGACGAGGACGGGGGTGTTTACATCCTCTCGGACTATGCACTCTACCGCTTTGATATCGGTCCCGGCGGGACGCCGCACAACACCTGGCGATCGGCGTACAACCGCGGGAGGCGGGAGAAGCCGGGGCAAAATCAGCAAGGCTCGGGGACGACGCCAACCCTCTTTGACGACTTCACCGGCCATCAATTCGTCGCCATCGCGGATAACGCCGACCCGTTCATGCACGTGAATGTCTATAACCGGCAGACCGGCGCTCTAGTCGCTCAGCAGGCCGTGTTCACCGCCTTTCGCCGGCGGAATGCTTGTGAGAATTCTCTGATGGCGGTGCGGCACTCGATCATCATCGAAAACAATTACGGCAACCGGACGATCGCGAGCACCCTCGGTGCTCGGACCACCGTGCCTGGTATTGACAGAGTCGATTTTGACCCGAGGACGGGTCAATCCCGGGTGGTCTGGGAAAATGACACCGTTGCCATCCCGTCCGTCGTCACGCAACTTTCGACCAGGGATGGGTTGGTCTACACTTACGCAAAGGATGCCAAAGGTTGGTATTTTGCGGCACTGGACTTCCTGGATGGTTCGCTCGTCGCCAAATCGCGCGTGCCGTTGGCGAACGTACTAGGCGGCGTCCTGGCGAACAACTTTTACTCTGGTATCAGCATTGGACCTGACGGCAGTGCGTATGTAGGCGTTTTTGGTGGCTTCGTGGCTTGGCGTCCTGAGTAATCCGATAGCTCTCGCGAGACGCCCATGATTCTTGTAGGAGTGTCCGCAAATCTCAGTAACACACCTCGGGATGAGAATCGCGGCCGCTGTCCCCGTTGGCCGCCATCAGGGAGCCTGAACTGATCGCCAGATGGGCCACGTGACCGCCCCTCGGTGGCCTTGCGGCGGTTGGTAGGCTACGGGGGCAAGAATCGCTTCTACCGCGCCAATCGCGACCTCGGCCGCGTCCTTAAGACCGAGGTTATTCTCCAGTATTTTGTCGGAACCGGAGCTGCGTGGTCGGATCCGGCGTGGTCTGCTCAAGGTCGAACAACTCCATGCCTTGGCCAAGGACGTTTTTTACGGCCGGCGGGGCCGAATCAACGCCCGCGAGCTTTGGGAGCAAATGAACACTTGCAGCTGTCTGACCCTGATCCTGGCCTGCATCGTCTACTGGCAGGCGCGGGAAATCTCGCGGGTCTTAAGCCAGTGCGACCCTGTCGCCAACGGAGTGGACCTGTCCCTGCTTGAACACGTCAGCCCTATCGAGTCGTACAACGTCGTGCTCTACGGGCAGTACATCCTCGACCGGAAGGTCGTTCGGCGCCGTCGTCGTGGCACGGTGCGGACGCTCCTTAGCATGTAAAAATGCATGAATTGGCCTGGTACCCTTACAAGGAAGGCGACATGGTCACCGCGCCGGCCCAGGTCAAAAAAGAGGAAGATAGCCAGGACGCCGTGATCGACGCATCGCTGTCGCGATAATTTGGTCCACCTCAAACCGGCCTTGTAGAATTTCCCCTAATTATACGATAAGGATTTGCGTCTTAGACCAGGGATCAATGAAGTGGCGGTGCGCGCTCGGCATGGCCGCGCGGCTGCCTCTGGATACGCTACCAATTCAGGGTGGGAAGGAGTCTTGAAATGCCCGATAAGCCAACCTTTGGCCGTTACCCTGAGATCCCCTACGAGCAGATGACGCCGGAGCAGCAGGAGGCCTACCGCTCTCTGATCGAAACCCGCGGCGGGCTTCTGGGGCCGAATAAGATCTGGGTGCACAATCCCAAACTGGCGAAGGCCGCGGGACCGCTCGGCGTCCATTTCCAACCGGGCAATTACTCCCTTACCGAACGCGAGCGCGAGATCGCCGTCTGCATCATCAACAGCAAATGGCATTCGGCCTATCCGACCAACGCGCATGAGCGGCGTGGCAAGGAAGTCGGTCTACCAGCCGATAAGGTCGAAGCAATCATCGCCGGCCTGCAGGCTTCATTCTCGGACGAGCGCGAGCAGGTCGTCTACGAGATGGCGATGGCTCTCGCTGATTCGCGCTGGGTCCCACAGGGCCTCTATGACCGCGCGGTCAAGGCACTCGGTCATGTCGGCATCACCGACGTAATCACCTTGATGGGCTATTACACCAGCGTCTCGATGACTCTGGCCTTTTACGATGTGCCGGCCGGGGCGATGGGCATGGCGCGTTGAGTAACTGGGGCGAAGGGACGCGCCCAGGCATTCGGTGAGGCAGTTGATTCCCCACCGGCTCGATCGCGGCGACCGCTACTGGATGTTTGGCGCGGTCATGTTCCCGGCTTTTTTGCGGCGGCCTAGTAGCTACAAGCGGTGAATGAACCCGCTCCAGCGCATGATGCAGCGCTTCCATCTCACGCTGACGCCCAACGAACTTCGTCAGTCCGCGAGCGGCCGCCTGTTGCAACCGCGTCCGCAGTGGTCTGAGGCCAGGTTAGCTCATATACGTTAACCGGCTCGCTGAGACCTTTGACTCTGGTTACACCGAGCGCTTTCAAGGTGAAGTACCCTTCGCTTAGCCGGCGTGTCGCCTCCGTAACGGCAATCGAACCGAGGGTGCCGCGGTCTGCATACGCGCCGCCAGATTGGTGCTATGCCCAATCGGTGTATATTCGGCGTGACCCTGTCCGGTTTGGAGCACGCGTACTACTACTTCGCCGGTGTTGATGCCAATGCGACCCTGAATTGGGCTCCCGCCGTCGCCTACCAGCTTGGCCGAATACCGGCGCAAATCCTCCTGCATTCTGAGTGCGGCATAGAGCGCACGCTGTGGATGGTCTTCGTAGGCAACCGGCGCGCCGAACAGCGCGAAAATGCCGTCGCCGGTGGACTGCACGACGTATCCGTCGTAGCGATCGACGGCTTCAATCCTCAGCTTCAGAGCTGGATCGACGATTGCCCTGGCCTGCTCGGGATCGAGGTTCTCCATCAGCTCGGTGGAGCCTTTGATGTCGGCGCAGAGCGCGGTTATCGTCTTGCGTTCGCCTTCGGCAACCGCGGAATCTGTCGCTTCGGATATGATCGCAATCTCTCCCCTGCTCAACGGGGACCGTGGCGATTAGGCGGTAGCACTACCGGTCACCAGCACTGCCCCGCAATCACCGCAGAAGCGTTTGCTTGGCGGGTTGTCCGCACCGCATTTTGGGCAAAGGTTCGCAAATGACGCGCCGCAATCACCGCAGAATTTCTTGCCGGCCGGGCTATCGCTACCGCATTTCGAGCAGCGCATCGATTCACCACTCGCCCAGAGATTCGCACCTCATTTATCACCCCCCCCGGAGTCGCGACTACTCCCACGTGCGCCTGAACGCCGATCGGGACCCACACAGGCGCCCGAGGCAGAACTCTAGATTTGTGAACTCAGAATTTGGTGATCCTCGATCCGGGATATCTGTGAAAGAGCTGGCTCGTCGCTTACGCTCCGTCGTGTACCACGCTTCGTAACGCGAGGCAGCCTGTTCAAATGTCTGCCAAACCAATTCGAACCCTCTAGATTGGGCAGGCATTTGATACCGTGGTGGTCATAACCACTTGGCCGCCGCCGGCGACGCGAATGAATGCGTCCCGCGGGGCGGCGAACACCTCTTCAGCTTCAACTGCAACCTGCGTACTCATGGCGCCAATCTCGGGATGCAGTCCGGGCTTCGAGTTCCTTACGCGCCGCGTCGAATGTCGGACTCAGACAGTCTTGCCGCAAAGATAAACGCTCAACTTCGCGTGCTGATGGTCATGACAGATTGTTTCAACCCCGCTCAACCGGGTAGCCCGCCTTCTTCCAATCCTGCATGCCGCCACGGAGAACCAAAACTTGCTCGAATCCCGCTTCTGAAAGCAGCTCAGCAGCGCTCGCCGAGCGCTGCTCAGTTCGACAAATTGTTATTAATGGAGACTTGATCTCCTTCAGCTCGCTGAACCTTCCGGGCAGCTCCCCGATCGGGATGTTGCTCGCGCCCGCGATGTGTCCGAGGGGTCCTCGAAACTCTTCGGCACTGCGCACGTCTATCAGGGCTAATTCGTCGCCGTGCTCCAAGCGCTGCTTGAGGTCTGCGGCGCCGACGAAACGTGGGCCCTTCAGCCGCCGGATCAGTCGCGGGAGAAACGCGGCGGCTGCCAGCAGCGCCAGCGCAAGCAGAGCCTTGTGGATCGCCCCGCTTTGTCCCGCAGCCGCCTCGCGACCCGCGTAGCCCAAGTAGGTATACGCGAACGCGCCCGGCGCCATGCACACGAAAGAAGCCAGCGAGTATTCGCCCAGACCGATACCCGTCAGTCCGAAGGCGTAATTCACCAGATTGAACGGAAACAGCGGCACCAGTCGGACGAACGCGACAAACCGCCATCCTTCGTCTTCAACCCCGCGAATCAGGCGCGCCAGCCGTTCGCCGGCGCGCCCGGCTACCCAATCCGAACCTACGTATCGGGCGATCAGGAAAGCGAGCGTGGCTCCCAGGGTTGCGCCGGTCAGATTCCACAGCGTTCCCCACAGCGGGCCGAACACAGCGCCGCCGGCCACGGTGAGAACCGATCCGGGCACGAATAGCACCGTCGCGCACGCATAGAGCAGGACGAAGAGAATCGGGGCCCAAGGACCAAAGCGCCCCAGTTCCCGCTGCAGCGCTGCGGCCTCAAGCAATTCGCGATGCAGAGCAAGCCATCCGATCGCTCCCGCCAGTACTGTGAGCAGAACCAGACGAAAGAGGACACCCCGCAGTTTCATGCCGCGCTTCTCCACGTAATCGCGTATGCGCCCGCAGGACCGCGGAAGGGCTGCAGCAGCATCCGGTCGAGCCACAACTCGCGCGCCTCGCGGAACTGCTCGATGCCGATGATCATCCCGTCATGCCCAGCGGCGGGTTGGTCGCGATAGGTTCCGAGCAGGCGGTCCCACCACGGCAGGTTGAAGCCGAAGTTGCTGTTGGTTTCACCGACCACGATCGAGTGGTGGACCCGGTGCATATCGGGCGTGACCAACAGCCATCGAAGATAACGATCGAGCCGGACCGGAATGCGAACATTTCCGTGGTTGAACATCGAGGTCGCGTTCAACAAAACCTCGAAGATGAGCACGCCGATCGCGGGTGTTCCGAGCGCGACCATTACGCCGAACTTGATCAGCATCGAGAGCAGGATCTCGATCGGATGGAAACGCGCGCCAGTAGTCACGTCGAAGTCGAGGTCGGCGTGATGCATCCGATGCACACGCCAGAGCGCGGGCACCGCGTGAAACATCACGTGCTGGAGGTAGATGGTGACATCGAGCAGCACCACTGCCGCAACAATCTTCATCCACGCCGAAATCGGCAGGTTGTTAAGCAGGCCCCAGCTCAGTCTTTCCCCGACCAGCGCCAGACTCACGGCGGTGGCGGGAAGCAGGATTCTGAGGAGCGCGGTATTCAGCGCGACGATAGCCAGGTTGCTGGGCCAGCGCCTGAACCTCGAGTACGACCTCACCCGCCGTGGCGCCCCCGCTTCCCACAGCGCCATCGCGGTGAAGATGGCTATAAACGCGCCGAGCCGAATGGCACCTTTAGGCAGCATGGTTGACATGCTTCCAAGATTCAATTAACTTCTTGAATGACGATAGAGCCGGTCGTTCACCATGTCAAGCCAGAATCCCAAACGCGCAATTTTCGAACAGTTCGCCGCGGTCGCCCGTACCTTCGGTTCGGCACATCGCCTGGAGCTGCTCGAGCTGCTCGCGCAGACCCAGCGCAGCGTCGAGGAATTGGCCGGGCTGAGCGGCCTCACGGTAGCCAACGCCTCGCAGCATCTGCAGCAACTGCGCCGCTCAGGACTGGTCGAGGCACGCAGAGACGGCAAGCGGGTACTTTACAGGCTCGCCGACTCTGAGGTACTCGCGCTGCTGGGCGCGTTACGCCGGATCACTGAACGCAATGTCGGCGCGGTCGAGAAGGTGCTAAATAGTTATTTTCGGGAACGCGATAGCTTTGAGCCCGTATCCCGCAAGGAACTGTTGCGGCGCATGCGCGACGGGCTTGTCACAGTGCTCGATACGCGTCCGGCGGAGGAATTCGCCGCGGGCCACCTGCCCGGCGCGATCAATTTGCCGCTGAGCGCGTTAAAGCGCCGGTTGCGCGGACTCCCGCGCGACCAGGAGATCGTCGCGTACTGCCGCGGGCAGTACTGCGTGCTCTCCTATGAGACGGTCGCCGAGCTTCGCAAGCGCGGCTTCAAGGCCTCCCGGCTGGAAGACGGGTATCCTGAATGGAAGGCTGCCGGACTTCCAATCGAGACTTCGTCAGCGACCGTCTGAATCGTAGCGCTGCCGACATGAGCTGAATGCATATGCAGCCTTGGGAAATGATGCCTTGGTACGGAATCATCTTCGGCCCAACCGTGCTCAAGCTCCCGTAAGCAACTGCCACCAGTCGTCCTGTATTGTCCCAATGAGCCGCGGAATCGTATGTCCTCAGCCACCAGGAGCGGAATGAGAGCCTTATCGAAGCGGTTCCACATCTCATGGTAGAAGCGCTCGATCAATACTCTGTTTCGGTTTCGCCCCGGTGTTTCGACTGGCGTGCAATGTTCGGGGTCGGCGTTACCTTCGGTGCGATCTGGAGAATCTGACCTTGGCCTCTCAGTCAGCCAACAACCCTAGAAATCCCTCAGCCCGACGGTAGTCCGGGATGACCATCCCGGCCCCAGCTTGACGTAACCGATCCGCCTGCTCGCCTGAGCCAATTCCGATGAACCTCCAACCCAAGTCGCGCGCTGCCTTCGCGTCCCATACGCCATCGCCAACATGGGTGAACTTGGTGAATTGTGTCGCATGCTTCTCGGCGGCTCGACGCGCCGCAATGCCGATAATCTCGTCGCGTGAAACGGCGTCATTGGAGCTCGCCATCGGTATGAATGGGTTCAGCAAGATTGGCCCTGCGAAGCTTGAGTTCTGCCGATGCTCGCAACCCGCCCGTCGCCAAAGCCAGAGCCAAATCGAAGGATTTAGCAAGGATCGACAGAATCTCTGCAGACCCGGGAATTTGATAGGCCCTGGGGTCCTTCTCAACCATCGCGACCTCGAGGAGAGTCGCCAACCGACGACCGAAGCTTCAATGTCAACGCTCGTCAGTTCGCGATGAAGATGGCGTTCGCATAGCGTCTTGGGCACGCAGATGCCTTACGCCTTCACCGGACGATATGCGCACGCGCGGACGGGACGCGCCGGTTGAGGAACTCAACGTTATCAACGTCGCGCGGGCGCCGGCGCGATTTCGGGCGTTCCCAGACGATACCGGGATAGCCCTTAAGGGGGACAAGCCGGTTGCCTGTGTAGGTCCAATCCTGAAGCTCCTCGATGGCCACGTGATAGCGGGGCTCGCGGCCGGTACGGCCGGTGAAGAGTGCCCGCGGGATATTGACCATATGCGGCGAGCGCTTGCGCTCGTAAAGCAGCGGTGTCCCGCACCGGGAGCAGAAGCTTCGGGTCGACTCGGTCTTCGCATCTTCGAAGCGAGCGATGCTTCTTTGGCCCTTCACCACGCAGGCGTGCTTGCGCCAACAGCCGATATAGGTCGCATACGCGGCGCCGTGCGCGCGACGGCTCGCCGCGGAGTGATCGTGCCAGGCCCAAAAAGCGGGAAAGTCGATCTCTAGCTCCACCGCACCGCAAAGGCAGCGGCCAGACACGTGCCGAGCCGATAGGTTTGACGCGGCGCGTTCATTAAGGCTCTCCAATTTCATGCTCAACCCCACAATGAGGGCATGAGTTTCCACCCGCGAGAGGCGATCGAAAATTATATCGCAGCCGCCAATAAGCGGTAGCGCCAGTCGTCCTGCGCTGGTAGCCGCATCGATCCCGGCCGTGCAGCCGTGCTGTTAATGTTCGAAGTACTGGGCGGCCGCAAACGTCATTGGCTCACTTTTTCTGCGCGCCGGGCAAAAAATCGTCGAGCGGCACACCGAAGCTGTTCAGCACCCACGACACCAGATTGTACTGGCCGATCGAGAATACCAAATCCATCATCTGCTGCGTGTTATAGTTTTCTGACAGGATTTTCCAAGTCTCATCAGAGATGACCGAATTGTCAAAAAGATCGTCGGCCGCCTGCACCAGCGCCGCTTCATGCCGATTCCAGCCGGCTTTTGGTCCTTTGGTGATCTGCTCGATCTCGGCGTCGCTGAGGCCGGCACGCTGGCCGACTAAGACGTGCTGTTCCCATTCGTACTGAGCCTGGTTCAGCCATCCGATACGCAGGATTGCGATTTCCCGCTCGCGGGCAGACAGCGTCGAACCTTGCAGAATGTAATTGCCGAAACGGCCCCAGTTGCGGACTAGTCGAGGGTGGTTCAACAAGACCTTGAAGAGATTCAGAACCTGGCCGTTGACCTTGGCCCGTTCAGCCATTTCCTGGTCTTTGGCATCAAGCTTTGAGAGATCACAAAATGGGATGCGTTGTTTTCGCGAAACCATTGTTCAAGCCTCCAGACCGGGCCGGTATGAACTCCCCTACTACCATCACCCCGTGGGCTTCTCAATCGACGCCCCAAAGGGCGCTGCGTGAAAATAGGAGGAAGGCGTCAGTGCCCATCGACGATGCGCTGGGCGCCGCCATTCTTTTCTCGTCATTGCCTCGTGCTAGTGTCCGCGCCTGGCTTTGCGCCAATAATGAAAGGTGGCACCAGCGGAGATGCGTGTGCATGTTCAGCCAGCAGAGACACTTGCTCTAAATAACGGAAGCAGATCCCATGCGGGTAATCATAATCGGGGCGGGAATTGGCGGCTCGCCGGCGCGCTGACCCTGCGCCGCGCCGAATCACCGTCAGCCTTTGAACGAACCGACGATACCGTAAACCGGAACCTTCACATCTTGTTGACGCGGGTCGTCGGTCTTGATCGCCAGCATCCCGCGCAGCACACCGTCAGGCGTATTGGGCCGCAGCTGCACGGTTATCTTATATTCCTTGCCCGCTTTCACCGGCTCGACGCCTGCTGTCACACTCTCGTTGTTGCTTGCAATGCTGGTGACCTTCACCGGATGGTCGCCGGAATTGGTCAGACGCACGAATCGAAGAGCACTCGCGTGATGGGGCACGATGCCGAAACTTACCTGCGGCGGGTTGACGTTGATGTCCCCGAGAACAGTTCCCGACACTGGAATTTCCACCGGCACCCGGCTGGTATTCACTTTGACCAGGTCCGCAATCGGGCCAGCAGGTGCGGTTTTGAGTAATGTGATCGTAAGCAGTGCGCGCGGTTTGGCGCCGCGAATAGGCTGCGACGCAACTTTTATGTCCGGGTTCGCGTTCGTAATCGGACCCACCTTGAAGGTGCGGTCCGGCATTTCGTCAGTCAGCGTAACCTGAAGCGATGGCTCCGTACCCCGCTTGATTCGTTCGAACATCACCAGTGAGGGACTCGCTTCGACCTGAACTTTCACATCCCCGCGCATCGTCAGTTGCAACTGCTGATGGTTTGGATCGTTGGTGAACACGGTAATCGTGCGTGTCGCGGGACCGTGGTCGGCGCGTGTGTCAAAACTCACTGCAATCGATGATTCCTCACCAGGCAGGAGCTGACTTTTGGTTGGTTGCGCCGCGGTGCATCCACACGAAGTTCGCACTGCATTGATAGCCAGCGGCGCGGTCCCGGCATTCTTCAACCGGAAGATATGTTTTACGGTAGTGCCATTGTAGACGTTTCCGAAATCGTAAAGCGCGCCGAGCGCCTGGACCTGAGGATGTCCATTAGCAGCGCCGAGTGTGTTTAGCTGGCCGCCAGCCTCGTTCGTTTCGGAGGAAAACCCGCCGTTTACGAGCGGAGTTGAAGGTCCGGAAGATTGCGCATAACAAGCTGTCGAGGCGAGCAGCAGAGCCAGGGTAGCCTCTAAATTAAAGCGTAACATTTAATGATTTACATCAAGTCCTGGGGGCGCTGCTGAAACCGCACTGTTTGGTCACTGCTCCCTTAGGACGCTTTGGCGCGGCGATCGGGTAGTATCTCAAGACCGGACTCGAAGCGTTCGAGAAAATCAGTGCCAAACTGACCCGCGGCAAAATCAGGATCAGCGAGAATCTGCAGATGAAGCGGGATATTGGTTTTGATGCCGTCAACCACGTATTCGTGCAAGGCGGCCTGAGCGCGCCTGATAGCCATGCCGCGGTCCTCGGCGTGAGCGATAACCTTTGCTATCAACGGGTCATAGTGCACCGGCACGCGATAACCATCGTACAACGCAGTTTCGACGCGCACTCCGAGACCGCCTGGCGGATGATGATTGGTGACGATTCCGGGCGATGGCAGGTGGGTATGCGGATCCTCCGCATACACCCGGCATTCAATCGCAGCGCCATCGATCTCAACCTGCCGGTGCTTCGACCCCAGAGCTTCGCCCGAGGCTAGCCGGATGCTCTCCTTCACCAGATCGATTGAGGTTACCATCTCAGTCACTCCATGCTCGACCTGAATCCGTGTGTTCATTTCAATGAAATAGAACTGGCCGTCGGGCGCCAGCAGGAATTCAACGGTACCGAGATTGGAATAGCCCACCACCTGGGCGGCGCGCACCGCGGCCTTGCCCATCTTGTCACGCAAACGTTTGGTCATTACCGGGCAGGGGGCTTCTTCCAGCACCTTCTGGTGGCGCCGCTGAATCGAGCAATCGCGCTCACCCAAATGGGCCAATTTGCGTTGATTGTCGGCCACTATCTGGAACTCGACGTGACGCGCGTGCTGCAGGTATTTCTCCAGATACATGGTCCGCGAGCCAAAAGCCGCCTCACTTTCCGATCGAGCAAGGGGAAAAAGCCGCGCGAGTTCAACCGCGTCGCGGGCGATTCGCATGCCTTTACCGCCGCCACCCGCAGCGGCCTTGATCAACACCGGGTAACCGAGCCGCTTGGCGTCCGCTTGCGCCTCCCGCAGCTCGGTAACTCCGGTGCCTTCGCTGCCTGGCAGGATCGGCACACCGGCGCGTTTCATGATTCGCCGAGCGCGCGGCTTATCTCCCATCAAGCGAATATGGCGCGCACGCGGACCGACAAAAGCCACGCCCGATCGATTGCAAGCCTCTGCAAAGTCACCATTCTCCGAGAGGAACCCGTAGCCCGGATGAACTGCATCGGCACCATAAGTCAGGGCCGTACTGACGATCGCGGGAATGTTCAGATAACTTTGCTCGGCGGCGGCGGGACCTATGCACACCGCCTCGTCGGCCATGCGCACATGGAGTGAATCCTTGTCGGCAGTCGAATAGACCGCAATGGTTTTGAGCCCAAGCTCGTGACACGCGCGGATAATTCTAATCGCGATAGTTCCACGATTCGCCACCAGCATTTTTTTGAACATCGATTGAAAACTCCTCCGCCCCGATGACGCTCTGCTTCAGTTATCAAATCACTGACACCGAATCGCTTCGCGCCGATTCCTCCACACCTCCACTTAGCCTTACGCCGCAGTCATCTGCTCGGGATAACACAAGCTTACCCGACTTCGAGCACCATCAGAGGTTGGCCATACTCAACCGCCTGCGCATTTTCACAAAAAATTGTCACGATGCGCCCCGCCACCTCGGCTTCGATCTCGTTCATCATCTTCATTGCTTCGATGATACAGAGAGTCTGGCCCTTGCGCACGGAATTGCCTTCCTCGACGTACGGCGGAGCGTCTGGCGACGAAGCGCGATAAAAGGTGCCGACCATCGGGCTCGTCACCAGTCGTTGATTCTCCCTGAGTGACGGAGGAGTGCCGGCATCGCCGCCCTTCATTACTCGCGCCGGGACTTTACGAGTGGATTTCCCGCCCCGCGGCAGGGTGACCGTTGACACCAAATCGGGAATGGTCGCGGGTGCGGCCACCGCCCGGACCAGCCTGAGCCTGCCTCTTTTCTTGTCCTCAAGCTCAAGTTCGGTCAGACCATATTCCTGCATGAGCGCAAGCAACGCTTTGATTTCGCGAAGTTCCATCAGCAGGAAACTAGCGGGGGAGAAGCTCGGCGCGAAAGAAACTCAACCCATGGATCCCCTGCTTGTCTCGCTTCTCACCTTTCTTCCCGCTTTTCTTGCTGTAACTTGAGCATTCGAGCGGCAGCACGAAGGGCTAAGAGATATCCTTCGGCACCAAAACCCATCAGGCGGGCCTCGACCACATCGGCAATCGTCGAGTGATGGCGGAAGGATTCGCGCTTGTACACGTTGGACAGGTGGACCTCTATTACTGGAGCTTCGATCGCGGTGAGTGCATCGCGGATAGCGATACTGGTATGTGTATATGCAGCCGGATTAATAATAATCAGGTCGATGTTGCCGCGCGCCTGTTGGATCCGGTCGACCAGAGCCCCTTCGCTATTGGATTGAAAGCTCTCGACACGAATTCCGAGTTCGGTGCCGAGTGCGATCAACTCGCGGTTGATATCCTCGAGGGAAGTATGACCATAGATTTCCGGCTCGCGTGTGCCGAGCAAATTCAAGTTGGGGCCGTTTATCACCAGAACGGCTGGTACACCGCCGGTGTGCGCGTGGCCGCCTTTCACTTGTGTCGCCATCCGTTAACTGCCTTTGCGGCATTCAATCGTACCGTTTAGGAGGTTTCAAGCACCCGTCCCCCAAAACATCCAAGTTCAAATGAAAGCGATACCGCCTGCGTGTCAACATTCTGGCCCTAAGTAATGGCCGGGACAACCTCTTCTTGTCTGATTCAAAACCCTGCCACGCGCCGATAAAGGTATAGCGTGCCCATGACGGCAGATATTGATAGCCTGAGACTGTTTCACGGATGAGACCGATGCGCGTGCTGATGTTGGTCGAGGGTTACAATGCGCTTGGCGGCATTGCTGAAATCGTCAACGGCCTCGCCACCGAGCTGAATCGAGCGGGCCACACTGCCGGGATTGTGTCAACCCGCGACTTTCATGCCGCCCGTTGCGGCTATCAACGGCATCCGCGCGCCGGCATCGAGTGCATTTACGAGGAAATCTGGAATCGCAAGCCGCTTGGACTGCGCCATCTTGAAGCGTTAGTGCGGATTCCCTGGTATGCGCGCTTCGGCGGCCTGGCTCACATTCTGCGCTCCTGGCGTCCCGACGTGGTTAACAGCCACTTATGTGCATGGGACCGTTATCCTACTGTGATGAGTGCTTGCCGCAACCGCGCTATCCCACTGGTCCAAAGTCTTCACGTCACCGACGAGCGCGGCCGCGGCCGCCTGGGCGAGCGCGGTTTGGGGGCGCTCGAACACGCATCAGAAATAATCACAGGCTCAGCCGCTACGCGCGATTTTTTCGCCGCGAAGCTGCCAGCGTCGCAGCGCGCACATGTGATTATCGGCGGCGTCGATGGCTTCGCCGCAGCCAGCGCGGCACCCTATCGGCGCACGCGTTCATATCTGCTATGCGCCTGCCGTCTCCATCTCGAACATAAAGCGCTGGATGTGCTCTTTGCGGCATTTCGAATGATCGCGCGCGATTTTCCTTCAATTGATTTGCTGATTGCAGGCGGCGGACCCGACTTCGAACGTGTTTCACATCTGGTCAATGACGCTGGTTTGGCAGACCGCGTCGAACTGCTCGGGGTCAAGTCCCGCGAGGACTTGCGAGCGCTCCATCGCGGCGCCCTTGCATTCGTCCTGCCGAGCCGTCCGGGCGAATGTCTGCCGCTGGTCTATCTGGAGGCTTTAGCAGCCGGTACGCCAGTAATCGGGACTGATACAGGCGGCGCGCGCGAAGTGATCCGCGACGGCGACAATGGCTTTCTGCTCGCGGCCGGTGATGTTGACGGCACCGCCGCCGCCTTACGTATGCTGCTCGCTGACGAGGCGAGGCGGACGACGATGGGCAAACGCGGCCAGCAACTCGTGGCCAACAACTACACGTGGGAGAAATGCGCTGCCAGGTACATGGCCGTGTATAGATCCTGCCTTCGAGATTCCCGCCGCACGCCCGGAGCGATGCCGTGACACCTCCGTTGGAGATTGCGACCGAACTGCCTGGTACGCCCGCGTGCAAACTGTGCGGAGCCTCAGCGGAACCGATGATGGCGCACAATGGCTTTGCTATTGTCCGCTGCAGCACGTGCGGCTTTATGTTCGCGATCGTGCCGCCAGAGTGTGATTTGGGCGCGGTTTACGCGGATGACGCCTATTGGAACGGTGGCTGTGATTACGGCTATCCGGATTACGAGCAAGCGTGGCGCGATGTGCGCCGCCTTTCGCTCGCGCGCCTCGCCCGGCTTGAGCACCTGACGTCGCCGCATACGATGCTTGAAATCGGCTGCGCGGCGGGTTACTTCCTGCGTGAGGCGCGATTGCACGGCTGGCAGCCCTTCGGCGTGGAATTGTCGCCGATGATGCGCAAGCGCGCCGTGGAACTGGTTGGTTGTCCGGTGTTCGCCTCGTTGGACGAGGCTGCCGCCAGCGCGCTGCACTTCGATTGCGTGGCTATGTTCGAGGTTATCGAGCATCTGGCCGACCCGTTAGGCTTTATGCGCAAGGTACGGGCGGCGATGACCCCAGGCGCGATACTGGTGCTCAGCACACCTAACTTCGCAGCGCCCGAAGCACTGCGCAATCCTCACAACTATCACTGGTTCTCGCCGCCCGCGCATGTCTCGTACTTCACGGCGACTACCCTGCGCAATAACGTGAAACAGGCAGGTTTCGAAAGGGTTCAGGTCGCGGGCGTCCTAGAAGGTGATGAAATGCCACTCCCACGTGTCCTGGCGGCGGCGCTTGCACCGTTTCGCAAGGGCAAACGATTGCGGCCGGGAGGGCTGGTCGGCCAGCTGATCAAAAATTGGCAGCGCAGCCGCCACGACTTACTGAAATGGGCCAACAGTATGGAACTGTTCGCGCGCAATCGGCACTCAAACTGACTCGTTTGCTCGGTTTCGAAAATACCCAACAATTTTACACAACTTAGCTTAGTTCTCGATCAGACGCTGCGTTTCATCCATCGCTTCGGCGAATTCCTGCATGAATTCCTGCACCACTACCCGGCTGGACTTAATGCTATCGACCAAACCAACGCCCTGACCGACGAAATAGGTAACCAGTTCGCGAGCTTTGCTGTTGCCGTTTTGCGCCGCCCGTTGAGCGGCCCGCAGCGCCGGTTCACTGATGAGCGACTGGAATGGCATCGGGAGCGGTTGCGGGCTATCCTGCGACTCCCACGCGTCAGTCCAGGCTGAGCGGAGCTGCCGCGAATATTTGCCGGTGCGGCACTTCGAGCGGACGGTGTCGCGCGACCGTGCGGCGATCATTTTCTCCCGGAAAATCTCCGATACTTCCGATTCAGTGGTGGCTAGCCAGACCGAGCCGGTCCATACCCCTGCCGCGCCGAGCGCGATGCACGCCGCCATCTGCCGGCCGGTCATAATGCCGCCGGCGGCGAGCACCGGAATATCACGTATCGGTTTAATCGCGCGCACAACCTCCGGGACCAGTACGAGGGTGGACACTTCACCGCAATGGCCGCCCGCTTCCCAACCCTCTGCGATAATTATGTCAACACCAGCCTGCGCCTGACGGACCGCGTGCTCCTTTGCGCCGACCAGCGCCGCGACCGGCACACCATAGCGATGGCCCAGGGCGAGCATTGACTGCGGCGGTACTCCCAGCGCGTTGGCGATCAATTTAATCGGATGCTGAAAGGAAACCTCCAGGAGCTTCAAGGCTCCTTCTTCCTGAAGCGAAAGGCCTGCACCCGGACGATAGATCCCCTCTTGTGGCGCGTGGGTAGCGTCAACTCCGTGCCTAATGAGAAGGTCTCGCACGAACTCCCGATGCTGTTGAGGGATACGCTCGGCAAGTGAATGCGAAGTGACGCCTCTCTCATGCTTGATCGAGAGATTTTCGGGAATCAGGACGTCAACACCATACGGCTTGCCGTCGATATGCTGATCGATCCACTTTAGTTCGAGATCCAAATGGTCCGGCGAAAACGCGGTGGCGCCCAGCACACCGAACCCGCCAGCGCGGCTGACCGCCGCGACAACGTCTCGGCAATGACTGAATGCAACCAAAGGGAAGTCAACGCCCAACATTTCACATATGCGGCTTTTCATCCTGAACGCTCCGACGATGAGTGGACGATTGCATATACTTGGGCTATACGGCAGCTTCAAGCTTCTACAGAGCAAAGGTAATGGTCATTATCAACGAGGCCGCAGTTTGTGTCACTCTCGCGCGTGGCTGCCGCGTGAAGAGTCCCGAATTCCGGGAGTCCTCGCGCGCCAAGCAAACGAGACGCGCGGGAATGACAGGAAGGAAGGGCGCAAACTGACCCTGACCCACTACAGAGCAAGCGCTCGCTTTGCAAAGTATCGGAGAAATATCAAATAATTGGATGATTACCATCCCCACCACTCGGCCAATTCCAATTTGGAGGAATCTATGAAATTCGGCTTGCTTTACGAAATGGAGACCCCGCGCCCATGGCATGCACTGAGTGAATACAATACGTATTGGCAGGCGTTGGCGCAGATCGAACTCGCCGATCGTATCGGCATCGATTACGTCTGGGAGGTCGAGCATCATTTTCTCGAAGAATACTCGCACAGTCCCGCGCCCGAAGTCTTTTACGGGGCTGTAACTCAACGCACTCGCAATATCCGGATCGCTCATGGTGTTCGCCTGTTGCCCTTCAACTTCAATCATCCGATTAAAGTCGCTGAGCAGGCGGCGGTGCTCGATATCATGAGCAACGGACGGGTCGATATCGGCACGGGCCGCTCAACCACCGCCCAGGAACTCGACGGCTTTGGCATCGATTACGACCGCACACGGGAGGAAGTTCGCGAATCGCTCGAGATAATCGTCAAGGCGTGGACCGACGACATCCTGGAATATAACGGCAAGCTGTTGAAGGTGCCGCCGCGGCGGGTCGTACCGAAACCTATCCAGAAGCCGCACCCGCCGATGTGGATGGCGTGTGTTGCGCCGGACAGCTACGAGCTGGCTGCCGATCGGGGGCTCGGTGCGCTCAGCTTCAGCTTGAACTTCGAACAAGTCCAGAAGCAGATGGAAAGCTATCACCGCGTCTTCGCCGGCGCAGCGACCAGATTCCCAAGATACCGAACGAGGCCTACGCCGGATTGATTATCTGTCACGTCGCCGAAAACAAAGACGATGAGGCGATTGGGCTCGAAGGTGCGCGCTGGTTCATGCACAACGTGGCAAAATTGTTCGAGCCCCTGATGACCAAGAACAAACTCTATTCGTACGAGTACCTGCGTAACCTGATGTCGCTCGATCTCGATCCGAAGGATGTTCCTGATGCTCAACTGAAGCAGCATCATATGGTCGTCGTCGGCAATCCCGATGAGGTGTGCCGTAAGCTGGAGAATTTCGCGAGCGCCGGGCTCGACCAGGTAATCATGTTCAAGCAGGCAGGCCGTATTCCACATCAGAACATCATGAATTCGCTCAAGCTCATCGCGAGGCACGTGCTGCCTCATTTCAATCCGCACAGGCGGATCGCCGACCAGGAGATCGCCTTAGCCGCCGCCGGGCGCTAAGACCAGCGACTCTCGCCGATCCTGATGAGAAGAGAGCCGGCAGCAGCGTCTCTTTGCGTGCCGGCTTCTCTCCGCTGACTTCTCGCAATCAGGTGATCCCGATGCGTAAGGAATCCTTCAGAATTGACGTCCCGCAAGCGGTCCTGGATGATCTTCGTGAGCGGCTCGACCGTACTCGCTTCGCTCCTGAGTTCGCCAACGATGATTGGCGATACGGCACCAATCTCGCCTACCTCAAACAATTGATTGGATACTGGCGCGAGCAGTTTGACTGGCGCCGAGTTGAGCACGAGATCAACTCATTCCCGCATTACAAAACAGAGATCGAAGGTATTCCCATCCACTTCATTCACGAGCCGGGCAAAGGCCCTCGTCCGATTCCACTAATCCTCACGCACGGATGGCCGTGGACTTTCTGGGATTTCAATAAGGTGATCCGTCCGCTCGCGGACCCGGCGGCTCATGGCGGTGACGCGGCCGACGCATTCGATGTGGTAGTGCCGTCGCTCCCCGGCTATGGCTTTTCTACCCCGCTGACGACGACTGGCATCAACTACTGGCGCACGGCGGACTTGTGGGTCACGCTCATGCGCGACGTGCTCGGCTACGACAAATTCGCGGCGCAGGGTGGGGATTGGGGCGCGCTGGTGACCGCGCAACTGGGACATAAGTATGCAGAACGCATGATCGGAATTCATGTCAATCTGCTGGCATCACTCTCGTTCTTCGGCGGCAGTGAGGGTCCCAAGCCGGAGGATTTCGGCCCTGAGGAACAGGGCTGGCTCGAACACAACCGCAATTTCATATCCAACGAATCCGGCTACATGCAGTTACAATGCACCAAGCCGCAGACGGTCGCGTTTGCGCTCAACGATTCCCCCGCCGGTCTGTGTTCGTGGATCGTTGAAAAGCGCCGTACCTGGAGCGACTGTGGCGGCAACGTCGAACGCCGCTTCACCAGAGACGACTTGTGCACCACGATGACGCTTTACTGGGTAACTCAGAGTTACGGTACATCGGCGCGCTATTATTACGAAGCCGCCCATAATCTGTGGAAGCCGTCACACCAGCGCCATCCGGTAGTCGAAGCGCCGACCGGCGTCTCAGTTTTCCTGAAGGAAGTCATGCTGATGCCGCGCGAGATGGGCCGAGCGTTACTACAATCTGAAGCGCTGGACCATAATGCCAGCCGGCGGCCATTTCGCGCCGATGGAAGAGCCCGAGCGGCTAGTAGAGGATATTCGGGGCTTCTTCCGTGAATTGCGCTAGAGCGCTGTGGCGCGCTAACCCCGGGGATACAAAACGAGGCGGGCCATTCGGCCCGCCTCTTCTTTCGCAGAACGACAGCCCATGCCGGGCTGACACATCAAAGCTACAGCAGGTTGAAGTTGTACTGGAACTGGGCCAACAGTTGGCTCTGGCCTTTGAACAATCCGATGCCTTGCATTTTGTCCCCGCCCATGATTTCGATGGCCTGCAACTTCATGAAGTACTTCTTGGTCCAAGGCGGATTAAGCACGATTGAAGGAAACAACGCGAAGGTGTCGCCTTTTGGATTCCAGATCATGGTCCAGGTCGGCGCAAAGTCTGACCACCACCATGAGGTGCCGAGGTTAAACAACACACTGACGTCGTTTTTGAGCAGATGCCCATCAAGGGCGTTGCCGTTGTAGCACAGCTTGCAATCGTCCAGAATGGTGGTCTGAATCGTTTCAACATTCGCGGACAGGTTGCCGGTGCTGGTAAGCCACGGCGCATAAGCCTGGTCAACATCGAGGGCCAGCATGTATTTCACGATATCCGACCATCGCTGCCCATTCAGATTGTTAAACTCCTCGGTTTCAACCGATGTATGATTCTGATAAAGCATCTCCCCGCGGAAAACCGCCGGGAAAAACTCCGCAAGGGATGACGGCATAGGCACCGGCCGATCAACCGTCACGCCGGCTTCCTGGACCTCGGGATATTGATACGCCCACAAATTGGTGAATGGTGTCCATTTAGCCGTAGCCGGAGCCCCGCCGTTGACGTTGTCGTTGTAGTAGAGCGCAGTCCACTCGGTAGCGCCATAAAGGGTGTGGAAGCGAACTCCCTCGTTCCAGTTCTGCGGCTGCATTCCGGGTACTTGCCAGAGTCCGATATCAATGAGCGTCATCGTCACCGATGGGCGAGTCAGGGTTATTGTGTTTACTTAAGCCGAGATTACAGTTCATCCCTTTCGGGAAGCGCTTGAGAAACGCGAGGTACGGGTTGAAGGGCTTGAAGCCAGCCGCACTGAATGGAGAGCAGAGCCAAAACTCAGTGGTAAGCGGGGGCTGAACCAACGTATTGGCGGGGTGTGGGTAGAGGTTGGCCGAGTATGGGCCGGTGGGGCTGGTGATGTAATCGGCACCGAATATCGGCTCAGTTGGGTATTGCACGTCAAATCGCGCACTGGGCCCATGGCTTGCTGCCGGCAGGCAGGGCAATGCGCGGCCCGCCGTGAGAGCGCTTCTGTATTTGTGATAGGGGTCTTGATACTGCTCGGGCTGCCAATTCGGCTGAAAGCCCGGCTGTACGACTAACTCCAGAAAGTTCGACGTGAGTGGACCAAATTCAGGCAGATTCAGAATCGGATGGATCATCCACTGCGGAACGCGCGACTGCTCGAGGTTGGCGAAACCGAAGGCCCAGCAGGTGTTGGTGGGATTGACCACGTCACCGACGCGGAAGGCCAGCGACTGTCCCCACACCACTATCTGGTTGCCGACGAAGGTAGTCAACGGGCCGGTTTTATTCTCCCACCACGCGTCCCGGAGCTCGTAGGTGTTGTAGTAGCCGTTCATCTTGTGGCCGAAACTCGCGTGGTTAGGAACGTGATAATTCGGGTTATTCGCACTGTTGTACGAATACGGCGGCTCGTACACGAACCATCCGCGGGCGAAGAACGTGTTGTTCTCGTTGAGGCGGTAGTTCCCGTCGATCTGCAGCAGCGAGCGCGACTCAGCCAGGTTGTTACGGCTTGGCGTGTAATTTGCCAGATTAGTCGGGTTCTGCCACATGCCGAATGTCTGGCTGGCATAGCCCGAAATATGCAGGCCACTAAGCCAGCCAGACTCCTCTCCTGGTGGTGGCGCTGTCCCAGGTTCGGCCGCCGGCGGCCCCGCGGCTCCGGCTGCCGGTGCGCCCGCGGCTCCTGCTCCCGGAGCGCCGGCAGGTACTTGAGGCAATAAGTTGGAAACAGAATTGGTAACGTTTAGGCCGTTGCCCGACTGGGCAGTAATATCACCCGCTCGGCTGGTCGCGGTCGACACTACGGCAACCAAACTTGCCGCCACGACTATTCTGAGGGCTCTCCCGGCTCCCCGAAACGCGTGAGAACACAGCAACTCTCCGATCCGCATGGTCTCCTCCTTCGAGCGTCGATTACAGGCACAATCTGCCTGCCCCGCCACAACCAGCCGTCCCCACGGCTAGTCACAACTCCACCTTTCAGCGCCTTTCCCCGATATCCCCGCGGCACTGAGGAAAAACTTGCTCGTTATCCGAACCGGACCAACAAAACCGGATCTATTTACAATTTCTACCTCTTAGTCTCACCTCCTCGTCTTAAAGATTCCTGCCAGACTTGAAGAATCGCCTTTTCTTAACGGAGCCGTAAGAAAAGATCAATAGCCCCCTGAATATGCTTATCGGGTTTCTCGCGCCTCCCGCTCTTTCACCCCGCCAAAGATTGCAAGGTCGAGATAGCGCCAATAACAGTCAACCGACTTGAACCCCGCCTCGGTCAACCAGGCAAGCTGGTCGCTGAGCGGTGCGATATGGCTATGATGCTGGCCACCTGCCAGCCGCAACTGTTCGCGCATCTCCTTCTGGATCTGCTCGCTGGTGCGGGCAACTCCTCGCTGCGCACGTTCCTGTTCCTGGATTGCGGCAATGTTGAGCACTTCGAACCGGGCCTTCAATGCAGGCGGCGTCGTCACCACGTCGTTGTTCAGGAAGATCCCGCCCACGGCCAGCAGTTGAAACACCTCGCGATAAAGCTCGCGCTTACGCTGGTGGGACAGATGATGGATTGCAATTGCGGAAACGGCAGCATCAAAATTGGCACCCTCATCCCTAACCTCCCCCGTAGAAGAGCGGGTGCGAGGCTTAAGCATGCCGGACCAGGAACGCTCGGCCAGATCAGCCCTCAAGATTGTCACGCGCTTTCCATACTTCCGGAGCCGTTCTGTCGCGTGCGCGACCATTGCCTCCGAACCGTCAACGCAGGTAACCGTGGCTAGCTGGTAGTGCTCCAGGATTTGCTCGCTGATAGCACCGAACCCGGCCCCGAGATCGAGTACGGAAATCGCCGCATCAACGGGATGAGGCAGTAGTTCGGTCAGCAGATTTATCTGCTCCGCCCGGCGCGGAACGATGATATTGGCGTTCGCCAGGAAGTAGGCGACCTTGGCCTCGTTGCCCCATCCGCAGAGCGTATCGTCGGGCATCGGTGGATCTCCTGATTAAGATTGCCGCTGGTTAACCAGAGCGCTCTCCCGGCCAATTTGCAAACCGTCGGTTGTCTCGAGTACAGCGTTAGGTGTATCGTCCGATATACTTATCGCCCGATGGACTTTCCTTATTTGGAGGGTTATATGCTGTGCGGTCATTCACGTTTCGCGCGGCGCGCCTATCGGCACGGGTTCGGCCTCTTTTCCGGTCAGGGTCGCTTTTTTGGGCCTGGCGAGGTCAGGCTAGCCCTTTTGTCGATGTTGGGCGAAGCGCCGATGCACGGCTATGAACTGATGAAGCAATTGGCGGAGCGGTCAGGCGGAATTTACCGAGCGAGCGCGGGAACCGTGTACCCTACCCTTCAGCAACTCGAAGATGAAGGTTTGGTGACCGCAGAAACACAAGATGGCAAGAAGGTTTACCGGCTGACGGATGCGGGCAAGCATGAATTGGAGCGCAACGGCGAAGCTGTGGGGGCAATTTGGCGGCGTGCGCGGCGATGGCAGGACTGGCGAAGCGCCTTCGACCCTGACGCCGCCGAAATCCGCGGCCCGGCCGAGCGTCTGGTGAAAGAGGCGTTTCGTGCGGTCGCCGGCGAGTTCGCAACGCATCAACGACTGCAAAGCGTGCGGGAGATTCTGCTGCGTGCGCTGCGGGAAGTGGAAGAACTCAGTCGTAGCTCTTCCTGATCTTCAAGGACGGACTACCTGACTTTCGCGAAAGATTATGAACTGCTCGCCCTGTTCCAGAAATTGCACTACTGAGTCCAAGCAAGCCTCGCGGGCGGTCGTCCGCTACGGCGTGACCTGCGCCATAAACTAACGACAGATGACAGGAACCTATCCTTTCGCGGCAGAGCCGCCCCGCTTCAATCGCCCCTGAGGTGTCGCGTGTGCCGACCAGGACCAGCGTGGCGGCCTTGACGCCGGCCAAGTCGAGCAATTCGGTACCTTCAAATAGCTGCAGCGGCGAGAGCAGGATAAGCCTGTCTATGAGTTCGGGCGCCGCGATCGCCAGTGCGAGCGCGGGTCGTGCACCGGCTGAAATACCGATCGCGCTACACCGCCCGATGCCCATCCCGGCGAAGGCACGCGGCAGTTTCTGCGCAAATTGATTCGCGGCCGCGAAATCGCCGCTGGAAGGTTTTAAACAGATGACGCGACGAGAATCCGCAAGCTTTCGTTAATAACGAATTGGAAGAATCGGCATCTTTAGCGGGAAACACGATCACCGGATGGCCATCGCCGGCCTCGAAGTAATCGATGCTAAGCCCATCGATTACCAGCCGTTGTCTTCTGCGGTCGAGTTCATTCGACATTGCCACGCCCCTGTGAGTCCTTGCCCAAGATAAAGACACCCTCACCCCACCGCTCCCGCAACGGAGTAGGCGAGGGACAGACACAATGCAACGTTTCAGAGCGCGCGAATCTGCGGTATCACGCGCCTGGCGAAGCATTCCATTGAGCGTAGCTGTTGATCGTATGAAATGCCTGGCCAGGTAAACGCCATATCCAGGTTTCCCACCCCCGCTTCGCGCAAAGCGCCAATTTGGTCGACCACAGCATCAGGACCCCCAAAGAGGAAGGGCTTCTCCATCAGATGCAGCTCCGGCCTGTCGCCCATCAGCCGTTTGAGCACGGCTTCGTTCATCCCAAACACTCGGCGCAAGTCCACTTGATTGTCGCCGACATTCTTGCGGGCTTCTTCGTCGGTATCAGCCACGTGCCCGAAGAACCGATAAACTACGTCGGCGGCGGCAGGTTCCCATCCGGCCTTAGCAGCCTCTTCGCGGTACAGGTCGACGCGCTGCTTGATCTCGAACAACGGCATGAAAGAAAGGGCAAGGCCCAGACGATTGCGTGCCGCGAATGGGATGGAATCGGGCGTATTGCCCGACGAAAAGACGCGCGGATGTGGCTCCTGGAAGGTGCGAGGCCACACTGAAACCGTCCGGTAATTGAAATAGCGTCCTTCCCAACCGAACGGCTGCGGCTCAGTCCAGGCCCGCAGAATCAGCTCAATTCCCTCCTGCGTTATTTCACGCGATTCATCTGGATTGGCGCGATAAACCAGAACTTCGTTCGGGGTGCCGCGCAGAAACAGCACGACAATCCGGCCTTCACTCATCACATCCAGCATCGCGAGTTCCTCAGCGACTCGAACCGGGTTGGATAGCGGCAGCAAGGGACCGAGGATGGCTATTTTTGCCCGTTTGATTCGTTGCGTAATACCCGCGGCGAAGATCATCGGACTGGGTGTTAAAATTCGCGGGGAGTAATGATGCTCGGAGACGCTGATCCAATCGAATCCCAACTCGTCCGCCAGCAGCACCTGATCCATCGCCCGATGCATCGTCTTGCTGGCGGCTTCACGATCGCACAATACCGGTGGCGTCGGCCAGACATTACTGGCCCACGGCCCCGCATATCCGACGGTATTGAAAAAGCCTGCTATCATGGATCGCGCCTCCTTGGATCTCTAATGAACATAGTCAATTACACTTGCGGCTGTCCGAGGGCTTTCTTACTTGGCACCAATAGTCCGAATCGCACCCATTTTTCCAGCGTACTTAATGCTGCGCCAGGACGAATCAGAGCATCAACATGTGAGGGAGGCTAACGGCTAGCGCGTCACGTCCAAAGCCTCACGAACGGGTTAGCAGAATATCATTCTGCGAGTTATTTGGTGACGCTGTAACCTTTCGTCTTGAACAAGCGAACTATTCTAGAGAGACCAGCAACTATGCATGCGCGATTGCTCCCGGGCGCCGTCAACTCTTAACTTCGTGAAGTGTCGATGGCACGCTTTTTGTTCACGATGCTGATTTCAAACGATTTGGGCTTGCCGACCCGCATGGTCCCGATCGCGCGCGAGCTCGCCAGCCGCGGACACAGTGTCGCCATATGCAATCCGTCACACGCGCCAGCTCGGCTGATCGCTGAATCGGGACTCGCCACCGTGCCCATGCCACAATTGCCGCGGCCGACGATTAGAGCCAGGTCACGTGTCTGGGACCCGGATTGCTTATTCGCCAACATGGGCTTCTTGGACGAGTCCTTCACCCGCATGATGACGACCATTCACGTTGACGTAGTCCGCGACTACGATCCAGATATCGTTGTGGATTCTATCAATCCGTTCGCCTGCCTCGCGGCACGGGTCTGCGGCAAGCCCCTGGTGACCATATTGCAGGGCGATGACCACCCGGCCAGCCGCGGGTTCATCTGGTGGGAGGAGGGCCGTCCCGCTGATCTGCCGAACCCCGCTGCGGTTTTCAGCCGCGTTGCCACCGGATTCGGGCTGCGCGCCGGTGCGGCGAGTCGTCAACATCTTCGCCGGCGACTTGGTCCTCGTGGTCGGCACACCGGAGACGGACCCGCTGCCACCTACGGCCAACGCAATCCATGTCGGCCCAATCGTATGGCAGCGCGGCAACGACACCCTGCCGGAGTGGGTGGTGGCACTGCGTCGCGACCGTCCCCTCGTCTGGCTCTATCCCGGCAATCCGCGCTACGGCGTATCGCCGACGTTCGCGGACTCGGTCGTCGTCATTCGCGCGGCGATCGAGGCATTAGCCGATAGCCGGATGCATGTCGTCCTGACGACGGGCCATCAGCCCCTGCCTGGGGAGGTGAGGCGTCTACCCGAGAACTTCATGCTCGCACCGTTTCTGCCGGGCCGTGCGATGGCCGAGCACAGCGATTTGATGATCCATCACGGCGGGCACGGTTCGGTCATGACAGGCCTTCAAGCCGGCACGCCTCAGGTGATCGTGCCCACCTATTCGGAGCGCGAGAGCAATGCGAGGCGCATGGCTGCCCTCGGAACCGGGCGAGTTCGTGGTTCCGACGGTCAGTGAGTCAGGAGAGAAACACCTCGACGTCCCGGAGTTCAAAGCCAAGGTCGACCGTGTCCTGACTGAGCCGCGGTACCGCGAAACAGCTCGTCGAGTCGCTGGCCTGATGCGCCGCTACGGCGGCGCCCGCGAAGCCGCCGACCGAATTGAGCGGTTCGCTTCCAGCTTGTCGTGAACGCTGGCGGCCTACAGGATGATTGAGTAGAGAGAAATGCGTCGATTGGATCCGGCATGGCGGCGCTAAGCGACAAACTTGCCTGACAGATTACCGGCTCGCAGCCTCCTGCTTCTCTTCTACGCTTCAACAGCCAGCGCTTTGATCGCCGCGATTGGCTGCCTTACCGCACCGCTCATTTCATAGTGCAGAAATTGTGCTCATGGGCTGAATAGAGTCGAGCGTGCAGGAACCCTCAGCACGGTGCCGAAGCTGCCGATCCGGACCGACGAGATAACGCTGCCGCGTTATCCTCCGCCGGGCTCGAGACGCTGTCACCATACGCCTGTTCTCATAATAGCCATGAAGTCGAGACCGGGGTTGCAGCTTTGCCAGAGTCAGCCGAGGCACAGCTTAATTACTGGGGGTTTTCCATCTGATAACGTTAACCCGGTCCGCCGAGACTGGCTTCGCCGAAATAAACATTACCGCGCGCAGACCATCGGTGAAGTATGGGTCGCCGGTCAGATTTTCCCGGGGCGTCTGGGGAGGCCGGCTCCAACACCCCGCACATAGGCGAGTGCCTCCAGGGATTCTGAAGCCAGTAAATCTTCGATCAGATAGTCACGCGCCTCGTCGACCTCGGGATCTATTCTGTGCGTGACGAAGAAGGAGCGCGCGCTAAACCGCACTCCGATGTCACGACTGAGCTGACCAATCCACACTGGCCGCGCGCGATAGGTGTAAGGGCTCAGCCACAGTCGGATACTCGTCGGCGCCGCGCGGGAAAGCCAATGCCGGAGTGTTCACGGGGTCTCGAATGCCAGCCTACTTCGCTGACTCTAGAGTGAATCATTAAGAGTTCGCTGATTTACGAGCAATCCTGCCGGTCTTAATGGAATTGCTGCTCGGCTTTGCGGGCGCGTTCGAGTGCCGCGGCCGGAATGCGCGACTTCAGCTTCGGGTTAAGCACAACCTTGACCATCCCATCCTTCATCCCGAATTCGAGCATGCCTGGATGAAAGCGATGGTCTTTGACCTCGTCGGCGATTTTGAGGAAGGCCAGCGGGGTAGAGGTTACGGCGCTGGCCAGAACGACGTCGGGCGCGACCTCGTTCTGATTGTTAAACGCTCCGAAGGCGAAGGCGTGCGCCCGAGCGGCCGCCAGAAAAACCCCTAACCCGGCGGCGTCGGCATTATGAATGAACACGTCGGCGCCCTGGCCGATTTGGGCCATGGTCGCCTCCTTCGCGGCACCGACGTCATTGAAGTTACCGGTATAACTAATCAGAATCCGGCCGTTAGGCCGCATTGAAAGAAACCCGCGCTTGAACCCCTCAAAAGTTAACTTGATAGTGGGCAATTCAACGCCGCCGATCGCGCCCGCCACTCCGGTCTTCGAAACACCGGCGGCGAGTATGCCTTCCACATAGGTCGCCTGATCGAAATTGAAGGTCAAGGACGCCACATTGCGCGACGACGCGCCACCGGAACTAACTACGAAGTAGGTATTCGGAAAATCCTGCGCGACTTTGAGCGCCGCGTCGGTGTACTCGAATCCATGCGCGAACACCAGGTTGAATCCGCGCGAGGCGAAATCCCGGAACGAATCCTCGAAGTCTGCTGGTGACGTAGTCTGCACCAGCGCGGTCTCGGCACCGAGCCTGGTTTTGATCAGTTCCAACCCTTCATAAGCGGCCGCATTCCAACCGCCGTCGCTGACGGGCCCTGGTGTGAGCAAAGCGACCCCAAACCCGGAAGTAGCCGTGGGGTGCGTACGATGAGGGCTGCAGCCTCCGAGTCCAATTGCCTGAAGGAGCACGAAAACCATGAACCGGTATTCCCACCGGGCGGAACCGCGCGTTGCTGCCGAATTCATAGTCCAATACTAAGCCTGAGGGAGAATCTTTTCTGCTCGCCTCCGCCTGTCCGAAGCGAGGGCAACATGACGCGTCGTGAAGTTGGAACGAGCTGACTTCGTAGATATGAATTGCACCGCATCCCCATCTTTGCGTAGGCGCTCTTTTACGACAAATATACGGTGCGATCCGGCACGCGCGCCTGCCGGAAGGCCAGCCTGCGCTCACCGCACTTGTTGCAGCGCCCGCAATGCTTGCCGTCCTTGGGGGTCATGCAGGTCAAGGTCAATTCCAGCGGCAGTTCGCTGAATCGCTTGAGGATTTCGCTCTTATGCAGATCGCGGTATGGCGCTTCCACTTGCACGTGGTGGCCGAGTCCGGCACTCAGGATACGGGTAAAATCCCGGAAGAATTCCGGCGTGGCATCGGGAAAGGGATTCCCGCCGAGCGAACCGATCGCGATGCGGGATACGTCATGAGTGCTGCACCAGACCGCGGCCAATCCGATCAGAAGGATGTTGCGGCCCGGCAGGAACACGGCGCTATCGGGTTCATCCAGATCAGGGACTCCTTTGCCGGTCACGCTCCAATGGTCTCCATACATCGCTCCGATCGGGACCGAGAGTATAGTTACCGGCATTACACCAGGGTTGTTGAGTGCGGTGAGAAAGGATTGAAGCGCTTCTCGCTCGGTTGCTTCCCACAGCAGGCCCCACTGTACGTAAATCGGGAACACCTCAGCGTTGCGTGCCTGGTCCGCCACCAAAACCGAGCTATCCAAGCCACCGCTCGCCAGGACTGCAATTCGGTTCATGCTAATCCTCATCCTCCCGGTGCTTCCACTTTCTCTATCACTATTGAAAACGGACACTTTAAGCAGTTTGACAATTCGTTCACATACTCAGGGAAATCAGAATGCCGCGGCAGGTCGAGGGCAACTACCGGACTTCAGCCGGCGATGTGCTCATAACCCTTTTTGGGCCAGGACGATCATGCGCCGCGTTGCAACCGCATAGGGCTCGGCATCGAATCCACCAAATACTCCGGTTACGTTCAAGCCCACCTGTTGCAAGAGGCGGGTCGTTTCGGTGAGCGTGTAAAGCCGGATATGGTGTCCGACGGAATCGCGGCGGCCGCCATGCGGCCCGATGATCGTAAATTTGACATGCATGCGGCTACTGGCGAGATCCAGATCGCGGCGCTCGACGTAGAGCGTCCCGTCGCCGCCGGAATGCCAATCGTTCTGGATATAGTTGGCGACCGCCCACTCCCGGTTCAACATGTCCAACAGCAGACGGCCGCCGGGCCTGATAGCCTTTGCGGCCGATTCCAGAACCTTCTGATCCTCAGCTTCGGATTCGAAGTAACCGAACGACGAGTACATGTTCACGATTGCGTCAAATTGATCCTGGGAAGGGATCTGGCGCATATCTGCCTTGATGGTTTTCAGGGTAACATTGGAGGCCCGCGCTGATTCCTGCGCCGCGTCGAGGTAAGCAGCGTTCAGATCGAGACCGGTCACCTGGAATCCGCGCCGGGCGAATAGGACGGAGTGCCGTCCTTGACCGCAGCAGAGGTCGAGAATACGTGCGCCGGCCTTTAGTTCCAGAGCGTGCTCGGCAAAAGCGACTTCCCTCTCTGTTCGCTCCGCGGTGAATAGGTGATGGTAAACGTTCAAGTAGTCGTCGCGAAAAAAGTCCACGTACCAGGTGGAACTTTGTGTTGCCAATTGCGGCTCCTTGGTTGATGGTGCTGGAACTGGAACGATTCGGGTCCTCGGCACCAGGGTGCAGGCCGTCGGAGATATCGTGCTGCTTCCATTTCTCGCCCTCAGGGGACCACCTTCACCTCGTCCGGGTAGACGGACTATGAAGAAGTTCGATACGAAAATGATAGCGCGAACTCGAGCGCGAGAACGCCGCCTATGCCTTTTGCGCGTAGGTTATGCGCAACTCATGAGGTCTGCGCGTACTCGATCGCAGTCTGCATTATAGTCACCGGCGATTCGTTGAACGGTGTCTTTTCACCCTGGCTCAACGTGCCCTTGAGCATCTGGGGTGCGGTTTCGGACAAGCAAAAGAACGAACCGTCCAGAGCGGCCGCGCCGTCCCGTGTCCAAGCGGCATCAAGACCATGTCGGGAAAGAGCCGGTAGGAGCCGCACGCGAGCGGATTGCTCGGCTCGGCCAGTCTTCCATACGCCTACTCCGCGACTGCCTGCCGCAGCGCGGCACGAGCCAGGATACGTGTGGAGTCGAGGATTGGCAGTGGCGACTCTGCCTCGCCAATCAGCAGTGGAATCTCGGTGCAAGCCAAGGCGACCCCCTCGCAGCCGGCCGCAGCGAGATCACGGATTACCTCCTGAAAGTATGCTAACGATTCCGGCAGTAGACGCGCATACACTAACTGATCGTAGATAATCTGATTAATGCGCTGGCGCTGCTGCACGTTCGGGATACGGTAATCGATGCCGGCCGGTTTGAGTCGCGACGGATAGACTGGACCCTCCATTAGGAAGCGTGTGCCGAGAATCGCGATCCGTTTAAGGCTTCGCTGCCGCGCCTCAGCAACAACTTCTTCGGCGATATGTATCCACGGAATGGGGCAGCGCTGGCGGACGAGGTCGAGTCCCTGGTGAACGGTATTGTCGGGGCAGATCAGCAATTCGGCCCCGGCCCGGACCAGTCGCGTGGCCGAGTCGAGCAATCGCTCACCGACCGCATCCCAGCGGCCGCAATCTATCAAATGCTGATAGCCGCTCAGCGGAAAGCAATGAAGGCTAACCTCCGGATGAGTTTGGGAGCCCAGCAGTCCGGCTCCTTCGAGACAGATTGTGCGGTAGCAGAGTGCCGCGCCCTCCGCGCTGACTGCAACAATGCCGATATGCTTCATCGAGGCATCTGCCTTTAGAGCCATTCCAGATTCGCGACTGTCCTGGTGTCTAGGACATTGCCGGTGTTGAGCGTGGATTTTGGCTCGATCAGCAGCACATGCACTTCCTCCTCGGCAATCGGCAGGTGTTCGACACCCTTTGGCACGACAGTGAATTCGCCTTCGCCAAGGCGCACTTCTGAATCGCGGAGCTTGATCAGGAGGTGTCCCTTAATCACGAGGAATAGCTCGTCCTCGCTGGGATGATGATGCCAGACGAATTCGCCTTTTAGCTTTGCAATCTTGACGTGCGAATCGTTCAACTCAGCCAGTATTTTCGGGCTCCAATAGTCGCGGACCCGGTCAAATTTCTCTGCGAGGTTCACCCGTTCCATAATTGCCTCTTGCTAATCGAACGCTCGAATCCGCGAAATCACAACGAGTGTCCGAAACCGGCGCCCATCACGTATTCGTCCTCGGTTCGAATCAAGCGGCCGCTAAGAATTCGTTCGAATTCAAACGGGCTGATATCGACCGTGGTGCTGCGGCCGTTGAGGATCAGTTCCGCCATCGTGAGGCCGACCGCCGGCGAGGTCTTGAAGCCGGTGCCGCTGAACCCCGCTGCCACAAACAAGCCGTCAACTCCGGGTACTTTGCCCAGCACCGCACGTGAGTCGGGACTCACGTCGTATATCCCGGCATGCCCTCGCACGCACCTGGCGTCCTTCATCGCGGGCAGGCGATGGGCGAGACGGCGCCGCACCTCGGTGACGAATTCAGGATCATTCGTCTCGCGAAAATCGTCAGGGTTCGACTCCGGCTCCGGCCGCCATTCTCCCAGTCCGGCGAGCGTCAGATCGGAGCCATGGGGGCGCAGATAGCTGCCTGCGATACAATCAATATAGGCGAGATGGCTGGCGCTGGACTCGCGGCGGAAGAAGCCGATTTGCGCGCGCTCGGCCTTAATTCCGATTCGCGCACCAAGCGGCGCGAGCAGGCCGTCGGTCCACGGGCCAGCCGCAATGCACACGGCGTCTGCTGTAAACCTCTGCCCATCGGCGTTCCGGACCCCGATCGCGCGTTCGCCCTCGACCAGGATCTCACTCACCGGCGAGTTCAGGACAAAGACCGCACCGTGCCGCTCCGCCCCCGAGGCGAGGCTTATGGTAGTAGCGACCGGATCGGCATAGCCGCTCTGCGGCTCGTAGGCGGCAAGCGCGATATCGTTGCTATTGACTGATGGGTCGATTTTGCGCAGTTGCGCGGCGTCGCAGAGTTCGACTTCCACGCCCAGATTTTTCATCATCGCAACGTTTCGCCGGAGACGCGTAGCGTTGTCGTCGCCGGCCACCAGCGCAAAGCCGGTTCGCGTGAAACCGCAGTCGCCACCTACAATTTCGCGCCATTTAGAGAAATAGCTAAGGCTCTTCCAAGCGAGTTCGACTTCGGGCGGAAAAGTATAATGCATTCTGATAAGTGCGCCTGAGCGTGCGGACATCCCCGCACAGATATCGCCTTTTTCTAAAACCACCACCCGGGCATGGGCGCTTGCCAGATGGAAGGCCAGGCTGCATCCGACCACACCGGCGCCGACCACGATTACGTCAGGATTTGATGAAATTGCCATATAAGGGTGAGGCCGCGCGGCCCGAACAAACGCCCGCCTTTTGCAATACAAGAGAGTACGGTAACCTAAGATTCGCGAGTTTTACTAGCGCATCAGAAATGCGAATTTACTTGGACCATAATGCCGGCGGGCCGCTGCGGCCGGCCGCACGCGACGCGATGGCGCGATTTATCGCGGGAAACGCTGAAGGCAATCCCTCGTCGGTGCATTGTTCCGGCCAGCGCGCGCGCAGATTGCTGGAACAGGCACGCGCCGACGTCGCATCGCTGATCGCAGCGCCGGCGCGCAGCATCGTCTTTACCAGCGGCGGAACGGAATCGAACAATCTAGCGATTTTCGGGGCGCTACATAATCCAGCGCGCCGCCGCATCGTGACCTCTACCGTTGAGCATTCGTCGATAATCGTCCCAATCACCGAATTGGAGCGCCGGGGTTTCGAGGTGATACGACTTCCGGTCGACCGTGATGGCAAACTCCTGGTCGACGGGAATCTTGACACGATCGATCAAAATACCGCGCTCGTGAGTGTGGGACTTGCCAATGCGGAAGTGGGGACCATTCAGGATCTCCGCCCATTTTCGCAAGCGGCACACCGCGCAGGAGCGATTTTTCACGTGGACGCGGCGCAGGCTGTTGGGCGGATTCACGTCGCGGTGGAAGACAGCGGTTGCGATCTGATGACGCTCAGTGCGCATAAGCTCGGCGGGCCGGCGGGAATTGGCGCGTTGTACGTACGGCCGGGTTGCACGCTCGCGCCGCAGTTGCTTGGAGGACCGCAGGAAACCGGAATGCGCGCCGGGACACCGAACCTTTGTGGAGTAACCGGCTTCGGTGCGGCTGCGCGCGAGACAATGGCGTGCATGGCGGACGAGCAGGAGCGCATCGCGATGCTCGCGCGCCTGCTACTGCGCCGCTTGGAAGGGTTAGTAAATGGCCTGCACCTCAACGGCCCGCGCGACGGGCGAATCCAAAATACTCTTAACTTGACTTTTCCAGCGGTACTCGGCGAAACCCTCCTAATCGCACTCGACCTCGAGGGCATCGAAATTTCGATGGGGTCGGCATGCGCGGCGGGCGCGGTAGAACCATCACATGTACTGCTGGCAATGGGCCGCCGTGCGATGGAAGCACGAAGTTCGGTTCGTCTCAGTCTGGGCTGGAGTACGACGCTGGAGGAGATCGAGCGCGCCGCGGAGATTATCCCATCGGTATGGCGGCGCGTGGCTGCAGCCGAGCCCCTTTCTGGGCAGCGCGAAGCGGAGCCGTGCTCGTGAGTGAGCGGGTGCTAGTCGCAATGTCGGGCGGGGTCAACAGTTCGGTCGCGGCGGCGCTTTTGCGTGCACAGGGCTACGAGGTCATCGGCGTTGCGATGCGCCTGGCGCCGGAGCGGCCGCCGTCGGGCATGGCGCGGCGGCGGGGTACGTGCTGCTCGCACGACGATTTCGAGGATGCGCGCCGGGCTGCGGAAAAGTTGGATTTTCCGTTCTATGTCATCGACCTGCGCGCCGAATTCGAAGCGCGGGTAATCGATAATTTTGTCTCGGAGTATTTGACAGGCCGCACTCCCAATCCGTGCGTGATGTGCAATCGTGAAATCAAGTTCGATCGGCTGTGGCAGCGCGCCGCCGCGCTTGAGGCTGATTTCGTCGCCACTGGCCATTACGCGCGGATCGAACGCGACGAAGCGGGCAGATTCCACTTACTGCGTGCCCGCGACGAATCGAAAGACCAGTCGTATTTCCTGTTCACGCTGGGACAGTGCGAAATGGCGCGGACATTATTTCCGCTCGGCAGCCTGAGCAAGACGCGGGTGCGGGCGTTGGCGCGGGCGCTCGGATTGGCTAACGCCGATAAGCCGGAAAGCCAGGAAATCTGCTTCGTACCGCAAAATGATTACGCCGCGTTCGTCACGCATAACGCGCCGCTGGAACGTATTCGCTCCGGTAATATTCGCAATGCCAGCGGCCAGAAATTGGCTCGCCACGGCGGCATCCATCAGTTCACTGTCGGACAGCGCCGCGGTCTTGGAATCGCCAGCACGGCGCCACTTTACGTTCGCGCGATTGATGCTGAAACGGGTGATATCACGGTGGGGCAACGCGGCGATTTAGTCTCCGCCGGATTGATCGCCGGGATGGTGCGGTTGGCAGATCCGGAGATCTCAAGCCGAAGCGAAGTCAAGGTCGAGGTGAAAATCCGCTACCGGCATCCGCCGCTGCCCGCGAGCTTGCGGATTCTCGATCAGGATCGGGCGCACGTGCGATTCCAGCACGGGGGTCCGGCGGTAACGCCTGGGCAAGCTTGTGTCTTCTACCGCGGCGATGAGGTCCTCGGCGGCGGGATCATCGAAACCGCTTTGGAAAGCTAGCATGCGCTTTGCCATCGCGACCCTGGGCTGCAAGGTCAATCAATACGACTCCGCGATCATCGAAGCCCGGCTCGTTGCGGCCGGAATGGAACGAACGGAGTTCGACCGCCCGGCAGAAGTTTATGTCGTAAACACCTGTACCGTTACTCACCGGGCCGACGCTGAGAGCCTCAGGCTCGCGCGCCGCGCGCGCAAACTAAACCCCGCTGCCCGCGTGATCATGACCGGATGTCTGGCCCAGGCGAATCCCCAGCTTCTCGCTAAAGCAAATGAAGTAGACGCGGTCGTCGGTCTTGGCCGCGCCGACGACCTGGAACGGGCCGCGACCAGCGGCGGGGAGCGCGTAATGGTTTCCAACCTGCGCAAGCAGGTTGCGCCGATCGAACTCGGCGCGGTCGCGCTCGACGGCCATACGCGGGCATTCCTCAAGGTGCAGGAGGGATGCGACCAGTTCTGCTCGTTTTGTATCGTGCCGATCGCGCGCGGCCGCTCGCGCAGCATCTCGCCGCGGCGGATTTTCGAGGCGCTGGACGGACTTGCCGCGCGCGGCTTCAAGGAAGTGGTAATCTCGGGAGTTCACCTGGGAGGATACGGCCGCGACCTCGATCCGCCGGTCGAGCTTGAGCAATTGCTCGAAATGATCGCCGAGCGGTGCCCGATCGACCGTGTGCGGGTCAGCTCACTTGATCCTGAGGAGCTAACTGACAGAATCATCGCAATTGTGGCTCAGAGCCCGCGCTTTTGCCCGCATCTCCATCTACCGCTGCAAGCCGGCGAAGACCTTACCCTCTCCCGAATGCGCCGGCGTTATACGGCTGATTATTTTGGCGAGCGCGTCAAACGAGTCCTGGAGGCAATGCCTGACGCCGCAATTGGCACAGATCTTATAGTCGGTTTTCCGGGTGAAACCACTCAACAATTCGAGCGGTACTTTAAGTTTGTCGAACCGCTGCCTTTGGCCTATTTCCACGTGTTTCCCTACTCGCCGCGCAGCGGCACCACGGCGGCAAAGTTCGACGGAAGAGTGGCAGCGTCTGAGGTTAAACGGCGGGTGGCGATTATGCGTGAACTGGGCGAGCATAAGCGGCATCATTTCGCCCTTCGTTTCGTAGGCAGAAAGCTTAAAGTATTAGTTGAAAAAGAGCTGCCAGCGGGCCAGCTGCAGGGTTACAGCCGGAATTACATCTCGGTATTGACCAATGGTAGTTCTGAACTAGCAAATTGTGAAGTGGAGGTCGAAGGCGCGTTTGCTCAGAAGGCTCAGTTGGTTGGCCAGCTTATTCACGCGACGCCCGCCGCGGACGAGCGAGGCCCCGTCCGAATTAACGCGTGATAGTAGCCACGCCGAGCTGGAGCGTACGCTCGGCTATCATTTTGCGCAGGCGAACCTGCTGCAGATTGCGCTGACCCATCCGAGTGCCGCGCTGCCCGGCGAGCCGCACTACGAGCGGCTGGAGTTCCTGGGCGATGCGGTGCTCGATTTGGCTATCGCGGACCTGTTGATGCGGTGGCTGCCCGAGGCCAAGGAAGGAACTCTTTCGAAGGAACGTGCATCAATCGTCAATGGGCGGACACTTGCAGTCAAAGCGCTCGAGGTCGGCTTGAGCGGCAAGCTCCGGCTGGGCAGGGGCGAAGAGAAGAACGGCGGACGCGACAAGACCTCGATTTTGGCCGCCTCATTCGAAGCGGTAATCGGCGCCATCTACACCGATGGTGGTCTACAAGCGGCGCAACGTGTGGTGGAGGCGCTGTTTGTCACCGAGATTGGCGGCCCCTCAGCCGAACGGGATTACAAGACGGAATTGCAGGAAATCTCTTATCGCCGATTCCGGACGCAGCCGATCTACGAACTATTGGCGGCGCGCGGACCCGATCATGCCAAACGATTCACAACTCGAATTCGAATTGCCGGACGGGAGCTGGGGATCGGCGAGGGCGGCAGCAAAAAACAGAGTGAACAGGCGGCCGCCAGGGCAGCACTGCATCAAATCGAGCAGGAGCAGCAATAGGAGGCTGAACGCCGCGCAGGCTGGCCAATTCCACTATGACCGACGCTAGTCCATACCGTGCCGGCTTCGTTACGATAGGGGGTCGCACCAACGTCGGCAAATCGACCCTGGTGAACCACATCGTCGGCCAAAAGGTCGCGATCGTCACGCCCAAGCCGCAGACCACTCGGCGCCGGATTATCGGCGTGCGTACTGATGCCGATGCCCAACTTATCCTGATCGACACGCCAGGCCTTCATGAGCCACGTCGCCCGCTGAACCGTCGAATGGTCGATACCGCCCGGCGATGTCTGGCCGAAGGGGAAGTGATTGTCGCCGTGATAGAAGCCGGAGACGGCCTGCATGACGCCGACCGACGTTTTTTGACCCAGGTGCCCAGGTTCGAACGTCCAGTAGTCGTGGCAATCAATAAGATCGATCGCGTCAGGCGCGACTCACTCCTGCAAATCGCCGAACAGGCGCATCAGGTCATCCCCGGCGCGGAGATCGTGCCGGTCAGTGCATGCACCGGCGAGAACGTCGATGAACTGCTGTGCGTGATCAAGCCGCTCTTGCCGAAAAGCGCGCCGCTGATGCCCTCGGAGGAATATACTGATCAGAGTGAGCGCATGCTCAGCGAAGAGATTATTCGTGAGAAGGTCTTCATCGCGATGCGGCAGGAGATTCCGTTTTCCACCGCGGTCGCCATCGAGCAGTTCAGTGATGAGCCCGGGCGCAACCTGACGCGTATCTCCGCAGTAGTTATCGTCGAGCGCGACGCTCACAAAGGGATGGTAATTGGCGCAGGCGGCCGTATGCTCAAGGAAATCGGCACCCAGGCGCGCCTCGAACTCGAACAAATCCTCGGACGGCGCATCTTTCTCGAGCTTCATGCAAAAGTCGAGAATGGATGGACCAGCGACCCGCGTAAGCTCAAAGAATTGGGACTGTGATGAATCGAAAAGCCAATGAGGCGATTGATCTGGCAGCATTGGCGGGCAATCGCCCGGTTGTCATGCTTACCGGGCGTGCGAATGTCGGCAAATCAACCCTCTTCAACCGAATTGTTGGCCGCACCCGCGCGATCGTTAGCCCGATTGCGGGAACCACCCGCGACCTTAACGTTGCAACCACCTCGCACGATGGCCGCGAGTTTATGCTGGTCAACAGCGGCGGCCTCGAGCTTTACGCGCGCGACCCGGCGGCTGAGAAGGCGATGGAAGAGGCGCTGCGCGCGCTCGGCACCGCCGATCTGATCGTGTTGGTGATGGATGGACGCGCAGGAGTTTCAAGCGGCGACGAGAACGCGATGGCGCTTCTGCGCGAAACTGGCCGTCCCCTGATTGTTGCAGCAAACAAGGTCGATAATCCGCGGCAGGAGGCGATGGCGGCCGAGGCCTGGTCGCTGGGTGCGGAATCGGTAAGCTTCATTTCTGCCGCTCATGGGCGCGGCGTTGGAGAGTTGCTGGATCAAATCAGCGCGCACCTGCCTGAACGCGAAGCGCAGCCGGAACACCGCCCCACCCTGCGGCTTGCACTCATCGGCCGCCCCAACGTCGGCAAATCGTCGCTGCTCAATCGCCTGTCCGGTTTTGCGCGTTCAATCGTTGATGAGCATCCGGGCACCACGCGCGACCCGGTCGAGGTACCGGTCCAATTCGATGGCCATACTCTCCTCCTGATCGACACGGCCGGGATCCGGCGTCCGACCAAAGTTGAAGGTGAACTTGAACATCACTCCGTCGGACGCGCAATTGCAACCATTCGGCGTGCCGAGGTACTCGCCCTGGTAATCGATGCGGCTGAGGGATTTACCGATCAGGATGCGCGATTGGCGCGTTTGGTCAACAGCAACGACCGTGCGCTGGTGGTCGTATGTAACAAATGGGACGCGGCAGCGAAGACCGGCCGGCGTGTTCCAGCTTTCATCCGCGACACCCGGCAGCGGTACCCGTTCCTGGATTTTGCACCGATAGTAATTACATCAGCTAGCACAGGTGACGGCGTCAACCAGATAATTCCGGTTGCAAGCAAAGCCGGCGAGGCATGGCGCTCTGAGTTCCGCACCGTTGCCCTTAATCGTATTCTAACCGAGGCAGTCGCCGCACTCGATCCACCGTTGGTGGGCGGGCGGCGGCTCAAGCCGATGTACGTAACTCAAGTTGGCAAAGCGCCGCCGCGGCTCGCGGTCTTCTGCAATCTCGAACGCGACATTCCATTGCACTACGCCCGTTTTCTCGAAGGCCGCTTTCGCGCGGCACTTGATTTAGAAGCTAGCGGCACGCCACTTCGCATCGATTTCCGCCGGGCAAGGAATTCGCGCAGCGGACCCGGCCGGCTCGCGCCCCGCTCGGGTCGCTTACCGCCTAGACGGGAATTGGCCGCCCCCGAGCACGATTCCGGGGAGGATTGACGTCCCGCCCCAGTAAAGTTGCCCGTGGGAACCAATAATGACGCAAGCCTCATCTGACTGGGATCCGGAACTGTATAACCGCTTTCGCGAATACCGCACCGAACCGGTGACGATGATGCTCGCGCGCTTAGAGCTTGGGCCGCGCGAACGAATCGTCGATTTGGGTTGCGGCACTGGCGAGCACACACTCGAACTGGCCCGCCGCAGCTCTCAGGGCTCTGTCGTCGGGCTCGACTCGTCACCGGCGATGATCGAGCGCGCCTTGATGTTGCACGAGCGGCTGGGCCCCGAGATCCAGCAGCGGCTGCAATTCAAACTTGCCGATTTTCGCGACTTCGAAGCCGAGCGCAAATATACAGTGGTATTTTCCAACGCGGCGCTACAATGGGCGAGCGGCCATCGCCGTATCCTCGCCGCCGCATATCGCGCGCTGCGCGACAATGGTCGGCTGGCGGTACAAATCCCGGCCAACGAAAATGAAACAGCGCAGTCGACGATGCGCCAGATGGCAACCGAGCCGCCGTGGAATGCTACGCTTGGGGAGGTTCGGACTCCTTCCGATGAAAACGTATTACCCGCTGATGAATATGGCCGGCTCCTGGCCGAGATTGGATTCGGCGAGGTGGATTGCTTCTACCATACTTTTCATCATCCAATGCACAACCCTGGTGAGGTCGTGGAGTTTTGCCGGAGCACGTCTCTGCGGCGCTTTCTCGACCGGCTTCCGGCTGCACAGCATTCAGAGTTTGTGGCCGAATTAACGCGGCGCCTCGAAACCGCTTACGGCACGCACGGTCCGCTCACGTTCAGGTTCCGGCGGCTATTCTTATGGGGACGGGCGCAGAGAGCAGGTCATGTGATCTAAATTCGACCGTCACCGGAGAATAGCGACAGCTCCTCGGCTTTGCTAAGAGCTTCGGCTCCGCACGAGTTTGGCTCAAACCAAGCCCCCAGGGAGACCCCTTCACCGTGCCGAAGACAGTCATCAGACCAGCGCTCGTTGCGCATGGCGGAGCGGGCGGGCGCGTGCCACTTTCTGAACGGCTCGAACGCCGGCAAGGTTTGATCGAAGCGGTCGAGCGCGGCTCGACAATCCTGCGAGAGGGCGGTAATGCGATTGATGCGGTGACCACGACAATTGCACTGTTGGAAGACAATGGCCTCTTCAATGCCGGCTATGGCTCGGTGCTGACGCTTGAAGGCCGGGTCGAGATGGACGCAGGTATAATGGTGGCTGAGCGGCATGCCGGAAAGCCGAATTCAAATGCAAAACCACGGAAGGAAGCCACAGCCAATCTGCGGGCCGGCGGCGTGGTCCTCGTCAGCCGGGTGCGCAACCCGATCCTGCTGGCTCGACTGGTGATGGAAAGATCCCCGCATGTACTCATTGGAGGCGTAGCGGCCGAGCGCTTGGCACGCCAGGCGGGAGTCCGGATGTGCCGGCCGGAGCAACTCGTCACTGAACGCGCGCGTAGCCGATGGCTGGCTGTGCTGCAAGCAAAGCCCCGCAGAGTCTCGGAACATCACGGAACGGTGGGCGCTGCGGCGCTCGATCAAGATGGCAATCTGGCGGCGGCCACCTCTACCGGTGGTGTTTCTGGAAAAATGCCGGGGCGCATCGGGGATTCGGCGATAGTTGGCGCAGGATTGTACGCCGCCGAAACTGGGGCAGCCTCGGCCACCGGTACCGGTGAAGCTATAATGAAGGGCTGCCTATGCCGCGAAGCTATCGCACTCCTCGCTCGCATCGGCGTGCAGAGAGCCGCGGTGCGAGCGATCGAGGACCTTTATGCCGCAACCGGCGGTGAGGCGGGACTGGTAATGGTCGATTCAAGCGGGCGCTTTGGTTATGCACATAACGCACAAGCAATGGAAATTGCTCTGTTCGCGCCGCCTGGAGAGATCCGCCACCTGGTACTCGATCCCGTAGCTAAGGGTCCCAACCAAAATTAGCCTGCCTCGGGAATGCCAGGGTGAAGGCTGCTGTCCCGTCGCCAACGGTGCCATCAACGGCCGCGAACTCTTCGGCGGAAACCAGTGTGCCGTCGCCCGCGCATGGGAGTTCAACAGGCCGAATCGCGCAGGCTGCGCTGGCGTTCGCAATCGGCTTGGCGGTGCTCGGCCACGGTATCAATGCGCCGTTCATCAAGGATGCGGAGCCGCAATCGGCCCAATGGATAGCTGACACTGTTGACAACGGAAATTGGCTGCTGCCTCGCGATTACTATCACCTGGTAAATCGCAAGCCGCCCCTGTTCTATTGGCTTTCCGCAGTCGTGGCGAAAACAACCGGCGGCCGGGTTGACGAGGCGCGGGCCCGGGCGGTCTCGCTCGCCGCGGGCGCGGCGCTCGCGGCAGAAGTGATGACGTGGAGCGCCGCGCGGCTCGGCACGTGCGGTGGCTGGCTGGCATTCGTTTTCCTGCTCGGAACGTACGGCTTCGCCTCGCGCGCCACAGCCGCGTTGACCGACATGTTGCTGACTTTCCTGCTGTTCAGCACCTACGTCGTGCTGATGCGGCAGATAGAAGACGCTTATCTGGGGTGGCGCACCGTGACCTCAGGAGTGCTGCTCGGACTCGCAATTTTGACCAAAGGCCCGTTGGCAGCAGTGCTACTCGCGCTCGCGGTTCTTATTTATTTATTGTTGCTCCGCGCAAATCCGTTCCATGCGCTGATGCATTCATGGCCTTGGGCGGTGCTGGCGCTTGGCTTCGCCGTCGCCTGTATCTGGTACGTACCGGCTTTCATTGCGGGCCGCGCCAGTAATCTGGGTGGAGTTTTTTTCCAGGAGAATCTCGGCCATTTTCTGCCGGCGAGCGCGGGCGGAACGGGCGAGGCCGCGCGGCCGTTCTATTATATCGGATTGCGGATAGTCGGGGGCTCGCTGCCGTTGAGTCTGGTGATTCCCGCGGTGGCGTTGAATTTCCGTGATTTTGCGACAAATCTCCGGCGTGATCTGCTGTATCAACTTGCCATGGCATTGGCAGTGCTGCTGTTGTTCTCGTTAGCGAGTGCGAAGCGCGATGACTATATTCTGCCGGCTCTGCCGCCGCTCGCAATCCTGTGCGCAGCTCAGTTCGTTGGCCCGGATAGAGCAGATAAGACTTCCGGGCGGTTAGCCGCAAGACTTCGTGATGCCGCCGTAGCCTTCACCGCCGCAGCGATATTGCTGGGAACGATCGCCATTTTGATTTTTATCCGAAGCGGCGGCGCCCTTGGCGTGCTGGGTGGTCACCTCGCTTCCAGCGACGAGTCGTACGCGGCAATTTTTGCTTACGGAATAGCGCGCTTAATCCCGCCGTTCGCGGTCTTCCTTATTTTGGTAATAGCCGGCGCGAGCTTAGCGCTCGCCGGCGTTCGGTACGCGCGTACCTTGGTAAGTGGGGCCGGTTTTGGGTTGCTCTGCGTGGCCGGAACGACGCTCTGGATCGGAACAGTGAAACCGATTGAAGCGTCGACCCGTAGCGTGGCTGGATTTGCGGCAAAGGTGCGAGCACAGGTCGGCAACGCGTCGATCTATGCCGCCCGCCCTGATCCCGAAATGGCGTGGTACTGCGGGCGCGGCCTGCCGATGCTGCCGCGCGCCATGGCGTTGTCGGGTCCATCGCACGGCGTCAGAGCTTACTTCGTCGGGCGGCCGAGGGACCTCGCCGTAATTGCTCCCTCGGTACGATCGCATATGCACGTGATTATTCAGTCGCACGTTCTAGGTGGCGGCGGACCACCCGCGCTGTATCTGTTCCAATCCTCAAACTAGCCAGCCATCATTATGAATGGGTACAAAAAAGACTGGCGAGAAAAAGACCAGGCCCGACGGAGACTACCCGCATGGTAAACGAAAGAGGAGGACTCGCGCAGCGGACGTTCAGTTTCAGCATGCGGCTGCTCGTCTCGCTCATCCTGCCTGCATGGGGATTAGCCATGATCGTGCTGCGAGCGCGCTCGGCGGCGGGCTGGTGGATTGCCACCGGCGTCGTGGTGCTGCTGATTGGTGCGATTTTCTTTGCCGGCACTACGCTAGTCACGCCCTTTTTGCCGGGAGGTCGAAAATTCGGTTAGGCTTGCGCGCGCTAATCCGTCCGATTTCGCCTTTTATATTCGACCGCGCCGGGAAGAGCCCGAATTGCCCCTCGGACATGACTCGACTATTCTAAAGATCGGATGCCGATTTACGAATACGAATGTGCCGCCTGCGGGCGTACCGCGTCACACGTCGTACTCGGCTCTGAGCAGCTTTCGCATCCCAATTGCCCTGATTGCGGCTCATCGCAGACCCGGCGCGTGATGTCGTCATTCGCAGTGATGGAGAGCGAGGCGGCCCGCTTGAACAAGTTTGACGCAAGCAAGCCGCGTGACGAATCCTTTTACCGCGACTCGCGTAATGTTGGCCTCTGGGCCAAGAAACGTGCCCTGGAAATGGGAGTCGATCTCGGCTCGAAATTTGACGAAAGCGTGGAGCAGGCACGCACCGGCAAACTGGTCAAAGATCTGACATAGGCCGCGCCTGTGGCGTTAAGGACAGCATGGACGATCAAAAGGACCGCTTTGGCGACAAGATTCACGACCTGGAGAAGGTGCGCGAGGATCAGTGGGCTCGCGAGCAGGATCGAGCATTGCTCGAAAAAATGCGCGCTCGGCAGCATCCCGCGATCCACTGCCCGCGATGCGAGGCGCAATTGGTGTCGCAGGCTGGTGGCGAATTGACGATCATGGCATGCCCTAATGGTCATGGCGCATGGCTGGAGGGAGCCAGCCTGGAGCGATTGACTGAGTCAAGGAAGTGACAGGAGCGCAAGTGTGGGACTATCATTCCAGCACGGAATGCATTAAGCGAAGCGTACTGGAGCCGGGCAAACGAATCCGCCAGGCGTGCGCAGCGAAGGATTTCGCTGAGCGAAGGCAATAATCTCAGTATGTACTCTAATTACGGCGTTCTCCTGGCGCTGACGATCATCGGGTTGTTGTTCATGGCCGCAATGGTCGGGCTCCAGAAGCTGCTCGCGCCGAGCAATCCATTTGGGCGAAAACTGATGCCGTATGAATGCGGCGAGCCGCCGACCGGCAGCGCGTGGATCAACTTTAATGTTCGCTTTTACCTGATTGCGCTGGTGTTTGTAGTGTTCGAAGTCGAAGTAGCGTTTATCTACCCGGTCGCCACCGTTTACCTGGATTGGATCCGGCGCGGTCAACGCTGGTTTGCACTCAGTGAGATATTGATTTTCCTGCTCATTTTGTTTGTTGGATTGGTCTATGTCTGGGTCAAGCGCGACCTCGAGTGGATCAAGAAAGTTCCCGGCCAGGATAGTGTGATGTAATGTCTCTGCTCAATACATTGCCGGACTATGTTCTAACCACCAAGACCGACGAGCTAATCAACTGGATGCGCAAATCGAGTCTTTGGTACATGTTGTTTGGGCTCGCCTGCTGCGCGATAGAGCTGATGCACACAGGCGGCCCGCGCTCTGATATCGAACGCTTCGGCGCAACTCCACGAGCCTCGGCGCGGCAGTCAGATCTTATGATTATCGCCGGCACCCTGACTCTAAAGATGGCGTTGAGGACACGTCTACTCTACGATCAGATGCCCGACCCCAAATACATCATCTCGATGGGCAGCTGCTCAAATTGCGGTGGACTGTTCCAGCTCGCCTACTCGGTCTGCGATGGAGTTGACAAAGTCTTGCCGGTAGACGTTTACGTACCAGGTTGCCCGCCGCGTCCGGAAGCCTTGACCGAAGGATTATTGAAACTCCAGGACAGGATTATGAGCGAGCGGTGGCTCGCCCGTGAGCGGCGAACCGGCCCAGCCGTTCAGACCTGAGATGGAAGCGCTCCAGGTATACGAACGTCTCAAGCAGCGATTCCCGGAACAGATTCTCGAAACCGGCGGTAAACTTGACGGGTTTGCCGTAGTTGATGCTGCTGCAATCGTCAATGTTTGCCGTTTCCTCCGTGACGATCCGGAGACTGCGATTGACTGCCTTAGCAACGAAACCGGCGTGGATTACAAGGATCACATCGAAGTTGTCTACCATCTTTTCTCGTATAAGCATCGCCACGGTTGTGTGCTGAAGGTAAAACTGCCCCGCGATAACCCGGCCGTCGCGACCATAGAGATCATTTGGAGCGCTGCTAATTGGATGGAGCGCGAGATTTTCGATTTGCTCGGGGTCACATTCCAAGGCCATAGCGATATGCGACGGATCCTGATGCCGGAGGATTGGCCGGGCTATCCGCTTCGCAAGGATTTTGTTGAGCCGCAGGAATACCACGGGATTTCGACTGTGCGTGAAAGCCCCATAATCCGCCTCGATCAGAAACACTAAAACGGAGAACGTGAGCCGCAGCCCCGAGCGAAGCCGAAGAATTGCGAGCCCGCGCAAGGCGCAGGAACATTCGGCGGAGCGCAGCGCAGCCGGTGAGCCGAAGCCGGCCGAAGACCTGAGCGAAGTCGAAGGGGAACGAGGCTGCCCCATCGGCGCACAGCGCCGTTTGGAGGTGCGCATAAACACCAGGCGGAGCTGAGCGAAGCCGAGCAAACGAGTCTGCGAGGTGCGCATAAAAGATGACCACACTGCGAACTGAAGAAATGACACTCAACATGGGCCCTCAGCATCCTTCGACTCATGGGGTGCTACGTTTCGTGATCAAGGCAGATGGCGAGGTGATGCGCGAGGCTATTCCGGACGTCGGTTATCTCCATCGCTCGATTGAAAAGATCGCCGAGAAAGTCGGGTACCACGGCTTTATGCCTTACACCGATCGCGTTGACTATGTGTGCGCGATGTTCACCAACCAGGGTTGGGGGATGGCGTGCGAGAAGCTGGCCGGAATCGAGGTGCCGCGCCGGGGCGAATATTGCCGTGTGATCGCGGCGGAGTTCAATCGCATCGCCTCCCATCTGCTGACCGTCGGCCTGATGGGGATGGATATCGGCGCGATGACGCCTTTTCTGCATGCGCTGCGCGAACGGGAGATGATCAATGATTTGATCGAGGAACTGTGCGGCGCGCGCCTGACTTTCAATTACATGCGAATCGGCGGGGTCGCCTGGGATTTGCCGCCCGGATGGCGTGACAAAGCCCTCGCCTACCTGGATCACCTCGGTCCGATTCTGGACGAATTCAACGCGCTTTTTTCCTACAACAAGATTTGTGTCCAGCGGCTGGCAAACGTGGCGAGTATCACCGCCGAAGAAGCCATCGACTACAATCTGGTCGGTCCCAACTTGCGCGCCTCCGGTGTCAAGTGGGATGTGCGAAAGGATATGCCCTATTCGGTCTATCCCGATTTCGACTTCGAAATTCCAATCGGCAGCGGTGAATGGGGCACGACTGGCGACGCGATGGACCGCTACATGATGCGGATTCGTGAAATGGTGCAATCGTCGCACATCCTGCGCCAGGCTTTGGCGCAAATGCCCGAAGGGCCGGTGCTCGCGAAAGTCGTGCGCAATTTCAAACCGCCGGCTGGCGAATGCCAGATCCGGGTCGAAAGCGCGCGCGGCGACCAGGGATGGTATGTGGTGAGCGATGGCAGCAGTTATCCGTGGCGCGTCCACGTGCGCACGGGTTCGTTCGCCGCAATGGGTATGATCCAGAAGTTGAGTAAAGGACTGATGATTGCCGATTTGGTCGTGCTGATTGCGAGCCTGGACGTAATCGCACCGGAAATCGACCGTTGAAAGCCTAAATCTCCGATTGGCACATGAACGATTCGTTAGTCACATTAATCGGGCGGGCGATGTTCGGAGCCAATGCTTCGCATGAATGGGCTGTAGCCGCCGCGATTGTTGTCGCATGCGTGCTGGTGTTGTTTGTCATCGCAGTGCCGTTCGCCTCAATCGTCACTTGGGTAGAGCGGCGAGTATGGGCGCGGATCCAGTCGCGGGTGGGTCCCAACCGTGTAGGTCCAAACGGTTTCCTGCAGTGGCTGGCCGACGGAATCAAGCACGTCTGCAAGGAGGACATTATCCCGGACGAAGCCGATGCGCCGCTGTTCAAGTTCGCACCATACCTGGTGGTCTTGGCGTTCATCCTGCCGTGGGCAGTAATGCCGTTTTCGTCCGACCTGATTCTCGCCGACCTCAACATCGGAATTCTGTACATGACCGCGATAACAGCGCTGACGGTAGTCGGCGTGTTGATGGCGGGCTGGTCATCGAATAACAAATGGTCGCTTATCGGAGGAATCCGCTCGGCCGCACAGATCATCAGTTATGAGATTCCCGCCGGCCTGTCGATTTTCCCAGCGGTGCTCATGACTGGAACCCTCTCGATGCAGGGTATTATCCGGGCGCAGGCATGGGAGCCGTATCACTGGTTTATCTTCGCCAATCCGTTCTGCTTCGCTGCGGCGGTAATCCTGTTCGTCTCCAGCCTGGCCGAAAACAACCGCACTCCGTTTGATCTGCCGGAGGCGGAGTCTGAACTTGTCGCCGGATTCGCCACTGAGTATTCGAGCATGCGCTATTTGTTCTTCTTCATGGCCGAATGGGGCAATATGTTCATCGCCGCGGCGATTATCGTGACGCTCTACCTCGGCGGATGGCAGGTGCCTCGGCTCGGTGGCAGCCGCGCCGTGATGAATCTGCTGCAGTTTATCGCTTTCTTGATCAAGGTCCTGGCGCTGGTGTTTGTCTCGATGTGGATTCGCGGTACACTGCCGCGCGTCCGCATCGACCAGATGATGTCGATCTGCTGGAAATACTTCGTGCCGGTCGGATTTATCGATATGATCGGCACGGCCATTTGGGTGGCGTTTTTCCCGGATGGCAACCGGCTTATGGAATTAGCGATGTTTGCGCTCGGAATTGCGATTGTCGCCGCATTTGCCTGGCGCGTAGCCTACTTCACCAGGCGAGCGAGGATGGAGTTGTATTTCCATCCGACGATTTAGGATTTCACACAGATGGCCGCAGTAGCGTACTTCCAGCATATCAAAGAGGCCCTGGCTACCATTTTTGATGGGATGGCGGTCACCGCCTCCCACATGATCCGCAAGCCCTTTACGATCCAGTATCCCGATCGTATCCCGGTGCGGGTGCAGGATACGCTGCCATTCCGCTATCGCGGTATCCTCGACGTCGACATGGAAATCTGCACCGGTTGTTTGGCCTGCGATCGCGCCTGCCCGATCGATTGCATTGCGATGACCATCGAGAAGAACGCGCAAACCCGCGAGATCATCATCTCCCAGTTCGATATCGATATGGCCAAATGCATGTATTGCGGGCTTTGCAGTGAGCCTTGCCCCACCGGCGCGATCCATCATACGACCGAATTCGAGGGTGCCGATTATTCGCTTGAGAGTCTGATTCGCCGATTTATCGCTGAGCCCGTAGTGGCGTACAAACCGAAAAAGGGAGCCCGAACCCGACCCGGAGGTCGCGGGGCTGCTCGAACGCGGCATGAAGTACGTGGACGAATGGGCGCAACCTGTTGCGGATAAGCCGCCGGCGGCGAAGCCGCCCGTACCGCCCAAGCCTGGAACGCCTGCTCGAATCCCAACGGCAAATCGCGCGCCGGTGAAACCTGCCGGGGCAACGCCGAAACCGGCCGATTCTTCATCCGCCGCAGGAATGCGGGATACGGCAGACAATCTCGCCGATGCAACCTTGGCGAAGCCCCCCGCCAGACCTACGTCTGTTGGCGAGCACAGCGCACCCGAGGCCCCGTCTGGCGCTCCGAAAGACGCTACCGGGAAAACCGGTGATGAGTCGAATGAAGGCACCGCACCTCCGGAGCGCAAAAATTCCCCTTCATCGTGACCGCTCCAGATGGCCCTCCTGGTAATCTTCTACGGTCTGGCGCTTATTACCGTCGCGTCCGCCCTCATCACCGCATTTTCGCGAAACATCGTCCATTCCGCTTTTGCTTTATTCGGCGCGCTCGCCGGAGTAGCCGGAATTTATGCCTTACTCGCCGCTGATTTCCTTTTCATCATTCAGATCTTCATCTATATAGGCGGCATCCTGGTAGTAACGATTTTCGCGGTAATGCTGACGCAGGGAATTGCGGAGGTGAACGTGTCGAATCGCGCGGTTGGCGTGCTGCCGGCCTTGATTACGGTAGCACTCGCCGGAGCCGTGATGTTGTACGCGATTGTCCGCACATCCTGGTATCGCGCTAAACCGCGTCCGGTTGCGCCGACTACTTATGGAATCGGGAACGCGTTCCTGGGGCCGTACGTTCTGCCTTTCGAGATCGCTTCCATTGTGCTATTGGCCGCATTGATTGGCGCTATCGTAATTTCGCGCCAGGAGGTGCGGGACTAGGGCGATGGCTGCGGGGTTGACGCTGAATCATTTCCTGGTGCTGGGTCTAATACTGTTTCTGCTCGGTAGCTACTGCGTTCTTTCTCGCCGTAACGCAATCGGCATCCTTTTAGGCATTGAGCTGATTCTCAATGCCGCGAATATCAATTATATTGCGTTTTCCTTCTATGGCAGTGGTGGAATGAAGTATGACGGCCAGGTTTTCGCAATTTTTGTGATTATGCTGGCTGCTGCTGAAGCGGTGATTGGCCTCGCCATCATACTGGCGATTTACCAGAATCTGCGCACGATCGATGTCAGTGCGACCGAGACCCTGAGCGGATAGCGGGTACGGGTGGGGAAATGGATAATCCGCAACCGGTCGAGTTTATCCGTTGGATAGTGTTGCTGCCGCTAATCGGTGCGGCAATTAATTTCCTCTTCGGCGCGACAATTCAGAAATCGTTCGGCCGCCGCGCCGTCAGCATCGTCGGCTGCGGCGTGGTCATCGCCAGCTTTGTCCTCGGGCTGCGTGCGTTTTTCCAGATGCTCGCGGCTCCGCCTGACCATCGCTTCATGCTCGATGATCTCTGGCGATGGTTCGATATTGGCGGTCTTAAACTCGACGTAGCACTCTGGCTCGATCCGCTATCGATACTGATGGTGCTGATCGTGACCGGAGTTGGCGGATTGATCCATATCTATTCGACCGGTTACATGCACGAAGACCCGTCCTACTGGAGGTTCTTTGCCTGGCTCAACCTGTTTACTTTCGCGATGCTCACGCTCGTGCTCGGCGACAATCTGTGGCTGATGTTCGTCGGGTGGGAAGGTGTTGGGCTGTGCTCGTTCGCGTTAATCGGTTTCTGGTACAGCGACCACAATAACACTTCGGCCGGTAACAAAGCGTTTATCTACAACCGGGTGGGTGATTGGGCTTTCGTGGTTGCACTCTATTCATTGTTCGCGGCACTTGGAGCCGTGGGTCATCCTACCCTGGTGATTCGCGAAGTCGCCCATTACACGCCAATGCTGGTGGGACGGCCGGGCTACGCCGGAATGTCCGTGATAACGTTCGTGACCTTGATGATGTTCCTCGGCGCAACGGGCAAGTCAGCACAAATCCCGCTGTTCGCGTGGTTGCCGGACGCGATGGCAGGTCCTACTCCGGTCAGCGCGCTGATTCACGCCGCGACGATGGTTACCGCCGGCGTCTACATGGTCGCCCGGCTGAATTTTCTTTTTTCGCTGGCGCCCGCCACGATGCTCGTGGTAGCGACAGTGGGCGCCATAACGGCGCTGTTCGCAGCGACCATCGGCGTCACCCAGAACGATATCAAACGGGTGCTGGCCTATTCGACCATCAGTCAGCTTGGCTACATGTTTGTGGGTGTTGGTGTGGGCGCGTATGCGGCCGGTATTTTCCATCTGATGACCCACGCGTTCTTCAAGGCTTGCCTGTTCTTAGGCGCCGGCTCGGTAATCCATGCAATGGGTGGCGAGCAGGACATGCGCAACATGGGCGGTCTGCGCCACAAACTGCCAATCACCTTCTGGACGTTTATGGCGGCGACCCTGGCGATCTGTGGAATTCCACCGTTCGCCGGCTTCATGTCAAAAGACGAAATCATCTGGGATGCCTTCGAGCACGGGCATCCGTGGATTTGGCTGGTGCTATGGGTCGGCGCCGGCATCACGGCTTTCTACATGTTCCGCCAGGTCTACCTGACCTTTTTCGGCGAGTTCCGCGGCACGCATGAGCAGGAGCATCATTTGCACGAATCGCCGGCCTCGATGTCATCGGTGCTCACTGTGCTTGGGGTTCTGTCGCTGGCGGGCGGAGCTGTGATGCTGCCTAAGTTCATCGCCCACTTTGCCCCATTAGAAGATTTCCTGGACCCGGTATTCGACTCTCCACAGACGCTGGCAATGGCGGCTCACGGTACTCAGAGCGGTCTCGAAGGATATTTCGCGGTACTCTCTCTTGCATTGGTGGCCGCCGGATGGCTATTCGCCGACTTGACTTATCGCGGTAGCAAACTCAGCGCTGAACGTATGAGCGAGTTCGCAGGGGGCCTGCCCTATCGGTTGTCATTCGGCAAATACTACGTTGACGAAGCGTATGATGTCGCCGTGGTTCGCCCGTACATGATGGCGACGCGGGCAGCAGCTTGGTTTGACTTGCATATAATCGACGGGCTGGTGAACCTCGCGGCAGTCATTACCGTGTTTGGTTCGTGGCTTTCAGGATTGTTCGACAACTATGTCGTTGATGGACTCGTCAATCTCGCCGCGAATTCGACTCTCGCCGCCGGCGGCCGGCTGCGCCGCCTGCAGACCGGCTCCATAAATGGCTACTTGTACGGTCTGCTCGCCGCCGTAATGGTAATCCTGCTGCTGCAGGCCGTTCTCCGCGCCTGATTATCCCAGGACAGAGTTTAAACACCGCGAAAGATGACCCATCCGCTTACACTGATTACCTTTGTCCCGCTGATCGGGATGGTCCTAATCCTGCTCTGCCCGCCCGCGCTGAAGAGCGCTTACAAGTGGATCGCGGCCGCAGCTACCGCTCCGCAATTAGTAATTGCGGGATGGCTCTATGCCAACTTCAACACTAATACGGCGGCAATCCAATTTATCGAACGCTACCCCTGGATTCGCGCCTATCATGTCTTTTACTTCATGGGCATCGACGGCATCAGCATCTCGATGGTGCTGCTGACAGCGATAATATGTTTCATCTCGGTGTTTGCCAGCTTCGGTATCGACCGCGGCGAGAAAGGTTACTATGCGCTGCTGATGCTGCTCGATACTGGAATGATGGGTGTATTTGTCGCGCTGGATTTCTTCCTCTTCTATATTTTCTGGGAAGTGATGTTATTGCCGATGTATTTTCTCATCGGCATCTGGGGTGGGCCGCGCCGTGAATATGCAGCCATCAAGTTCTTCCTGTATACCTTGCTCGGGTCAGTGCTTATCCTGCTGGTGATGCTGGGTCTGTACTATTATGGCGCGGCGCCGACCTTCGACATGACTCAGCTCGCTGCACAATCAGGCAGCTATACGATGACGTTCCAGCGTATCTGCTGGATCGCACTATTCATCGGCTTCGCCATCAAGATTCCCGCTTTCCCGTTCCATACCTGGCTGCCTGACGCCCACGTTGAAGCGCCGACAGCGATCAGCGTAATTCTCGCCGGGGTTCTGTTAAAGATGGGGACCTATGGCATCCTGCGAGTCAATTTCGCGATCCTGCCTGCCGCCAGCCATGAATTGGCGTGGATTTTCCTGGGCGTGATCGGAACTGTTAACATCGTCTACGGCGCGATGGTCGCGATGGCGCAGACCGATTACAAGAAACTGGTTGCGTATTCGTCCATCAGCCACATGGGCTACGTGATGCTCGGAATGGCATCGTTCACCGCAGCCGGAATTAACGGTGCGGTGCTCCAGATGTTCAATCACGGCACAATCACCGCGATGTTGTTTATCCTGGTGGGCGTCATCTACGATCGCGCGCACCATCGCGAAATCAACAACTTCGGCGGACTCGCGCAGCAAATGCCAGTTTACGCGGGAATAACCGGTTTCGCCTTTTTCGCTGCGCTCGGCTTACCAGGACTCTCCGCCTTTATCTCGGAAGTGTTGGTGCTAATCGGCGCATGGCAGCCTCACCCGATAATGACAATCCTCGGTGCCGGGACTGCCATACTGACTGCGGCTTATCTGCTCTGGTGCTTCCAGCGGATCTATCTGGGCCCGCTCAACGAGCGGTACCGGATGTTTCCTGACCTAAGCCTTCGGGAAGGATTCACACTGGTGCCCCTCGCAATCATCGTCGCAGTGCTAGGATGGTATCCGCACGCGGTGCTTGGGCTGCTGCAGACGTCCTTGAACCATCTAAACCAGGCAGTAATCACCGCAATTCCGGGGCAGGCGGTCGCCCTTCACTAATGGGATATCTTGAAAAACTGAAGCGGCTCACGCCCTTCAGAGAGCACGCTGACTACTGAGTGCTCACGGCTTCCGCCTTCATGGACCTCGGAAATATTGCCAGTCTGCGCCTGTTCTATCCGGAACTGCTGCTCACCGCGGTAACGCTCGCGGTAGTCATTATCGATCTTGTATCGCGGGACAAGTCATGGCTCGGCGAGATCGCGCTAGTCACGACCGCTTTGTCATTGCTGCTGATCGGCATAGAGCCCATGAATGGCGGCGCCTGGTTGTTCAGCCGCATGCTGGTCTATGACTCATTCGCGATCTTTTTCCGCGCACTAATTGCTTTGGCCGCGCTGGTCGCGGTCTGGATGTCGATCGGCTCGGACGAAGTTGAGGAATGCGAGCAGGGCGAGTACTACGCCGTGCTGTTGGCGAGCACGCTCGGGATGTTCCTGATGGCGGAATCGACCAACCTGCTGATGGCATATCTCGCGCTGGAATTCGTGAGCCTTACCTCGTACGTCCTCACCGGCATAATCAAGCATAACCGGCGATCGCAGGAAGCCGCATTAAAGTACCTGATTTATGGTGGAGTCGCCTCGGGTGCGATGATTTATGGGATGAGCTGGATTTTTGGGTTGGCCGGCTCGCTCGACTTCGCCGTCATCAACCGGGCGCTGTTCGCGACTGGACAGGTGCCCGCACTGGCCCTGTTTATCGCGCTTGTGCTGATTCTGAGCGGGATGGGCTACAAGGTGGCCTCGGTGCCATTTCATATGTGGGCACCCGATGTTTATGAAGGCGCGCCCATTCCCATAACCACATTTCTGGCAGTCGGTTCCAAAGCAGCCGGATTTGCCTTGCTGACGCGTTTTTTTTATCCGGCCATTTCACATCTGACCTCAGGCGGAAACTGGCAGGCGCTCAGCGGAGTCGCCTGGCCGCAATTACTCCTGGTGATCTGCGTCATTACCATGACGCTCGGCAATCTCGCGGCGCTGCAGCAGGAGAACATGAAGCGGATGCTCGCCTATTCCAGTATCGCCCAGGCGGGCTACGCATTGATGGGGTTCGTGCTGCTGTCGAATGACGGTCTCGAAGCGATGCTGGTGTACCTGTTTGCCTATTATTTAATGGACGCCGGCGCCTTCCTGGTCGTGATGATCGTGGCGAACATGACCGGCCGCGAAGATATCGAGGCCTACAAAGGACTCGCGTGGCGCGGCGGAGCAGTACCCGCGATCGCGCTCACCATTTTCCTGCTGTCGTTGACCGGTATTCCTGCGACTATAGGTTTTATCGGCAAGTTCTACGTCTTCGCCGCGGCAATTCGAGAGCAGTTCTATATTCTTGCCGTAATCGGGATCCTCAATTCAGTAGTCTCACTCTATTATTACATGCGACCCGTCAAGGAGATGTTCCTGGAACAGCCCGTCGGCGAGGCCAGTCCGCTGACGGCAGAATATTGGAATTACGGCCTTATGGGAGCGCTAGCAGTGGCAACGATCTTCCTGGGTCTCTATCCGCCACCACTAATAGCATTCGCCTCGCGTTCAGTGAATTTCTTCCTCGGCCCATCGTAAGGGTTCGCGTCAAAGAGCAGGTCTTTCATGCACTCAAATACAGCTTTTAGTCTGCAATACACAAGGTCCCGGATCCTCTCTGCTGTGAGCCTGCTGCATGACCGTTTGCCAACGCTTTTGGTATGATTTTTTTAAGGTGTCAGCGATGCGGGGACTTGAAAGAGCGGGGGTGAGCGATCGACTATGCCTCTCACTGAATATCGCCAAAAACGGCGGTTCGAGGTCACGTCCGAGCCATCGGGAGAACAACTCCGGTCTCGAAAAAAAGCAACGGCGCTGCGGTACGTAATCCAAAAACATCGCGCGTCTCATCTGCACTACGATTTTCGGCTTGAGTGGAACGGCGTACTCTTATCGTGGGCGGTTCCCAAAGGACCTTCGCTTGATCCACCGGTCAAGCGCCTGGCAACGCAGGTCGAAGACCACCCGATCGAATACGCGGATTTCGAAGGCGTGATTCCGCCCGGCGAGTACGGGGGTGGTACGGTGATGGTTTGGGATAAGGGCACCTGGTCTCCCGAGATTACTGATGTTGGCGAGGCGCTGAACAAGGGAGAACTCAAGTTCACCTTGAACGGCACCAAGTTGAAAGGCTCGTGGGTGCTGGTCCGCACGCGCGGCTTCGGGCGCAGCGACCGACCCTACTGGCTGTTGATCAAACATCGCGACCCTTTCGCGAGTAAGCGAGATATCACACTGGAGGCGCCGCGTTCGGCAGTCTCCAACCGCACGCTGGCCGAGATCGCACGCGATGGCGGCGGAGATATTGCCCGCGCTGCGACCGGAGATCCACCGGCTGTTTGAAACTGAAACCCGCGTAAATGAGAGCGTAGTAAACGGTCACGACTGTTCGGAGTTGTGATATGGCAGCCGAGCGTACGATTGACGGCTTACAAAACTTCGCTCTCTGATCGTTCACGCTCGCTTGACACCTCTTCAGGCGGTGAACTAGACAGCGGAAAGGACGGTGGGCGGCCGATCGCCCGCCTTGCCAGGAACATGAAGCCCGGCGCTTGCCGTTGCGCTATGTTGGCTAACCAGGATTCGACGGCTGCCGCGGCGTCCGATTAGCGGGCGCAGTGCTGGGCAAAACGGAATGCGCGGCGTGCGTTACGAACAACGAGGGACAAAATGGCAACGAGTCTAACTTCCGCTGAGGTCAAGGGGCTGTTCGATAAACTCAGCAATTGGGGAAGATGGGGCAAAGAAGACCAACGCGGCGCACTGAATTTCATCACCAACCAGAAGCGGGTAGCCGCCGCCCGTCTGGTACAAAGCGGCGAAGTAGTCTCGATGTCGCTTCCACTGGCCACCGCCCCGGCCACCGACAATCCCAACCCAGTCACTCATCTAATGATCCAGACCGGCGTCGATGCCTCGCGCAGTTCTCTGGCTGGTGTGGCAGATTATTTTGCGATCTCGTTTCATGGCTTCTCGACCACCCACATCGACGCCCTCTGCCACGTGTTTTGGCAAGGCAAGATGTATAACGGCTTTGATGCTGCCGAGGTAGGCTCGCAAGGAGCGAAAAAGTGCTCAATCGACGTTGCCAGCCAGGGGATTTCCAGCCGTGGTGTACTGCTAGACATCCCAAAGGTAAGAAAGGCTGAATGGCTCGAACCCGGCGATCACATTCTGCCCGCCGATCTGGATGCGGCCGAAAAAGATCATCACGTCAGTGTGGAAGAAGGCGATGTTTTGCTGGTCCGGACCGGGCGTGCCAAACGCCGGAGCGCGAAGCGCGGATGGGAACCTCCGCAGGCTGGTGGTTTGCTTTCGATGCCGGGACTCGACGCCTCATGTTTACCATGGCTCCACGAGCGAAGGGTTGCCGTCCTCGGCTGCGACGGCGTGAGCGACGTGTTCCCCAGTGGCTATGATGACATACTTTTACCGATACACATTGGTACTCTGGTCGTAATGGGAATTCACCTTATCGACAATGCGGACCTTGAGGCGCTCGCGTTCGGCGTGTGGGCGTCTGGACCGTTATGAGTTTCAATTTGCGATGGGGCCGCTGGTTTTAAAGCGAGGGACCGGCTCTCCCGTCAACCCGTTTGCGATCCTTTGATGACACTGCAGCAAGGAGGATTCGTTTTATGGCAAGCAAGAGCAGCGAGGCGTTAATCCAGGAAGTAATCGATCGCGAGGCGATTCGTACGTTGCCGGTGCGTTATTGCCACTGCGTATGGCAAAAAGACCCCGACAGTTGGGCGAATCTTTTTACCGACGACGGTGAGATATCAGCCACCGACACCTCTATGCCGCGGGCGCAAGGGCGCGAAGCATTGCGCAAAATGATTGCCAGCGGCCTCAACACCGCGCAGCCGCGGCCTTTCATTCATAATCATGTAGTCGAGCTGCTCGGCCCCGATCGCGCCAAGGGGACCTGCTATGTAGAGGTGCGATTACTGCGCGATGGCAAGAAGCATTACATGGCTGGCTGGTATGATGATGAGTACGCCAAGGAACGCGGCGAATGGAAGTTCAAATCTCGACGGATTAATATCGACACTTTAGACCCGGCTCAGTGAGTGAGTATCTGCCTACCAACGCTGCGCATTGGTCGGCGGACTCATGAAAAATTTCTGGTCGGCTATTGACGTTAGATAGCAGTTATCCGGCAACCTTATTCCACGACGAAGGACTGGCAATGAGCGTACAGGAAATTCAATCTTTGACTCAGCAGTTTTGTGACGCCTTCAACAAAAAGGACCTGAGAAAAGCACTGGACATGCTATCCGATGACCTCGAGGTATTCGATCACGTGCCCTACCGATTCGATAGCAAAGAGCAGTTTGCCCAATTTATGAGCGGCGCGATCGAGAGCATTTCCTCGATGAACTTTGGCTTCAGACAACCTTCCTGCCGCGTTTTCAACGATGACGCTGGTATCGTCAACGCCTATGACACCTTCACTGGCGTGACCAAGGATGGCAAGGTGCAGACAATTCACGGCCGCACCACGCTGGTTTTCGTCAAACAGAAGGGGCAATGGAAGATTGTCAGTGCTCACTTCTCGCCGCTGCCTCACGCTGCTTAGTAGATGCGCGGAGACTTGATGTAAACACTTAGGGTTTTTGTGAGTGAGGACAGGCTTTCCAGAGTTACTGGAACATTGCTGACACCTGACCTGCTGGAAAGCCTGTCTCATTACGTTTCAAGACGCACGCGATCGTTTGACGCCTCATAATCTACTGGCGGACCTTTCCGTATAATGCCCGCCGCGCTGAATAGCCAGCTACATACTGACGCGGTTTCACGGTCGCCGCGATGCCCGGCACGCTATAAAGTTCCCGCATATAGTTCGAGAGGGTCGCGTAATCGGCGATCCGCCTCTTGCTGCATTTGAGTTGGGCCGAGCGTGGGGCGGGTTTTTGCCGCAATGGCAAGCAGCAGCTGTTCGGCGCGGGCGTGATGTTCCAGGAGATGCGCTTAGCCAACGATACTGGGGTGTTCCGGACAATCCAATCCCGGACTGCGGCAAATCGCTTCTTTGCTTTCTGAGGGCAGCGGACCGCCGGTTCGCCTGGTAGATGCACTTGAGAATGTTGCGCGGCCGCTCCGGCGAAAAATATTGCTCGGGAATTCCTGCGCGGACGGAGAGGGGGAGCGAATGGCGTATTATCTCAACCTGTTCTCTCCAGAAACATACGAGGCCTACAAGCGCTCCGATCAGAGCGTTTCCGGATTTCGGATGCGGCAAAGGAATGCTGCCGAACGAATTGCGCGGGGCGATAAACTGCTCTGCTATATGACAGGATTGGGACGATGGTTCGGCATTCTGGAGGTGCGAAGCGGGCCCTTCATCGACAACAAACCCATTTTTTATGCAGAGGATGATCCGTTCGTCCTCCGATTTTCCGTCACCCCGATCATTGTGCTCGACGTGGATAAAGCAGTACCGATCCGCGAAGATGTGCTTTGGGAAAAGCTTTCGTTCACCAAGGAGCACGACAAAAGCGCTTCGACTTGGACAGGCAAAATTCGCAGTAGTTTGGTCCCCATCGATGAAACCGATGGCCAATTGATTGAATCGCTGCTCAAGAAGCAGGCCGACGGTGGCTGTTCGTATGAGTTTGACCCCGAAGGGTACGCAAAGCTCGCTAGCCACACGGTAAGGCGTGCAGACAAAACCGTATCCGTCTCCGTGCCTACCGATACGGAGGAACTCAGTGAGCCCTCTGATCAGGCCGAACATGAAGTACGGGAGTCCATTCGCATACAAGCTCTAATTGCGAATATTGGGTCACGAATGGGTCACAGCATATGGGTGCCCAAAGCGGACAGAAACCGTGTTCTGCAGGAATCGTCAAGCATTGAAAAATCTTTTTTGGACCGTCTGCCGCTCAACTATGACGATGTAACGTTGAAGACCGTGGAACAGATTGACGTGCTTTGGCTCCGGGGGAGGTCGATCGTTCGTGCCTTTGAAGTGGAGCACACAACCTCGATTTACTCAGGCATCCTGAGAATGGCGGACTTGCTAGCACTGCAGCCGAACATGGACATCAAACTTCACTTAGTCGCACCAGCATCGAAACGCGAGAAGGTGTTTCACGAGATTCGGCGTCCCGTATTCTCACTCTTGGAACGAGGCCCCTTGGCGGATAGCTGCACATATCTGTCATACGACAGCCTCCAAGAGATATCAGAGCTTAAACACCTCGCCCTTCTCTCGGACCGGGTTCTAGATGAATACGCGGAGGAAGAGGCATAGACCGGGGCGGCTGGTTGGCGCGGAGTGTCCCGCTACATTGCAAACCGGGCGAGATCGTTTGGCGCCTCATAATCTACTGGCGGACCTTTCCGTATAATGACCGCCGGGCTGACTAGCCAGCTACATACTGACGCGGTTTCACGGTCGCCGCGATGCCCGGCACGCTATAAAGTTCCCGCATATAGTTCGAGAGAGTTCGCGTAATCGGCGATCCGCTTCTTGTTGCATTTGAATAAAAAAATAGGCAACGTCGAAGCGCACTAAAGTGGGGAACAGCCGCCAATCAGCCTCGGTAATCTGCCGGCCGACCAGGTAACGCTGACGCGATAAACGCCCTTCGAGTTCATCGAGGGCCCCGAACCGGGTGTCATAGGAGCTTCGTACGCCGCTTGCAAGCGCGAAACAGCACGACAACAACTTGCCAGTGAACGCGCTGTTTCAAATTCGGAAGCTGTGCAACGCGCTAAAATGCAGAACCGCCCGGCCTTCCCTGTTAGGTTGGGCTAGCATGCCCCATATGATAATCCGTCTCGCGGCCAGACGCTCGTATGCTTTCTCTACGGATCTCTATCGCATACAATCAAGCGGCATTAGATCGTGCTGAACAGTCCAAGCCCACACGGCCTGCTTTCGATTGTAGGTGCGATGACGTTGATTTCTCTCGTCGCCGGCTGCGGGCTTTTCACTCCGCAACCGAAAGGACAGATCGTTGTGCAGGTGGTGTCCTGGCCTCTTGTCAAGAAATGGGCCGAACCTGACGCGGGTTTACCCGGGCACACAGTGACGCTGCAGAGTGCCAAAGATCACAGCCTGATTGCCGAGAAAACCACCGACGCTTCCGGTATTCTCGTGTTCGACGTTCCCGCCGGAAGTTACATCGTGCTCGGCATCGGCGACCAAGCGGAAACCATAACCGTCGAATCCGGCCGCTCCGTTAAATTAAAATTAATTCAGCATTAGACTCATCCGCGATCGACCGCCTAAAAACCCGCGAGGGTGAACTCCTGGTTCATCACGGTGCACTCGGAAGTCTTACCCTTCTTCACCAAATGCGCCGGTCCGCGCACCGGCTGCGCACGTGCGGCGTTACGCGAAGGTCAAACTACTACGGCAACCTGGCCGAGTACCTCTTCTGTAGGGCGTTTGGTTGCACCCAAGCAGACCCGCGCAGGCCAACATCGACGCCATCGGAAGTGTCCCACTACATTGCAAAGCGGGCGCGATCGTTTGGCGCCTCGTAATCGACCGGCGTACCTTTCGGTATAATGCCCGCCGGGTTGAGCCGCCGGATCGACCAGTAGCCAGCTACATACTGACGCGGTTTCACGGTCGCTGCGATGCCAGGCACGCTATAAAGTTCCCGCATATAGTTCGAGAGATTCGGGTAATCGGCGATCCGCTTCTTGTTGCATTTGAATAAAGAAAAATAGGCAACGTCGAAGCGGACTAAAGTGGGGAACAGCCGCCAATCAGCCTCGGTAATCTCCCGCCCGGCCAGGTAACGCTGACGCGACAAGCGCGCTTCGAGTTCATCGAGGGCCCCGAACAGAGCGTCATAAGCAGCTTCGTACGCCGCTTGCGAGCGTGCGAAGCCGCAGCGATACACGCCGTTATTGACATTGGTGTAGACGAGTTCGTTAATGCGATCGATCTCAGCACGCAGAGGCGCCGGATAGAAATCCGTATCGCAGCCGGCAATGCCCCGGAATTCGCTATTCAACATCCGGATGATTTCCGACGACTCGTTGTTGACGATTCGCTGCTTTTTCTTATCCCAGAGTGCGGGCACCGTGACTTTCCCGGTATAATGCGGATCACTCGCAGTGTATGCCTGATGGAGATGGCGGAAGCCGTTGAGCGTATCCGGCGTGCATTCGGGGTAACGCGCGTCGCTCTCGAACAACCATCCTTGCTCGCGAATACTCGGAAGTGCGCAGGTTACAGTCATAGCGCCTTCCAGTTTTTTAAGCGTGCGAAAAATCAGCGTGCGATGAGCCCACGGGCAGTTATATGCCACATAGAGATGATAGCGCCCGGGTTCGGCCTTGAATCCCGACGAACCATCGGCGGTAATCCAGTCGCGGAGGCGGCTGTCGGAGCGTTGGAATGCACCCGTCGTGTCTGTTTCAGTGGCCAGCTCTTCTTCACTCCATTGGCCATCGACCAGAATTCCCATAGCGTATTCTCCTCGGTCCTGAGCAGCCTACAAATATTAGCGCACCGCGCCACGATTGGAACTTCTCTGCACGGAGGCACTCGATGCGGATATGGTCAAAGCCGGCACACTCTTGGGTTGAGAATATCCGAAGCTGAGCAGCTCGATCCGCGCCAGCTCGGAGCCGAACAACCCGCTCTGCTCGACCAGAGTTTTGACGAGGCCGATATGGGGCGCGTACCAGTCGATGTATTTGAGCCTGAGGGGGAGATTACCTCCGGAAGAATGTTGGTAAAGCGCCGTCGTTTCGATTCGAATGCAGCCGGAAAAATGTCCTGCGGGAACCTCTACTGTTTTGGTGTCAAAAAAAGTGCGATGGGTTTGTGTGACATGAAACAGATCCGGCTGCTGATCGAACAGCACTAGAGAGCTGGACCAGGTTAAATCCGGCTTCAGCAGTTGCGGTAAGAATGCTCTCTCGGCCAAGGCATTCCCCGCAGTTTTGCTAATTCTCGATTGCCTTGTAAGATAGCCACCCTCCGGGAAGTAGACCATCGACGAGTTGAGTATGCCGGTGGGTCCGGAATATTCTGATTCGACTTCATCAGCGCCGTCGCCTGCGCCGAGGCGCGTTCGTCCGAGTACCCGGTCCGTTAAGGTATGCGTCGTACCGCGGCCTTTGTCGATAATCCTATAGGTCCAGCTCAAACCTGGGCGCAGCGGAAAGAATGCACCTGCGAGGGCGGGGTCGAAGGATTTCCTCTGGCAGCTTGACAGTTGAACGGCCGCGACCGCCAGTACAGGCAGAAACAATATCTTGCCCTTCATAGCTTTATCCTCTTTTTAATTGGACCACCGCCACGCCGCTTTCGCGGTTTCCGACAGCACTGTTCAAAATGCGAAGCACTTCGCCCTTCGCGAACGATGCCTCCATGAAAAAGGCCGCGCGGAGCGTTCGAATCGTCGGAACGAGCAGCATCTATGCCACTCTCCGGTGCAAAAAAGCACCGGCAATAAATTGAAATCCACTATCCCGCTCAATGGCAGACGCGCCGGGTGGCGGCAGCATGCTTTGACCAAATACCCGGACGCCGTCGTGACCGTGAGGGCGGCAAGCTCACTTGCCCCAAAGCACGGGCAGCCATCAAAACTTTTCCCTTTACCTCCCAAGTAAGAAGGCTACCCGAGCACAGACAAAAAGATGCAAAACAAAGGGTTTCAAGGGGTTTTGATTGCACTGGTTTGCAGGGTTTGTCAGGGAAAAGCCGCACAAATTTCGCACAGGCGGCCGTGAGCGCGAGGTGGAGGCCGAATCGCGTCCTGAGCTCAGTGCTAACTCCCAGTCAAGCCGCAGTTGGCTTCTCCGGCATCGGGACGCGGAAAGCTCCGCTGGTCAGTGATGATTGGATTAGGCGGCGAGGCTTGATCGGTGCAGTCGACTATCGGAACCGCGTCAATCGCTCGGCTGCCGCTCTGCAGGGCAACTGTTTGGGTCGGTCCCCCGTTAAACCCGCCATCGTCGGTGGTCGTCGCACCTGCGGTCTGACTGATCAGCGAAAACGAGGACGTGATAGGACCTCCATGAAGGGGGCTGGTGCACCCTTATTTGCCCGGCAGTGTGAACGCGTAGAGCTTGTTGTTATGGCTCCGTCCATATCCAGAACCCCAATACAAGGAGTTGCCCACAATCGCCGGGGCCGCGTTGACAGGGCTCCCGGCCACAAACGACCACAGGATCAGGCCGGTCGCCGCGTTCAACGCGAACATCGTCGGATCGTTCGCATTCGTGTCGATCGAGCCGACATAGACCACGCCCTTGGCTACTGTGGCCGGTCCGAGCGCCATGCATCCGCCTGTGGTGCCCAGTGGGCTCCTACAGGTTCCCGGTGTTGCCGTCTGCCACAAAATCCGTCCTGTTGCAGGATCGAGCGCGCTCCACGATCCGCCGTTGGCGCTCCGGCCCGAGGGTTGAAGCCTGTAGGGGATGTTCCTCGCATTGGCGATCGGCACATATATCCGCCGCCCATCGGTCGCGGTTCCCCACTCGATACCGCCTAGCGCCGAGCCCGGACCAACCAGGGTGCCCCACAGCAGGTTTCTGTTGTCAGGGTCGAAGGCCCAATAGACGCCGCTCTTCTGTCCAGCGCCAACGACGTCCTGTGGGGCGCTGTTGATAGTGGTGGTGAAAAGGTTCGGCCCAGCCCCAAAATCGTAGTCAGGGCCGCTTGGCGACGGGCACCACACGCCGGGCGGAACAAACAGGCAGGCGTCTGTGAATGCGTCGTATCCCTCGACCCGGTAGCCCCACTCAATGGCGCCCGTTCCCAACTCAAGCGCGAGAACCGAATCGAAGTAATCCAGCGAGTAATTGTTGACGCCGTTGCAGACCGAATCCGGCTCGCCGTTCGCCTGGGCATTGGCGATGCAAGTCGTCACATCCTGGGGCGTCGTATAGTTGTTGCCGGTACCGACATAGAGCAACCCGCGCTTGGTATCAATTACGGGCTTGGTTCCCCATACCGCGCCGCCGCTGTAGCCGCCCTGCTTGCCACTATTTGATGGCATGTCATAGGTCTGCCACAGAATCTTTCCGGTGGCCTCGTTCAAGGCAACAACGCTACCTTGGAACGTGCAGCAGGGGTAACCTGAAGTCTCCGCGAAGCCCTCCTCAAGCGAGGATACACCCACATAGACCACGCCTTTGAAAACGACCGGAGAACTGGTAATCGCGGCTGCGGGAAAACTGTCAACTTGCGTGACCCATCTTAGCCGGCCGGTCAAAGCGTTCACCGCCATGACCCGGGCACCGGGGCCACTTAGCTGGCCATTCGCAAAGGTCGCAAGCTGGCCTCCCCTATCGCCGAGAATAATCGTAGCCCCATCACCCCCAGCAAAGAATGCCGGATCGTCGCGCGCAATGTCACCGGAAATCCGGGTCCAGTCCGAGATCTTGTGCGACCAGATGGCCTGGCCGGTGCTTGCATTAACCGCATAGAAGTTGCCGGCCAAGTCCGGGAAATAAACCACACCGTTGACTACTGCCGGCGTAGCGAACACATCACCGCCGGTGGTAAAGACCCACTTAGTTGTGAGCTGACTGATGTTGGCTTGCGTTATTCCGGTCACGGGTTGGTTCCAGGTGTTGAAGAGATTCTGCCCACCCATGGGCCATTGCTCAGAGACGGATAGCGCCCCGACCACACTTGGCAAAAAGGCAGTCAGAACCACCGTCAACGTAAGGAACGCGACGCACGGCTTGGTTGCTCGGCGGCCACGGGCAACCATGCGCAGCTTGCTGATTTTGGTTACCTCGGACGCGAAGAGGAGGATTGTGGTCGTTAACCGCGCGGGCCCCAATAATAAGATGCCAGCGACCCTAAAAATTAGTCTTTCCATTTGCTCCTTGGCTTCCCCGGCGCGGGTTCGGCGCTGTAAGGTGCGGATCGACGGCGTCCTTTCAGACAAGCAGGCCGCTGGGTTCTCCCCACCTGGCTGTGTGCTACCATATGGACCGACAAGATGCTCTAGTTAATTAATTTTAGCGATTATCCGCCTCTCGCACCGACCAACGTCTACGGAGACGTATCACCACTCACGTTAGCCTTTCAACCTTATTGGCTTGTCAGGAGTGTTAGCGGATTAGCGTTCGGAGTGACAACGAAAGAGCTAATCTGCGGCAAGCTGGAATGATTATATGCCAACAGCCACCCGCGAACGCCAACAGGCTGCCCGAGGTAGCAATATGAGCCCAAGCCGATATAGAGCACGCCATTGTCGAGGGTAGCGCGGAGCGTGCGCCAAACACCGAAAATGAGGCCAATGCAGTCATCACAGGGGCCACAGCAGCGGTCGCAGCCTTGGCGGTCCCGATCTTGCGGCGTTGCCGCGCTCTGGCCGAAACCGCAGGACTTGAATTGATTCGGCCAGGCTGCCGTTCAACAAGGACGATCCATTCAACGAGCTAGGCATCCGTCAGGTCACCGCGAACGGCGGCGGCGATAAGGCGGCGCTTGATGTCAATGACGTCGTACTCGCCAAAGCCGAGTTTTCCGGCTCCTAAATAGCGCGCGAAGCGCCCGTTGCCGGCCGCCAAGTTGCTAAGGCTGGGCAGCGGCTGGCGGTAGCTCAATCAAGAATCTGGCCGCCGAGCAGTGGGGCGCGCTGAGGGCTCGCTACGCAGTAGATGCTGCAAGGTCCTCAGCACAGCCAATAAGTACGTGTTACTTTCTGTCCGGCTCCATTCCCCCGATTAAGCTGGCTAGCGTCTTCGTGCTCGATGTTCGTTCCAGCCGTTCCAAGCGTGGCATGAATAATGCACTCTGCGACGTGAGCGCAGCCCGCAGGCTGAGGCGGTGTTGCGGGAGCCGGTGCTGTTCCCAAAGAGAGCTAGGGTGCGTTGACGCCCTCCAGAACAACACCACCGGCCAGAGCAACACCGCTGGCGGGATTGGTGCGCTCCAGACAAACACCACCGGCAACGGAACCCTTTACCTCCCAAGTAATTGCCGGTCGAAAAGCAATCGGCGACATTCGCTGCGATCACGAGACTCTGCCGCATCCCGGCTCGAAAGTGTGATGCGTCAGGCAACCAGACCACAAAGGAGATGAGTCTAAATGTCGTCCACAGAAGAAGTTCGCCAGATTAACCACCAGGTTCTCTCTGCAGCGGCCAAGGGAGACTTCGGTCCCTTCGTGAACATCCTTGATGATGACGTGGAGGTTTTCGACCATGTCGCATATCTGTTCGAGGACAAGGCCACTTTCCTCGAATATCTACAAGCTGCCGTGGCGGGTGCGGAATCAACTACCTACACTTTTCATCAATCCTCGTATCGCGCAGTAACCGATACGGCCGTAATAGTAAACGCCTACGACCGCCTTTCCTCCATTTCCAAAGGCGGCGGTCCAGTTAAAGTCCAGTGCGGCCGCGCCACGTGGGTTTATGCAAGAAAAGGGAAGGACTGGAAGATCGTGAGCGCGCATTTTTCTCCACTGCCTAAGGAGTGAGTACCAGGTGTGGATAGTTTCCCGTGTCTCAACGCTGACCAACAAGCAAGGAGCGGTTCATGAATAATTGTACTGCGATGCAATCCAATGAGACTGCGGAGATCATCCGGCGATTTAATGACGTGTTTCAACTTCACGATCCGTCGGCTCTGGAGGAGCTGGTCGGAGATGAATGTGTGATCGAAAATATCCGGCCGGCGCCGAATGGCGCTCGGCAGGTAGGGCGCGAGGCCTGCATCGCTACCTGGAAAGAGATCGCGACCACACCAGGAACGCATTTTGACCTCGAAGACGTCGTGGTGGCGGGCGACCGCGCGATCATACGATGGCGCTACTGGTGGGGCGAGGGCGAGTCCAATTCGGTGCGCGGGGTCAATCTAATGCGTGTCCAAGAAGGCCGCATTATCGAGGCAATGGGTTACGTAAAGAGCTCGTGAAAAGCTGAGTGGCGCGGCGAGTGGCGTTTCGCCGGCGAAAGATTAGGTCTGGCGTGCGCGCCTATAAACCTGCGCCGGCGTCCACAGCCGCGCCATGTCCCACGCTTGCCGAACTGACAGACAAATTTAAGCTTTACCGAAGACTGGGCGCCTGGAGTAATTAGCTGTGCGCAAATCGACGGGGCGTCGGCCTGCTGCTAGGGTTTTTCAATGGATAACGATCGTAATGCGACAGCGGTAGAGCCTGGCGGCGTTGGACCGTTGCTTCGCCGTTGGCGCGAATCGCGGCATCTGAGCCAACTCGACCTGGCGCTGGAAGCCGAAGTCTCAGCCCGCCACATCAGCTTTCTCGAAACCGGCCGAGCAGAGCCCAGCCGGGAGATGCTGCTGACACTTGCGAACGTGCTTGATGTGCCGCTGCGCGAACGCAATTTTCTGTTACTTGCCGCGGGATACGCGCCGATTTACGGCGAAACCAGTTTGGATGATCCGCGCATGACCCAGGTACGGGCCGCGGTCGAGATAATCCTGAAGTCAAACGAGCCCCGCAGCGCAATCGCTCACGACCGTCACTGGAATATCGTGATGGCCAACGATGCCTTCGTTCGATTCCTGACTATCGCTCTAGGTAAAGCGCCGAACGGTCTGTTGCCCTTGGAAATATCAAAGCCACCGCGCCTGAACGTGCTGCATCTGGTCTTCGACCCCAATCAAGTACGCGGGATCATTATGAATTGGGAGCTGATCGCCAAATCCCTGCTGAACGAGGCTTATCGGCGGCTGGCGTGGGCGCGCGACGATACACTTAAGAAGCTAATCGCGGATATCTTAAGCTACCCAGGTGTCCCGGCCCGCTGGCGCGAACCCGACCTCGAGGCACCGCACGATCTGATCCTGCCGATGGAGCTGAATCTGAATGGCAAGATCGCGCGAATGTTCAGCACTGTCACCACGGTAGCAACACCGCACGACGTGACGCTCCAGGAACTCCACGTTGAAGCCTTCTATCCGGCCGATGCTGCGACAGAGTTGCTACTCCAAACTTACCACTGATACTAGGCGAAGCCGGCGCCTTAGCTCGTTGCGCTAGGCCCCTGTCGAGAATGCGTGAGATTGCGCCCTGGCCAGCAGGAGGGGCGGCTCGATAGCCGCTCCTAAAAGATATGGCCTGGCTGGAGATCGAACAATTGACGGCCGGGCCGCCGGACTGCGCTAGCGCTCAGGACGGTTCGCTAAGCGCAAAGCCTTTATAGCCTTTTCCAGCGACTTCCTCCATTCTTTGCGGTAGGTCAAGGAAGCAATAATGTCAGACGTTGCCTCAGCGGCCTGCGGCAGCCAGCGAAATCTGTTCGCTCGCGATCGTGCGATGGGGGTTGAAATGCGGCAATACATGTTTGCCGATGAGCCGCAACGACTTCATGATCATCTGGTGCGGAATACGGCCCGACTGCTTGAAGAAGATGACCTGGCTCACCCCTGCCCGTTGGAACTGCTCGAGCTTGTTGACGACGTAATCCGGGTCGCCGACCACGATCATGTCGTGATTTTTGAGCTGCGCGTCGGTGGCATCCGCGGGATTCTGTTCCATCGCGAATAGGTTGCGCAAGTATTCATAGGAGTAAAGTTTGTTCTTCGCCATTAACGGCTCGAACAGCTTCGCCACGTTCTGGAAGAACCAGCGCGCGCCGGCCAATCCGACCGCCTCATCTTCCTTGTTCTCACATACGGTGCAGATTGCGACCGCGGCGAAATCCTCGTTCGGAATCTTCGGCACCAGATCGGAGCGATGGGCGCAGGCCTTGCGATGCGTCTCCATCGACTTCTGCACCTGCTCCCAATTGAAGTTGAAGCTCAGCACGCCGAGACCGCGGTCTCCTGCCATTTCGTAGCTTTCCGGTGCGGTGCACGCCATCCACATTGGCGGATGAGGCTTCTGAATTGGCTTCGGCACCACCCGCCGCGGCGGGACTTTGATGAGCTTGCCGTCGTATTCGAGGATTTCCTCGGTCCAGGCCCTCACAATAATGTCGAGTGCCTCGCGGACTTCGGCGCGCGTGCGCTCATAGTCAACGCCGAAGCCGTCGAGTTCCTGGGCCGTGGTGGAACGGCCCGTGCCTAGCTCCATCCGGCCATTGCTGATGATATCGAGCACCGCCGCCTGTTCGGCCACCTTAATGGGATGGTTGAAGTTGAACGGCAATAGCCGCACACCGTGCGCAATGCGGATATTTTTGGTCCGCTGGCTGACAGCGCCATAAAAGACTTCAGGCGCCGGACTATGGGAATATTCTTCGAGGAAATGGTGTTCGACTTCCCATACGTAATCCAGCCCTATTCGATCTGCAAGTTCTATCTGTGCCAGGGCTTCCCAGTAAGTGTTGTATTCGCTGAGCGCGTGCCATGGCCGCGGTGTTTCCATCTCATAGAGCAGGCCAAATTTCATTTTTTTTCACCGACCCAGCATGCGCCGCCGCTCCGTTGTCGCGGCGCTTTTGCGCCACCGGGATGATTGTCGCAGGCCGGAAGGATTCCGATTTCGGGGACCGTCCTCCCGAACGTTAAATGGGTTAACAGTTTTTGTTTTTCAGTATTTATCATTGAAAATGATTTGGCTGTCAAGTAAAACGTCAACCATGCGAAGGCGCTGTTGATGGAAGACGCGGCGAACGTAAAGGCGGATGCAACCGGTTGGAGCCTGACAGAGCGACGCGCTGCAGACTTGCTAGAACTCTTTTATCCGGTTCATTACCGGAGCAACATGGCGCTCGAAGAAGCAATGCGCGGCCAGCTGAGCCGCAAGCAGGCGGCGATCCTGTGGCTCATTCGCTCCGCCGGGAATGATCACGAGCGCTCCATGCGCCGCAAGGAAATCGTTCTGCGGCTACAGGATTGGTTCGATGTCAGCAGCCCGGCGATAACTCAGGCGCTCCGGCGGATGGCACGTCCGCCGATGGGGCTGGTCCGGTTGGTCGAAGATGCTGATTCGGCACGCGAGAAACGAGTGATTCTCACTCCTAAAGGAGAAGAGTTTACCCGGACGATGGCTGAACGCGGGCGCGCCTTTTTACAACGCTTAATGGAACAGCTTCCCAAAGACCGCATGAGCGGCGGAATCGAGTTCCTTCGCGCCGCAGTCGCCGCGGTCGAGCGCGTGCATTCCAATGGTCATCGACAATAAGCCTGACCAAAATCAGTCACGCGCCCGGCCAGACGGCATCCGGCCGGGCGAAGTTCTCTAAAATCGCTCAACCGCCGCAATGCTCTTTCACGTCGACACCGTTCGATGGTAAGCATCGGTCATCCACAGGAGGACTGAGGCGATGGCAAAGAGCGTCGAGCAACTCGCGTCCGAGTTGGCTGATCGTGAGGCAATTCATGAACTGCCGCAGCGTTATTGCGATTGTGTATGGCGCGGCGATGTAGAAGGTATCGTCAATCTGTTCAGCGACGACGGCGAGTTCACCATCATCGGGAATAAGCGCGAGAACAAGACTACCGGCCGAGCAAATCTGTTGAAATCATATCGCGAGGGACTGGCGAATCTGACCCCGCGCCCTTACATCCACAATCACGTCATCGAACTCAAGGGCAACGGACAAGCGAGCGGCCGCTGCTACGTTGAGTTGCGCAATGCCAGTGACAACATGGCCTGGCTCGGCACTGGCTTTTACAACGACCAATACGTCAAGGTTGGTGAGCACTGGAAGTTCAAATCGCGCCGCTTTCAGCAGGTTCATATGGAGCAGCGGCAGCCAACGGCGACACCAGCGCAACATTAGAAAGGTGATGCATCAATGGCAAAAACCCTCGAACAAATCCTGTCGGAGCTTGCGGATCGCGAAGCGATTCGCGAGCTGCCGGTCAAGTATTGCGATTGTGTCTGGTGTAACGACGTTCCCGGCATCGTCGATTTGTTTGCCAACGACGGCGCCTTCATCACCAAGGGGCGTAAGCGGGAGCATCGCGCCGAGGGGCGCGACGCTTTGCTGAAACTCTACGGCGGCTTGACTTCCGGCGACATGACGCCGCGCCCTTACATTCACAACCACGTGGTTGAACTCAAAAGCGGCGGGCTGGCCAGCGGACGCTGTTATGTCGAAATCCGGGACGCCAAAAAGAATTTCCAATGGAGCGGCAGCGGTTTCTACGAAGATGAGTATGTGAAGCTCGGCGACGGCTGGAAATTCAAATCGCGAACCTTTCAGGCCGCCCACATGGAGCAAATGCCGGGTCGGCGCCCATAAGGTGCAAGTATTCGCCGGGCGCTCTCCAGCCGCCTTCTTCCGCCAAGCGCCAGTCAAATGGAAATGTGAGGCGGATGCTTGGCTGCAGGCTCCGCTAATCCGGCTGGCATGCTTTATCTCGTAGCAACGCCGATCGGCAACGCCGAGGATATCTCAGCTCGTGCAATTCGCGTGCTGAGCGAAGTGGATTTAATCGCTTGCGAAGATACCCGCCGCACCTCTCGCCTGCTCGCAGCCCATTCAATCCGCACTCCGACGCTAAGCTATTTCGAGCACAACGAAAGTCGGCGGGTACCCGAGTTGGTGACCCGGCTTAGAGCAGGTGAGGACATTGCTCTGGTGACAGATGCGGGCACGCCCGCAATTTCGGATCCTGGCTATCGGCTCGTGCGGTCCGCAATCGACACGGGAATTCAGGTCACTGCGGTCCCCGGACCGTCCGCGGTCATCGCCGCATTAGCGGTCGCCGGATTGCCCACTGACCGCTTCGCGTTTGAGGGCTTCCTGCCCTCGAAGGCCGGCGAGCGGCAACGCGCGCTGGCTCAGCTTGCCACTGAGGAGCGGACGCTGGTGGTCTACGAAGCAGCTCGGCGGCTTCCGCGACTGTTGTCCGAGTTGATCGCTCCATTCGGTCCCGATCGTCAGCTGGCAGTCGTGCGCGAAGCGACCAAGACCCATGAAGAAATCCTCCGCGGAACTCTGGCGGAACTCGCAGAGAGCTTCGCCAATCGAGAAGTGCTGGGTGAGGTGACGCTGGTAATTGACGGTGCGCATGGCTCGCGAGACGCGATCGCGTCATCAGCGATGGATGAGTCGCGAATAGTCAACGTTCTGCGCGAGGCGGGATTAAGTCTCAAAGATGCTTCAGCGGCCGCTTCGAAGATTACGGGTGCAAGCCGCCGGGAGGTTTATCAGAACGCTATCAGAAGAGAGAGTAATTAGAGACGGGAACCCGGCAAAGACCCGAGCAGAGAGCACAGCGGCTGAAGCATACAGTTGGTGAAAAAATGAAATTTGGAGCATTTTTATGGCAACGGCGCGGCGAGGATCTCGCCGCGAATGCGCGGCTTGCCGAAGAGCTTGGATTTGAATCGGTCTGGATGGGGGAACATCTCGGCTTCCCCACTGAGTTCAGATCGATTTATCCCTATGACGAAAGCGGCAAACCGCCAGTCCGTAACGACACGGCGATTCATGATCCACTGATCGTCTTCGCTTATCTCGCCGCGGTTACCAGCAAGATCAAATTCGGCACCGGGGTTTATATTCTGCCGTTACGAAATCCGTTCGCGGTAGCCAAGGCGATTGCCAGCCTTGATCAGCTTTCCAACGGGCGTTTCCTGTTCGGGATTGGAATCGGCTGGCTCAAGGAGGAATTCGAGTGGGCCGGGATGGATTGGGACAACCGCGCCCGCCGCAACAATGAAATGCTCAAGCTGATGGAGGCGCTGTTCACCCAGGAGGTACCGAAGTTCAAAGGCAATACCGTCGGCACCCAGGATTTTTATTTCAATCCGAAAACAGTTCAGCAACCCCATCCACCCTACATCATCGGCGGTAACACCGACGCCGCGATTAAACGGGCCTGCCGGTTGGGCGATGGGTGGTACGGAATTGCAAAAAGGCTCGACCAGGCAGTCGAATTGGTGAAGCGGGTGCGCGAACTCGAAAAAGGTTATAAGCGAGCAAAGCCGTTGGAACTGACGATGGGAGTGCAATGGCGCGGCACTACGGTCGATGATGTCAAGCGGCTGGAAGAAGCGGGAGTTGAACGGGTGCTGCCTTCGGGCCTCGTCGCGCGTGACTCATTAGACGCGCTGCGACGGGTCCATGAAAGCGTCGTGTCGAAGTTTCAGTAAGCCGCCCTACCTCTTATCCCCTCCCCCGTTTTTTGACACGGGGGAGGGTTAGGGAGGGGGTGCCTGCACGGCCTGCCAGATCGCCTCGATTACTCCGTCGAGATTGTTCTGAACTTCGTCGTTAAAAAAGCGAAGCACTCGATAGCCGCTTCTTTCATCTTCTCAGTGCGCCACGCGTCATACTCCACCGTCTCTGCATGAGAGTCGCCGTCGAGCTCTATCACTAGGCGGTGCTCTACACAGCAAGAATCGACAATAAAGCCGTAGAGCGGATGCTGGCGGCGGAATCTCGCCTTGATGTTCTCGCGGCGCAGCTTCGACCAGAGCAGCTTCTCAGTATTAGTCTGATTCACTCGCATCTCGTGAGCCGTTGGCGAGTCGCAACGTCCAGCAGTCCACGCCTGTATCGGCTGCGCATTCTGCACCCCCTCCTTCATCCTCGTGTCAAACGGGGGAGGAGACAGAAGCCTAGCGCTGGTCATACAGCGGATGGCCTTTGTGGCCGAGGTGGAGCTTGCTTACGCGATCAGCCTCGATATGGGCGATGAAAAGATCGTCGAAATTCGGTCCGCCGAAGGCGCAGTTGGTGGGCGCGAGCAATGTCTTGCCGTCAGTGTCGTCCACTAAGGTCGATAATTTGCCCGCCGGGTCTATTACCACCAGCCGATTGTTCATCGGCAGCGTGATAATAAGATATCCCTCCGCGTCGAACGCCATTCCATCAGGAAGTCCGCCCAGGGTTTCGCCGTACTGCTCAGGTTGTCCGTGAGTCCCATCTTTCCGTATCGCAATGCGCACGCAGTTGTTCCGACTTGACTGCAGTACATAGACATATTCTTCGCGCGTATCGATGGCTGCTCCGTTGGCGAAATACAAACCCGTTGCGGCCACCTCTCCACGCCCATCGGGCCGTAGTCTAACCAGCGCTCCTTTTGGGACTGGATTACGAATCTCAGCAGCGACATCTTCCATCCCACGAAGCTGATGGTCGGTGGAGTTGGTCACGTAAAGGTTGCCATCGGCATCAAACACCGGAAAATTCGGCAAGCAGAGTTTTACCGGGCCAACCTGATCAGCGAACAGGCTGGCTTCTCCACGCGGCGTGACTTTGAGCACGGCGGCTTTGCCGACATCGCAGACGAAAAGATTGCCTTGCCGATCCAGCGCCATCCCGGCCGGACGGCCGCCCGTGCGAGCGAACTCCGTAACCCGCCCGTCGGGCGAAAGCTTGCGGATTACGCCATCGGCTCCGCCGCCGTAGACGTTGCCCTCGCGATCGACTATGACGCCTTCCGGACCCTTGAACCCGGTGGCGGCGACTGTTACCTGATCGACGTTGAGCTGCTGGTATGCCATTGAACTGTCTCCTTCCGTCGATGGGCTAGGGTTCTCGTCCAGACGTTTGCCTTGGAATTTGCCCTAAACGATGGGGGGCGGCCCAAGCGCCGCCTTGCAAATACCTGTCTGGAAAAGTAATTACGGCTTGGGCAGTGGCTCGCTGCCAGGCCATGGACGATCCGAAATGTCGAACACGACTCCATCGGGTCCACGGAACTTAACTTCGAAATTACCTTTCGCTCGTTCTTCGGCAGGCGGTCTCAGGAAGCATGCTGCTCCGATCGATTCCAGTTTCTGCACACATTCATCCACGTCGTCCACAACAACTCCAAAATGGTGCAGCCCGACATAGTCGAGTCCCTTTCCCAGTTGATCGTATTTTGCGAACTTCAGTATCGCGATGTTTAGCGTGCCATCGCTGAGGAAGTAGCCGTGTGCCAGGTCACTGTTGATCTTTCTGATTTCTTGAAAACCAAAGGCGTCTTTGTAGAACTCAGCAGTTTTGTCCGGGTCATTTGTCGCCAGCGCGATATGGCGAAGCTTAGCCATTCTTTCACCTCTTTCAGTGACCCTTTTTGTGCCCACCTCGCGGACTCGTGTTGCCTGGCGGAAACGGTTCCGCGAATGGCAGGGACGGCGCGAAGCCTGACTTGAGCGAAGCCGACGGTTGTCACGTCCTGCTCGCTCGACTTAAACGGAGTCGATCAACTGTTGGAGCGTCTATGCGCTCTGTCTTTTAATTGGATCGATATCGGCAATAGTGCGCCGGTTTCCGCCAAGTGGTCAAACGCATTCGGGCGGTTCAGGAACCGAGGTCTCGATATGCTAGGCTGATAAGTCTTGTGATGCAGCGGTTGGATACGGAGATGGCTCGGCGCGGTCTTGCTCTTAGCCGCGAGAAAGCTCAGGGTCTGATCATGGCTGGCCGGGTTCGCGTGAACTCACGACCAGCGGCCAAACCGGACCTGCGGGTCGATTCCACAACATCGATCGCCGTAGTCGGGGCGGTCGCGGAGTATGCCAGCCGAGGCGCGTACAAATTGCTCGCCGCCGTCGATCATTTTGCTATGGACGTTGCAGGGCGATTGGCACTGGACGTTGGCGCCTCAACCGGCGGCTTCACCGACGTTCTGCTGCAACGCGGCGCGGCTCACGTAATCGCGCTCGACGTCGGTTATGGCCAACTTGCCGAACGGCTACGCACCGACGATCGAGTGACAGTGATTGATCGCACCAATGTCCGCTACATTACCGCAGCCACCCTGCCCTACTCGCCTGACCTGGTAGTGGTAGACACGAGTTTCATTTCGCTCAAACTCGTATTGCCGGTGATCGTTAAAATAGCTGCGGCGGTCGCCGACATAGTTGTTCTGATCAAGCCGCAATTCGAGGTCGGGAAAGCCAACGTCGGCAGGGGCGGCGTCGTACGCGATTCGGGGAGACGGCTCCAGGCGGTCCAAGAAGTCCTCAATATGGCCTGTGCTCTTGGCCTCGACACCGCGGGAACAGTTGAATCCCCGATCCAGGGAGCATCTGGAAACCACGAATATCTGGCGCTTTTCCACCGGCGCCTGTCTAATCCTGCCTAACACCTTCTTTTTTGACTGTTCAATAACGTTTGCATCAGTGGCAGAATCGTCTAGGCTTATACAGGCTATGAGGAATCGTCCTTCACGGTCGCTAGGCAGGATAAGCGCCATCCTCCTGATGATGGTGGCTCTCATGTCTGCCGCAAGGCTGTCTTATTCGGATCCGTCTGAAGAAAACATCTCAGGATCGAGTTCGTTAAGAACCCCGCGGCCTCGGCCAAGCGTCGGAGATGATCAGAGTAGATGGTCCGGGCGTTCCGGCGATAGTCCCGCGGCTGAGGAATCCAATCAGGGCGATACTGGAGACGCCGGCGCTCCGGTTCCCGAATCGATGTCCTCCGGAGGTCCGATACGGTCTCCCCGAAGCGTATTTCCATACACCATACGGTCGGGCGACACGCCCGGCGGGATCGCAGCATTATTCGGTGTTCCGTTGGACGAACTGTTGAGGGTGAATCACCTCCGGCAAGACAGCGAACTCATGATTGGGGACACCCTGCGAGTGCCCAATCCTTTCCTGGCGCGCGAACGCGAGCTTTCTTCTGAAGTTGACCGGCTCGCTGCCGAGAAGCAGGCGGCGGAGGAGCGCGGTCGAAACGTTCAGGAAAATATTTCCAGGCTGCGCTCACAGGTGCAGGATTTGAACGCCTCAAACAAGCAGTTCCGGCATGATCTGCACGTGTTACCATGGTGGCGAGCGATGGCACTTCTCGCCGCTGGCGCGGCGGCGCTGATGCTGGGTATTATGCTGTTCGCGGTGATTCAATGGATTGTAGCGCGCAGCCGTTTCCGGGCTGTGGCGGAAATGAACGAGTCACTCCGCCGTTTGGATTACAAATATAAGGCAGCGCTGGCGAAAGCCGAGCTGCGGTTTCAGGAACTCTATGGACGCAGGCGGCGCGATATCCAGGAAGGCCAAGAACGAGCGAAAACCGCGGAGGAGAGCGAGATCGAGCAATTGAACCGCCAGCTTAAAGAGGCGCTTGAACGTCTCCTCCAGCGCCTGGAGCCCACCAGCGCGACCGCCGGACGCGCGCGATGGCGCGAACGACTCGCGGGTATCGGCGCACCGATGGAGGCGCGCTCAATTCGTCGATAGCAGAGGTCGGCGCCTCGATACGGCTTTTTTAATTAGCTTGTTAATGATTAAGTGTCTGCGTCCTAAGGGAGGCCGAACATGAAACGCTTACTCATTTCGCTAGTCGCTGCGACAATGCTTTTTGGCGCCGCCGGATTTACTGCCGCCAATCGCCTCGCTGATACGCCCCAATGCTGCCAGAATCACGAGAGCTGTTGCCCGAATTCGTCCTGTTGTTCTGGTGGTAAACATGCGCAATGCAGGATGCTCGACCAGCACCACGCTTGATTTCGGCGGGAGCGTGGCTTCAGCCATGACAGAACCCGGGTACGTGAGATTACGAGTGAGGGCCTGTGCGACGAGGTGAAAGTATGCGTAGGTATGTGTTCGCCGGACTTGTCAGCCTGCTAGTGCCGCTCGCACTCGCCGCCATAGTTTCGGCTGCGGAAAAAAGCGTCACTGGGACGCTCGAAGATTCATTCTGCTACGTGACGATGGGCGCTCACGGCCCCAGCCATCAGAAATGCGCGCAGGCATGTACCAAGAAGGGAATCCCTGTATCGCTGGTTGAGAAAGGAAGCGGCACCATGTATCGTTCTGCTGCCGCCAAAGAATGACGAGCCCATCCCAGATAGCATTACCAGCCGCATGGAAGATGAGGTGACGGTTACCGGTGATGAGTACGACAAGGGCGGGGCTCATTATTTGACAGTCAAAGCGGTCAAATAGCTTCGAAACAGGCTAGGCGACGAGACTGCTGGAATTGCGAGCATCACTCGCTTGCCTTCTGGTAGATCGTGAACCCTCCACTCCTTGCGCTTTGACCGAAGAGCGGCTCGTGAATCGCTCATCCACCAGGGTGCTGTAAAGCCGTTCCCAAATGCCATTTTGCAGGAAGAACGGTCCCAACACCCTGCGTGAAAGCCGGCTGCCTTCCATTAGTTCTGTCCCGCTTGCTGGGAGAGTGCAGCGGGGGAAGAACCAGCCCTCGCGAGTAGATGATGCCGGCCACCTTCTGGCACTTAGCACAATTCCGGGGCGCTCAAGGGCTCCAGAACCTCCACCCGCTGCTAGTCCATTATCCAATTGCCTTTTTGACCGTTTCGGTGCCGATTTACTTCCTGGCTTGGATTTTACGCAGTAAATCTCTGGAATTTATCGGCCTGTGGCTGCTTGGATTAGGTACGCTCGGGGCTGCCGCCGCTGCCTGTACCGGCCTATTGGGCAGCGAAGGCGTGATGGTTGCGCCGTCCGTCCGTGACCACATCCTAGTATATCATAAATGGTCGATGCTCGCGGTGGTGGTTCTCAGTATACTGTTGGCCGGATGGGCGATGCTCGCGCGTCCAATGCCGCGTAAAGGCCGTGTCGGCTTCATGATTGGGCTTGTGCTGATGGCAGTGGTTCTGGCAAAGGGCGCCGATTACGGCGGTTGGATGGTGTACGGTTACAATGCTGGAGGGAGTCTGCCGCAGCCGATCGAATTTTCTCAGTAAATGCGTGACTATTCAAAGAAATTCGCCGGAATTGCCTTTTACGCGATGGTCGCAGTCCACTATCTCAGGCATTAGTCAATGTCTACTCTTGGGACGCGCTACTCTCCCGCTGGTTTTTGTTTTCTGCTGACTGCGTGTCTGATTGCTGGGGGCTGTTCTTCCGGCAAGAACGCGACTGCTGCCTCATCGACACGCGTCCCGCAGACTTCCGACAATGCGACACCAGCAGGTCCGGATGCCAAAATCAATATCAGTTACAGCCGGCCCGATGATTTCCTGAACTCGGTGACTGTCACCGAATACTCCAGTGCCGAAACGATTCTCACTGAATCCGGCAAGACCCCGTCGGCTTCGATCATCAGATTCGACGGCGGAGTGGTCGTATGGCAAATTGGGGTAGCGAAAAGGCTGCTGGCCGATGTACCGATGTTGGGCGAACGCAAGTCCTACGAGCTGACCGAGATTATGTACGGCAAGCTCCCGCCTAATTTCGTCTCCACGATTCCAGACTCCGGACCTCCGCCACCGCTCCAGGCCGATCACTACTATGTCTTTACCGTCGCCAGAGCGTCAGGCGCGATCAGCTATGAGGCGGTCAAAGTGAACGGCGACGGCAGCCTGGAAGCTTATGCCGCCGAGCCACGCGCCGGCGACAGTTTCCGTCTGTGCTGCGACCTTGCGCCGGATTTCGTGGTAAATGCGAACGCGATGACAGCACCCGGCAATCCCTAATCGCATGACATGGGGTATCCAAATTGGGTAATTTTCGGTTCTACCGCCGCCTCAGCCTCTTTCCGGGTTTGTCGCTCAATCTCTCCAAGTCCGGACCGAGCTTAACCGTTGGGATGCGCGGCGCCCATCTGACGGTTGGTCATCGCGGGATAACCCGCACGATTGGAATTCCGGGAACGGGCATCTACTACACCTCTCGTTCCGGATACCACAGCGGCTTTCATTCTGCGCACGTTGAAACGCCGATTGACCCGCAAACGCAGGCGCGAGCAAACACGGTCGCGAGCCTTGCGGTGCTGGGCGTGGCGCTGTTCATAGTGCTGGCGATTGGAGTCATGATTGGCTCCGCAATTAGCCATTAGCCTTCTGATTAGGATCCAACTGATTTAACTAAGGTGCCCCGCAAATGCCGAGCGAGAAGGCAAAGGACAACAAAGCGTTGGTAGCAACTTGCGCTGCATGCAATAAAACTCAGTCGACGGAGCTGATGGTATCACTGGCCGGACGCGAGAATGGCCGCTCCCAACAGTTTGCAGTATGTATCACTTGTGCCGACAACGGCTGGCGTCCACCGGGGTTCAATGGCGTCTATACTTTCCGTCCAAGGTGAGACAGCCGAGGTAAACGCCCGTGTTGAACAAGCCCGCTGATGGCCTCCAGACGGGTGATGCACTCATCATCGTCGATATCCAGAACGACTTCTGTCCGGGTGGCGCATTGCCGATTCAAGGCGGCGGCGCAGTGGTGCCCGTGCTAAATTGTTGGATCGCGGGCGCCATCGTCAAGAACGTCCCCATCTACGCTTCGCGCGACTGGCATCCAATAGATCACATCAGCTTTAAGCAGCAGGGCGGCCCGTGGCCCCCGCATTGCATCCAAGACAGCGAGGGGGCGCGATTTCATCCCGAGCTTCAGTTGCCCAACTCAGTCATCAAGATTACCAAGGGTGTACGCTTTGACCAGGATCAGAATTCCGTCTTCGACCAGACGGGTCTGACGTATCAGCTTCGGCTAACGGGTATCCAGCGCCTGTGGGTCGGCGGTCTTGCCGAAGACGTGTGTGTGCTGGCGACGGTCCTCGACGCGCGCCGGGACGGTTTCGAGGTGGTTCTTATTGAAAACGCGACCAAGCCCAGTATCCGCCAATGCTAGCGAGAGGGCACGCCGGCAGATGCGGGAGGCTGGTGCGCGATTTGAAAGCGGCTAAAGGTTCAGTCGAAACGATTACGTTGCTTCCCCCTCCTTTCCCGGCTTCTTCCTTTGTCTTATGTCCCACTCCGTCCTTTAGCCATACATTCGCCTTGCCTCCGCGCGTAGCTCGTTGCGGAAGTCTGGATGGGCGACCGCAATTAGCTCGTACGCGCGTTCGCGGAGCGATTTTCCCTGAAGTGTCGCGATCCCGTATTCGGTTACGACATAGTGGACGAACGTCCGCAACAAGGTCACCACCGTGCCGGACGGAAGCACCGGGGTGATGCGCGACACCGGCTGGCCCTTCACGGTTGCACACGAAGGCAAGACGATGATCGATTTTCCCCCAGCGAGCGATGCGGCAATTCCGAAGGCGGTCTGACCGCCGGTGCCGGTATACATCTGATAACCGATCGATTCGCTGCCGACCTGGCCGGTAAAGTCAACCGCAAGCGCGTTATTTACTGAGACCAGGCCATCCTCTCGCGCCACCAGACGGATATCGTCAGTGAAGTTGAAGTCGTGCAACTGAAACGCTGGATTGCCCGCGGCGAATTCCAGTTCCTCACGCGGCGTGGCGAAAGCAAACGCGCTACCCACAACTACTCCCGGGAAAACCTTTTTGTACTTCCCGGTGATCACACCGTCGCGCACCAGAGGTGCAGTGCCCCACGGGATTACCTCAGTCTGCATGCCGAGATCATGATGATTTCGCAGATGCGGCATTATCATGCCCGAGGTCGAGCCGACCCCGATCTGAATCGTGGCGCGGTCAGGGACCATTTCCCGCGCAACTGTTTCACAAATGGTCGCAACAAGCCGTTTTTCCTCCTCGGGCACAGGTGGCAACTTAAGCGGCAGAGCGGGCGCCGCGGGCGAGCGCTCGACAAACCAATCGATCTCGGAAATATGCATTGAATTATCGCCGCCGATACGGACCAAGCCGGGATCGATTTCGGCGATTACCAGTTCGGCGTTTCGCGCCTGCAGCTTTGACATGATCTGGATATCGCCGAAATTGACGAAGCCTTCCTGATCGGGCGGCGACACCTTCATCAGAAAGACGTTGAAGTTGTCCAGACCCGGCGGCAACACCCCCATGCGATAGTAGGCGACCGGAACGAAATCTGCCCGTCCGTCCGCGAATAGATCGCGGCCAATTGGCGACAAATAAATCGATTCGAAGCGGTAGCGTTCGCCGAGCCCCGGAAGTTCCCAATTGAACAGCGAGGCGCTGTGGTTTAGAACCACATTCTCAATTTCCATCAGCCGCCCGGCGAGCGCCGCGCAAAGCGTGAAAGGGGTCGCATGCGAGATCGACATCGTCACGCGATCGCCGGATTTGACATGGCTAACGGCCTCTTCGGCCGACACTAACTTCGCTCCAAGCTGCGTCCGCCAATCAAACCCATCGCTAATGTTCAAGGCCGTCGCCATATTGTCTCCTGTTAAATCGGTACAGGGTCATGCCCTATGCTCGATTGTTTCTGCTCGCACCACAGTCATCTCTCGATATGAAGAAACTTACGTTGGGAGCTGACACCCTGCTGGCGAAGGTACCAGAGAATTACGAAAAGCCGAAGCAACTTGACTGGTACGATTCAAACAGAAATGCTGTCCGGCACGGAGAGGTTCGGAAGTCAGGTTTAACCGGCGTGACTCGAAATCACGTGCGGCGTCACCCTTTCCCGAACAAAATCGCGGACTTAGCCACCTGCCGCCAAGCTCATATATGCCACCAGTATGCAGATTCGGCAAGGTGAGCCTTTTGCGGCGGCAAAGAACCAACCCGCGCATTCGCGCATCGCCTTGTGCCTACCAAAAGGCACTCGAGTTCCTCCGCACGTCGCAGGACCCGCATTGGGCTTAGGTTGAGGCTTGAGGCGAAGGCGACGCCGAATTTGCCAACGCCCGATTGCGCTGAACGCGAGCAGCGACATTCTCCATGCGCTTTAAGCTCCCGGACCTTAGGTCTGAGCGCTGCCAATTTGGCCTTGATCTGAGACATGTTATTCGATGAACTTTGGAATGATGTCAACGAGCTCATCGAAGAAACATTCTGACTCGGGCTTTGGGCCTTGTAAGTCCAGGAATGGCATAGTTCGTTGGGCTGCCTCCCAGATTTCTTTGCTCGGCCAACGTGCCATTCCAAAAAAGTGCTCAGGGTTCTCCGAGCTCTGCAGAAGAATGCTTCCCATCGCACCGGCGCAGTGGGTTTGAATCTTTAGAGTGCCCTCTTCCCACGTTCGGACAAATTCCTCTATGTCTTCCTTCTTGACGGTCCAGCGGTACATAACTCGGATCATTTAAAATAAACCTCGGTCCATGTTTGTCGATAATTGCGCTTTGTGGTCGAGAATGCGGTGGTGGCCTCACCCCTTTGGGTATTGTCCACTCTCAAGTTAGTACTGGCCGATTCCTGATTCATTTTTTTACTACACGCTGGATTGCGGTTTCCTATAAGAGTTTTTCGGCCCCACCTTTTTTCGGCCCATCCTTCATCCGGTCTGAGGGTGGGACGACTTTCACGGACAGGTCCCTGGATACCATGCAATCGTGATTCGGCGCATCTCTCCGCGAATCCGGCCATCCCACAGCCATGTTTTGCAACCGTGGCTGTGATCCTCAGGACGAACCCGATTACCTCGCCATCCCGAATAAGAACCTGCCCTTTGGCTGGGATCTTTGCCCGATCGATAAGCCGTTGAGTTAGCTTGCCTGTCATGTCTGCACGTGTATGCACCAGGCTCAGTGGCGCTCCTTGACTGATACAATTCAAACAGAAATGCTGTCCGGCACGGAGAGGTTCGGGAGTCAGGTTTAACGGGCGTGACTCGAAATCACCTGCAGCTCCGCAGTTTTCCCAAACAAAATCAAAGACTTGGCGACCTGCTACACTGCGCATCTATGCGACAGGTCTGCAAGATGGGTAGACGTGAACCTATTTTTGGCCCAAAACCAACATCGAGTGCATTCGCGCTTTCGGCTTGTTCGCTGCCGTGATGGACATGCCAGTCGCGCACAGATTGACACACACATTTTCCGCGGAGGTTAGGAACGCCACCTAAAAAAGCAGTCTTTGCATGAAAAGGGGTTGAGGCTGGTTTGTAAAGCAGTGGGACTGTATAAAAATACTTTCTGCTCATATTTTCACGCTATATGGAACGCCCAATCAAAGGGCTTCATCAAAGCGACCAAAGAGTAAATTGTCAATTGTTGTAGGATCGCCCCGCATGATCAGGCGGCTTCCCGTGGCGTTGCTTCAGTTGATTGAGTAACGTTTCGCGCTTGTTTCTGAACTCCATCCACGAACTGCACACCAGCACGGACCAGCGGCAGGAGGACGGCGCCGTCCAGCCGCCGCCAGCGTTGCTGGGCCATTTCGAGCAGCTTGAATGCCATCAGCAGCCGCTTGCTGCGCGAGCCGGCTCCCTTGGTCGCGCGCTCGCGCAAGCGCACGGTGGCGAAGGCTGATTCGATCCCATTGGTGGTGCGCAGATGCTTCCAGTGCTCCGCCGGAAAGTCGAAGAAGCTGACCAGGCGCTCCCAGTTGGCAGTGAGCGATGTCGTCACCCAAAAGCGCTTCGAGGGCGCGGCGGAAACGCGCGGCGCGTTGAGCTCCACCGTTCCCGCTCCTAACGTTATTTAGGCGGCATGCGGGTAAGTACATTTCAGTGCCGTCGAGTCCTCTGGTGATAGTCAATTTCCATCGTCACCAGCCGGGCAATCAGGATTACGGGGAAGAGCTGACCCACCAGAGCTTCCAGCACGACCAGAGAGCGAGCAAGCGGATTTAAGGGAACGATATCCCCGAAACCGAGGGTCGTGAGTGTAGTGAAGCTGAAGTACGCGAGCTGTGGCAGGATAGCCATACCTTTTTGCCCGAAAACGGCGAACGATCCGGGCTGCGACAGCTCCACCATTTCATAGCAGACTGCCCACAAAAGCCCCAAAAGCAAGTAAACCGCCACCGACCCTTGTACTCTACGAACAGTGATGGGTCCGGAACGGAAAACCTGCCGGAGAATCAGAACGACCAGAAAGCCGATGAACAGTAAAGAGTAGACGTCATTGAAAAGGTGAAGGTATAGATTCGCCCGCTCAAGACCTTCCCACCCGACGAACATAGAACCGAGGGCGAGGAGTATGGCCAGCAGGACGATGCGGCGATCGCGGACGGTTGCGATCACACCGGATATGATTATTAGCGAAAGGATCACGCGCGCGGCGAATCTGCCCCAGGTGGCGAATGCACTAAGCGGCACGACGAAGATGTTGCCCACGAGGAGAACGAGCAAAACCGTGAGGCTCCAATCCGTTGACCAAAAGGTCGCTGCCCGCAGCCATAATATGGTGCGCCGACTGAATGCCGACTCTTTGTTTGTTTTCACGCCAGTATTTTGTTGCTGAACCCGTACCGCAAATCCACAGAGCTGCTCCTGGCGGCGGTGAGCGGAAACTACACGCTGTTAAACGAGCGCGCAACGGAATTTGAGCGACGCGAAGTATTCGACGAATTAGCGATTGGGTTTTGACCCGATCCGGCAGAATGCCGGGTAATCACGTTGGATGAGAATGATCGCGAGGAAAGGACTATGACGCAGAATGTGCAACCGGCCGGCAGCGTGCTGACTAATTACGGCATCGTCGCATGGATCGTATACGGCGTGCTCTCAGGCGGGGGCCACTGGATTGGCGCGGCGCTCGGCGCAGTAGTAGTCGCGCTCGCGATCCTCGTGAATGAATACAGATGTCATGCCGTCAAGATTTTGAATTGCACGGCAGCGGCATTCTTCGCTTTCTCGCTGATGACGACCATTGCAGTCGGGCCGGCGCTTTTTAAGCACTACAATACATTTCTCACTTGGTCGGTGTTTGCGATTGTGACCTGGGTGACGTTTCTTATCGGGTTTCCCTTCACCCTCCAGTACGCCCGCGAGCAGGCTGTATGGACCGGAGACATAGGGGACGGGTGTGCGAGGACATGGGTGACACATTTTAAAAATGGTAAGCACGGTGTTGCCCACAGGGTCCGCAGGCTCTGGGATCGCGCGAAACATCCCGCCTGTGACTCATGGACAACAGCGGGCGTCGATAATTTTTAATTTGCGTCAGTGACATGGGTCTTGTTGAGATCGATGCGAGCGATCACTTGATGGCAGAACAGCACCTCGCGTTGCGAATCGGCCTCGGGCATCGGGCCAAGGCGATGGGCAGACCGTGCAGCGCCTTGCAGACGCGAAAGGCGTGGCCGCGGTAGCAGGAGAGGGCATTTTTTCGCTCCTTTCTCTGACTCGCGTAACGATCCTCCAATGATGGGAATTGGCGTCAATTAATCGGTGCTCCGATAAAGGGAGTGATCTAACTGAATGAAAGAATCCTTGAAGAACTCGAGCGCGAGGGCGGCGCTTTGCCAGAAGAACAACAGGGACTGGTTTGGTCGCGAACACCATGCCGCCTCGAGTTCAGATCATAGCTTTTCACGGCCTCGGCGACCGCCGTCGTTCGCTGATAATATCAGCGGAAGCGAGGGGTAAAGGCGCATGCGCAGGTTTTTCGGGTCGGTGGGTTCCATCAGCCGCGTCACGATCGAGAGCCAGGCTCTCAAGAATAATATGCTGGGTGATTCGTCGGTGCGCGTCGTGGACGTATACGTCCCGGCTGGGCATGACGGACAGGGATTGCCCCTGCTTGTGGATCTTGTTGGCTTCACGAGTAGTGGCCTATCCCAGACGAATTGGGTCGGCTTCCGCGAAAACGTGCCGGAGCGGCTCGACCGGCTGATCGGCGAACAGCACATGTCACCTGTCGTCGTCGCCTTCCCCGATTGCTTCACCCGGCTCGGCGGCAACCAATATATCAACTCAGCTTCGATGGGTGCCTGGGAGGATTTCCTGCTGCATGAAATGCTGCCGGCGATCGAGCAGCGCTTCAAATGTGGCGGTACTGGGCGCCGCGGCGTGTTCGGCAAGAGCTCTGGCGGGTATGGCGCAGTCACACACGCGCTGCGCCACTCCGAGATCTGGTCGGCCGCGGCCTGTCATTCCGGGGATATGGGGTTCGAGTTGTGCTATCTGCCCGATATGCCAGCGGTCCTGCGTGCACTCGCCGGACGCTGGAAACTCCATCGAGCGCTGGTGGCGGCAGCTCGAAGAAGCCCAAAAGCATCCGGAGGGTTCCGGGAAGGTGGTCAACGCGCTGGCGATGGCGGCCAGCTACGATCCCGATCCCAAGCAGTTCCTTGGCATCCGGCTGCCGGTCACGTTCGACACCTGCGAGGTTATCGAGGAACGCTGGGCGAATTGGTTGCGGCAAGACCCTGTCGTTGCGATCGAAACCCAGGCGAGCAATCTCCGCAGACTGAAGGCACTTTACATCGACTGCGGCGAGAAGGATCAGTTCAATCTGCTCTATGGTGCCCGTAGGTTCGTGCGGCGGCTCACCGAGCTTGGCATTGCGCATCGCTATGAGGAGTTCCCCGACAACCACACCAGTGTCGATTACCGCATGGACGAGAGCTTGCCTTTTCTCGCCCGGTCGTTATCCGGCTGAATCTTTCTCTGAAGCGGGCCGCTTTTCGATTATGCGACCCGCTGTTGCTGCGCCAACACTGCCGAACTGTTGCACTCGCCTTGAGACTATCGGGAACCTCACCGCGCCCTGACGCGCAGCTAACAGACGGTGCTAGCCACTCGCAGGCAGCACTACGCGCTTTCGTTGGTCGCGCGCGAGTTGACATAATCCGGCGGCGGGGGGTGCATGGATTAGCACCCTGCCCTGCTTGGCACTTCCAGTCTGTCGATGCGCGCCGCTGGGCGCGCTTTACCGCCGCTCGCTCGCGCCGCGCGGTAAATTCCGCGGTGTTCCGCCCCGGCCCAAGTCAAATCAATTCGGTGGCATCGACATGACATTGCTTTCCACGAGCTAACTTAATTAGGCAGTCGCCCGCGCGGGCGAGTGCCGCGTTAAGCAGCAGCCATTCACTACTAACTACTCACACACGAAATTCCTGCCCACCCGGCTCTGCTATTGGGCCAGATACCGGCTGATGGTCAGCTCGGTAGTGTTGTTTGCTACTCCGACAACGACAATATTGTCGTCAGTAGGCTGGATAATGACTCCGCTGAGTTCCTGCGTGCCGGCGGGGACACTATTGACTACGGTTCCGCCGTTGCCGAAAGTGGCGTCGAGGGTCCCGCTCGGGGTTAGCCGCGCCAAGCCGTTGACGGTAACCGTGCCACTTTGGGCAAATGTGACCTGGTTTCCCACCACCACGATGTCCCCGTCGGAATCAACCGCCAGCCCATGTACTAAGGCCTCGATTCCGCTCCCCCCAGTGCCGGTATAGTGGAAGGTCGGGTTGGCGAAGGTCGGGTCGGCAGCCCCGGTTTCGGTGAAGCGAAGCACTTCGGCGGAAGCGTTGTGACCGCGAGATTCCTGTCCGATGAAGAGCTCGGTGCCAAAAAGATAATCGCCGTTCGCTTCGAACATGCTCGGTGCGGAAGGAGCGCTGCTTCCGGCGCTGGCGACGATCAATCCGCCAGTCACCGTGGATTCTACGATGCCGCTGGCGGTGAATTGCGCAACGGTTTGGGCGTTGACAACCAGAATTTCGCCATCAGAAAGCAGGGCAAGTGAGGTGCAACCGCTCGCCGCCGTTGCGATTGCTACTCCCTGAGTGCCAAAGGTCGTGTCCAACTGGCCGGCGGAGTTGAAGCGTGCCAGCACGGTCTGGAACGGCTGGCGCCGCCCGGTGGGTTCAAGCTGCGCACCTATCAGGATGTCGCCGTTGGGCTGGACCAAAGCGACAAACCCTACTCCAGTTGCCCGGTTGCTCAGACTCGCGAGCGCGAGGCCGCCGCTCCCGAAAGAGGTATCCGAGGTTCCGTTGGTATTCAGACGCTCAACCCCCAGTTCAGGTCCACCGGTGCTCGTGTTCGTGACCACCCCGGCTACCACAATCTGTCCGTTCGCCTGTAACGCCATACTCCCGCCGACCGAAGGCGACAGCACCGCAACTCCGTTGTGACCGAAACTCGTGTCCAGCGCGCCGGTAGTCGTGTATCGCAACACCTCATTGCTCAGATTCCCCGCTTGGACGAGGACAAGAATTTTGCCGTCGCTCTGCAATTGGATCGAGTCGGGGATCACAAAACCTGAACTGGCAAAGCTGGTTATGGTGACGCCCCCGCTACCGAACGTCGGATCAAGGCTGCCCGCTGCAGCCCAAGCGGAGTTCACTCCAACCAGACAGCCATATAGCAACAGACTCGGCAGTACTATTCGCGTAAATTTATTGTTCACCTGTTTCTCCCTTTCCAGCCAAATGCCACACCACCGACCGACCTCGGCGTCTTGCCAGGGGCTATCTCCGCCTGGTTTGCGGCGAGTGGAAATCGGCGTCGTGTCATTAACTTGCTCACTGCGAAATCGACCCTGACCGTCTATTGCGGCCAGCGGGGCGGAAAGTTACATGGTCGCTCCCCGCTCTTCGAAAGCGGGAGGGATCGCCCATCTCACCGATGAGGCACACCGCGGTCCGAGAGCCGGCGATCGATTGTTAGCCTTAATCCGAAAATAAATGCGGTTCCGGAAGTGACGACCAGAGGCGTTTCGGAACCCGCGAGCGCCACGCCCAGCGTCTCAATGGCGCGCCGATCCGTTTCGGACATAACGTCTTTATGTCCGACTTCTTGAGCACCCGTTGAACCAGCGAAGTGCATAGTTCGACACGGAGCCAACCCTTTGTCTTACGAGCGGACTTATTCGTATTCAGGCTCCTCCCTTGCGGTCGTCCACCCGTGAAACTCAAGCGCCACTCCTTGCCGATTTATAAGGGCCAAGAACGAGTCGGACGGACCAGAACGCGACCTTGCAAATTGTGGCGACTGAACGCGCCGGTGCAAAACTTCTCTCGGGCACTCCTTGCCTTTCTTTAGTTCCGCGCCAAAATGCGCTAAAGGCGAGAGCGAATGGATGTCGAAAACGAGGAGAGGTGGCGGTGGATGGACGGCGCGGACCACAGGTTGGAATCAAGTAGCACAGATGACGATACAGCGCTTCGGAACCAGCGGGAGCGCTACACCAGCGGGCTGGCAGCAAGGGCGATCAGAGTGGCCGGCGCGGCTGACATCGGGCACCGCGAAAGAGAAGCTGCACTCCTACCTAACCGCGCATCAGGCCGGCGCCGACACGCGCGAGTTACTCGCGCTGCTTTTCAGTGGAGCCGGGTCTGATCCTGAACTCGGGACACGCATTATCTCTGGCATCCTCGGGGGCGACCCTAACTTCATGTTTGATGCGGTCACCGGCTTGTGGTCGCTAAGCCGGGCTTCGACACTGCGGGTTCCACTCGATCAAGCGGATTTTGTTGTACTGGATTTGGAAACGGCCAGCGGACGTCCCACCCCGGGCTCGATCATCGAGATCGGTGCATATCGAATGCGTGGCCGCCAAATCCTCGAACCGTTCCAGAGTCTGCTAAAGCCACGGATGCGTATTCCGCGGTTCGTTGCGCGGCTCACCTCGATCAGCGACGAAATGGTCGCGGCGGCGCCACCAGTCGAGGATGTTCTACCGCGCTTTCGCGCGTTCATGGGCGATGCGGTGATGGTAGCCCACAACGCGCAATTCGATCATGCATTTCTTGATTTCGAATTCAGGCGCTTGTTCGGAATCGGCTTATTGAATCCGGTGCTGTGCACGCTCCGGATGGCGCGCAGGTTGCTGCCGTCGCTACGCCGGCGGCGGCTCGATCTACTGGCCGAACATTTTGGGCTCTCCACCGCCGGCCGCCATCGAGGACTCGGCGATGCGCGAATGGCGGCGGAGCTATTGTCGATTTTTCTCGAGATGGCATCTCAGATGGGGATGAATCGGCTCGACCGCCTGCTCGACCACTATTCGCGTGGAGTCGCGGGCCGGCGCATAGAACGCCACGTTGCTCCCGAGGTGGTCGCCGCTATCCCGCAGCGGCCGGGCGTTTATCTCATGCGCAATCAAGATGGTGATTTACTGTACGTTGGCAAAGCGACACGCCTCCGTGACCGCGTGGGATCATATTTCAATGGCGATAGTCACGTGAGCGGAAAGATTGCTGAACTGGTTAACCATGTCTGGCAAATCGAGACGCGGCCGATGCGGTCAGCATTAGAGGCCGCCCTGGTCGAGGCTCGGCTGATTCGCGAATTGAAACCACCATACAACCGGATGCTGAAATCGGCGGCCCCCGCCTGGTTCATCCGCGTCGACTTGAGCGACCCGTTCCCGCGTTTGCAGGCGGTGCAGAGACTTACGTCCAGGACTGGTGTGCTCCAGCTTGGTCCGTTCATAGGCCGGCGCAATATCGAACATTCACTCCGAGCGTTGTCGCGATTGCTGGGGCTGCGTTCCTGTAGCGGCAGACTGGAACCGCACGAGGATTTCTCTCCGTGTATTTACGGTCAGATCGGCCATTGCGCGGCGCCGTGCAATCTAAGTGTGAGTGAGGACCTGTACAACCAGCAGGCATCGCGCGCAATTAGCTTCTTGCGCGGCCGCAGCGGGCCGATTCTGAGCGATCTCATGCGGGCACGTGACCAGGCCGCGGCTGCCATGCGTTTCGAGGAAGCCAAGCGTCATCATCGGAGCCTCGCAGCGCTGGCGACGCTGGCGGAGCGGACGACGCGGCTCAGCCGCGTCGTGACCGAGAACAACCTGGTGATCGTGGTCGGTGGCCACTGGGCCGAGGCTTCTGCGGCGGTGAACGCGGATGACAGACTGAAGCCTGTGTCTAATGAATGCCCGGTCGCATATGTCATCTTGAGCGGCAGGCTCGCGCTAAAGCGCGAGGTCGATTCGCCGCAAGCGGGATGCGCCGTGGCGCAATTCATCGCGCAGAATTATGACCTGTACAAATTGCGCCCAGTGGTACGCACCGAACTCGAAGCCATGACGATCGTGGCTCGTTGGCTCAAGGAACGCGCACCCACTGACGGCAGGATCGTCTCAATCAATGGAGCTGTGTTCGATCCAGCTTGGCTCTGGAATTAAGGCGGCCGGCCAGCGCATCAATCGTATTCAGAAGAACACCGCAGGCCCTGTTTATTGCTGTAAACGCTCGGCCAAGCGGCTGAAGCGGCGGCGCTCGTCTTCGTTGCGCACCGCCTGCGCGAGCGCGCTGCGCGTGCCGACCAGCACACATACCCGTTCGGCCCGAGTGACTGCGGTGTAGAGCAGGTTGCGCCGTAACATCAGGTAATGGGTCTGGTGGATCGGGATAACAACGGCAGGGTACTGGCTGCCCTGGCTCTTGTGAATTGAAATAGCGTAGCCCAGACCGAGCTCGTCAAGTTCAGAGACGTCGTACTCTGCCGGGCCTTCGTCGAATGCAACACCGAGCCGGCCGCGCGCAGGATCAACGGAAATTACGCGGCCAATTGCGCCATTGAAGACCAGTTTGTCGTAATTGTTGCGCAATTGGATCACGCGGTCGCCTTCGCGGAAATGGCGGTCACCAGCACGAAGTTCGCGCCCTTGTGGATTCAACATTTCCTGCAACACGTGATTGAGGAGCTGGGTGCCGAGCGGTCCGCGATTCATCGGCGTCAGCACCTGAATTTCGCGCGAGTCCTCAATCCCAAAACGGCCGACCAGGCGTGTATGCACCAGTTGCTTGATCGTTGCCAGCACGTCCTCCGGCGCATTGCGTTCGAAGAAAAAGAAATCGCCATTCGGATCATTTTGAGTTTCGGGCATTTCACCGCGATTGATGCGATGGGCATTGGCAACAATAAGGCTCTGGCGCGCCTGCCGATGAACTTCGCGCAATTGCGCCACCGGCGCGATATCCGACGCGATGACGTCCTTCAGTACACTGCCCGGTCCAACCGAGGGCAACTGGTCGCGGTCGCCGACCAGCAGGAGCGACGAGTTCGGCATCATCGCCCGCAACAGACTGGACGCCAGCTCGATATCCATCATCGAGGCCTCGTCTATCACCAGATAGTTACTGCGCAACGGCAACGTTTCGGAGCGCATGAAGCTTTGCGTTTCCGGCGAATACTCCAACAGCCGATGGATGGTTTTGGCCTCGCGCCCGCATGCATCTGCAAGCCGGCGCGCGGCACGGCCGGTTGGCGCAGCGAGTGTCGGCTTCAACCCCGCCGAATTCAACGCGGCAAGCAGCCAGCGCAGCAGCGTAGTCTTGCCGGTGCCAGGTCCGCCAGTAATGACCGAGGTTCTGCTCTTAAGCACGAAGGTCAGAGCCTGATGCTGCTCAGCCGTCAGCACCACACCGCCCGACGCATCAGCAGCCGCCTTAAGAGCACGTGCAATTGTGCTGTCGCCCATCGCGCGGCCTGCCGAGAGCATGCGAATGCGGTCGGCGACGGTCACCTCGGCCTGATGCAATCGATTGAGGTAGATCGCCGTGTAGTCATCCGCAGGTTCACTGCAAAGTTCGCCACTCTGCTGCAGCTCGGCCAGCGCTTCCTGCGCCAGACCGGAGTCCATGTCGAGCACCGACTCAAACTGACCCGAGAGATAACTAAATGGTGCAAATACGTGGCCGTCTTCAGCCATCCGCTCTAACAGGTACAACAGTGCGGCGCGCGCGCGCTGAATCGAATTGTGGGGAATGCCCAATTTCTGCGCGACCGCGTCGGCGGTGCGGAAGCCAATCCCGCTAATCGTGCGAGCCAGGACATAAGGGTCGCTGCGAACCGTTTCCAACGAGTCGCGTCCGTAGACTTTGTGAATCCGGCGCGCATGCGCTCCACTGATGCCGTGTCCGCGGAGGAACACCGAAAGCTCGCGCAAGCCCGACGAATCTTGCCAGGCCACGGTGATCCTGCGGACCGTCCGGCGGGGCAATCCGGGCACTTCCTGCAGCCGTTCCGGCGCCGCATCGAGCACGGCGGCGAGCGACTCACCAAAGTAGGTTACGATGCGGCGGGCGAAGACCGGCCCCACCCCCTTTATTTCGGAAGCCAGATAGCGTTCAAGCCCGGCAACGCCGGCCGGACGGAGCGTCTCGTAGTCCTCGACTCGAAACTGTTCGCCGTATCTTGGGTGCTTTTCAAAATGGCCGGAGAGACGGAGCGCAGCCCCGACTTCAATCCCTCCAAGAGTCCCGACAACCGTAATACGACGGCGCGTATCCCCCGCACCAGCAGTCTCGATCAGCCCAACCACATAGCCGCTAGCGTCGTTGACAAAGAGGATCTGCTCAAGAGTACCTTCGAGATCTTGAGGCTGGGCGGCTTGATTCACGGCGGTGATAGCATTGCCAGGTTGGGGCTGCGTTCTTATGCATTCGCCTCCTTGCGGAACCACTCCATCGCCATCGCGGTGCCTTCCCGGAGAGATATTTTAGGCTCCACTCCGAGCAGTGTGCGCATTTTGGTATTGTCGGGCACGCGGCGAGGAATGTCTTCGTAACTCCTGCCGTAGATTTCCTCCTGCGTTACGAACCTGATTTTTGATTTTGCGCCTCGATATAGTTCAACCATCAGTTTGGCGAACTCGAGCACCGAGGTTTCCATGTCCACCCCGACATTTAGGGCCTGTCCATCGGCCGTGTTCTTCAATCCCGCCGCGACCGTGGCCGCAACCGCGTCGCTGACGAAAGTGAAACATCGGGTCTGCGAACCATCGCCGATTACGGTCAGGTCGGCGCCGCGCAACAACTGCCCCATAAAAATCGTGAATAGCCGCCCCACATCTATCCGGTCGAGCCGCGGGCCGTAAACGTTGAAGTAGCGCAGCACCACCACCGGCAAACCGAGTTTGTGATAAGCGAAACAGAAATGCTCGCCGACGGCTTTGGAAGTCGAGTAGCACCAGCGATCAATCGTGGTCGCGCCCAACACGCGATCGTCGTCCTCGCTCCACGGCACTTTCGGGTTGCGTCCGTAAACCTCCGAGGTCGAGCTGAAAACGACTTTGCGGTTGTGCTTGTAAGCTGCCTTCAATACGTTCTGAGTACCGTTGACGTTGACGTTGAGGGTTTCATACGGATCGGCGACGTAGTACTCGACACCCACCACCGCCGCCAGATGATAAATCAGGTCAACCTTGGCGGCGAGCCCGTCGAGCAATTGAAGGTTGAAGATTGTGTCGTGAATATAATGGAAGCGCGGTTCCTCAAGCAGATGCCGCACCTTCGCGATTGAGCCGGTGTCAAGCACGAACACTTCGTCGCCGCGCGCGATGAACGCATCGGATAGATGCGAGCCAAGAAAGCCAGCCCCGCCTGTGATGAGAATCCGCATGCGAATACCTTCACCTTCTCGATTGAAGCCTGACTCCAAATCCGTGTTACCGGGCAGCGTCTAGTCGAGCCGTAGCGTTGTTGCTAAGGCTGCCTGCCACAGCGCGGCTGCGTCAGCTTCCGCTTCACCCTCCAATTGGCCGCGCCGGATCAGAAGGGTCCCTTCCCCTGCTGCGACTTCGATGGCATCGGCGGTGGTTCGGATTATGCGTCCGCTTTCAGCGCGTTTCCCGTTATCATGCGCGACTCGCGCTTCCCACACCGTCAGCTTGCGCCCACCGGCAAAGCAGAAGGCGCCAGGGTAGGGATGGGTCACGCCACGGACCAGGTTGAAAATACGCCGCGCCGGCCAATTCCAATCGATGCGCCCGTCCTGGGGCCGGCGCCTGCCGAAATAGCTGCCCGCGTTCAAGTCCTGAACTCGGCGTGGTGCTAGGCCGTCGGCGATCAATGGGTGATATTCGCGAAGAAGCGAGACGCCAAGCGGAACAAGCTTATGATAGAGGGTCAGTGCGGTGTCTTCCTCGGCAATTTCAACCGCACGTTGCGCGACGATGTCACCAGCATCTGCGCGCGCGACCATATGATGGAGTGTGACACCTGCTTCGCGCTCACCATTGATAATCATCCAATTAACCGGCGACCGCCCGCGGTATTTTGGCAGCAGCGAAGTGTGCAAATTAAAACTGCCCAACGGCGTGATTCTTAACAGTTCTTCGGGCAAAAGATTTCGATAAAAAAAGCAATATAGAATTGAAGCTTGCATTGCGGCGATCTTCGTCCGCCAAGCCTCGTCGAAACGATCCGTCACGAACACCGGAATGTCATGTTGATGCGCGAGTTCGCTACACGACCGCCACCAGATTTCTTCGGCGGGATTATCGGCGTGAGTGAAAAGGGCCGCGATGGGCGCACCCAAAGCCAATAATTCGCTGATGCACGCATAGCCTAGCTCGTGATAGGCGAACACCACGCACCGTGCCTTCCCCGGTGGCTTCGCTGCCGCTTGTCCCGAACAAGGCGGCGCGGACTCCATCGGCATCATTCGCCGGCGGTGCCCTGCGTAGCCGCAACGTCCTGCGACTTTTCGCGGTGGATCGCGCGCACGATATAGGTCGGCCGCCGACGCACCTCCAGGTAAATACGCCCGATATATTCACCAATCAGCCCAAGCGCCAACATTACCAATCCCAAAAGCGCGAACGTGAAGGCAAACAATACCCACAACGCACCTTCTTGCTGCGGACCGTAAACCAGGCGATGGGCCAATAGAACGGCAACGAACAGCGCGTCCAGCAGGAAGATTCCAATTGCAGCCAGGCTCATAGCCTGGATCGGAAAATTCGAGAATCCGGTGATCAGGTTGAGACTCAGATGGGCCAGTCGGAAGACGTCGTATTTCGATTCGCCGTCATGCCGTTCAGCATGTGCCACCGGGATCTCGGCGACGCGCTTGGCGAACGAATTGGCAAGCGCCGGCACAAACGCGGCCTTCTCGTCGCAGGCGACCACCGTATCTACGATATGCCGGCGGTACGCACGGAGCATACAGCCATAATCGTGCATCGGCACCCCGACAATTGCCGAGGTGATGCGGTTGTGCATCTGGGAGGCAACCCTGCGATAAGTGCGATCCTGGCGTTCTTCGCGCCAACCTCCGACCACGTCGTTGCCCTCGGCAATTGCCTCGAGCAGCCGGGGAATTTCCTCCGGAGGATTCTGTAGATCGGCGTCCAGCGTCACCACCACGTCACCGCAGGAGTTTCGAAACCCGGCAAGCAAAGCCGAATGCTGTCCGAAGTTGCGCGCCAACTCGACCACCTGGACGCGAGGGTCCTGATGGCTATATTCGCGCAGAATTTCCAGTGAATCGTCAGTCGAGCCGTCGTCGACGAAAACTATCTCCCATTCCCGCATCGGATCGGCCAGAATCGGGCGGAGCCGTGCCCAGAGCAGCGGCAAGTTCGCGCCTTCATTGTATACCGGAATTACGATCGAAACTGACTCACGCTTGACTGCCGCGCCGCTGACGAAGATGCTGGATGCTTTTGGCGAAGAACTCAATTTACTTTCTTCAGGCTAATCGCCGAGCATTCTGGCAAATGAATGCCTGTGATTAAAGCAGGGGCCCGACGTGAGAATTCAGCCCTGCTTTCGCGTTGGATCCGGCGGTGGCATAAGTACCTCCGGCCTCCGGCCAAAATAGCGGAATTTTAATCCCAACGTGCGAACGGTACGCTGAAAACGTGGCGGCAATTCGTTGGGTCCGGAACCATGGGCATTTGATGTGCGCCAGCCTGGCGCTTTTGCTGTATTTATTCGGATTGGGCCGGCCACCGCTATGGGAGCCCGATGAGGGCCGTTATGCAGAAATCGCGCGCGAGATGGTGGTGGGCCATGACTACATCACCCCGCGGAATGACTTCGTGCGGTATTTCGAGAAGCCGCCACTGGTGTATTGGGTGACCGCGGCTTCGCTCAGGGTTTTTGGGTGCAATGAGTTCGCGGTTCGCGTACCGGCGGCAGTCGCGAGTGTCGGACAGGTAGCCATCACCGGCGCCTTGGCCGAGGGGATGTTCGGCGCAAATGTCGGTCTCCTGGCGGCCCTGGGGTTGGCATTAAGCCCGTTGTTTTTTGCGTTCGCGCGTTTTGCCACTCCGGATCCTGCGCTCGCGTTTTTCTTGACCGCTGCAATGGCGTGCTTTTACAAGGGCGCACAATCCACCGCTCTTCCTGGCGGCATTGACGGCAGATGGATGCTCGGGGCAGCGGCGATGCTGGCGCTCGGCACGTTAACAAAAGGTCCGGTCGCGTTGCTGCTCGGCGCCGCCATTGCAATGCTGTGGCTGGCGTTTGAAGGCCGGAGCCATGATGCATTGCGAATACCCTGGCTCAAATGTAGCGCGCTTTACCTGGGGCTCACGTTGCCGTGGTTCATCGTCGTAGCCCGACGGAATCCTGGTTTTCTCCAATTCTTCATCGTCCACGAACATTTTGAGCGTTATATCGAAAGCACGGAGCATAGCTGGGGTCCCTGGTTCTACATTCCGATCACCATCGCTGGAACCTGGCCGTGGTTTTATTTCGCCCCGCTTGGGCTGAGCAACTCAGCCGCTCTCTTCCCGCTGACTGTCTGGCCGTTTGGAGGGAAGGCGCTTCCACCAGCCGCGGCCAGCATCGATTCGGAAAATGAGCGCGCACGCGCAGCTTTGCACTTCCTGCTCATCTGGTTCGCTGTGATCTTCGTTTTTTTCTCAATACCGCGTTCAAAACTCGGCGAGTATATTCTTCCCGGTTTGCCGCCGATCGGGATTCTGGCCGGCCGCGGCCTCGCGCGAATTGAGAAAATTGCTATCGTGCAGCGGCGGCGGCTGTTCATGATCTTCGCCGCGACCAACGCAGCTGCTGCGATAACCATGACGGTAGCCATCATGGTTGCACCCGCCCACGGGCTTACCGAGGCACTTGCCCGCGATGCCATCATTGCGGCAGCCGCGCTGCTCGCAGGTGGGGTGGCATCTCTCCTCTTCGCCAGCGGGAGGGTCAGCAACCTCACTCTAGCACTCGCGGTTAGCGTGATTGCAGGAATGGGTGCCGGGATTGACGCTCGTGACAGAGTCGCTCCGTTAGTCTCTTATCGCGGGCTTGCCGGCATTGTTGCTCCCTACGCAAAGCGCGGATGCAGGTTGATGTCATTCCGGCACTTTGAGCAGGCGCTACCCTTTTACACCGGCGCGCAGGAAGTCTTGGTAAATTATCGCGGCGAATTGGCGCCGTTTGGCCCGCTCCGCGATCCCAACGGTAACGTGTTCGCGACGCTCGCTCAGTTGAAAAAAGCCTGGGCTAGCGATCAATGCACAGTGCTCGTTGTTAATCGCTCGGACGTACCAACGCTCGCTGGCCTGCTTTCTCCTGCCCCAATTCTGATCGGCTGCGAGGGCAAAAAGTTGGCGCTGTCTAATCGGCCTGTCGATGCACCTGGCTCAAATGCCCGCGTAATGGCTGAGTGCAGCGACCAAAAATCCTGATATAGCCCGGCCCTATTGGTTCGAGCGTGTTGCATCTATACGCTATTAACAGAACGTCTATTTTGGAAAATTACTGGAAGGCTTAAATGCAGCAAGGGTGAGGAGAGGAGCGTGGGCGCCAACCAGTTAGAAACAGCAACGTCGAGCCACGCGCGGAAAGTGAGTCTCGGCGAATCTTTAGTGGCAGCACGTGAGCGGCGCGGACTGTCTCGTGGGACCGTCGTGGAGCAGACCCATATTCCCGCCCATTATCTGCAAATGCTGGAGGATGACGATTACCGGCTGATCTCCGATCAGCTTTACCTGCTGCCGTTTCTGCGCAAATACGCAAGTTTCCTCGATATCGATCAGGACGAAACAGCGATACGTTTGTTGGGAGAGGTCCAGCGTGTCGAGAATAGTCCCTCCCTGGCCCCGCTGAACGAACCGCTCGACGACCTCCGGCGTTACCGCCAGCGCAACTGGAGCAAACTATTAATGTTTGGCGGACTGGTCGCTGTCATTATCGGCGCCTACATTGCCCAATCGCGCGACAACGACATCGATTCCGTCACAACGCCAACAGTCCAATCGCCGCAGACCGCAGTAGTGTCGCCGTCATTGTTGACCCTGAAAGAATCAATGAACTCGCTCCCCGGCGCCGAATCTGTCAGCCCAGCTTCGGTAAGCGGGACAGACCCGGCCGCTCCGCAGCAATCAATATCCGGAACGACAATCTCTACGCGGCGAGGTACGGAATCTGTGAGTCAGACGATAGTGCCGGTGGCGAGTCCGGACGGACGTTCGAAGTTGCCGCGACGGAGGACCCCGAGCGCTCATCAGGTTCCGAATCGCTAACCGGCCACAGCGACGTCCCGGCACAATTCCGCGGCCGAGGTGCCGATGAGCCCCTTGAGATTCGGGGCTCTCCCTTCAATAAATAAGACCGTATGAGATTTGGTCGATCCATGACCATAGATCGGAACGGACGCTTGCTGAAGTCCACCCGGTGGTTAATTTTTGATCGACAGGATTCTTACAGAGGGAGCAAACCATCATGGCGAACGAGCCCCAACCATGGTCGCCTTTCCGCGAATTGGACCGGTTCAGGCGTGATTTCGACGATCTATTCGACCGCTTTCTTGGTGGCCGGCTCTCTCGGCAATCCCCCGGCAACGGACCGGCGCTCGAATCGTATGTAGACAATGGCAAACTTATCGTTCGGGCCGACTTGCCGGGCATCGATCCGAAGGATGTCGAAGTCACGGCGACCGGCGACCAACTGATTATTCGCGGCAAACGCGAGCAACAACATGAAGAGAAGGGTCGCGATTTCATCCATCGCGAAGTCGGTTATGGTAGCTTCGAGCGAGTGGTGAAGCTGCCGGCCGGAGTCAATCCGGACGAGATTAAAGCTTCCTACAATAACGGCGTGCTTGAATTGGCGGTGCCGTTGCCCGAGCAGTCACGCACGCGGAAGGTTCCGATTCAATCGGCTGAGGGAACGCAAGGCTCGACCGGAGGTAAGTCGTGAGTCTTGTTTGCCGCTAGTCTCGCTGGTTCACAAAACAGAAACGCGTACTCAATCTGGCAACTGAGCGGACAAAAACCAGATGATCGCGGCACCGGTGATGACCCACGCTGCAATCTCGCTGGCGAGCCTTGCCGTCAGTGCAGGATGCTGTTAGCGATCCGCTCGGCGATGTGTTTCTTGGCGTCGTCTACGTCCTCGCCCGGATGAGAAACGGCGATCAGCGTCATTTCCTCCGGCGCACCACTAACCGACGCCCGCGCGACGATCACCGTATCATAATCACTGTTGTCGCCAGAACCGAACAAGCTCCGCGCCTGCTTTCTTCGGTCGACGTACTGCTGAACGTCGCCGATTGAACCAGTAGCCGTTGCGGCGGGGCTCGTCTGCGGCGCAGGCGGGCATCCCGGCCTCGCCACACTCTGGGCGGCACATGGGATTGGAATTGGGGGACCAAGCCCCTCGGAATAACGTCCCGGGCTTGAGATCGAATTGATCAATCGCTCGCTCTGGGTATCGTTTGGCATGTAGTCTCGGGCGGCCATTCGCCGCGCTAGCGCTGCGTCATCGTATTTACTGCCAGTATCTCCAAGCGGAGGTGGATTAGCACCTGCGGCTCTCATCAAATCCGCGACTTGAGGATCCCCTGGTGCAATTTGGGTCAGAGCAACGCCGGGTTTGAGCATTTGCTGAGTGACATTCACGGAGACAGTAACAGTGGAACCGTTGCCCTTTTCTGCACTCCGAGAGGCGGCGCCGAAATCCTGGCTGAGAATCTCCTGGATCGTCGGATCTGTTGAGAAGGCGAAAAGTTGGGCTTGATGAGAAACCTGAAGTTTGCCCGCTTGCCTAATTTCGAAAGCGGGGCCGGAAGACGGCATAACCAGCAGGGTCATCAAGGCGCTGCCCAAGGCTAATCGCAATAGCCACTTACGGTGTGAAATTCCGCCCTGAGTGCGGCAGCTCCCGGCCAACGGCCGCGCGCCATCGCCTCTTTGATACTGCAAAGACCCTGGGGAAGGAACCAAGACAGTGAGCAGGTTGGCTTCGCTCATGGGAGCTTTTGCTCCAGCACCTCTCGCGCGCGCACCGCGCGCCATTCTCGAAGCCGCTCCGCCAACCGAGCATCGCCAAGCGCGATGACCGCGGCGGCGAACAGTCCGGCATTCGCCGCCCCGGCTTTTCCAATCGCCATGGTCGCGACGGGAACCCCTTTTGGCATCTGAACGGTTGAAAGCAACGAATCGATGCCGTTAAGCGCCGTTGCCGGCATTGGCACGCCAATAACCGGCAAGATGGTTTTAGCCGCAATCACCCCAGCCAGGTGCGCCGCGCCGCCGGCGCCCGCAATTATGGCTTTGAGCCCCCGGGCACTCGCTGATGCTGCATATTCGAGTGTCTGGTCCGGGGTGCGATGCGCCGACAACACCCGGCACTCATGCAGAATCTGAAGTTCATCCATCACCTCAGCAGCCGCAACCATGTACTCCCAGTCGCTTCTGCTACCCATGATGACACCGACCAGTGGCATGCCGCCCGCGGCCATAAGCACAGCCTCCGTCCAACTTGCAATAATCGTCGACTGCCGCGTTATAGCTTATTGCAGCGAAATCGATTGAGCCATACGGGAAAATCGGAGCGCGCCGACGAAGGAAACGAACGGTGAGAAAGATAGGGCCGCCGCTTCTTGGTCGGTCTTGCAGCCGCCCCAGTTGGTATGAAACTCGCGCCAACGGGGACGGCCAGATGGCGCTGAGTAGCAAATTGACCAACGACATGGTTAAAAGAAATTCTAGATGGCGACACCCATTCCGGTAAACGGATGTGTTTTCGATGCTGCCGAGATCATCCACTCGGCCACGGCGGTTTTTTCCGGGGATCCCCATCTCCGCCTCAACGGCGTCAGTATCGACACGCGCAACATCCAGCCCGGCGCACTCTTTATAGCACTACGCGGTGTGCGTGACGGCCATCAATTCATCGATGCTGCCGCCCACGGAGGGGCAGCCGCGGCAATTGTCGAGCAGGGACGGCGTCACGATGCCCTGCCTTGCTTCGAGGTCAACGATACACTTTGCGCGTTGGGCGCACTCGCACGTCATCACCTCAAACGCGTCCGCTCTTCGCGCTCGCTGCCGGTAGTGGCTGTTGGTGGTGCCGCAGGCAAGACCACAACCAAGGAACTTACCGCAGCGCTGTTGCGCGCCCTCTTCGGTGAAATCCTGACCACACCTGGAAATTTGAATAATCTGATAGGGGTCCCGATGACTCTGCTGACGCTCACCAACGGCCATCGCGCGGCGGTGCTCGAATGCGGCACCAATCAGCGCGGCGAGATCAAGCGTCTAGGCGATATTTTGAGACCTAATGTTGCCTTGGTTTTGAACGTCAACATCGAACACACCGAAGGGCTTGGTTCGCTGGATGGGGTGGCCGACGAAGAAGCGGCGCTCTTCTCTCAGGCGAATTGTGCGATCGTGTCCGTCTCCGAGGGACTACTGATGGCACGCGTTCCGGCGTGGATACGAACGATAACGTTCGGCACCGATACGACCGCCGATGTGCGGCTCATTTCTCGGACGGTGATTGCGCCAGGCTGCCAACAAATCAGGCTGAACTTGGCCTCCTGGATGGTTGAGAAATCGCTGCCGCATGATCTGCAGACGACGCTGAACCTGCTCGGGGGGCCGATCGCCGAAAATGCCGCCGCCGCGGTTGCTGCGGCCGCAGCAGCATGGGGTCAACCGTTCGGGCGCGAACAGATAGCGGCGCTCGGCCGAGCCTTGGCTTCGGTACGGAGCGTGCCCGGCCGCTTGTCCACCTGCGAAGTAAATGGCGTCGTAATTATCGACGATACCTACAACGCGAACCCACGTTCAGTCCGTGCTGCGCTGGCAGCCGCCCGCGAGACCGCCGACGTACTACACACTCGTCTGGTGGTCGCGTTGGGCGACATGTTGGAACTGGGCGAGCTGTCACCGATGATGCATGCAGCCGCAGTGCGCGAGGTGCTTGCTACCGGCCCCGAACAATTCGTTGCGGTCGGCCGCGAATTCATCGCTGCCATCACGGATCTGTCTCAAACGGACGGCATCGGGCCGCAGGTTCATATCGCCGGCGACAGTGTCGAAGCAGCGGCCTTGTTGCGCCGCATAATCCGTCGTGGTGACGTGCTGCTGGTCAAGGGCTCCCGCGCGGTTGCGATGGAACATGTGATCGACAGTTTGTCAGCAGCTTGACGATGGCTACCCGCATTCAGGCTACTAGGCTAAAATAAGTTAAAGCGATCAGTGGGCGCAATCTCTAAAGTGGATTTAAACCAGGCACGGGAACGGATGGTGATCGAGCAGCTGGAACGGCGAGGAATCAGCGACCCGCGGGTTCTTGCTGCAATGCGTTCGGTCGAACGCGATCGCTTTATTCCCGCCGAATATACCGACCACGCATATGATGACGGCCCACTGCCGATAGGCTCATCGCAAACGATCTCCCAACCTTACATTGTCGCTCTGATGAGCGAGGTAGCGGCGCTTAACGGAAACGAAAGCGTGCTGGAAATCGGCACAGGCTCAGGTTATCAGACTGCTATTCTTTCTCATTTGGCGGCGAAGGTTTACTCGGTCGAGTCAATTCCGTCGCTGCACGATGATGCGCGGCGAACTCTGGACGTAATGGGCGCCGGTAATGTGCATCTCCACTGCGGCGACGGATCCCTGGGATGGCCTGAAGAGGGGCCTTTCGATGTGATCCTGGTGACCGCGGCAATGCCGGGAGTTGCCCGCCCGCTACTTGAACAATTGAGTCCTGGCGGAAGACTCGTCGCACCCATCGGCGAGGAGGAATTGCAGACCCTCGTTCGGCTTCAGCGAATCAACAACTCCTGGCAGGAAGAGTATTTCGGCGAATGCCGTTTCGTCAGGATGACCGGCAAGCATGGATTTTGATCGATGGCGTGAATAGAAAAACACTAGCCACGGCGAGGAAGGCGGTGCGGAGGCTGAGTGGTCGCGCGACTAGAAAAATCACGCGGAAAACTGCGTACAGCGATGGCTATTTTCGCGGTTGTGGCGATGTCTCTAGATGGCTGCTTTAGTCCAGGCCCGGCGGCTCCGCCGGATTCCAGCATCGCGGCCGCTCGCCCTCTGCATCATATAGCGCAGCCCGGCGAGACTATTTACCATATCGCTCACATTTATGGAGTAACTCCCACGCGCTTGATGGCTGCCAATGGACTCAGCGACCCACGCCAATTGGAGGCTGGCCAAACATTGATCATCCCACTCAAGCGCCCAACCGCGGGGGTCGGCTTTTCCTCATGGCCGCTAGCACGAGCTGATCGGCAATTCGCATGGCCGGTAACGGCCGGTCTGGTCTCGTCGCCCTTCGGCATGCGAAACGGTGTGATGCACGACGGCGTCGACATCGTGGCCGGCGTTGGCACTGCAGTACGCGCAGCCGACGATGGGACCGTGATCTTCGCTGGCCATTTGCGCGGTTATGGAAATGCAGTGATCCTACGGCACTCAGGCGGTTATGTGACGGTTTACGGACATAACCGGCGTAATCTCGTGCGCTTCGGAGCAGAGGTCGCGCGCGGCGAGGTAATCGCAGAATTGGGCTCGACCGGGCGCACGACCGGTCCGAACCTTCACTTCGAAGTGCGCTTTCAAGGACAACCGGTAAACCCGCTCGCGTACCTACCCCAACCAACACCCGCCAGCGGCATAAGTTTCGCCCGCAACGGCGGCTCGTAATATCCTCGCTCTGACATGATAGCAATGAATTGGGCCTGATTGGGCTAAATATGACTGGTAATGAAATCAAAAAACTGATTCGCGATATCCCGGATTTCCCTCGACCAGGAATTCTCTTCCGCGACATCACCCCATTGATCAGCGATGCACACGGACTGGCCGCGATAGTAGATCAGGTTGCCGAGGCATGGCTGGGTAAGGTTGACCAGGTGCTGGGAATCGAGTCACGCGGATTCATAATCGGAGCGCCGGTCGCGTATCGGCTGGGAGTCGGACTAACTATTGCTCGCAAACCAGGCAAGCTGCCCTATTTGACGATTGCTGAAAGCTACGAACTGGAATACGGCACGGCAGCTCTTCAGGTGCATCAAGATGGACTCGGTGGACGCACGCGCGTGCTGATCGTCGATGACCTCCTGGCGACTGGCGGGACCGCGCTGGCCGCAGTGAGGCTGGTGCAGAAACTTGGTGGGCAAGTGGCGGGATGTGCATTTGTGATTGAGTTGTTGGCGCTGCACGGCCGGCAACGGCTCGAACCAGTCACCTGCTCCTCGCTGGTCCAGTATGACTAATGATTAATTCACCACTATCTCGGTGACCTCGGGCCGGCCCAAGCCGCAATCCACGCCCGCAAATCTGGAAACGGCATCTCCTGGCTTTCTGACAATCTTGGAATCGACTCATCTTCACCATCTATACCACGAGCAGCGCCGACGGCTGCAGCTCGTTCTGACTATCACCGTTTTGTATTTCGCGGCCGAGTTGGCGGGCGGCTGGCTTGCCAACAGTCTAGCGCTGCTCAGCGACGCAGTGCACATGCTGACCGATATTGCGGCATTATGCCTCGGCCTGTTCACACTATGGATTTCGTCGCGGCCAGCTACGGCGGGTAAGACGTACGGCTATCTGCGCGCGGAAATTCTCGGTGCGTTGTTCAACGGACTCTTGCTCTGGCTGCTGGTTGCTTTTCTTTGGTTCGAGGCGGTTGAGCGATTGCGCCATCCGCAGGCGGTCAACGGCTTGCCCGTCGTGATGATTGCAGCGGTCGGAATTGTTATGAACCTCGCATTTGCCTGGCTCACCCTGGGATCACGCAATCGATCCGCCGGAATGGCGCTCCGTGCCGTGCTCACGCACGTTGTGTCAGACTTGATCGGCTCGGTTGGGGTTTTGCTAGCGGGCTCCCTCACCTATCTCGGGTGGCGAGAGGCTGATTCTGGCGTGAGTTTCCTAATCGGATGCCTGATCATCTATGGGTCGTGGGGACTGATTCGCGAGGGTGTGGATATTTTGATGGAATCCGTACCGGCGGACGTAAACCTCGACGAACTGCGGAGAGACCTGCTTGCCATCAGCGGGACTCGCGAGTTGCACGATTTGCACGTGTGGTGCTTGACCAGCCATCAGTTTGCTTTATCGGCCCACGCAGTAGTAGCGAAAGAGGCTGATCAAGATCGAGTCCTCTCCGACATATCGGCCCTGCTGGAGCACAAATTCAAAATCCGCCATATGACCGTGCAACTTGAGCGTGACAACCGTCGAGAGCACGAGCCCGAACATTTTTAAAGTTCCTGATTGCCACTATTCCAAAATAAGGCCCGCAATGAACCCGAAGCTTCATTCGTGCTGAGCAAAATATGCATTCTGGTCCGTTCTCCGGTCAGTAGAAAAAAATACATCCGACCAGCACCCACAAGACGATAATTCCGCCTCAATCGCCATTTGGGGCCAATACAATCGCCATTTGGGGCTGAAACAAACCTCAACGGCTCGTGGGCTCACTTTTTGCTGGTCTATCACACAATCAATAAGCTGGAGCGTCCTATCGCCATAGAAGAAAAACCGTCGAAGCGCCCTGTTCCCTCCTCCCATTTGGCGTGGCGTTCTCGGTTGCTCGCCAATGGTTTGGTTGAGCTTCGTGCAAGGGCGCAAGCCCGAGATCTACAATGTCGTTCCGGCGCTCAACCGACAGACGTGTCCCGCGAGCTGCCGCCGCGGCGGGAGTGACAGTGGTCTGGGGCTAGCGTTATGGGAGCAAAATTTAGTACCCCGCGTGCGGCTGGCTTGTCGGTCGAATTATTCTCGACCGCTCCGCAGTCGGTGGATTACGACGCCGACCGTTTCACCGCTCGTTTAGCCGAGGTCGCGGGTTGGAGCAATGAGGCGGGCTGTACTGGTATCCTGATTTATTCCGATAATTCACTAGTCGATCCCTGGTTGGCAGCTCAGTTCATCATCGAGCGAACCGACCGGCTCTCGCCGCTCGTCGCCCTCCAGCCGGTTTATATGCATCCGTTCAGTGCGGCGAAGATGGTCGCCTCGCTGTCTTATTTATACGGGCGCAGGATATCGCTGAACCTGATTGCCGGTGGTTTTCGCAACGATCTGCTCGCCTTGTGCGACGAAACTCCCCACGATGAAAGATATGGCCGGCTGACCGAGTACACCCTTGTACTCAAAGGACTACTAGCGCAGCAGCGTGCTTTCACTTTCTCTGGCAAATACTACAAGGTGAACAACCTGGTGCTTAAACCTCCCCTCGCGCCAGAGTTGTTCCCTCGCCTGCTGATCTCCGGCTCGTCGGAGAGTGGCCGCGCCGCGGCCCGGGCGTTAGGAGCAGTCGCGGTAGAGTATCCCGAACCAGGGGCACACTATAGTCAACCAACGCCACGGAACAATTGCGGCATTCGAATCGGTTTAATAACCGGGGAAACCGCGGATGAAGCCTGGCAGATTGCACACCGGCGGTTTCCCGGCGATCGAGCAGGTCAACTGAAGCATCTGGTTGCGATGAGAGTGTCGGATTCGCAGTGGCATAAACAATTATCCAGCATGCGTGCCGACCCTGACGCAGCCAGCGCGATTTACTGGTTGTGGCCTTTTAAAAACTACAACACATTTTGCCCATACCTGGTCGGCAGCCGAGAGCAGGTCTCGGATGAACTGTTGAAATATATGGAGGCTGGATTCGGAACATACATTCTCGACATACCCTCGGAAGAATCCGATTTACGTAACGCCGCTGAAGTTTTTGCGCTCGCTGAGGCGAAATACAGGGACGACGCGGAGCCTATACAGCAAGCGGGCGTAAACAGCTTGATTAGGAAGCCGGCAAGTGCCTGATGCTTTATTCCGACCTAATCCATGCCGCTTCCGGGGTCGTAATGAATCATGCGTGATGATGTGCGCACGCTAGCGGCCGGGTTTCTGCGTTCGGCTGAATATTATCCCCAACGCGTTGCCCTTGAGGTAGGCGGCGCCAAGCTTACGTATCAAGCCCTCTACGATGCTGCAAAGTCACTCTCGAAGGTTATCCTCCGCAACCTGTCAAATGATGGTCCACAATTAACGGCAGTGCTCGCCTCCCGCTCCGTTACTGCGTATGCAGGAGTTCTCGGCAGCCTGCTGGCCGGACACGGCTACGTACCGCTGAACCCCAGCTTTCCGCCGGAGAGGACAAACACGATGCTCCGGCGCTCAGAATGTCGCTCGCTCATCGTCGATGCTGCAGCGCAGTCTCAACTCGATCAGGTGCTTGTGCATTTAACGGAGCCGATGGTTGTTATCTTGCCGGAATGCACTGGTGAGATCGGCGAATACACGGCCCGCTGGCCAGAGCACAGGTTTGTTGATGCCGGCGAGTTGGAGCACAATTCCACAGACGCGCCGCAACCGTCGTCAGCTGCTGCGAACGCGGTCGCTTATCTGTTGTTCACCTCCGGCTCTACTGGGGTGCCGAAGGGTGTAGCTGTAGCCCATCGTAATGTCGTTCACTTCGTCCAGGCGGCGGTTGAGCGGTATAAAATAGATGAGTTTGATCGCTTCTCTCAGACCTTCGACCTGACCTTCGACCTTTCAGCATTCGACATGTTCCTGGCTTGGGAACGGGGCGCCTGCGTTTGCTGTCCGCCGCGCAAGGCTTTGTTGAATCCCGCCCAGTTCATCCGCGACTCACGATTAACCATCTGGTTCTCGGTTCCATCGGTCGCGCTGATGATGAGACAGCTGGGGGCGTTAAAGCCAGCGGCTTTTCCAACGTTGCGGTGGAGTCTGTTCTGTGGAGAAGCGCTGCCGGCTGATTTGGCGGCTGCGTGGGCCGAAGCTGCTCCTCAGAGTATCGTCGAGAATCTCTATGGACCCACTGAGGTAACGATCGCGTGCACAGCTTACCGCTGGGGTGGACTGTCGGCGCCGGAATGTGAACACAACATAGTGCCGATTGGCTACCCGCTCGCGGGCATGAAGACTCTGATTGCTGATAACAACTTGCGGGAGGTGCCGCCGGGTCAGGAAGGTGAACTCTTGATGGCAGGACCACAAGTCTCGCTGGGCTACTGGCGTGACGCAGAAAAGACCGCCGATCGTTTTGTGGTGCCGCCGGACACAGAGCTGACCTATTACCGGACAGGAGATCGGGTGTGCCGGCCCACCAGCGACGGCCCGCTTCTATTCCGCGGGCGTTTGGACCACCAGATCAAAGTACAAGGCTACCGGGTCGAACTGCAAGAAATCGAGGCGCTGCTCAAGCAGGAGGCCGGCGTTGACCTTGCGATTGCGGTGGCTTGGCCTTTGAGATCCAGTAGTGCCGGCGGAATCGAAGCTTTCATGACCGCTGGCCCAGTCCATGTTGATGCGGTTCGCGAACGGCTAAAGGCAAGGCTGCCGAGTTACGCTGTGCCGCGCAAAATTCATGTAATCGACTGTTGGCCACTTAACAGCAACGGCAAAATTGATCGCGGACAGCTGCTGAAGTTGCTGGAGGCAGGGTTATGAGTTCCGGTTCCGGGGAATACGTGCGGTCTCTCATCCTCGCTCGGCTGGAGCAACCGATGGTCGAAATGGGTCTCGAGCCGGCGGCAATTACCGACGACTTCGACCTGCTCACATCGGGTATAGTCAACTCATTGGGTGTGGTTGAGCTGATAGGCGCGATAGAACAGCAACTGGGTATCGCTCTCGACTTATCAGAACTCGATCCAGAAAGTCTCACCACCGTGGGACCTCTATCCCGCTACATTGAGACTCAGTATTTGCAGTCAGTGCACGCGCGCCGAAGTGCCTAGCCGATGGAGGATGGGTTTGTTAGGAGAATCACCATGAACTCGCTCGAATGCGCTAGCGACGGTGAGCAACGCGAGATGCCCTGTGAAGGGCTTATTGCGGGTGTGAAAAACCGTCTGTTGCAGACACTCGCCCGTTCGATGCCCGGCGCCTTCACTTTTCGTGTCTGGGCTCATCGAATGCGTGGGGTGGCTATGGGCATGAGAGTCCACGTTGCCTCCGACGTGATGATTGAAACGGCATATCCGCACTGGGTCTCAATCGGCAACAATGTTCAATTAGGCACTAGATGCATGATTCTAGCGCATATGCATACGCTGCCACCACGCCGGAGTTCACTAAACAATTACATATCGGTTCGAATTGAGGACGATGCCTACATCGGGCCAGGTGCGATTATTCTGCCCAACGTTCGCATCGGCCGCGGCGCCGTGGTGACCGCCGGAAGCGTGGTCAGCCGCTCCGTTCCTCCCATGATGATGGTACAGGGGAATCCAGCGCAGCCCGTGGCCCGTTGCGGTGTTTCGCTGACCTGGGACACCCCGCTTAAGACGTTTTACTTGAACTTGAAACCGCTCGAACGCCGCCAGGTGCCTGCCAATTCGGTTGATGTGCTTCGCAATGGAGTCCCCAAGCTAAATGAGGATCACTTTGAACCTTAGCCTTCAACATTACCCGGGCTTGAATGACTGCTGTTGCTTAAAGGCGCTCCAACGCGTGGCGTGAGATTTATGAAGATCTTGGGGATTAGCGGTTTCGAGGGTACGGTTCAGTTCAAACAAGCGCATTGGCCTGGCCTGACGGGACGCGAATATCGGGTCGTCCAGGGTCTCGATTCGGCCGCCGCGCTGTTCGTCGATGGTGAATTGGTCGCGGCGGTGGCCGAAGAGCGCTTTAATCGCAAAAAACACAGTGGCGACTTCCCCTCGGGCGCGGTCTCATACTGTCTGGCGCAGGCCGGCCTATCGCTCGATGCGATCGACGAGGTGGTTCACGGATTTGATTATCTTCCCCACAAATTGGCGTACTCGCTTGACCCGGTCAACGCCCGGCTATATCGGGAGGTACTTTCACGGGAGGCGGTCGTCGCGCAGGTCGGACGGCGGCTGGACGGTTTCCCTTCACAACGCGTGTGCCATGTCGATCACCATTTGGCCCATGCTGCCAGTGCCTACTTTTGCTCGGGCTGGGAGGAATGCCTGGTGCTGGTAATCGACGGCATGGGCGAAACCCAAAGTGCGTCAGCGTATCGGGGTTGCGCGGGCAAGCTCGAAAAGTTGATTGAGCTGCCAGCGCGCAACTCGATCGGCATCCTTTACTCAGTCGTGACTCTTCATCTGGGTTTCGACTTCAATGCGGACGAATACAAAATCATGGGACTGGCGCCGTATGGAGACCCCGAACGTTTCCGCTCCTTTTTCGAACGAGCCGTTCAGCTGAACTCAGACGGAACTATTTCGGTGCCGCTTTTGCACATCAATCGGTCGCGGTCTGAACGAGAGACTTACGCGGCAACCAGGAACTACCTCGAACAACACCTGGTCAAAGCCCGCTTGCCAGAAGGCGACATCACGGATGACCATCGCGACGCCGCTGCGGCGCTACAGCAATGTTTGGATCGGGTCATGTTACATATTTGCACGTCCTTAGGCAGACGGACCGGTCTGCGCCGTCTCGCTTTAGCGGGCGGCGTCGCCCTGAATTGCAGCGCAAACGGCCGCCTCCTGCGTTCCGGTGCATTTGACGAAATCTTCGTGCAACCCGCCGCGGGCGACGATGGTTCAGCGTTAGGTGCTGCCGCGTTCCGTGCTGCGGTACATGGTGAAATTCGTAATGTTCGCATTCCGCCCCCGTTTCTTGGGCCGGCCTACAATCAACAGCTCATCGCCCAGACCCTGGAGCAGTTTAGTGATCGAATTGAACACGCCGAGTTCCACAATCTGTTTGAAGCTTGCGAAGAAGCGGCCAGCTTGATCGCCAGGAGTTACGTGATCGGATGGTACCGGGGACGGATGGAGTTCGGGCCACGCGCGCTTGGCCATCGCAGCATTCTGGCCGATCCGGGTCATCCGGAGATGCGCGATCGCATCAACGCGATGGTTAAGATGCGGGAAGCCTTTCGGCCGTTCGCTCCGGCCGTGACTGTGGGTGAAGCGTCGCGCTGGTTCGACCTGCCCCCCGGCACTGAGCTGCCCTACATGATCGTAACGGCCGATGTGCGAAAAGAATACCGCAATCAACTGCCGGCTATAACCCATGTCGACGGTTCGGCGCGTGTGCAAACCGTCTCCCATGAAGACAATCGTGCCTTTCACACACTGCTGGAAGCGGTTGGGAGAAAAACCGGGCGCGAGATGGTACTCAACACCAGTTTTAACGTTAAGGGTCAGCCCATAGTCAATACCCCGGAACAGGCATTGGAGACATTCCTTCGTTGCGGTATTGATTGCCTTTTCCTTGAGAACTCGCTGGTGTGGCGAAAGCCTGAACATTCTCAGGACTACCTAGCACGCGGTTATGATCACGAGCCCGATCAAACCCCATTCGAGCGCCTTCGTCACATCTGAAGTTCCATCTCAGGTGCAATAGCGAGTGGCATATGGCGACTGAACCCGCGAACTCGATATTGATGCCGACAGCTCCGGTCATCGAGCCGGCGTGGCGGCCTCCGCATAAACCGATCAGACGAGTTCTCATAATCGCATACAGCCACTATATCTTTGACGCTCGTGTTAAGCGGCATGCAGAAGCGTTGGCCGAGCGTGGTTACGCGGTCGAAGTGATCTGTTTGGCTGACCAGCATGAACCGCGCGAATCGGTGAGAATTGTCGGCATACCGGCTCTACGCTATCGTGGACACAGCCGCGCCGAGTACCTTCGTCAGTACATAAGATTTTTCGCTGAAGCCACTTACCTAGCTGCGAAGCTCCACCGGAAGCAGCGTTATGATGTTGTAATAGTCTGCTCAATGCCAGATGCCGCGATCGTGGCGGGCCTGATCCCCAAATTAGGCGGTAGCAAATTAGTACTCGACATGCACGACACGATGCCTGAACTGTACCACGACAAATTTCCGGGTACCTTCGGCGCAATTGGGGCTGCGGCTCTGAGACTGGAAGAACGGGTGAGCGCTCGCATGGCGGATCTGGTCTTCGCCGTCCATGATCTTCATGCGGCACGCCTGGAGTCGAATGGCATACCCCGTGCGAAAATTGTCGTTCTCCTCAACGCGCCGGATCCTCGCTTATTCGACCCGCAGGACCCCCCTGGGCAGAACCACTTTGAAGATTTCACCGTCGTCACCCACGGCACCATTAACCGGCGCCTGGGCCTTGATACCGCGGTCGAAGCGATCAACCTTGTCCGCAATCAAATACCGAACATTAAGTTCCGCATTATCGGCCCCGGTGAACATCGAGAGAGCGTGCGAATCCGTGCGCACCGGCTTGATCTCGATAGCATAATCCAATTCGAGGACGGGGTGCCCTTGGAAACATTGGCAAGAGCGCTGCGGGGAGCTTCGGTCGGCCTGGTGCCAAACGAAGCGACGGCAGCAACCGAATTAATGTTGCCGGTTAAGCTGCTTGAATACGTAAGCCTCGGGATTCCAGTAATTGCGTCAAGCCTGCGAACCATCCGCCATTATTTTCCGGATAATGCTATTTGCTATTTCCAACCCGCGAGCCCGCAGTCTCTAGCAGAGGGATTATTAAATCTGTTTTTGCATCCGGAAAAACGGCAAGCTCTGACCGTTCGCGGCGCTGAGGCGCTTAAGGCCATATGCTGGGAGACGCAGCGGAACACTTTATGCTCGACGGTCCAATCGCTCATCACGGGTGAGCCATCTGGCTCGGTGGCCGCAGCTTAGCCGCGCTTCTTATGACTTACGCGAAGCAGCGGACGGAAGCCCATCGACCGTCCGCCGCAGCCAATCAAGGTGCATTGGAATGAACCCAGCGCTGAGAGCTAAAACCACGCTTCTGATGCTCCTGCACGGGGAAAAGGCCGAGATCTGGAGCGAAGTGGCGAATCGCCTCTACTCTGATGACGCATCCTACATTCTTCGCCGCGACCTTGCACGTCCCCTCGCGCCGCGTCCCGTTGCGAAAATACCTGTTCGAGTCCGGCCGATGGAGCCTGGCGATTTACCTCGAATTATCGCAGAACGGCCGCGGCGACTGCCGGCAATCCGCGCAAATATACCAACTTGCTACGTCGCTACCACCGAGGACGGCTCGATCTGCTATATGCAGTGGCTAATCCGAGCAAATCAGCAGGATCGCTTGCGCCCATACTTCAAAGGAGAACTCGCCGGTTACGACGGCGACACGGTGTTACTGGAGTTTGCTTATACGTTTGAGCGGTTTCGCAGCCGCGGCATCATGGCGGCCGCCATGGCCGAAATTGCGGAGCAGGGACTATCTTTGGGCGCGCGCTGGGCATTGACCTACGTCAAGCGCGATAACGTCGCCTCACTTAAGGGTTGTGCGAATGCTGGGTTTCGGCCGTATATGATTCGGACAGAAAGCTGGCGCGGGTTTCGCCTCCGCCAATCCTTCCGCACGCTCGAGCAAGGGACACTGTTTCCGTTCGAACACGGATCGCCTGCTTACCCGAGAACCGCGAATTAGAGCAAACTGGAGATCGTTGCGCTCGCCAGACAGACAGATCAACGGCGGGTGAGCTTATCCACCTCCGCGAGTTCGTCGCTGGTGAGTTTCCATGACGATGCCCTGACGTTGTCGGTTACCTGTTCGGGGCGAGTTGCGCCACAGATCACACTCGCAACCTGCGGCTGAGCTGCCAGCCAACTGACCGCCAATTCCAGCAGGCTATGGCCGCATTCGTTGACGAATTGCTCCAACCTTTGAAGGACTGCAAAATTCCCTTCTGTCAGAACCTGATCGGCAAGCCGTTGGGTCGTCGCGAGGCGGGTACCTTTTGGCGGCGGGTTATCGGGCCGATACTTACCGGTCAGAAACCCACTGGCCAGCGGGAAGAACGGCACGATACCGACATTGAAGTGCCGGCAGGCAGGGATTAATTCGCGCTCGATACTGCGGTCGAGCAGATTGTACTGATTCTGCGCGCAGATGTAGGAGGCCATGCCTCGTTCGCGAGAGATCCCGAGCGCGTCCGCAAGCTGCCAGCCAGCGTAATTACTGCATCCGATGTACCGCACCTTGCCCGAATACACCAATGCGTCGAACGCTTCCAAAGTTTCCTGCTCGGGCGTCGATGGGTCGGGGGTATGGATATAATAGAGGTCGAGATAATCGGTATTCAGACGCTGTAAGCTTGCTTCGCACGACGCGATAATATGCCGCCTGGACCCTCCAATGTTGTAGGGACCCTCGCCCATCGCCATCCCGACCTTGCTGGCGAGCACAATATCGTGACGGCGATTACCGAGTATCTTGCCAAGCATTTCCTCTGACCGGCCGCGGCCACCATAGATATTTGCTTCGTCGAAAAAAGTGATGCCTTCATCGAGCGCCTTATGCACAACCGCGCGCGCCTGCTCGGCCTCGATGCGCATTCCGAAGTTGTTGCAGCCTAGTCCCGCGAGCGAGACCTTCAGGCCAGAGTTGCCAAGATTGCGAAATTCCATTGCTTTTCACCGACCTATTTATGAGTACCTCGCGGACACTTGTTCCCTTCGGCTTCGCGCCCGGCTTCGGCCGGCTGGCTGAAGGCCTTACGCCTTACCGAGCTGATGGACATCGCCATCTTAAAGCATCCGGCACACGGCAGATGCAAGCACCATAAAGGAACTCAACCAGTTCGAGCTTCGCGCCTTGGTCGGCGTTTGACAGCCGGCGCAGATTCCTGCGAAACAACCGTTAACGGATGCGCTGCGGCACCGGCTCAATTTTGAACCGGTGGAGACAGTGGAGGCATACCCCGCCAGCACGCTCGATTGGGCCGCACTCCAGCTAAACCGACCCTCAGCGCGCCGCAGCAGCCTGAGAGCCATAGCGTGCCCTCAGGGTTGCTGGCTGGAAACGAGTTCTGTGAGATGCGCATAAAATAGGTCAGTGAAAAATGGACTTCAAATTCAGCCAGGAAGACGAAGCTTTTCGCCAGGAATTCACGCGATGGCTTGAAGCTAACCTGCCGCGCGATTGGCGCGACGACGGCGAGTTGCACGACCCGGATACCCAGGAAGAATTCGAGCGGCGCCGCTCATGGCATCGTACGCTGAATGATGGCGGGTGGATGTGTATCCATTGGCCCAAGGAATATGGCGGACGCGGCGCCACGCTCATTCAACAATACGTCTACCAGCAGGAACTTGAACGCGTTAAGGCGCCGCCAACTGTTAATTTTCAGGGCATCGCGCGGGTCGGGCCCACCCTGATGCAGTGGGGCACACCCGAACAGAAAAAACGTTACATTCCAAAAATTCCATCGGCCGAGGAAATTTGGTGTCAGGGTTTATCCGAACCCAATCACGGTTCAGACCTGGCCGCGGTTGAAACTCGCGCCGTTGACAATGGCGATCATTTCGTGGTGAACGGCAGCAAGGTCTGGACTTCCAATGCTCATCATGCGGACTTTTCCACCCTGCTCTGCCGCACTGATCCAAGCCTGCCAAAACACAAAGGCTTGAGCTATTTGCTGGTCGACATGAAAAGTGCCGGGATCACGGTGCGCCCCTTAGTGCAAATTACCGGCGAGCGCGCCTTTAACCAGGTCTTTTACGAAGACGTCCAAGTGCCCAAGTCCAACCTGGTCGGGCAGAAAAACCAGGGCTGGATGGTCGCGATGACCAATATGATGTTCGAGCGTACAATTCACGGCGGCCGCACCGACATGATGGTTGAAGTGCGACAGCTTGCCGAACTGGCGAAACAAGTGGAGCGCAACGGCCGGTCTGCATGGGACGACGAATATGTGCGCCAGCGCGTCGCCCGGTTCGCGTGCGAGGCCGAGGGATTGAAGTACACCAGCTTCCGCCAATTGACGCGCCAGTTGAAAGGTTTGCCGCCGGGCCCCGAGGGCTCGATCATGAAACTCGGCACTAGCGACCTGAACCTGCGGCTCCAGATGTTTGCCATGGAGTTGCTTGGACCATATAGCCAATTCGAATACCGCGCACCGGCGGCTATCGATCATGGCAAATGGTCGCATCGAATGCTTGCCGCCAGGCGTGGAACGATCGCGGCCGGGACCAACGAGATTCAGCACAATATCATCGGTGAGCGCGTACTTGGTCTGGCGAAGGGATGAGAGCAATAGGGGGTCAGCGCTTAGCATCTAGCCACACAACGATGTTTCAGTGACATGATAGCCCCTCTCCGACACAGGCCGAATGCTCGACGCCGGCCACTCCAAGCCTGGGTACACACATGAGCAAGCTCGAAGAATACCGCGACAAATATCAGTACATCAAAATGGAGCGGACCGGCGGGATTCTCCAGATGACTTTCCATAGCAAGGGGAAAGAGTTGCTATGGGGCGGGCGTCCGCACGAGGAAGCGTCTTATGCTTTTTACGAAGTAGCTCGTGATCGCGAAAACCGAGCAGTAATTATCACCGGAACCGGCGACAGCTTCTGCGCCGACATTATCTGGGGGCGTACTACTGAAAATGCCCCCGCAGTGACCAAGGCGCGGCCGCTGGCGTCCGATCATACTTTGTCGGACGCCTATTACCTGATCATGAACCACTTGAATATTGCCGTTCCCACCATCGCCGCGGTCAATGGTCCCGCGCTGATCCACTCGGAATTAGCGTTGCTCTGTGACATCGTACTGGCCGCGGAGAATGCAGTATTCCAGGACCTACCGCACTTTCCCAATGGCCTTGTGCCGGGCGACGGGGTACATGCCATATATCCATTACTGCTGGGGATAAATCGCGCGCGCTATTTCCTGTACACCGGCCAGAAAATCCCGGCCCGCGAGGCTCGGGAGATGGGTCTGGTAGCGGAGGTATTGCCGTCCGAACAACTACTGCCACGTGCATGGGAGTTGGCCCGTCAGATAGCTCAGAAGCCGCCGTTAACGATTCGTTATGCCCGGGCGCTGCTCACCCGGGAACTGAAGCGGCTGATGGTTGATAATCTCGAGCTCGGCCTGGCGCTGGAAGGGCTGGGAACATCCGAATACTGGCCGACCGCCAACCTGAAGAAGTAAGTACAACGGAAAAAGCCGCCTGAGGTCATAAACGTGAGCAAATTCGAAGAGTACTCGACCAGATACAAGAACATAAAGATGGAACGGCAGGACGGTATCCTGCTGATGACGCTGCATCGAAATAACGGCGCAGTCGTCTGGGATTTCGAATCGCATCACGAAACCGCTCACGCCTTGGGCGATATCGCGCTTGATCGCACCAACCGTGCGGTGATCGTCACCGGCACTGGCGATGAGTTTATCGCCCGCCACGCATTCGGTGATGCTGACAGGATTCCAGCCGCCATTTGGGACGAGGTGATGAGCGATGCCCGGCGGCTGATCATGAACCATCTCGATATTGAGGTTCCGATAATCGCTGCGGTCAATGGTCCCGCGCTGATCCATGCGGAGTTGGCGCTGCTTTGTGATGTGGTGCTCGCCGCTCCCACCGCCGAGTTCCAGGATCTACCGCATTTTCCCAGCGGCCTGGTTCCCGGCGACGGTGTCCATGTGGTTTTTCCCTTGCTCTTAGGGTTTAACCGCGGGCGTTATTTTCTGCTCACCGGCGAGAAGATTCCGGCTGACGAGGCCAAGGCCTTGGGGTTAGTCGGGGAGGTGCTGCCGCGAGAGAAGTTACTACCACGCGCCTGGGAAATCGCCCGCGCGATTGTTTCAAAACCTCCACTCACCGTCCGCTACGCCCGGCACGTTCTGACGCGAGAATTGAAGCGGCTGATGGTCGACAATCTCAGCCTGGGCCTGGCTTTGGAGGGTCTCGGCGCCGGTGAATATTTCATCAAGGATAAATGAGGCCCAAAAATCGCCACGGAGCTGACGACGAGCTATCTGCGTTCTTACCCAAGCTCCGGCTGCATACAGTGAGCTCGGTGCCGCCGTGGTTGCGGCATTCAAATGATTTTGTTGAGCGGATACTCAATTATGCCGACAGCGCCTGCCTCCAACAGCTTCGGGAATAGCTCACGCACCGTCAGCTCATCGATTACGGTATCGATCGCGAACCATTCCTTGCCACGCAGATTGGGCGAGGCGTACAGCGGCGCGACAGTGGGCGCAGTGATTGACGGCAGTAAGGCAATCACGTTGTCGAGCTTGTCGCGTGGCACATTCATCTTGATACCGACCCGGTTCTCAGCATCGAGCGCGCCTTTGACCAGCACCGCGATTTGACGGATTTTTGCTTGCTTCCATTGGTCCGTCCAGGAATGCTGGTTCGCCACCAGCACCGGGCTGGAAGTGAGCAATTCTTCCACTATGCGCAGACCGTTAGCGCGTAACGATGAACCGGTCTCGGTGACCTCGACCACCGCATCGACGAGGCCATCGGCCGCTTTTGCTTCGGTCACTCCCCACGAAAATTCAACGTCCACTTTAACCTGCCGCTCGGCAAAGATCCGCCTGGTAAAGGCGACCATTTCGGTGGCGACGCGCTTGCCCTCAAGGTCTTCGAGCCGCCGAACTGGCGAAAGCTCGGGCACACACAGCACCCATCGAGTAGGCTGCAACGATGTTTTCGAATAGATGAAGCTCTCAACTTCGATCAGGTCGGCACCGTTCTCCACGATCCAGTCGCTGCCAGTAATTCCAGCATCGAGGGTGCCGTCGGCTATATAGCGTGGCATTTCCTGGGGACGTAGCAGCCGGCAGCTGAGAGAGGAGTCGTCAACCCGTGGAATGTAAGAGCGGTCGCCCACGGAGATGCGCCATCCCGACTTGCGCATCAACTCAAGAGTTTGAGCTTCGAGGCTGCCCTTGGGAATGCCAAATTTCAGGAGCTTCTTGTCTGCCGTCATTTATCCCCGATACAGCAGGCGAGCCGGCCTGCCCTCTTTGCAATGAATGGCCGCTGCAAAGCGCGTCGCGATAAATCTTACCTTGCGCCGGCCTTAGTTGAGTGACCATAAGTGGGTCCGTACTTGGCCGGATCCACCTTACGCGGCTCCGAGGTGACCCAGCGATCGCCATCGAGTACACGGAAGAAGCAGGATTCATAGCCCTCGTGGCAAGCGGCGCCGTCACCATCTTGGTCAACCCGCAGCAGAATCGTATCTGCGTCGCAGTCCACGCGAATCTCGCGTACGGTCTGAAAATTGCCTGACTCTTCGCCCTTAAGCCAAAGTCTATCTCGCGACCGCGAGAAGTAGCACGCCCGGCCAGTCTTGACGGTTTCGGCGAAAGCTTCGCGATTCATATAAGCGACCATCAGCACCCGTCCGCTACGATAATCCTGGGTCACGACCGGCACCACGCCGCCAGCTTTGTCAAAATCTATTTCCAGTGCTTTCTCGGTCATACAGCAGTCCTCCCGATGACCCAAGTTATTGTTTGGTGGCATTCTTGATGACGTGCGGCGCGTGTTTAGTGCAAACCGAGAGATGCTTTAGGCCGCTGAGAATCGGGACCTTACAGTATTCGGCAAAGGGCAGCTCTATTCAATCCAGGGCTATCTTCGGTCGTGTCTCAGTTCGAATTCTTTACAACGGTGGGAAGCCGAAATCGGCAAGCCCATATGGTTCAGGCAGGCTGTTCACAGCGAACGTATCGCAAGTAGCCAACGACCCGGTAGCCTTCATTAGGGCCCGCGATCCTTCGGATGTTTGATCCCGTCCGGTACGGGCACTTCGCCAAAGTCAAACGGGCTCACGCCCTTCAAGCACGCTGCGTTGATGCCATATTGATTGGGGTTCGAGCGTCGCCGGTGAGTGTGTAGATGCCGCATTTGGGCCAGAAATAGTGCTCCGCCACACCGGTGTTGAATTGATGAAGGGTCAATGCATCTTCATCGGACTGGAACGAGATGTCTCTCAGCTCGGCAGACGCCGCCACGGCACCTCTCATCGTACAATAAGAACATGTACAACGGCGGGCGGTGCTAAGACCATCCAATAACTTAGCCCTGAAACGCGCCGTCCTGCAGTGGCATGCAGCCTCCATTTCGATACCTTCGCTAACTGCATTTTGCCCTGCGTTATCTCTAGACCCCTCGAACTAAACGGACCGAGCACAGACGGAAAGGTCCGCAACGGAACTGACCGCCGATATTTCAGATTAGAACACTACCCTATCTTCGACCAGCGGTCACGCTGGGCCGCCGTTTTCCAAAATCGCCAGATGAAGGTAGATTGAACCATCTATGAAATACCGGACGGCGCGGCCGCGGCCGCCGTTGCGGGCCGCGCTGCAAGACGGTGCCCCCGCAATCTCTGGCAAACGGGGGAAAGCCGCAGCTCTTCCTGCCGCTTTTTCCTTTCTGTTGACTTGCGCGGCGTTGGTCGGCGCCTGCCGTCATCCGCTACCTGCCCAGCCCGCTCCGCAGGTAACGATCGAGCCCCTCAGCTTCCAGATTTCTTCAGGCGAAGACCATTATCAAATCGAAGGTTACTTTGCGCATAGCGCGGAGCCAGGCAGAATGCCCGCGCTGTTGGTGTTGAACGGCGAAGGCGGCGATGCTCACCAATGTATCGTTCACATAATTCAGTTTGCCGTGTTACGGATTCGGCTCGCGTGCATTAGCCTTCCCGGTTATGGCAAATCTTCCGGCCCTGGCCGTTTCGTCGGCCCACAATCAGTCGAAGCCGCTCGCCGCGGGCTCGATCTCGTGGCAGCCCGCGCCGACGTCGATCCGTCGCATCTGGCAATCTGGGGCATTGCCGACGGTGCAGTCGCGGCTGGTTTGCTGATGGATTCTGATCGGCGCGCCCATGCGGTGATTCTGCAATCAGGCGCTTACGATTTGCTGAAACTGTGGCCGGGCGCGCCAATTGGCACCAAGCTTTCCATACTGCGCCAGGTGTGGCCGAGCAAGCGGGTCCTCCAAGAGCGCAGCGTTATCGAAAATATGCCCAGTAAACTCGACTGCAACGTCCTTATTTTGCATGGAGCGCAAGACCGCAAAACTCCCGTGAATCAAGCAGAGCAGTTGGCCCGTGCCCTGCGCGAGCATGGCGCTCATGTCGAGACGCATTTTTTTGCGGACGGAGCGCATCGCCTTGGCAAGGTGGTCGATCAGCCGCTGCGGGATTTTCTACGAGCCAATCTCGCGCTTCCACCCTCCGACGAGGACCCGTGAAGGAAATGCCGAAACAGTCGGGTAGTTACAGGCGCTGGCCGCCGGGGCGGATTGCTTCGACTCCATTCATATACGGGCGCAACACGTTAGGAATCACCACGCTGCCATCGGCTTGTTGATAATTTTCGATCACAGCGATCAGAGTTCGTGGCAAGCCCAGGCCGGAGCCGTTAAGCGCATGCACGAGTTCTGTTTTGCCGCCCTTTTGTGGCCGATAGCGGATGTTAGCGCGCCGCATCTGAAAGTCCGTGCAGTTCGAGCATGAACTGACTTCGAGCCATTCGCCAAGTCCAGGCGCCCACATCTCAATATCGTAGGTTGCGGCGCTCGCAAAGCCCAGATCCGCGGTGCATAGCTGCACGACACGGAACGGTATTTCGAGCCGGCGGCAAACCTCGCACGCGTTCTCGACCAGCGATTGTAATTCGTCGTCGGAGGTCTCCGGCCGCACCAGCTTGACCATTTCGACTTTGTCGAACTGATGACCGCGCTTGATCCCGCGGACATCGCGTCCCGCCGACATCCGTTCACGCCGGAAGCAAGGGGTATGGGCAGTTAGATAAATCGGCAACCGCTCCGCTTCGAGAATCTCACCGCGATACATGCTGGTGAGTGGCACTTCGGCGGTTGGAATAAACCAGAAGTCATCCTCAGCGTCGTGATACATCGTATCGGCGTTCTTCGGCAGATGGCCGGTGCTGGTAGCAGTCTCAGCCGTAACCATCAGCGGCGGCCTAACTTCAAGATAGGCCTGCTCCCGTGTTTTCAGATCGAGCATAAAGGTGATCAGCGCCCGCTCCAGTTGTGCGCCGAGTCCTGCCAGCAAATAGAAACGGGTCCCCGAAAGTTTCACGCCGCGCTCGAAATCGATAATCCCGAGCTTTTCGCCGAGGTCCCAGTGGGGCAATGGATTAAAGCCGAGCGTCGCCGGCTCCCCTTCCTGGCGGACTATTCGATTGTCAGCTTCGCTGGTTCCAACCGGTACATAAGGCCGCGGGATGTTCCGGATAGCGAGCATCAGTTCCGAGAGGCGCTGCTCGATCTCGGCCAGGGTCCGCTCTCGGGTAGTGATGCGGTCGCCAAGTTCGCGCATCTCTGTGCGCTTGGTTTCGCGCACTTCGGGCGCCATCCGGCCCAGCTCTTTTGACTCGCGAGTGCGGCGCGCACGCATCTCATCGAGCTCAAACTGCAAGCGCCGGCGCTCGGCATCGCATGCGACGACCGCATCAATTTCGCCCGCATCAACCCCAGCCTTGGCGAGCTGGTCCTTGACGATATCGGTGCGTTCCCGAATCAGCCTGATATCAATCATTCTTTTACCGACCCAGAATGCGATGGTGCGGTTACAGCTACGTGACTCGGCGCATCGTGACGCAATAATCGTTCTCAAAATTTAATTCAGAACGCATCCTTGATCAGCTCCAGCCGGCCAAAGCGGCCAGCGCCGCTCAGCGCAACCACATCGAAGCGCGCCGGCAAATCAGGTACTCCGCGCCACTCGGCGAATGCGCGGGCGGCGCGCCTGATACGTTCGCGTTTATCGAAGTCCACAGCTTCGGCGGGTGTGCCGAAGCCAGACCCAGCCCGGAATTTGACTTCAACGAACACCAGAGTGCTACCGTCCAGCGCCACCAGGTCGATCTCAGCACCGGCAGCGCGGTAGTTTCGAGCCAGTATCAGGTACCCACTTCGCTTCAGGTGACGCGCGGCAACCTGCTCACCGCGGCGGCCAGCGGGGACCCGCTTGCGCCATGGCATCTCATCATACCAGCGGTCGAATATCGCACCAACGTATACGTAGGGAGCCCGAATGATTCGTCTTATCCGGTATGGCATTCGTCAACCACAACTGAGCTTCCAGCCGAGCTTAAACCTGAAGCGCTACCGCGGGGGGCCTGAAGCGCTACCGCTCTCGTCTGCATGTTCGGATGGGTTCCTGACTCGGTCGCCGTCTGATGCTAAATTACCTCCCGATGGATGAAAAGAGGATTACCATAGACCAGGTACGCCATGTCGCAAGGCTGGCTCGGCTGGAACTCAGCGCCGACGAGGAACAAAGTCTCCAGTCCGACCTGAGCGCGATTCTCGCCTACGTTGACAAGCTCAACCAACTTAACACCGATGAGGTGGAGCCGACCGCGCAGGTCGGCGAGCCCGGGACCCTAATGCGCGACGACGAAATAACCAACCGGCCAGCGCCAGAAGAGATGCTCGCGAACGCGCCTGCGCGCTCGCGCAATTTCTTTAAAGTGCCGAAGATTATCGAGTAATGTTCTGTGCGCGCGGCACTAAGGTGGCGGTGCAATCCGAGAAAGAACTCTGACCAGTGAGCTGTCGGAGCGATCGAGTCCGGCATAATTGAGACGCTCAAGGTATTCGCGCTCGACGAGCCGTACGAATTTGACAACCGCCGCGCACCCCGCCTTTAACTGACTGTGTTCAATGCCGCCACCGCAGATGATGATAAGCGGTTCGATCAACTCGGGACTGCCGAGGAGCGCGAGCATCACGTGCTCGGCGCTTTCCAGATAGGCGCTAAGCGCGAGCCTCTGATCGGGCTGATGCTCCAAATGATAGCGCAGCGCGCCTGTTCCATAACTAACATGACGCGCGGCGTCTTGCATTGCGTAGCGCATTATCGTGCGATCGGCGCGGCTCGGTGCGAAGGCGGCCACCTGGCGGTAAACCGCCAAGGTGAACCCGCCGAGTATCAGATTGATGCAAAGCGAACCCTGCGGATAGCTGTCCGCCCATAGCCATTCCTTGAGGCCCTGTTCGGCCGATAGCGCTGGCGCGGCCCAATCCAGCGCCCCCATACAGCGCTCGCTTGCGAAAGGCTTCAAGCAGCCGCGCGTCATCCAACATCTGGGCGCACATGAAACTCTTCAGCTCGATGAATTCCTGATTGATCAACGCGACCCATCGCGACGGGAAGTCCATCGCGACCAGGGCGCATTCCTGCGCGAACGTGTACATTTGCGCACACGCAGTTTCAAGTTCCGCCGCAAGTGGACGGGCGTCCAACTCCGTCCACGGAACGTTGACCGCCGGGACCCATCGGCGCGCCTTGCTTTCCTCGTATAGAGCGGTGACGTTGTGCGACCATACGTCAGACTTGCGATTCACGAGATAGCCCATGTCGGGCAGCTTGCCGGCTTTCTCGCTGCCGCGCGCCACCATGGATTGTTCGTCGCGCACAAACTCTGGAATCGAGCTGTAGCCGTAACTGCCGAGGTCGAGATCCTCGTAGGTAAGACCACGGCGCTGATCGTTTGGCTGCGCTCTGATTTTCTCGGTGTGAGCGTTAAACCAGTGCAGGGTCAGGTTGCCCTGCATCACCGCATTCATCGCATCGAGAACTGCCTGGTCCTCGGTGTAGTCCTTGTCAGCATAGAAGGCCACGGCGATTACTATCCTCCCCGGCCAACTAAAATTTGATGCCGGCTTCAGCCGCGGCTGCTTTGCCCATTTCGAACATCGCGAACAGTTTGGAGCGGTCAATACTTTTGCGTTCCGGCATACCGCATTTATCCAGGCGTTCGAAATGCTCCTGCATCTGCTTGAGCTGAAAGGCCGTAGTCACGCGCACTCCCTGTGCGATGTTCTCAGGCTTGAGGCCGCCGCCAGCCAGGATAATAAATGCTTCAGTCAGCTCGGTGGCAGCGCCCCCGGCAAAGGAGATATTTTCGGCCTCATCAAGATGGCTGTGCAGAATCTCGCGTTTTTGAGGATAATGCTCCAACACCCATTTGAAGTGCTGCATTCCGTAGCCGACATGGCGTGCTTCGTCCTGCATGACGAGCCGGAAGATTTTCTTGTCCACGTCGGTGGGGGAAAGATACTCGCTGAAGCGGAACAGCGTGAGCACGTTGCCCTCGGCGACGAGATGCAGCGCGACTGACATTTCGCTGAAGGAATCAGCGTCGCGCAGATGCTTTAGCGCCATCTCGTTCATCGGACTGGCCTGCATCAGACCGTAGCCAGTCGTCAGCGCGCGCTTGCGAAAGACTTCAGTATGGCGCGCTTCATCCATTGCCTGCGCCGCAATGAAAGCCTTGACCTCGATGAAGTCCGGATTGAGCCGCGGCAACCACATCGCCGGCGTATCCGTCGCGATCATCTCGACTTCGGTGAGGAAGGTCATCAACTGAGCAAGCGCTTTGCCAGTGGCCTCGGGCAGTTCAGCGCCTTCGAGATGGTTCCAGGGGATATCTGTGGTCGCATTCCACTGACGAGTCACCGCCTCTTCGTAGTAGCCGTCGGTGTTGTGCGCCCACAATTCGCTCTTTCGCGACACCCAGGGCTGGGCATCAGGCATCCCGGGCGGAATTTCGGCGCCGCGCGGCGCATAGCAGCGATTGCTGCGAACTTTTTCCGGAATAGCTTCGACCCCGTAGCTGCCGAGGCTGATGTCGCGGTAGATAAGGCCGCGCCGCGGATTTTCCGCATGCGGCTTAACCTTCTCAGTACTGGACTTCATCCACGAAAGGTCGAGTTCGCCGGTGCGGATCGTGTACAGCCATTTGTCCAGGAATGCCCGATCTTCGAAAAAATTGGTAGTGGATAGATAACTCATCGCGGGCCTCTGGGGATCAAAAAGCAACCTCAACCCTGCTGCTCAGATCAAAAAATTCCTGGATCGACTCCATGAACCTGTAGAGTTTGTCATGGCCTTCAGGATCGGCATAGCTAATCTTCAGCGCTTCGCCGAAATGAGCCAACGTGTTCAGATCGTGTGCGGTGTCGGCTTCACCGTGGCGCTTGATATTTTCGATCATCTCGCGCCAGACAGCGAGATCACCTTCGATTGCAAAATCGAGCTTAGCGAGATCAAGCTCGGCTACCTCATGCACATCCCTTAGTTCGAAGACTTCGAAGGCGAGCACAAAATTACGCGAAGCTCCGTTGTGGGCGACGCCGATGCCGAAGGTGGTGTCGATGAAGCCCAGACGCCTGAACCTCGCCTGGTCGGCGGCCATCTGGTCTTTGAGGGCGTTGAAATAATCAATCGACGGAAACCTCACCACCATTATTCGGTTTTCCCTTTTGATAGCCTTAATGATGTTTAGCCACGTATCGACATCGCTGTCAAACGTCTTTTATTCCGAGCGGCAGGCCTAAATACGCAACGAGCCATAGCTATCCGCCATTTGACGACATCGCCGTCATTTATCATGACAAATGACAATCGAATCGTCAGCGATCTAATAGTGATTTACGTTGTGCTTCGAGCCCGGTTTCGTGACCTGCGACCATACCCGATCGCGGTTAAGGCGACAAAGAGGGTCGGAAGTTTAAATCACTCCTCGCGCTGGCCGAAGAGCGAAAGTTCCGATCGCTTGTATGTGTGGCTGGAAGCCTGCGCCCGCAAGGTTGGAGCGGTGACGATCGTTCCATGCCGCGAATTCTTAAGGGCGTTATGGGAGGGCCGTGTCTCCAACCTAGCTGATCAGCGTATTGCATTCGAGCGCTTGCGCTAGTGGCAGCGGCGCACAATGTTGGCGAAACACGGCTTCAGGGAGCAAGGCGTATTGTGAAGTGCCGCTAATCGGCTTCTAATCGCTTATTGCGATAGGTTTCGTACTGCGGGCTGTCGGCCTTTCGACTATAGCCATCTTCTTTCTTGCGCGCGGCATTTTTCTCGTCTTGGTCTTGGTGTGCGATTTCCTGGCAGCCGACGCGGATCCACCGAGCAGCGCAGAAGACCGGATTCTTGACACGGCAGCCGCGCGCGAGAATGGCGGAAAAAATTTGCGCCCCGGCCAGACCATGTGCTTCTTCAAGGATCACGCACTGCGGAACCGCGCTCTTGAGGATAGAGCCGGGGTGGAGGCACCCCGGCGTTATCTGGATCGGTTCGCGCTTACCAGCTTATTCGTCCGCTCAGCGGCTCAATTCACGTGGTAAAGGTTGGCCACATTGCCACCCGTGATTTTATCTCGCGCGCTCTGGTCCACCGTCCCGGTCCAGCCCGCGATGAATTCGCGTGAATTCGGCCAGGGCGAGTCTGTGTGTGGATAATCCGATGACCACATCAACTTGTCGGGGCTGTATTCGGCGGCCGTGAAGCCGACGTTCTTGGTCTCGAACTGGAAAGTCGCCCATACCTGACGCCGCATGTAGTCACTGGGCATCAGCTTCAGATTGACGCCCTCAAAGTGGCGCAACCGGTCATAAGCATGATCCAGCCGATAGCAGAAATGGGGCAGCCACGAGATGTCGTTTTCGGCCGAGACGAACTTCAGCCCGGGGAAGCGCTCCAGGACGCCGCCCAGGACCAGTTCCGCAAAAGAGAGTTGGATAGTATGCGGCAGCGACATATACCCGCGCAGGATGTTCTGGAAGGTAACGCCGCTTCCGCGCCGGCCGGTCAGGATATGAAGCGAAAGTGGCATGCCCAGTTCCTGTGCGGCCGCCCAAAACGGATCATAGTCATGATGGCCATACGGCTTATCCTCAGGCGGTGCTCCCCAAATCAGGACGCCGCGCAGACCCAGCTTGGCGCAGCGCTGGAGTTCAGCCACTCCCGCCGGAATATCCTCCAGTTCCACGGTCCCGAGGCCTAACAAACGATTGGGATTGTAGCTGCAGTATTCCGCAGCGTAGTCGTTGAAGGCGTGAAAGCACGCAGATCTTAGTTCCCCATCGTTAAGCCCGAACAGCAGCATTCCCATCGAGGTGTAGAGCGCTTCAGCACTGACCCCGTCGCGGTCCTGCTCCTTGAGCCGCTCAGCCGGATCCCACACGCTCTTGGGAGCGGCATCGAAGCCTCGTTTTGAATGTTCGGGCAGTTCCTCGGCGGTCTTGCCGGAGCCGAAGAATCCGGCCACTGGAATTGGGGTGATATTTTCACAGACGAAGTATTCGCCGTCTCTGCCGTTGACGGTTTTCCTTTCGGTATGCGGAGCCCGATCGCGGAATTTCCGCTCCAGCCGCTCGCTCCACATCGACGGCGGCTCAACGAAATGGGAATCAGCCGAGATGATCTTTGTCGCCATAGCCTTGTCCCTCTGTTAAGGCGGCACGCGGATCAGTCTACGCAAAAGACGCTGGCTGAAACGTGTGCCACGTAAACGATTGCAGCCAACAACCAGCGGTTTGCATTCAACGCTGGGTCTGCGGAGGTGCCCTGCTCGGGTAACGCGGACTTCCGAGGCATCCTATGAATGCTCCGAGTTCCATCTCCTCCTCAAACCGCATCCTAGCGCTATGCAATGCTGACCGCCAAACCGGTCGAACCAACAACAGCTTGACGTGCAAAGCGCTGCGCCCTGCTGCGCGCTCTCGACGAATTCTCACAGAAGCGGTATGTGGACGGTTACGGGTACAAAGACAAGGCCACGGCCTGCGCGAGCTTAAACGCGAGGGGCCGGACAAATCGCTGGTAAAGACATGCATGCTCGATGGTGCTCCGCGGCGGCATTCCTCTCGATGCTGCGCGCGTTGCTGGAAGAGCCGGAAATCATCATCTGCGAACCTCTTCTCCGAGGGTAGACAGGAATAATCGTTCGCGACTAATTGAGGGAAGTTATGAGCATGAGCAATGAACAATTGGCAACCCGCTTCGTTGAGATATTGGCCGAGAGAGCCACCCGCAACGGCCTGACGGTGCCGCGATGGAGTACCTTGCCGGCGAATTGGCGGCGTATCTGGATTGAAACCGTCCCGGCGTTTCTGGAGGAATTGGGCTATCAAGCCATCGCGGGCGGCCGTTTCGATGAGCGCGACGAGGACGAACAGATACGCGTCTTTTGCGAAGGGCTGACCGCCCGCCAACGGCTCAAGACTTATCGGCAGCTCTACGCCCTGGGTTGCCGGATAGACGGGATCGCGCGCGCGATCGACAGACTCAGCACACCGCGCCGCTAATCGCCTGAGCGACCAGGCGTGGGAAAATCGCGGGACGAGCCGCTCGCCAATGAAGGTCATGCTGGTAAGGGCGGCTCTTTAGCTGCCCGTGGGATCAGCGACACTCAGCCTCCTGGCGGGCATTATCACTGGGACGACATTATGCCGATTGAACAAGTAGCTGCGAGCCTTGAACGAATCGTCGCCGCCGACCGCGAGGTCGAGTGGCTGGGAGCCGGCTATGGGGGTGTTGATGAGCGCGGGCGTCTCACCGGGGTCGCGGAGGGCCCCGTCTGGTGGCAGGCCGGTGGATGGTGGAAAGACGGCGGTTACCTGCTGTTCAGCGATATCGCCGCCAACCGGCGGCTTCGATGGACCTCCGGCAAAGGGGTGACGATCGATAAAGAGGGAACCAACAATGCCAACGGTCTCACCCGCGACCGCTTGGGCCGCCTGGTCGCTTGTGAGCACGGGGCGCGGCGAGTCACGCGCCAGGAACTGGACGGCAGTACTACCGTAGTTGCTAACAACTATCATGGCCGGCGCCTGAATCGACCCAACGATGTAGTAGTCAAATCGGATGGCGCGATCTACTTCACTGACCCCAACACGCGGGGCGTGACCGAATTGGATTTTGCCGGTGTTTACCGGGTCTCACCCGACCTGGGGGAAATCAACCTGCTGGTGCGCGATTTCATAGTGCCGAATGGCTTGGCCTTCTCTCCAGATGAAAAAACTCTCTACGTTAATGATTCGCGGCGCCGTCATATCCGCGCTTTCAACCTCGACTCAACCTGGCAGTCGGGCTTGCCGGATGTCGCATCGGATCGTGTTTTCTGCGACTTGAGCGGCTCCAGACGAGGTGTTCCCGACGGCATGAAAGTGGATATTCAGGGAAATGTATATTGCACCGGGCCTGGTGGCGTCTGGATCATCAACCCCGCGGGCGAGCATCTCGGGACAATCCTTTTGGGCGACCGCGTCGCGACCAACCTGGCCTTCGGCGGCGATGACTGGACGACAATGTTTATTACTACTTACAACGAACTCGGCCGCATTCAGATGAATATTCCCGGCGTTCCCGTCCCCCGGGGAGAGCTCTGAACGGAATCGCATTATCGAAGGGCGGCGCAAAGACCACTCTTTTCCAAGGGCTCGTTCAGAATATTTAGCGCCGCGACGTTGTCGCCCACGACCCTATTTCCGTGAGCCGGCAACAGCTCTGGTTGGGAGCCGTGAGTGCGGATGTCCACCGATACCGCGCCGCATCAACACTGTAGCCGGATATTTCGTCCGCCTGACAATACCCTGGCCGTAGCAGTTGCGATCCGGCGCGCACGGCGATAATTGAGCTTCGTAATCGCAAGGGGCGTGCAAAATGGATCAGCTTCATAGCGACCGTGAACAACGCTTTATCGATCTGGCGGCGGGGTTGGCCGCTGAGTTTGCCGAACGCGCGCCACAGTACGATGAGAAAGCATCGTTCCCCTACGAAAACTACGCCCGGCTGCGCGAAAGCGGCTACAGCATCGCGACCATCCCGGAGGAGTTGGGCGGATCGGGGGCGACCATCCTCCAGCGCGTAAAAGCCCAGGAACGGCTGGCTGAGGGCTGCGGCGCCACCTCGCTAGCCATCAATATGCACTTCAACGCCCTTGGATTGCTGGTCGATATCTGGCGCAAGTTCAAGGACCCCAGAGTCGAAGCCAAGCTCCGGCAGATCGCGGACGGCCGGTTGATTTGCGGCGGCTCGGCATCCGAGCCCGACAATGCGGTGCCGGTCCTCCGCCCACGGGCTATCGCACGGCGCGTCGACGGCGGCTGGACGGTGAGCGGGCGTAAAATTTTCGGCACCCAGTCCATCGCGCTCGACCTCTACTTCAGCGAAGCGACCTGGGTCGATGCACCGCAGGGAGAAAGCATCATCACCTTCGTCATTCCCCCGAAAGCAACCCCGGGCCTGGTGTTCAAGGACGACTGGCACACGATGGGGATGCGGGCCACTGCCTCGCGGAGCACTGAACTTAAAGATGCCTTTGTGCCGGATTCTGCGCTGATGCTGCAGCGGCCAACGTTCACGCGTGGTGGCGTGACTCTGCTTTTTTTCCGGGCGGCATTCACGATCGGCGCACCCTACATCGGGATTGCGCTGGCCGCGCGTAATTTCGTGGTCGACTTTATGCGCGAGCGGCCGCGGTTCCCGTTAAAAAAACCGATGAGCCATCTGCCGAGCGTTTACAACAAGGTGGGCGAGATGGACATGCTGATCGAGGGCGCCCGCGCGGCGATGTGGAAGGCCGCGGCCGAAGCCGAGCGTTGACGAACCGCAAAACTGGGCGGTCAAAAGTTGCGCCGCCCGCATGATTGCGATCGAGAACTCGACCCGGGTGGTGGACCTCGCCTTGCGCGCGGTCGGTGGTTCGTCGTATTTCAAACGGTTGCCCCTGGAGCGCTATTTTCGTGATGCGCGCGCCGGCCTTTATCATCCACCAGATAGCGATGAAACCCTCGAAATGTTAGGCCGCGCCGCCTTCGGCATTCCGCCCAGCGATGAGGATGCGCTATGGGCTTGAAGCGTAAGGAGCAAACAATTATGGCAACAATTACTCTGTTGCGTGGATGGGATCGCATTCAGGCCGAATTGATTGACGACAATCACGCGCGCGACGACAAAGGCCAGCTCTGGACGCGCCAGGAAGGGCATAGCCCGGAGCGATGGGCCGTGCAGGGCGCGGACGGTAAATTGGAACACGTGGCCTCGCGCATCAAATAGGCTGCCCGGGCCGGACCAGCTCCGATCGCGGAGCTTGAGGCATTAGCGCGGGGTTCCGTCATCAGGAGTTAGCGCCGACTATAACCGGGCCTCGGCGCCAGCAAGAGCGTTTCCGGCGCTTCGCAACCTGGGCCATATGAGAGGTGCGCGATCAGACCGTTGCAAACGGTAACAGTTAATGTTTGAAATAATCGGGTCGGGAGCCGGTTACCATTGCGGACAATCGGGCAACGGTGGTACTGGTCGAGAGCGGATCGCGCAGATTTGTAATTTCCGTTTTTCGAGTCGCGGATTGAACCGGCGGCTCCAATCAGCGCCAAAAAAGGTGCTCTCCAGGAGGTGTCAATAGCCATGGCAACGCCCGAGGGGAAAGAACAGACCCTGCGCGTCGGGGATAGCAGTCTGACAATAGTTCAGAGAGGCAGCGGCCAGCCGGTGCTGGTCCTGCATGAAGAATTGGGAGATCCGGGCTGGCTGCAGTGGCACACCGAACTCGCGCGCTCTCGCAATCTGATGATTCCACAGCACCCGGGCTTCGGCAAATCGCCGCAGATAAAATGGATCAGGAATATTCGCGACCTGGCCTGTTTCTATTCGCGTCTCATACGCGAGCAGGGACTCACCCCAATTGATGTGATCGGCTTCTCACTGGGCGGCTGGATTGCGGCTGAGATGGCCGTCAATGATGCCAAGCAGTTTCGGCACATGGTGCTGGTGGGCGCGACCGGAATCAAACCGCCCGACGGGGAGATCGCGGATCTCTTCACCGTCACCGCGCGCGCCTATCTCAACGCCAGTGTTCTCGACAGTAAAGGCACGCCGGAGTTTGCCAAATTGTATGGCGGCGAGCACACTCCGGAGCAATATGAAGCCTGGGAGGACGCACGCGCTGAGACCGCTCGGATAGCCTGGCAGCCATACATGTTCAACCCCAGTCTGCCCCAGTTGCTCCAAGGAATCGCAGGACCGTCCACACTCCTTATCTGGGGGAAACAGGACCGAGTTGTGCCGCTGAGTGCGGGCGAGGCCTACCACAAATCGATTGCCGGCTCGGAGTTGCTGGTGCTGGACCGCTGCGGTCATCGGCCGGAGATTGAGCAACAGGCGGAATTCAGTCAACGCGTGCAACGATTTTTGGCCTGAAGAAGGCCTAAGGAGGATTCGACATGCATATAATGACCTTCTCCGAGCGCCCGTACTTCCACGTGAGCGAAGACGACATCATTTCAAACCAAAACAGTTACTTCGGGTTGGCCAATATGGGCGACACCGGCTTTGACCCGGGTAAAGGCAATGTCCTCTATCATCAGTATTTCGATGAGCGCGATCTACGCCGAAGAGCTGGGCTTCGATGGCGTCATGCTCAATGAACATCATCAGACCCCGTTTTGTATGGGCTCGGTGATGGATGTGGAGGCCGCCGTCCTCGCCCGCATTACCAAAAGAGTAAAGATCGTATTGTTGGGCAACCCGCTACCGGTCGCCGACCCCCTAAGACTGGCCGAAGAGCTCGCGATGATCGACGTCATTTCAGGCGGCCGCCTGGTGCCCGGCTGGGTGCGAGGAGCCGGCAGCGAGCAAATAGCCAACAATATCAACCCAGCCTTCAACCGTGAGCGCTTCAATGAGGCCCACGATTTTGTCGTCAAGGCCTGGACGACGCCGGGCCCCTGGCGTTACGAGGGCGAGCACTATCACTACCGCTTCGTTAATCCGTGGATTTTGCCGATGCAGAAGCCGCATCCGCAGATTTGGATTCCAGGTCTGATCAGTCCGGAGACAGTAGTCTGGTGCGCGCAACATCGCTACCCCTATGTCGCCTTGTGCACCAACATCGAACCGACCATCGAGATGTGTAACCTCTACGCCGACGTGGCCGAACGCAATGGCTATCAGGCGGGGCCCGAGAACTTCGGCTATCTCCAACCTGTAGTAGTGGCGGAAACCGAAGAGAAAGCGCAGCAGCTAGGCCGAGGCTTTGTCTATGGCGGCGGCTTCGGCTCGTTCGCCCGTCCCGAATGGATGTTCCCTCCCGGCTATAACTCCAAGGAAGCGACCAAGCGATTGGCCAGGGCCTTCACTGATCCACGAACCGGTGCGGAAATTCTGCGGTTTACCGAGGGAGACATCGATGTTGCGGCAGTGAAGGCCAGCATCGACTCGGGTTATCAATCTTCTCAAGAGAGCGGACTGATCATCACCGGTACTCCGAAGACCGTGATCGCCAAAATTCGCTCACTGCTTAGAGGTTCTGCGGCCCGGCATCTTCGGCGCCTGGTATCATCATGGGCCGATGAGCTACGAGGACCGCCGAACCGGCTTGCGCTTGTTCGGCCAGGAAGTGCTGCCTGCGATGCGCGAGATGGCGAAAGAGCTGGATCTGCCGGGCCGTTCGAGCAGAGGCCCGGAATCCGTCCACTGCCGGCTTCCGGCAAGCGTGAACAGGTGGTAGGCCTCGGCGCATAAAAAATTGCTGCCGATTTTCTCCAGCCCATCTGCTGCAATCTGATCCGAGTACTCCTCTAAGCAGGGAGGGGGCGTATCGCCGCCCTCTCCCGCTTCAAGATCGGATTTGTAGTGACAGCCTTTTCCAGCCTGTTCGAATTCCCTGTTCAAGTCAGACAGTCGCACTTATCCGCTTATCGGGTTGATGCGCTGCAATCTGCGGTGATGTGGGTAATGTGCGGCTACCTGCGGTGGCGGTGCTCTCAAGAAACAACACGCCGACTAACTGGAATCGCCCGATGAGAGAAAGGATGCGTTCTGGGTCCGTCGTTCTCGCGCGTGTCGGGCGCGCGGAGAATCCCGGAAACAGCGAAGGCGAATTGGCTTTTCGGCGCGAGGCTGGGCTGCCGGCGAAAATGCGAAGACGCGGGACGGCCGCTGCGGCCGCCCTGAACGAAGTGAAGGGTCTCGGCGCGGCCGTAGTTCCTTCGCTGCGCTCAGGACGGCAAAAGCCGCCTCGCGCACGGCAGCCACACGCGCGGCAATGACAGAAAGGAGCGGCACGAAATCACGGCCCGATAGCGCTTCATTTTGTCATCCCGAGCGAGCCGAAGCGTCAGCGAAGGCGACGAGGGATCAACGCGAAGCGATGTGCCCAGGAGCGCAAGTGGATGGACTCGAGCTTGGACTGGCGCACGTATACTCACAAAGGGGCTTCGGACAAATCGCTTCGCGTTGATCCCTCCGCTCCGCCGCAAAAAATGCGGCTCCGGTCGGGATGACGAAAAGAGGCGCGGAATGTAGAAACTAGAGGTGACCGATGACGTTGTCACCCGTCACAAACTCGACTTTATTGCAGGGTTTATGGAAGACGACTCCAGCAGCGCGGCTCGCAGCACTAAGGCCTCAGGCTCGCTCGCCGCGAGCCGTTACCGCGTCAGCTTTATCGCCAAAGATGCGCTCGATCTGCCGTCCTACCTGGGATCGACGCTGCGCGGCGCGTTTGGCCATGCCTTCCGCACGATCGCATGCCCGGCGCCGATGGCGACTGCCCGCTCCCCAGCCAATGCCCGTATCATCTGATCTTCGAAACTTCGCCGCCGCCAGGCTCCGAGGTGCTGCGAACCCATGAAGAAATTCCACGCCCTTTCGTGATCGCGCCCGCGTTGACGCAGGCTGACACCAGGCGGAGCGCAGCGGAGCCGAGAAGGCGAAGCCCTGAGTCTGCCGAAGGGACGCTAGTGGAGCGAAGCGGAACGAGCAAAGGAGTCCGCGAGTTGCGTCAACCGGAAGAAGTCAGCCGAACGGCCCGCAAGGGCCTATTGGACGTGCGCACTATGGAATCACGTCAGCCGGGCAGGCAACAATTCAATCCCGGCGATGAAGTCTCATTCGAGCTGATTCTCATCGGCCGCGCCCAGGAGTTCTTTCCCTATTTCGTCGTCGCGCTGCGCGAGGTGGATCGAATAGGACGGGGCCGGCGCACCGTCGAGTTGCAACGCATCGAAGCACTAAGGCCAATCTCAGGTAGTTCCGTAATCAGACCGCTGGACCGGTTCGAGCCAAATCTAGTCCCTCCCCCTGACCGGGCGGAGCCAGATCCAATCCCTCCCCCTGACCAGGGAAGAGGAGAGCCTGCCCTGAGGAGCGAAAGCGACGAATGGGTTAGGAGGGGGTTCTCCGGCCCTGGCAATTTCGCATCAGATAGCGGCGAAGCACGTGTTGTCTACGATGCCGCCGATAATCTGGTCCGTGGCGCCGCGGACAGCATCACACTCGAAGACTGCGCCACGCTCCCGTTGCCCCAAGGTCCGCTGACGATCGAATTTCTCACCCAAACCCGCCTCAAGCACGAAGGCCGCTTCATCCGCCACCCAGTCTTCCACGTCGTGTTCCGCAGGCTGCTGGGCCGGCTGTCGTCGCTCGCGCGATTCCATTGCGGCGCGCCGATGGAGGTCGATTTCCGCGGCCTCATCGAGCAGGCAGCCTCGATCCGCCTGGTGCAGGACGACACGAAATGGACCCGATGGCAGCGCTACAGCTCACGCCAGGATCGCCGCATGGAATGGGAAGGGATTATCGGCCGCGCCATCTACGAGGGGGAGTTCACGCCGTTCTGGAAATTCCTGAAGTTCGGCGAACTGGTCCACGTCGGCCACGGCGCCACATTTGGTTTGGGGAAATATACAATTCAAGGCTGAACCGGCGCGATCAAGCCTCGACTCTTCCTTTATCTGTCATCCTGAGCCGGCGATGCAGCGCGTCGCCGTGTCGAAGGATCTACGCGAAGCGATTTGACTGCCGGGTCTCGGCGCTACCCCGTTCGGAGGCGTACAACTTCACTACTGCCGAAGTGTCGAGGTAAAGCGTCAACGGCGATCTTCGAGGACGATTTCGGCCAGAGTTTTTTCGCCCTTGCGGATTCGGATCGGATGCTTCGAGCCTTTAATTTTGCCTCGCTCGCCAAGCATGATCCCCGGTATAGCCGCCAAACGGTGGTGCATCTCCGCCCGGCTTGGCTCTTCGCCTCGGGATTGAGGCGCAGTCTGGACCAGGCGCACAATCGGTGCCCCGCGCGAAGTCACGGTGACCGGCTCGCCCCGGGCGGCGAGCTTCAGATAGTGAGAGAGCCGCGCCTTCAATTCACGCACCGATGTATCCATGAGACCACTCTAACAAGGCGAGTATATGTTCCACTTATAAGTTGGGAGAAGGCGGGCTGTCATCCTGAGCCGGCGAGCAACGCGAGCCTGTCGAAGGATTCGCGCGGCATTCTTTTGCCGCGTGATTTGCCGCGCATGAAAAAGAAACAAACACCACGGCCGCAAAGATGGCCGCGACATTCTTCGCCTTCGGCTCAGAATGATGTCTTGGGCCTTCGTCAAGTTATTTGCGGACGCGATGCTAGCAACGAATCCAAAGTTTCGGCCCTGCGAATCCCCGTAACAGCTTTTACTGCGTAACAGTCAATAACAGGTGACCTTCGGACCGGACGTTGGATTGCCTGTCGGCCACGGCGCCACGTTTGGGTTGGGGAAGTATCGAATCGGTGCGGCGCAAGCAGGGCGGAGCGAGACGGTCTCGTGATTGACCCGCACCCTATTTATGGCCATACAATTTAGATTATGGCCCGAACATCCATCAAATCTACCTACGCGCTGGACGTGGACACGATCCGAAAACTGGATCGCGTGGCCGCCCGATGGCGGGTTTCGAAATCGGAAGTGCTGCGGCGCGCAATCGAGGCGGTGGCCCGCGAGCAGGCGGAGGGCGCGCCATCACCGCTGGAAGCGCTGGGCCAACTGCAGAAGACCCTCAAATTGACGGCGCATCAGGCCCGGAAATGGTCGCTGGAGGTCCGGCAAGAGAGAGTGAAGAGCTCGGGGCGGCGCGAATGGCGCAGACGATAATTCATCTCGATACCAGTTTTCTAATCCGGGCGATGGCCGCGAACTCCGCAGAGGACCGGGACTTGCGCGAATGGATCGCGGCCGGGGCCAAGCTCGGGATGAGTTGCGTTGGATGGGCCGAATTTCTGTGTGGACCGTTGGACTCGCGGCAACTTGCGCTGGCGGCGGCGATTGTCGGGGAGCCCGAGCCTTTCGTTTTGGAGGATTCGGTCCAGGCCGCGGAACTGTTCAACCGCTCGGGGCGCCGCCGCGGCTCGTTCATCGACTGCATGATCGCCGCGACCGCAATCCGTAGCGGCGCCAGCTTCGCCACTGCGAATCGCGCGGACTTCAAGCGCTTGCCCGGCTTGCACTTGGAAGCGGATCAGGCGATCGAGGGGCGCTTCGTCCTGAACCGCGGACCGGCCAATCAAGGCGGCATCGATTCAATTGTTCGAGACAATAAGTGGACAAAATGGAAGCGGTAATGTCTCATAAGCCTCGGTAATAATACCTCAATCTCATGCGGCCCTTTCTGTCATTCTGAGTGAAGCGAAGAATCTGCGCGGAGCGATTTCCGGCGTCGCGCGCCAAGAACAAATCTATCGCTTCGGCCGAGATGCTTCGCTCCCATACTTCGCTGATGACAGAAACGGCCCTGACCCGGCGCCCAGCCAGGATTGCTCACACCCGTTACTGCTATTTGTACGGCTGAACGCTAGAGCTGGCGCCAGGAGGGACAAATGGAATGGGAGGTCATCGTCGGCGCGCCACTTATTAAGCCAATTTCACCGCGTTCTGGAAATTCCCGCGCTTCGGTCAATTCGTCCACGGCGGGCATGGTGCGAGATTCGGGCTGGCGACTACGGGGTACGAACGTGGATTCGACGGTGCCCGTTTGCCAGTCAGAACCTGTTGTGAATACAATTGTAAATATGTTCGATGGCGTTTGAACGGGACCCGGCCAAGAATGCGGCCAATCTCGCCAAGCATCGAATCGACTTCGACGATGCGGTCCGAATCTTCAGCGGGCGTGCTCGCAAAGGTTGACATGCGGCGCGACTATGGCGAGCAGCGAATAGCCGTCGTCGGGTTGCAAGCGGACTGATCTCTTCGTCGTTTATACCTGGCGCGAGTCCAAGCGCCGTATTATCTCGGCGCGGAGGGCGAACAGAGATGAAAGAGAAGCGTACCGTCATGCGCAGGCGCGCGAGGATTAAAGGCAAGAGCGACGGGGCGCGTGTGACATCCATGAGCGAGAAAGAAATCATGCGTGCGGCCAAGTCGGACCCAGACGCTCAACCCACAGACTTGGAGTTCTGGAAAGATGCCCCAATCGTCCTGCCGGCAGGCAAGCACCCGGTAACGCTCCGCCTGGACCGTGACGTTCTCGACTGGTTCAAAGCGCAAGGGCGCCGCTACCAGTCGCGCATGAACGCGGTGCTGCGATCCTACATGGAGGGACATCGGAAGGCAGGATGAGCTTGGTGGTGCGTTCCCTTCCGTGCGAGGTCACCGTTAACTTCTTAGCCAGCAGGGAAGCCGGTTTGAGACATCAAGATAGACGCCTCTGGAGCTCTCGCATCGATTGAGGCGAGATGTTCGGCCCGGTCTCCGGGCGCACGCTCTTTTGAAGGACTGAGTGGTATGGGCTAGAATACCATATGGCCGGAGCGGCCGTACTGGTCTTTCGCCAACGTTACATTTACGCGGACGGTTCAGTCCGTGAAATGGTATTGTGGAGGCTGCCGAGGCGTACTGCCGCGAGACCGTACAGGTTCAAGTACCGCCTTTACTACGGCACTGCCAATGGGCAATGCCTGGTTCGCTATGACAACGAAACCGGCAAAGGCGACCATCGGCACATCGAGGGGCGCGAGGAGAGTTATCGTTTCAATAACGTGACTGCTCTGTTCGAAACTTTATGGCCGATATCGGACGACTGAGGGATGCCGACAGATGAGAGCAACCAAGCGGATTGTGCTCGGAATCAAAGAAGCACGATCTTCAGCGAACGAGTTCGTCCAGGCGTGGAAACAAGCGGAGGCGGGCCGGCGGACCATGCCGAAGGAATGCTTATATTTTGAGGATCTTTCCACCCTGTTAAAGTTATTGACGCCGCGGCGGCTCGCGACGCTTCGCGTGCTGCGGCAGCAGGGTCCGCTGAGTGTGCGCAAGCTGGCGCGCGCGATGGGCCGCGATTACAAAAACGCCTTCGACGACATCAGGGCGCTAGAGCAGGCGGGCCTGGTTGCGCGAAGCGGCGATGGCAAGCCGGCAGTCCCATGGAGCAAAATCGTCGCGGAATTTGACACCGCTGCCTGAACCTCTGGGAAGCAGACAACACGATTCTTTTTTTCCTCAGCGCCCTGCCTCGCCGTGTCGCCGAACCGGAGTTCTTTCGAGGCCCTTCGGGCTGAACAAAGCAATTCGTTCGGTCCGGGGAGAGGCGCTCCAACCCATCCGGCACCCACCCCGTTTTTACCCCGGCCGTAGCGGCGGTTTTCTGCCGCGTGGTGGAGGGATCGGCACGGAACGATTGAATTCCCGCGCGGTTCCCGAAAAGCAGGCGGGTTACGCTTGACCCGCGATAACAGCAAGTGGATACAATGGCGGCGTTATAGCGCACGCCAGGATCGCCGATGGAACGGGAGGAGATCGAGGGTCGTACAACGTACGAGGGCGAGTTAATCCCGTTGTATATCCATGTCGGCCACGGCGCCACGTTCGGCGGGGCAGTATCGGGTAAACGAATGACACTTCGATACACAGGTCATCCGATCGCAGACGTGGGCGTCGCGACCATCTGTGCGTTTTGCGAGAAACCCGACCCGGGCGCGCTAACGCAAGACGATCTGAGGAAGATCAGCCGCTTCATGGAGCGCGAGTACTTCTCCGGAAAATTATTGTCATATCTGACTTGCGTTTTTGTTAACTCGGCTTACGTCAATCCGACCGTCGGCGACGCTAAAAAGAAAGACTATAAACGCCAGATCCTGCAAGGGTTCGAGCATGACCCGGATCCGGCGGCGGCACATTTGCGCTGCGTTTTCTCCGGCGCACCCGCCGCCCGAATCGTTAATCGCCAGCACGTCCCCCTTATCACGGGTGAGGACGTGTTGAATTTCTTTCCTGACGGTGCCGGCGGAATGCCAATCAGCGGTGACTTTCTGTTAGCCATACAGGCCTTCCCGCTCGGAGCACGTCGATGCCACGGGCGCGCGCTTGCTGTCCACTGTCCCGACGATCAGAGCATTACGTACGAGTTCGCACACAGATTTCTCGCAGACAATCGCAAGCTTCTGCTACTCGCTCAGAAGTCGGGAGAAAAATATGAAGACGCGAAAGCGCCTCGGACACTCACAGTCGATGCATTGATCGACATAATGCATAGGAGGGGTTGGTCAGCTTCAGGGAGCCAGACTGGGACTCGCCCGTCCGTGACGGTTTACCATCTGAGCAATTCCGGACAGGGTCCGGACATAGATGTGTTCGAACTTCCAAGTGAAGTTGTTTCGTTCGTCGCGAAAGCGTCCCGCGCTGGCAGCTCTGATATATGGAACAAAATCGTCGCGCGTGCGTGGGAAAATCCCGCGCCTTTGCGGGCAAATAGTGCTAAGTCCTCGCACAAAACACCGATACGGGAGAAGCCAGCGCCGCCTGAGGCGGGCAAGAACCGCAATTTTCTTTATGAGGATCTGTTCCGACTGCCGGACGGAGCCGCGCGTTTCATTCGAACATATTTCCTACGCCGCGCCTGGCGTTTCGCTCGGCAACAAAAGAATGATCCACGCACCCAATATGCAGCGGCTCGAGAGATCGAACTTGTCTCATGGCGACTCACACATATGTTTCTGACGGAGGTTCTCGGAATGGATAACGCCCGCATTGAAGCGGTCCGCGAATTCGCGGACCGAGTCGCATCTCACATCACGTCCGAGAATGATCGCCGGCTCTTTCGCAATCTCTGCATGACCAACAATTATCCTGGATTCAGGAATCGTCTCCTTAAGGCCTCGGCCGAGCGTGTAGGGAGAGGAAAGACTCCTCTAACCTCGTTCGACGAATTTGTCCTGGTCTTCGAGGCCGCAGACGAACGGCCAAGAATCGACCGCAGGCTTGCTATCGATCTTGTGCTCATTCGCTTAATCGAAAAACTGTATACGGACGGATGGTTCACGAAGGAGCCAGATGCGGTCAAAGATCTAGTGGAAGCGACAGAGGAAACCGCCGATGCCGATACGCCGTCGCCCGACGGCAGCCGCTCGAGCGAAGCTAGTTAAATGGGAGGGGACCAATGGCTTTCGTAGCTGGAATGATGCTGATCGAGGCCCCAGCGTCGGCGCTGAACAACGCTGGTGCCGAGGAAGGCGCACGCACTGACAACACGATCGCGGTCAAACGCATCAGGGGCCGCGCCGGAGGCGACTATCCGTACGTATCAGCCCAAGCCGTTCGCTATTGGCTGAGAACCTATCTCAGCGCTCGGTTCCAGAATGGAAGGCGGCTCCGGTATTCCGCGAAGCTAAGATCGCGTACACCGATGCGAACCCTCTACGTTGGTGGGACGACGATCTGTTCGGCTACATGCGCGCGCCGTCCAAGCGCGCTGGTGCACGCAACGAGGACGCGGGAAGGAATCAGACACCCGTAACCGGTGAGATCACGCGCATCTCGCCCCTCAGAATGGGTACTCTCGTCTCAATAGGTCCGGTTCGAGTCGTTGACGATTTCGGCACAATGGCGCGGCATGACGGCGATCCCGTTCCGCATGAGCATCAGTTCTATCGCGCTACGCTTCAAGGCCTCATTTCGCTGGACCTGTCCACGGCGGGGACCTTCTTCAACGGCGGGCGCGTAGGATACCGAAATCTCGATGAAGTCCGCGTCAAGCTAGCGGTGGAGCAAAAACTGCTGGAAGTCAGTGTCCACGGTCAGCCTGCATTTCGGCTTCCGAACCCCGAGCGCACACGACGCGTGGCGACGTTGGTTAAGGCTTTCGGCGAGCTCGAAGGCGGCGCCAAGCTTACCTTGCACTACACCGATGTGACCCCCGGTCTACTCATTTGCGCCGTGCTCAAGGCGGGCAACAACCCTTTTGCCAGGATCGTCCGCCCGAACGCTCAAAGCGATCCAGAGGTCATTATCGATACTCTCAAAGAGGTTCTGCATGTGTACAAGGACCAAATTCTATCGGAGGTCTTCGTCGGGTGGGCGAAAGGGTATCTCGATGATCAGCGCGAAAAGGTGGAGGAGCTTTCCAAACACGATTTATCCGGTGTTGAGCTTCGATGGGGCCATCCACGCGAGATGATGGCGCAACTTGCCGCCGAATTGTCAAAGGAAGGCAACGACGCCTGGTACGACTGAAAATGGAGGTCCTCCGCGTAGAACTGGAAGCGCCGGTCTGCTCGTTTCGCTTGCCCCATTTTCTGGTCGGCCGACAGCTCACCTTCGACATGCCTCCGCCCGCGACAATATATGGTCATATCGCGAGCGCCGTCGGGGACTTCCCTGACCCGCGCAACTTTCGATTCGCATATAGGTTCACCACGATAGGAAAAGGAGAAGATCTCGAAAATCAGCACATCATTGTGCCAGGGGGTAGCCGCCCGTTTGCGATCGGCGGCGTTGCCTACCCCTCCTCGACCAGCGCGACTGTTCAACCGACAGGTCGTCAATTTCTGTTCGGTTGCCGCATGATGCTTTATGTAGATCGTCTCGACTTAGAAGAGGCTTTTCGAAGACCTCGTTTCACAGTGATCCTCGGCCGCTCGCAAGACCTCGCCGCCTACATCAAGGTCGAGAAAGTTAAGCTTCTTTCTTCCGAACTCGGGTATTACGAGGACACGCTTCTCCCTGCAGATTTCCGCCGCCGCACCGGCCGGGGCACCACCGTTCTGATGCCCCGTTACGTTGGGCCGCCTCCTCATCGCGAGGCGTTATTCGAACGCTATATTGTGCTTCGCGATCGCGTTTTCACGGCGCCAACAGCGAAACTCATCTAGGCAGCCGCCAGATGCTTCGCTTCGAGGGAGAGGACGCGGAGCTTCTCATCGATCCAGACTCACCTCAATGGCGCGGCGCCCACCGCGCGCTCGCGTTTCATTCCTTCGCCTGAACATGTGATGCTACCTACGCAGTCACGCCAGGTGCTCGCCAACATATGGGCGAAGAGTGCTGGCCCGAATGAAGCGACCGGTGAAACACTCCTTAGGCACACCGCCTCGGTATTGTCCAGGTTGGAAAGGTTATTCGATCTTCTGCCGGGACTCGCGACACGCGTAGGTGACGTCCGCCTATGGCACCGCGCAGCTCTGGCTTGTGCTCTGCATGACCTCGGGAAAGCCGGTGCGGGATTCCAGCGCGTGCTCAGGGAGAAGGGCGCACGATGGAACCATCGTCACGAGGTCCTCTCGCTCGCATTCCTCGATTGGGCGCTCCACCCGGACATCGAAGGCGATCTTCCTTGGGTAGCGGCGGGGATCGTTTCGCATCATAAGGACATTGATGTGATCGATCGCCTGATCCGCGGGTAGAGATCCGGAGCATGACCCTTTCGATCCGGTAACGGAGCTGGTCGGTGAAATATCTAACAGTGTTGCTGCAGCCCTTGCCGAATTCATCCGTAGCGAGATCGCGCACTGGTTGGCAAAGACACGCTTGCCGGTCTTCGGAATCTCACCAGCGATCCCGGCAGATCCGGCAACGGACTTTCGCGCGCATGCTGCGGCGCGCATCTACACTGCCTTGAGTCGCTATCAGAGCCTCTTCGATTCCCTTGAACGCGAGCCGTCCGAGTCAGCATCGAACCTTTCCGCCCTGGCACTCAGAGGCATCATACTCCTCGCTGATCACACTGCATCAGCGCACGTCACGCCGCCGCGCTTGCCGGGCCACGATACGGCCGCCATCCTCGAACGGCTTAACCTGTCTCCCGGAGAGCTTCACCGTCATCAGAAAGTCGCATCGACCATCCAGGGCAACACGTTACTAGCTGCACCCACCGGCAGCGGCAAGACCGAGGCCGCTCTTCTTTGGTCGGCCAGCCAACGCGGCAATTCTCCGACCGGGCGCCTATTCTACGTTCTTCCCTATCAAGCAAGTTCCAACGCGATGTATGACCGGCTGACAAGGGTCTTTCCGCAACTCGTCACCCTCCAGCACTCACGCGCCGCGCAGGCTCTTTATCGTCGCCTTCTCGAAACGGACCGTTATGATCAGTCCGCTGCCGCGAAGACTGCTCGCTTTCAACGCTCTCTGGCTCACCTGCATTTTCATCCGGTCCGTGTCCTTACTCCTTATCAACTGCTACGAAGCGCGTTCCGGCTCCGCGGCTACGAGTCGATCATCGCCGACGCGGCGAATGGACTCTTTGTTTTCGACGAAATCCACGCATATGAGCCTAAACGTCTGGGAATGATACTCGGAATGGCGGAATACCTCGCACGCCGGCTGGGAGGGCGCTTCATTGTAATGTCCGCTACGTTTCCGACGGTCTTGCGAAAGCTCCTGGACGAAACCCTAGCGACACCTCATCAGATTTTCGCCAGCCCGGACTTGTATCAGAGCTTCGCACGGCACCGCCTTGAATTCGTTACCGGACGAATCGAGGACGCTTCAATCCTGGGCAGAGTTGCCGCGCTCGCCGCCGCGCGCCAGTCCGTGCTGGTGGTGTGCAACACCGTATCGAGTAGCAAACGCGTGCATCGTTTGCTTGCGCCTTCGCTCGCACAACATGGTATCCAACCCGAGATCCTTCACAGCCGTTTCAATTCGCGTGATCGATATCACAAGGAACGTATGTTGGCTTCGCGGATGGGCACCAAAGAACGCCAAACAGCAGCGCCCGCAGTTGTGCTGGTTGCTACCCAAGTCGTCGAGGTTAGCTTGGATATCGACTTCGATACCATATTCACAGAACCTGCTCCTCTCGAAGCGTTGATTCAGCGCTTCGGCAGGGTCAATCGCGCCCGCAAAAGGCCGCCTTGTCCGGTGTACGTTCTCACTTCTCCCGCCTCGGGCCAGGGCGTCTACCCAGACTCGTTCGTCAACGCCGCGCTTGATGCGCTGGTCCCTTGCAACGGCACTGTGCTCGACGAATCGAAGGTGGGGGAGCTGCTCGATCTGGTTTACTCCGGAGAAATCGAGCGCAACTGGATCGCCGAAGTGCAACATGGACGGGAGGAATTCATTGCATCGTGCCTGAGCGACCTGCGCGCGTTTCAGTCAAAGCCGGAACTCGCCGAGCTTTTCGACAGTCTTTTCGACGGCACAGAGGTCCTCCCTGAGACCTTCGTCAATGAATATGACCAACTAATGGAACAGGAGCCGCTCAGGGCTTCCGAACTCTTCGTTCCGATCTCGTTCCGTCAGCTTGCCCGACTTAGACGCGAAGGAAAAATCGACAAGCATCCTGTCGAGCAAGCGTTGATTGCAAGAGTGCCGTACACTGACGAGGGCCTTATGACAGAAGAGTCTGGCTACGATTAACTGAGATTTTGGGGGACCAAATCATGAACTCCGTCATCATCTCTGACTACGGCGTGATGTTCGCCAAGATCGCGGAGCGCGGCGGATTACGTGGTCGGAGCCTCGGCCACCCTCGCGCCCATTCCTTCTCACACAGCGCGGCGTCGAAGGTTGCCAGCTTCAGCCGATTGCGCCGCGCTAAGTGAACGAGATACGCATCCGTGACATCCCTGCTCGTGCTGATCGGCGGCATCGATTGCGCGTGATGCTGGCCAAGACCGGCGAGCGGCTGGTGATTCGCGGGCCACGGCCGCACTTCGAGCCGTTCTCATAAATGCGCTTGCAACTAGCCTGGAGCGGCGGTTTACTGGGTCGATGAAGTTTCAAGATTACATCACGATTTCGCCGGAAGTGCGCGGCGGTAAACCGTGTATCATGGGAACGCGCATCACCGTCGCCGACGTCTTGGAATATCTGGCCGGCGGAATGACCGAGGCTGAGATCCTGGCTGACTTTCCTGCACTCAAGCCGGAGCATATCCGAGCCTGCCTCGCCTTCGCCGCCGCCCGCGAACGCCGCCTGGCGAGCGGCTCCGCAGCGTGAAGCTGCTGCTTGAACGAGAATCTCAGCTTTCGACTGGTCGCCCAGCTCGAGCCCGCTTTCCTGGCAGCGTGCATGTCGATCCGGTCGACCTCCACGCCAGTCCGATTCCGCAGGCTGCGAGTTCGCCCGCAACAAAAGTTTCATCATTGTCTCGAAGTATGGTAATTTCCGCCAACTTAGCTTTCTTTACGGCGCTCCGCCCAAGGTAATCCGGCTATCAATCGGCAACGTTACGACTGTGACAATACTGCGTGTCTTCCCGATCTGCGCACGTCGCGGACTCCTTTGCTCGGCTCTGCTACGCTCCGCCTGGTGTACGGCCCATGCCCTTTAATTGAAGCATTCCTTCGCGATCCGGTGGAAAGCCTTCTGATTCTGGAGTTTCCCGAAGGAGCGGCCCGATAGGCGTAAGTCTCACCTTGGGGGAGCAGATGACTCCGATATGAACTCCGTAATCATCTCCGACTATGGCGTGATGCTGGCCAAGACTGGAGAGCGGCTGGTTATTCGCGGGCCGAAACCGCGCCTCGAATTGATCGAAGGGGGACCGCAGCTCTTTCTTCCGCTCGGGGTCAATCACAAGCGCCCTACCCTCACCGTCGTTACCTCTGACGGCCTCAAGACTCCGCCGCCTCCACTCCGCCGCTCTCCTGACGCCACTAGCGGAGGCCGCTTGGGCCGAAGCGAGCAAACGAGTCTGCGAGGTGCGGATAGAATCGAGCCGGTGAAAAAACCGAAGAAA
>CAVWAA010000010.1:0-224379 GCA_963752805.1 Binataceae bacterium (SeqCode)
CAGGCGCGATTAGCCAATGGATGGACGGCGCTCGGTTATCATGGTCACGTGGTCTTCCTACTAATGATGGGTCGCGACTGGCTGAAATCCCGGAATTGGCTCGCGGTTGAGGGGCGGTTCTTCCTGGTCGTCCCAACGGGACCAGCGGTAAAAAATCGCGGTGAAGACGAACATGATGTAGACGCCCTGCCCTACCCACATGATCAGGCCACCCAGCACCTGGTCGGCCATCGGCGTGAGCCCCAACGGATGCGTGCCACCCATGTAGAACATGTATAGGACTGAACTCGCCAGCGTGATCGGCGCCGCCACCGCGGTCATTGGGATCATCAGCAGAAACAGGTACATGATCTGCATCGGATACGTCATGCGCGGATATTCCGGCAGTGGGCTCAGCAGCGGCCACCATAGCAAACTGCCGACGAACAGGAGCAGTGCGTGCAGATTGCCATAGAACGGTTGCACATGGCAGACGCGGTCGCAGACCATCGGGTAGTGAATCAGGGTAAAAACCGCGGCGAACAGCAGAAACGCGAAGATTGGCCGCGTAATCACGCGCGCGATGGGCTCCAGGAAACGATTCAGCATCACCGGCCGCAGCATCCATGCGGGAAGTCCGAACAACAACAGCGGTGGAGCCACGAACACCAGTAGCATCTGCTGGAATATATAGACCGCAAACGAACGATCCTTCGTTAGTTCATCGAGCGGCCCCGTGATCGCTATGAAAATCGTCAACAGGGCGGCGACGAAGGCAATACCTTGGCGCGCGGTCGGGCGTTGAGCGAGTTTGAACGAGGCGCCAACGTACATACCCGCTAGTACGAGCAAAGCAATCAGCGTCGATGGGTCAGCTTGCCACATTGAACAATTGATGGACAGTCAGAGCGCGAGATGCTCACCGAGGTAGAAGAACAGAAGCATCAACGAAAGAACGATCAGAGCCGCCAGTCCCAGGGGGAAGATGAACAGGGCAGAAAAAACCCGGCTATCGAAGTGCAGGTGCATGTAGAACGCTGCGACCAGGATGAACTTGAGGATCGCCAAAATGATCAGCAGCGGCACCAGAATCACCTGCAGGGAGGGCGCGTAAAAGACGCCGATTTCAAATGCGGTAAGAATCGTCAGGATGATCGCAACCACGATGTACGTGGGCGCCTGCGGATGATGCTCCTCGACCGCGTGCGCGCGTCCGACTGCGTGTTCGACAGCGTGCTCGTTCATGCGTGTTTAATTGTCCTCATCAGGTAGACCAGCGTGAAGATCACGACCCATACGATATCGACGAAGTGCCAGTACAAACCCCCGATCTCAACCGCTAACGATCGCCTGGTATCGATTTTCCCGAGCATTCCGGCAACGGCAAGCGTGACCAGCCAGCATACGCCAATAAATACGTGGAAACCGTGAAAACCGACCAGTGTGTAGAAGCACTGGCTGAAGAGATTGCTGTTGAACAGCATTCCTTCGTTCAACCAGAAATCGCCAAATTCGTAAACCTGCCCGCCGAGGAAGATACAACCAAAGATTGCAGTTCCAATCAGCCAGAACGTGCCCCAGAACTTGTCATTACGCTGGTAACCGGCCAACGCTAATACCATCAGCAAGCTCGACATCAGCAGCACGAAGGTGCTGAACGAGGTCAATGGGATATTCAAGATATCAGCATCAAATGGACCCGTACTGCGCGCCTTGTAAACCATGTAAGTCGAAATAAGGCTCGCGAAGAACACGCATTCCGAGCCGATAAAGCTCCAGATTCCGACCTTGCGGCTGTCGAGGGAAAGGAAACTTTCCGCTACCGCATGCGGATCCTCGCGGCCCCAACTCGGATATTCGAATGTCATCGAGATGACCGAAATCGCCAACAGCGCCGCGCCCATCAGCACTACCCGGTACCACTCGACCAGCATCCCAATGCCCATCCCGAACACCCCCAGCGCGATGAACACCGGGTAGAGCGATGGCGCCGGGATATGGATCTTACTCACGTCAACCAGCGATGGCGCGGTCGCAGCGACATTCGATTGCTCCAGCCCGGTCGCCTCTACGTTGCCGTACTTCGCCACCCAGAACGCGTCGCGCGCCATAACTGTCGGTACCGCGGCGAAGTTGTAGACCGGCGGCGGAGTCGGAGTTGACCATTCCAGCGTGCGCGCGTCCCACGGGTCGGCGGCGGCGCGCTCACCGTATTGCAGACTCCACCAAACGTTTATAGCCAGGATGATGAAGGAGAGCGCGATAATATAGGCGTTGATGGTTTCCCAATAATTCCAAAAATCCCACCCCATATGAGGCGGATAGGTATAGATACGCCGCGGCATACCCAGTTCGCCCAGGAAATGCATCGGGAAGAAGGTCGCATTAAACGACCAGACCGCCAGCCAGAAATTCCACTTGCCCAGCTTTTCATTAAGCATGCGCCCGGTAATTTTGGGCCAATACATGTACAGCGCACCCAGGATCGCGAAGAGTGCACCCAGACCGAGCACATAGTGAAAATGGGCGACGATAATGTAGCTGTCGGTTTGTTCAAGATCGATCGGCGGGCTGGCATGCATGACTCCGCTGAGGCCGCCGATAGTGAACTGGAGCACAAACGCAATTGCAAATAAAAAAGCGGTCGAAAATTGCAACCGGCCGCCCCAGACCGTCGCAACCCACGAGAAAATCTTGATACCGGTTGGAATCGCGATCAGCATCGAGGTTATGGCAAAGGTACTGTCGGCAATCGGACCCATACCAGTCGCGAACATATGATGGCCCCAAACGCCGTATGACAAAAACGCGATCAGGATCAGCGAGTAAGCCATCATTGGATAGCCGAACAGCGGCTTGTGTGAAAATACCGGAATGATTTCCGAGATCAGGCCGAACGCCGGCAGAATCATTATGTAAACTTCCGGATGGCCGAAAATCCAGAAAAGGTGCTGCCACAGCATGGGCGTCGCACCCGCGATCACCTGGTAATAGTGAGTATCGAAATAGCGGTCCATGAAGAGAAAGATCAGACCCACCGTCAAAGCCGGAAAGGCCAGCAGGATCAGGATGGTGGTCACCAGCAGCGACCAGATGAACATCGGCATGCGGAAGAACGTCATGCCGGGGGCGCGCATATTGATGATCGTTACGAAGAAGTTCAACGCACTCATCACCGACGACACGCCCAGGATCAAGAGCCCGATGTCGTAGAAGTCGATATTGATGCCGGGTGAATAGAATTTCTCCGTCAGATTCGCGTAGCCAAACCAACCGTCGTTAGGCAGTGCGCCCCAAATCCAGCCGAGATTGATCGTGATCGCACCGAGCAGAAACACCCAGTAACTGAGCGCGTTTAGCCGCGGAAAAGCGACGTCGCGCGCGCCTATTTGCAGCGGAATCAGGAAATTGCCGAAAAAACCGGTCTCCAATGGCATGATGACGAGGAAGATCATCGTCAAACCATGCATTGTGAAGAATTGGTTATACTGCTGCGCGGTCAGAAAATGGTTATTCGGCACCATCAATTGCGTGCGCACCAGCAGCGCCTCAACTCCGCCGAACAACAGCATCACCAGCGCCGTGACGCCATAGAGGACGGCGATGCGCTTGTGGTCGATGGTAGTCAACCAACCATAGATGCCGCCGCCTTCGAGATAGTTGAGTTCGCGTACGTATAGGGGTTTTGGTTGCGCAGCCATGATGCGTCCTATTTCAGGCTTTCCAGATAAGCCACCAATTCGTTCATTTCGCCGCCACTGAGCCCCAGCGTCGGCATGTTGGCGCCGGGCTTGACCTCATCGGGGTTGCGAATCCACCTCGCCACGTTTTGCGGCGTGTTGTCCATCATCGAACCCGCCAGCGTGGAGCGGCTGCCAAAATGGGTCAGGTCGGGTCCGCGGAACCCATAGGTGTATTCCTTGGAAAATCCCGACACTCCCCGAACCGTATGGCAAATCGCGCACGGCGCGTTGGCAAAAATCTTCGCCCCGGCCGCGGCCAGGACCGGAAGCAGGTTTCACCGGCGGTTCAAGTTGATGCTTGACCCACTGCTCAAAATCGGCGGGCGTCTGTACAAATACGCGAAACCGCATGTTCGCGTGCGAATCGCCGCAGAATTCAGTGCATTGCCCGTAGTATTCCCCGGGCACATTAGCGACCAGGGTAATCTGGTTCTCCTGCCCGGGAATGACATCACGCTTGCCCCCGACTTGCGGCATGAAAAAGCTGTGAATCACGTCCTTGGAAAACAACTCGAAGTGAATCGTCTGCCCAGTCGGAATGTGGACCTCATCGGCGGTTTCCACCCCCAGCGTCGGATAGTGGAATTCCCACCACCACTGATGAGCAATCACTTCGACCGGCAGTGTGTCTTTGGGCCATGTGTATGGCTGCGTCCGGATGATGACGCGAACCGTCGGCACGGTGATAGCCAGCAGGATCAATGCCGGGATTATCGTCCAGGCCATTTCGAGGTACATGTCCGAATGCTTGACTGAGGGCTGCCGGGGACCGCCGGTGCGAGTTGAAAACACCAGCATGGCCAGGAACAAGGCTCCGACCACTACAATCAGTACGATAATATCCAGAACAGTGACCTCGACGAACAGGTCGTAAATGCTCTTGGTGAGGTCCGAGGTGGGCGCCAGCGTATCGAGTGGATATCTCGCCTGTGGCTTACACCCGGTAACGGTCAGCGCGAGGGTCGCCAGGAGGACACTTGCAAGAGTAGATTTCCACGAACGTCGCGTCATCAATCCTACTCCATCCGTGGCTGAAGCTCCGGAGATACCGGCTCCAAAGCGGCGGCCGCCACTCGCCTCAGGCCGGGAATTGCGCAAAGCAGGAAAATGCCAAGGAAGCCAGCAGTGATCGTCAGCTCAATCCATCCGAGGGGCAGGCGGTCGCGCGAGAGCGATGGCACCACCAGGATGAAGTTCAGAATCCATACCCCAATGAGACCAAGCAGTGAGACTGTTCCCAATATCCCCGGCGTACGCTTGGGCCGCACGCCAAGCAAAACCAGGAACGGGATGACCCAGATCAGAACTGGGGCGGACCAGGACAAAAATGTCCATGGATGATGCCAGAAGCGCTGCACGATAAAGAACGTTTCGGTTGGAATATCGCCGTACCAGATCACCAAATACTGCGCAAACCCGGTGTAGATCCAGAAGATAGAAAACGCAAATATCAGCTTGCCGATATCGTGGAGAACTCCAGGGGCCGATGCGGTCGTGTTGGGGCCAAAGGCACGCCGGAACATGACTGCCATCAGCCCCATTGCGACCAGTCGCGCTCCAGAAATCGGTCGCGAAATACCACCATCCGAACAATGTACTGTGCCATTTCGGCGATAGCGACATGATCAGATCAAACGCCAGCAGGGAATAGATCGCGCAGTAAAGGATCGCCACAACCGGTGCCAGTCGCCGAATCGCTACCGGCGGCATGTCGATTTCGCCGAATCGGCCAGCCCACGAGCGAGCTTCGGGGCGGCGGGATAATGACACGAACCAGAGACTGATAATGGTCATGACCAGCAGGGCAATCCCGTCGCGCGCGAACAGAAATGGCACATTAAGCCAGAGCTGCTGCTTGGGCGATGGATGGAGAATCCAAGGAAAAATTGAAATTCGACCGATAAAAATACCCCAGAACAGGACGAATCCGATTGCCAGATACAGACTGAATGCTTCAGCCATGCGGTAATGGGTGGTGCCGGCCCATCGCGCTTGCGTCAGATAAAAGGCCGCCGAACAAACTACGCCACCCTGCGCAACACCGTTGAAAAAAAGGAAATTAACCAGCCATATCTCCCAAACACGCTGGCTGCGGCCGAGTATCAAAGCAATGACAAAGCCGGCCAGGCCAATCACCGATAAGACCATGGCGAGCGTGTTCCACGGTGCCCAATTAAGTTGCATCGGTTCGCGCAAGGGCCGAAGCGCCGCTGCCCCAAGCGAAGCCGGTTGGTGAGAACTCATTTGGTTTTCCATGCGATGGGCTGTCCAGTTTCTCTTCGCGCCCGCTTCTTAGTGATGCTCGGTGGCTGCTTCCAAAATTTCTCGGGTAATATCTTCAGCGCCGGCATCACGTAAAACGGATTCGACTTTGGCTGCGGCGCTCTCTTCGCACTGCACGACCAGGCCGAATTTGTCCTCTGAGAAGCGCGAACGATAGCCGGGGAACGGATCGAACACCGGCATCCGGTTATGCACGAAAAAGCCGGTCAGTCCCGAGAGCCCGCCGATGAGGATCAGCAATTCAAACATTATGATGATGTATGGCGGTACTGAGATAATCGGCCTGCCACCCGCAATCAGGTTCCATTCCCATGAAGTGCCGAAGGTGATTGCAATTGCCGTAAGCACGCCGGTAATCCCACCGAAGAGCTGCCAGTAGCGTACGGGGCTGCGGCCCCAAGCACGCACATGATCAACCGCCTCCATGATTTTTTCGCTGGGGAACGGAAAAAAGGCGCGGAATTCATGGATGCGCGCATCGTGCAGCGCCAGAATTCCCTGAGCGCACTCCTCGTCGCTGTCGAAGGTTGAGATTACCGCGACGTCGCTCATGCTGCCTTCCGATATGGGTAGCTGGTGCGGACGGCTTGCCGCAACCAACCTATTCCTTCCTTCATTTCGGTCATTGATACGATCGGCATAAACTTCGCGAACAGTGAAAAGTTCATCAGGAACCAGCCGAAGCTTGCGACAGTGATTACCACTTCCGTTACATGTGGAGTATAGAAACGCCACTGCGACGGCATCGTATTGGTAGCGAGCGATCCGGCAATTATCACAAACCGCTCGAGCCACATTCCGATGTTAACGAAAATAGAGATGACGAATAACCAGACTGTATTAGTGCGCACCCGGGGGCTGAACAGCAGCAGTGGAATGACGCAGTTGCACGCCACCATAATCCAGAATAAGTACCCCTGCGGCCCGAAATAACGCTGATGGAAAGTAGTCATTTCCAGCGAGTCCTGCGAGTACCACACCATGAAAGATTCAACCGAGTAAGAGTAAGTAATGATAAGGGACGTTAGTAGAACGATTTTAGCTAGATTGTCGAGATGCCAGATCGTCACCACCTCTTGCAGCCGCCAAAACTTACGGATCGGGATAATCAAGGTCAGCACCAGCCCGCACCCGGAAAAGATTGCTCCCGCGACAAAATAAGGAGCGAAAATCGTGCTGTGCCATCCCGGTAGCTGGGTCATCGCAAAATCCCATGACACTACGCTATGCACCGACAGCACGAGCGGCGTCGCGAAGCCGGCGAGTAGCAGATAGACCATTTGAAAGTTGCGCCACTGCCGGTCGGTCCCCTGCCATCCGAAAGAAAATATACTGTAGAGCGTCTTGCGCCAGCCGGTTGCGAACTCGCGCGCGTTGGCACAATCCGGAATCAAGCCGGTAAACAGGAAAACCGTGCTGATCGTCAGATAGGTACCGATGGCGAAGAAGTCCCACACCAGTGGCGAGCGGAAATCAGGTTGTAGGTAACGTTCATTGGGATATGGGACGACAAAATAGAAGAACCACAAACGGCCCAAGTGAATCAGCGGGAAGAGGCCCGCGGTCGCAACTGCAAAGACCGTCATGGTTTCGGCGCAGCGATAAATGGCCGTGCGCCAGCGCACACGGAACAGAAAAAGAATCGCCGAAATCAGTGTTCCCGAGTGCGCGATTCCGACCCAGAACACGAAATTAGTAATGTAGGGAGCCCACATCGTAGGCTCAGTCAGGCCGGTTACGCCGAGACCCTTGTAAACCTGGTTGGTCCAGAAGCCAATGCCAAGTGCCGTCAGAAAAGCGCAAAACAGCACCCACAGCCAGTACGTCAATCCGCCTGGGGCCATGGCGCGCTGGACCTGGCGGTCGACATCAATGTAACGGGGCTGCAGATTGGTCTCGACGGCCGCTGCCATTAGGACTTCTCCGTAGTTCGATAGAGCGAGCGCAAATAAGTGACTTGAGGTAGGGCGTTAAGCTCCGGAAGCATCGTGTAGATACGGCCCTTATTGTCGGCCCGCCGCCTCACCATTGCACTGCCAGGGTCGTTGAGGTCACCGAAGGTAATCGCTCGCGTGGGACAGGCTTGGGCGCACGCTGTGATGACTTCGCCATCCTTGAGTTCACGTTCCTCCGTGCGCGCGTCGATCTCAGCCGCGGTTATGCGCTGGATGCAGAACGTGCACTTCTCCATCACCCCGGCACCGCGTACGGTCACGTCCGGATTGAGCTGTAAATTCATTGGCTCGGGCCATTCGGGCGCAAACCAGTTGAACCGGCGAACCTTGTAAGGGCAGTTGTTTTCGCAAAACCGGGTGCCGATGCAACGATTGTAGATCTGTGCGTTGAGGCCTTCGCGCGTATGGACCGACGCAAACACCGGGCAGACCGGCTCGCATGGAGCGTGATCACAGTGCTGACATAGGATGGGCGCCATATAAAGATTGGGCGCCGTGCCAGCTTCGCTTGGTGATGGAACGAAGGTCTCGATGCGCAGCCACGACATTATGTGGCCCTCATGGACCCGTTCCTTGCCGACAATTGCAAGATTGTTCTCCGCATAGCAGGCGGCCACGCACGCGCTGCATCCGGTGCAGGCATTGACGTCGATAGTCATGCCCCATTTATGCCCCGGGTACGGAATCGGATCGTACATCTCATACGGGGGTTGGGGCATTTCTTTCGCCGATTCGCGCGCGATTTCGGGTTGCTTGCCGTTCGCGAGTTCTTCCAGGCTCATCGCTTCGATGATCGAGCGGCCCATCATGTCACTGTTTCCCAGAGGCGTGACCAACATGTGGCGTTTGTCGGTCGTCCGCACCTGGACCGCGACCATGCGGGCGTCCTCAGGCAGAAACGACCAGAGATTCACCCCGCGATTTTTGGCATAGCGGCCGTACGCCGAATGGCCTTGTCCGATCGGCGTCGCCAGAACACCCGGCATCACCATCGGGGTAATATGGACGGCCGCCTCGAAAGTGCCGTTAGGAGTCGAGACCTCGATTACATCTATGCCAGCGAACAGGTAGGTGCTCTTGTAGTCTTGCTTCAAGCCCAGCTTGGCCGCAGTCCGGGGATGCATCTCAACCCAACTATCCCAGACAATCTGCGATACCGGTTCCGGCATCTCCTGCAGCCATGGTTTGTCAGCACCGCGCCCGTCATAGAGGAAAATATGCGGAAAAGCGGTAAGAGTGAGGCTTCCTTGTTCAGTGGTTTTAAACGGGATCTTATGCCGCAGCACCGCCTGGTCGAGCTTGACGTCAGCCGGTTTGGCGTCCAAAAAGGCACCGCCTGTGCGGAGCGACTGACTCCAGAACTCAGTGGCATTGGTGTCGGCCGCGATTTTGCCCTGCAGTTGCTGCCAGGCCGAATTTACCGCATCCGCTGCATTCTCCCATGGGATACTTTGCCCTGCGGCACCAGCCGCCAGGTGGGCCGATTCGATCAGGATGTCGTGGAGGGGACGGCTGGCAAAAACCGGCTGCATCACCGGTTGGCCGAGTCCATACGTACCCGCCCGCGGCTGACTATCACGCCAAGTCTCCAGGGGATGATGAGTCGGCAGCAAAAGATGAGCGGCTTCAGCGCTCTCATCCGGAACTTCCCCCAGCCATGCAACAAACGGCGCTCGCTTGAGCGCGGCACCGGCGTTCCATGACATTGGCATCGAGTAGACAGGATTGGCGCCGCCTGCCACCACGACAACATCCACATCCCCATTGTGGATCGCCTGGATCACCGAGGCGGCATTTTGTGGCGTGGTCAGCGCTTCGGCCGGCGAGTCTTTAAGGAAACCCATCGTACGGCCGAGATTGCCGGTAATCGCGTTCAGCACGTAGGCGGCGATGTAGGTTTGGGGATCCTCGCCTCCCGCCAGCGCCACCGCACCGTCGGTCTGGCCCAGCCAAGAGGCCAGCCTGGTAATCATTTCGACCGAAGCGCCAGTTGCCTCGCTGACGGTATGGGGGTCGTATGCAGCAACGAAATCCTTCAGCGCACCTGTGTCGACGCCAGCCCCCTGAGCAACCCATCCCTGGTTAACGACTGCGTTAAGCACACCCATCGCCACCACGCCCTCGGTGCCTGGATGGGCATGTACCCAATGGTCTGCTTTCGCTCCAGTGGTACCTAGACGGGGGCTGACATATGCGAATTTGCCGAACGAGAGGGCGCCATTGCGCATTTTCGGCATACGGAATTCCGCGTATTGTCGAGAATATTCGACCGGCGAACCCCAGGTTTCAAGGAAATCGGCTCCGAAGGAAATGATTGCCTCGGCCCGCTCGAGCCGATAAACGGGAAGATCCCGTCGTCCAAAACATGCCTGGGCCGCGGCACGAGCAGGCTCCTCACCGATACGCTCCCAGAATATGACCCGGCCGGAGCCCCACGCTTTCATCCAGCGCGCGGTGATATTGTCCAGCGATGGTCCGTTGGACGAGCCGATAAAGGCGACCCGGTTTTTGCCGGATTTGGCCGCGCCCTGCAAGCGATGGTCAAGTTGCGTGGTGGCTTCGTCCCACGAGACTTCTCGCAATGAACCGTCGGCCGCGCGAATCATTGGCTTGGCAAGTCGGTCAGGATTGTACAAACCCTGCAAGGCGGCTTGGCCGCGAGCGCAAATCGAGCCCTGACTTATCGGGTCGGCCGGATTTCCTTCGAGTTTGATTACGCGGCCTTCACGCACCTTGGCGATAATGCCGCATCCGGCCGGACATTCGTTACAAGTGGTCGCATAGAAGGTTGGAACGCCCGGGATGACGTTTTCGTCCGGCACCACATAAGGAATTATTTTTCGAGCAGCGGGTTCGCAGCCCGGAATCGCGGCTGCCGCTCCGGCTGTAGCAGCGAGCTTCAGGAATGACCGCCTGGATAGCCCCTCTGACATTGGATTCCTCACTCAGTGATGGCAGACAAAACATTCCTGGGTGGCGCCGCGCTTGACGTGGCAATCAATGCAGAAACCCATGTTGATTTCGTAGACTGGCACGACGCGGTCCATGGTTTCGACCGGGCCATGGCATTCCTGGCAAGCAACACCCGCCCAGATATGAGGCTTGTGCACGAACTTCACGAAGTCAGGCAACGCGTAGACCCGATTCCAACGAATCTCAAACGGCGGCTGATGGCTGTCGGTCCAAACCCGAGTAATAGGCTGAATCCCGCCGAGCAAAGCGCTGCCGTGGCAGCCGACACATCGCTCAACCGGAGGGACTCCCGACATCGCCGACACCCGCGCATACTCATGGCAGTACTGGCAAGGGATTTTGTTGATGCCGGCATGCACACGATGGCTGAAAGGGATCGGCTGGTCGATATCGGAACGCGGGGCCCACGGCCGCTGCGAAAAGGCGACGGTGATGACGCCGCTCGCAAACAAGAGCAACGCGATAGGGATGAGTAAGCGGTTCATCGCTTCTTCAGGTCATGCCTCTGGTTGGTCGGGCCATCGTCTCCCAACGCAGGCTTCGCAGCGTGCGCGCCTCCAGCGTCAAACCCGGGCAGAAGTAACTGCCACGTGCAGCACCGGTCAAAACAGATTCAAGCCCCGCCGCCGGACGAATCACAGGCAGTCAGCGCCAAGCTCCGTGAATTGCTCCCGTCGCGGTTCGCGATGCCAACGCTGGAGCCTCCTCATCCTTCTACTTCCCCTGCGACTTCGCCCGTCGCCGTCAGCTCCGCCGCGACTCTCCTTGCCGGTAAACAAACGGAAGAATTACTAACATCCGAATGATCGTTCCGCAAGGAGAGATAATGATCGATTGTGTGTCCACGGCGCGCATCGTCAACCCCGCCCCAGAAGGGACTTTGGCGCTCAGCACAGTCTGGCGAAGCAGTGAAGGGCGAGATTTGAATCTGCCCAAGTTCGGCGGCGCCCGGCGCTGAAGCTGGAAAATTGTGGCATCGACAGGTTGATAACCTGCTTCCCGGGATGCCCACCTTGACTCGCCGGGGCCGTTTCGGAGCGATCCAAAGTATGTTAATTACTTCAACATCTTCGAGCTGTGGAGAGCTCGTATCAGGTGCAGATTAGGGTCGCATCGCGATTAAGTCTCCTGCCGCCTTACCTTTTTGCCGAATTGGACCGGCTTAAGCGTGAGGTTCAGCAAAAGGGTGTGGACGTCATTAGCTTGGGAATCGGCGATCCCGATTTACCCACGCCGGCACATATAGTGGAGGCATGTAAAAAGGCAGCCCAGTTACCGCTCAATCACCGCTATCCCGATTATCAGGGCCTCGACCGCTTTCGCGAGGCCGCCTGTGGCTGGTACAAGTCGCGATTCGGCGTAGTGCTCGACCCTCAAAAGGAAGCTTGCGCGCTTATCGGCTCCAAGGAGGGAATCGCGAATTTCCCGATCGCCGTGGTCGACCCCGGCGACATCGTACTCATCCCTGACCCGGGCTATCCCGTATACTTCTCAGGGTGCGTGTTCAACGGCGGTGAGCCCTACTTCATGCCGCTTCGCAAAGAGAATGCGTTCCTTCCGGATTTTGGCGCAATTCCTGCCGAAATCGCGCGGCGCGCGAAGCTGATGTGGCTCAACTACCCAAATAATCCGACCGCGGCGACGGCAGATTCCGCGTTTTTCCGTCGTGCGGTAAAATTCTGCCTCGATAACAACATTGTTCTCGCGCACGATATTGCGTACTCGGAAATTGCGTTCGATGGTTATCGTGCACCCAGCGTGCTCGAAATCGATGGCGCGCGTGAGTGCGCGATCGAGTTTCACTCGCTATCGAAAACCTACTCGATGACCGGATGGCGGGTGGGATTCGCGGTCGGCAATGCGCAATTGATCGGCGCACTAGGCACGGTAAAAACCAACGTCGATTCGGGCGTGTTCCAGGCAGTTCAGGAAGCTGCCATCACCGGGCTAAGCGGTGGCGACGACTATTTACACCGGTATTGTGCCATCTATCAACAACGGCGCGACCTAATGGTCGAAGCACTGCGCGCGATCGGCTTGGTCTGCGAAGTACCGCGCGCGACTTTCTACATCTGGGCCAGCGTGCCCAAGGGCTATACCTCGGCCTCGTTTACCGAACGCGTACTGAAGGAAACCGGTGTCGTAATCACGCCCGGCTCGGGATTTGGAAAAAGCGGTGAGGGCTACGTTCGCTTTTCGCTGACGGTACCGAGCGAACGATTGCAAGAGGCGGTGGAACGAATTAAAGCGCTTCGGATGTAGCATCGAGGATGCCCCATCGGGCTTTCATTGGATTAGGAACTAATCTAGGCGACAGGCCCGCCAATTATCGGCAGGCGATTCAACGCATCGGGCAACTGCCGGAGACGCGTATTGTCCGTCATTCTTCGATTTACGAAACCGAGCCGGTGGGCGACATTGAAGGCGTATTCCTGAATGGTGTCGTCGAGCTCGAAACCGAGATACCGGTGGAGGTGCTGATGCGGCGGCTGCTCGCGATTGAACGCGCGATGGGCCGCAAACGGAGCACTAAGCGCAAGCGCTCCGCGGCGCCTCGTAAGTACCGGGCGCGGATAATTGATCTGGATTTGCTCTTCTATGATAAAGAAATTGTCCACACGCCTCCGCTGACGGTGCCACATCCGCGACTCCATGAGCGGCGGTTTGTACTGGCGCCGATGGCAGAGCTGGCGCCCGCTCTGATTCACCCTGAACTCAATGTTAGCATTTCCGAGCTGTTGGCCGGACTCAAATCGCCCCAAAGGGTAACCCTGGCGCGAGCTGATCTGCTGCGTCCCGCGTCCACGCGAGAGGTACTCACCCGATGAAGTTCTTCATCGATTCAGCCGACGTTAACGAAGTCCGCGAGGCATCCGATTGGGGTTTGGTGGATGGGGTTACCACCAATCCCAGTCTAATCGCGAAGACCGGCCGTCCGTATGCCGACGTCCTGCGGGAACTATGTCAGATTGTAGACGGTCCGGTTAGCGCCGAAGTAGTAGCGCGCGATGCGGCCGTGATGGTTGAGGAGGGGCAGAAGCTCGCGCGCCTACACCCTAATATCGTGGTCAAGTGCCCGCTGACGATCGAAGGTCTGAAGGCTACCAGGGCGCTCTGCACACGCGCGATCCGAGTCAACGTCACGCTGATTTTCTCTCCGCTCCAGGCGTTGGCGGCTGCCAAATGCGGGGCGGCCTATGTTTCTCCTTTCGTGGGACGGCTTGACGATATTGGGCAAGACGGGTTCACAGTCGTAGAGCAAATCCTCAAGGTGTTCAGAAATTACACCTTCTCGACTGAGGTGCTGGTAGCCTCAGTACGCTCACCCAATCATCTGCTGCGCGCAGCCGAAGCCGGCGCTCATGTCGCGACGCTGCCATTTAACGTAATCAAGCAAATTCTCAAACATCCGCTGACCGATGTCGGACTGGAGAATTTCCTGTCCGACTGGCACAAGACCAGGCAGCGGATATAGGAGGCATTTCGACGATCCTGAATCCGATGTAGTGAAACCTCAGACTCGCAATTCCGCACTAGTATAGTTAAACATTCAACCGACTTGATCATTTCAATCAGGCAGCGATCGCGCCTGTGCGAGCCGATACGCGCACCGGGAGGATGACGAGGCTCAGCCCGCGTAACTGAAGCCAGCGCAACAGCTCAAACGCTGTATGGTTGTGCAGGAAACGGCCGAGAAAACCATCGATTTCATCGCTGAATACGAGTTGGCCGGCAAAGAACACGCAATGAGGAAATTCGCGGGCGACTTCCAGGCACAGGCGCCGAAGTTCTGTGACTACCTCCGGACCGAGTCCGGTTCTCAGCTCGGCATGGAAGCCCAGGTCCTCCGCCAGGCGGCAATATTCAAGCAGATCCTCGGCCACCTGCTGCTCCAATTTTCTCAATTCTTCCGGACCCTTGAGCAGCGCTGAGTCCACCTCGCCGACGCTGACAAAGATTACGTTGCGGAATTGTCCGCCGAACAGCCGCGGGATCATCATAAGCGTGGCAAGGCCGAGGCCACTAAAGCCATTGACCAGCAATACGGCGGTCGGTGCATTCGGATCGCGCGCCGCAGGCGGCTTGTTCGGCGGCGGCATACATCTGGGGCAGGATGTCGGCCTCCAACTGCCGGATCGCCCTGGCAACCCGCTCGTAGTGCCGGCGCACGGCATAGCAGGCGGCGATGACCGCGGCGGTAATCGCGATTGTCACCCAGCCACCCTCGTAGAATTTGAGGGTCACCGTCAGCAGCAGAATCAACGCGGTGAAAATACAACCGGTGCCATTGACCGCAAGCTTTCGTGCCCATTTGGGATCCTCATGCCGCCTTCTCCACCAGAGCTTACTCATCCCCAGTTGAGACAGGGTGAAGGTTATGAAGACGTTAATGGCATACAAGACCACCAGGACTCCGACCCGCGCATGCGTCCCAATCAGGATCAGAATCGCGGCCAGGCCCATCGCGACGAGGCCGTCCTGGGTCACCAACCGCTCGCTCAAGTAGGAAAAGCGCCGCGGCACCCAACGATCCATCGCCATCGTGGCGAGTACCTGCGGGCCGCCGACGAATCCGGTCTGGGCGGCGACAAACAGTAGAGCACCTTCCGTTATGAGCGTGAGCGTCACAACCTGGCGGCCGAGCGGGAAGCCCGCCAGATCCCAATTCGCGGTCAACCGCTCAAACAATACGGCATTGAGCGTCTGGCCTTTTTGCGGCTCTACACCAACGAGCAGGTAACCCACCAGGATGCCGCCGGCGATGAACGCAAGCGACAGCGCCATGTAAAGCATCGTATGTTTGCCGGTCACATTGCGCGGCTCGCGAAGGATAGGAAGGCCGTTACTGACCGCCTCGATGCCTGTATAAGTGCCGGCGCCCATGCTGTAGGCACGAAAAAAAATCGTTCCCAGGCCGACCGCCCCGAGCGTGTCCAGGCCGGCGCGTGCCTGGTGTACCGCGTTGCTGAAGATGCCGGGCAATTCAGGAGCTCGGCTCACCATCGCATAAACCACCAAAATTGAGTGCATCAGAACAAACGCCAGAAAAATAGGCAGCAGGCTCAATATTGATTCTTTTACGCCGCGCAGGTTCATCCCGATCATCAGGATAACCACTGCGATAGAGAGCCAGAATCTGAACGGTAGCCATTCTACAGGTAGAAAGCTAAAAATCGCGTCGGCCCCACTTGCTATCGAGATGGATATTGTCAGTACATAATCGACAATCAGCGCGCACCCTGACACGAGGCCAGAGTAGCTGCCGAGTAACTTGGTGGCCACAAGATAACCACCGCCGCCGCTCGGAAACTCATCGATAGTTTGGGAGTAAGACGCCGAAATCACGAAAACAGTCAGCGCCGTCAGCAGAGCGAGAAAGACAGCGAGATACTGATGCGCTCCCAACGCCAGAAACGCTTCCTCAGGTCCGTAGCATGAGGAACTGAGCCCATCCGACCCCAGGCCAACCCAGGCGAGAAAAGCGACCAGCGAGAGACGATGAAAGACTTGCGGATCTCTGACGTCACGCCCGGGTCCTATGAAAATCTTGCCAAGCGTTCGCTTCTCGTCGTTGCTCCGGCTATTTGGCAGCTGGGCCATACGACGTTGGCTATCTTGCGAGATCGAGGGTACGAAGTCCACGAACTGTGGTTAGGCGAGCTTCAATAAGCAATGAAGGCTTGCTCCGTTCACTACAACTAAAGTTGTAGTGAATATACAACCATAGTTGGATGAGCGAAGGGTGCGAGGCTCTGTCCGGACTGGCGGTAACCGTCACGTAACCGATAATCGAGTGCCACAGTCTTTGCAGATTAGAATTACATCCAATTGGTTGCAGGTAGACTATAACGCCACATCGATTTTCCCCACGGACTTCCGACTGAACGCGAAAGAATTGGCCGTGCTGACCTCGCGGCCTTTGTCTCGAACGCTTATCTTATTTAGGCTGGGTCGAGCGCTCTGTTTTGAGGTCCAGGGTCAGCCGATCCACCGCAAAACTACGAAGCGTCGTGCGGGATGAATTCGCCGTTATAAACTCCAGAGATTTCGTCGGCGGGCTAATGGGATTCGCGTCGGCCGAAAAAGGGTAGTAGCAATGGGCCTGGTAAATCAAAGAGTTATATCGAGTGGTTTTCGATTTCCTCTAAACACAGATTGCTCATCCGAAAGCTCAGCCCCATTGCTCGGAGCTTCATCCCGATTGACCCGTAATCGCCAGTTTTCAGGCACTCGCGCCGAACCGTTCCGGATAGAAGTGGCGGATGCGAAGCGTATCGTCTGACACGAACTTCGATTGTGTCCAGCACCGGAATTTCCGCGAATAGTCTGGTTAGCGCAGCGCCTGTGTCATCGAGGCATTGCTGAGTAAATGCGCGCTCGGCTCTATTAGCTGGCAAGTCGCGATCCCATGGGTGAAGGGATCGAGCCACCCACTCGATGCGCAGACTTGTTTTAGCCAACGTTAGTTGGAGACCATCCGGGCGAGCCTCGCCGCGCCGATGCAGCGCGAGCGCGCGCTCGATCTTGCGCCAAAAAACATGCGTCTTGTAAAAATCCGATACTCTGCTGGCGATTGTCGTCAAGAGTTGTGACACGCGGTGTGTCAAAGCATCCATTACCAGTCCTCGAACAGGGAAATGTGGCCAGCTCCACTCGCGGCAGCCGGCCAAGATGGGAACCCCTGATCAGCTGGCCTGTTTCATCTTAATCTTCGGAAGCTTCGTGCCAGTGCGCCTGCCTATCGGCACGTCGTCGATGCTCTTCGGGCAGCCGTCGTCGCCCGTCACCACGTATTCCGGATAAGCTGGAAACCCGTGCTCGTGCAGATCGAGCCCCTCGATTTCGCCCTCGGTCGGGATGCGCAGTCTGAAGGCAGCCTTGATTGAGTACATCAGCGCCAACGAGACCATAAAAGTGGCGATGGTGATCGAGAAGCTGCCAATCGCCTGAGCTTTCAGAACTCCCAGGCCGCCGCCATAGAAGAGACCGGTCACCACTGTGCTGGTGTCGGCACCTAATGGTGTGGGCGCGCCGTACTTGCCGGCGCGCAAACAGGCCCAGTGACAAAGTGCCCCAGATTCCCGCCATCATATGTACCGGGACCGCGCCGATGGGATCGTCGATTCGGAGGTATTCGAGGAGGTCGATGCCCCACACGACAACAATCCCGGCTCCGATCCCCAGCAAAAATGCTCCCTCGGGATCCACCCAGTAGCAGGGGCATGTTATTGCAACCAGCCCTGCCAGAAAGCCGTTGACCGTCAGGGCCAAATCCCATTTACCGCCCGTTTTTAAGTACGAATAGAAAAGCGACGTGAGGCCGGCGGAACACGCCGCTATGGTAGTATTAAAAGAAACACGGCCAATGCCTTGCGAGTCGAGGGCGGAGAGTGTGCTACCAGGATTGAATCCATACCATCCGAACCATAGGATGAGCCCGCCGGTGGCGCCGATAATCAGATCGTGGGGCTTCATTGGACTGCCACCGTCGCGCTTGAAGACGCGCCCTAGCCGAGGGCCAAGCGCGATTGCTCCAGCCAATGAGATGGTTCCCCCGATCGTATGCACTACTGTGGAGCCGGCAAAGTCGTGGAACGAGATGGGGGTCATATTGGCAAGCCAACCATCAGGACCCCATGCCCAATGGCCGATGATTGGGTAGATGAACCCGGTAACACCAACGCTATAAAGCAGGTCGCCGATGAAGTCACAACGACCGATCATTGCCCCAGAGGTGACGGTCGAGCAGGTATCCGCAAACGCATATTGAAATACCCAGTACGCGAGTAGCGGCACGCCTGTAGTTCCATACGTTGCCGGTAGGCCATGAAGCATGAAGCCGGTGGTGCCGATCCATGGGGTGCCGGCGCAGAACATGAAAGCGAAGCCCCACAACCAGAAAGTAACACCACAGATACAAGTATCCGCGATACCCTCTATCAGAATATTTACAGTCTCACGAGAACGTGCGAATCCCGATTCGAGCATCACGAAACCCACCTGCATGCAGAAAACCAGGTAGGCCGCGACCAGGGTCCAGACGGTATTTATCGCATTGATATGTGGCGGTGGTAAAGGCGGCGCTGCATCCGCATACGCTGTGTGGGGCAAATACCACTTCGACATTAAGGCGAGAACAATTCCCAGGCCGATCATCTTGCCCAGCATCAGGGAGCCGACATTCTTGCCGTACTATCGGGTCCCGCCACTTGTCCCTTAGAACTGTATAGGTTGTTACGATTCCTGGACAGAACACCTGCGCCCCTCCGGCTTTGAATTACGATCATACCGACAAAGTGTCTTTCCCCAGCGCCGTTATTTCTGTGCAATCTCTGTGAAAAAGAAAGATCTCTAAACGTAACTGGTTACTACTAAATGGCGAGCAGGTTAGCGCAATGGCTATGCCAATTCGAGCACAGCTTACCGTAGCAGGTGTTATAGCAGCTAGCTAATACATTCGAAGGACAGAGCATCCAACTTAAGTTGTAGAGAAATGTACGTGAACGCCAGTAGGAGTGTCTGGGACATAGAGTAGACCTGCCCGAAAAACGCCCTTATGCCCGACAAGCAGGCATCATGCTATAGCTCGTTCCGCGAACGAGATTGATATGGTTTTGCGTGTGGGATTAGTGGCAGGCTCGTTACGGTTCAGGTTCAACTGCCGTCCGAACCACGACCCTGGTCATGAGCCCTGACCAATCCATGTCTCAGCGCATAGACTGCCAGTTCAACACGATCACGCAATCCAAGCTTGTCGAATATATTGTTGAGATGAGTCTTGACGGTCGCTTCGGTGATTGCGAGGCGTTGAGCGATCTCGGCGTTGCGTAGGCCGCTGGAGACATGACGCACGATCTCGGTCTCGCGGCTGGTTAGCGATTTGGATGCTGACGAACTCCATTGAGACGCTACCTCCGCCTGCAGTACCGGTGGCATCCAGACTAATCCTTCGGCAACTGCGCGAATGGCCTCGACTAATGTCTGCACCGCGAAACGCTTCTGCACCACGGCCCGTGCGCCAAGCCGCATTGCCGTAACCGCATTTTCCACACTCTCGCTGGCGGTCAACACCACAACTTTGGTCAGTGCGGCAAGTTGCCGGATATCGTCGAGCGCCCAACGTTCCATCTGCAGGTCCAGCAAAAGAATATCGCAGTTCGTTTCGGCCAGCGTTGCCACCACGGTGGCAACGCTCTCGGCCTCGCCGACCACCTGCATGTCGCGCTGACGGCGAAGCAGTGACTTCAGACCTCCCCTGAAGAGCGCATGATCATCGGCGATAATTAGATCGGATCGGGGTCTTCATGCTGGAGCAGTTGGGAGCGAAATCTCCAGATGCGCGCCCGCCGATTCTGAATTGACCACCAGGCTGCCGCCGAACTCCGCTACCCGCGACGCGATCGTCCATGGTGGCGTCACCGGTTCTCCGAATCCCGTTCCGTCATCGTCAATAATTATGCTGATCGATTCGCTCAACTGGTGCACGTTGATCCGCCCAGAGTGGGCGTGTCCATGGCGCCGGCTGTTTCTAATGCCTTCGAGCACAATTTGCATGATGTGCTCGACAACTTCTCCTGGAGCGGCAAACGCGGCCTGAACATGGAACCGGGTATTCAAGTCGGAGCGAGTGACACCGGCCGCCGGCCGCTCTGCGGAGGCCAGCGAGCGAACATACTCCCGCACTTCGTCGTACTCACGGCTTACGCCGAGCTGAATTTCCTTGATCTCTGCAAGTGCGGCTGTGGGTTCGTTGCTGAGCAGCATATCGCGGCAACTTTCGAGCCGCAGGCTTACACCGGCGAGCGCCTGCAAATAGCCATCATGCAGGGAGCGGGCGATGGCTTCCCTTTCGGCTTCGGTTTCCAGTTCGCGCACCCGCCGCTCGAAATGGACGCGTTGCTGGCCGAAGAACCCGATGAGATAACCCGCAATCGCCAGGTACACCGCCCTCATCAGGTAGACGCTAAGTAATCCGTTGGATATTTCAACGACCAAAGCATACAAAGCTACGCAGCATAGCGTTACCAGCAGAGTATCGCGGAAGCCGGTCCTGAATCCGACCGCTACAATCGCGAACACAAAAAAGATAAATGATGGGCTGGTGCGTCCCTCGGTCAGAAACGCGATAACCGTTGCGAAGATGAGGTCGAGGCCGATCGAGATTTTCCGAACCCGGTTTGTTCCGAGCCGATAGGCCAAAGCCAGGAAGGTCAGCGCACTATAAAGTAAATGGCACAATAGGGTCGTTAGTAACCAGGTGTCGAGGTGGAATAGTCCGCCGAGGCTGGGGTCCACATACAGCGACAACAGTGCGAGCAGCGACAGAACGACACGCGCCTGAGCCACTCGCACGTCAAGCACTGCAAAATCAGGCTTCATAAAATTAGAAACATTGCCACTGGCCCTGTATTTCGCGCGGTCCCACGATGGACAGCGCGAACGATGCGAGCAAGAATCCGGCCTTGCTTCTCCGCCCGAGGGTGAGGTTTGTCGCATGATTATTTAACGTGATGTTGATCACGCGGGTTGATTTAGTGTTCCACGGCCTAAGCGCTTGAGGCGCTTCGCGTCCTCGATCTTCCGAAATCACACTGCATGGTGAGCCGTCCGGCTGACTGATGGCACCGGCGCGATTCCGCTACCGCACCCTCGGCGCAAAATCTCTATTGGCCATATCAAGCGAAACTATGACCAAAACCCCACCAAAAGGATGACCAAAAACCAAACCAAAGCGATGACCAACATATGTGCGAATGCCTAATGGATGGGCATGCGATTGCTGCATCCCGCAATGTTTGCAGCATTCTGAAATGGCATCCCGCTTGCTGCGATGGGCCGAACCGCGCCTCCAAACTCGGGGAGAGTCACCGGCTCTGTCTGCGCAGGGCTGAAGGAGAACCAATGGCTGCCGCTTCTGAAGCACCCAAGATGCAAGCGACGCTCGGTCTGACCGGCGTCACTGTCAACGCGATGGCGCTGATCGCCCCAGGCGCGTTCCTTTGGATCACGTTCGTCATCCAGGCCGGGTACGTATTCCCGTCGGCTCTGGCAATGTGGGCCGGGATTGTTTTTGCACTGCTGCTTGCCTACGCCACGGCGTTATCCTATTCCGAGTTAGCGAAGCTGTTCCCAGGCGCCGGCAGCTCCTATCTGTTCGCGGAGCAGGCATTTCTCAACCACACCACCGCATATCGTTTTGCCCGCATCTCCAAATTCATCATCGGCTGGTCGTCTCACCTTTATTACTGGGTTTACCCGGGCGTAATGGTGGCGACGATGGGCGTGATGATTGGCTATATCATTGGCAATCTGGTGCCAAACACCCTGAACCCGGGTATTCCAGGGCCGCTGTTCATGGCGCTGGTCGCCATTGTGTTCGCATATGCCGTCGCTTGGATTGCTTTCAAAGGTGTGACAGGTTCGACCAACGTCAACCTCGCGATCAACATCATTCAGATTATTGCACTGCTGTTCTTCTCCGCGCTCGCTATCTCGTATCGGCTAGGCCATCCAGAGGGGTCAACCGGCCTCGCGCTCGATGGCACCAGCAAAGTTTTGCATTATTCGCTGAGCGGGAACTCGCCTGCACACCCAAGTGCGCTCTCGGTAGTCATACCGCACGGAGTGAGCTGGACGATGCTGCAGGCAACCATCGCGATCCTGCTACTGGTCGGGTTCGAGTCCGTCACTTCGTTGGGCGAAGAGGCGAGAAATCCGAAAAAAGACATCCCGCGCGCCGTTCTGCTGTCGATCACGATCCAGTGCCTGTTCATGTACTTGATCGAGTATTTCGCCGCGAATTACTTCATGAGCAGCGCTTATAGCTTGAATGACGCCAAGGGTTCCGCCGCGCCAATCGGGGACATGATGACGATCGTCGGCAATGCCATGCTGGGGGGCCATGGCCAAGGCTTCATGCTCCTGGAAGCCGTCACCGTCTTTCTCGCCCTGATCGGCACGACGCTGGCCTGCATCAACACCGGCGCGCGCGTCACCTACGCGATGGGCCGCGACGAGGAAGTTCCCGAGCACTTTGGCTTGCTGCACGGTGCGAATCTGACGCCGCATCGTGCCATTTGGACGCTGGCGACGATTTCGGCAGTTCTCGGTGCATTCGGCGCATTGTTCTTCTTTTGTGGCGGCTCCGCTCCCGACGACAAGACGATGGCGACCCTGCCACACAACATCTGGTACGCGCTTGGCATGGGTTCAAACGCAACGCTCTCCTCGCTACCGAACGGCTTGCTGCTGGTAACCCTGCTGTCGAATTTCGGCACCTTCGTACTCTACGGATTGACCAACATCGTCTGCATAGTCGCCTTCCGCGAGCATCACGAGTTCAGCGGCTTTAAGCACATGGTCGTGCCGGTCTTCGGTGCTGTAGCGAATTTCGCCTGCCTCGCCTTCTACATTATCGGCCCGCTGGAAGGCCTCGGCAGCGCCAAGGAGCCGCTCCTGGCAGTGGCATTTTCGGTGATTTGGGGCGTCTATGGCGCGATCTATTTCACGCGCAACTCGCGCCGCAGGGGCCGCGAGACAGTTCTGATGGAGAGGCCAGCATAATCGCGTCGGTGGAGTGAGTTCGGCAACGTCGGTTTTGAAGCATCTGAACCGGAGGCGGATCTGTCGCAAAACGGATCCGCCATTTCTCTTTTAAGCGGCTCGACTGGGCGGTTATCGAATGTGAAATGACATCCTCCTCTGACGCAATCAACGGGGTGGGTCGGCGATGTTTAGCGGCGCTGGCACGTTAATGGATTCCCCTGCTCCGCCGGCCAGCACTGCGCGGGCGTTCGACCTGGCCCTGCTGAGCGATGTCGGCACCAATCGCGAGAACAACGAAGACGCCTGCGGCAGCCACGCAGAGAGCGATGACTGTGTGATTTTCGCAGTCGCCGACGGTGTCGGCGGCTATGAAGGAGGCGAGATTGCGAGTGCGCAGGCGGTCGAAGTTACTCTGAGTGCCTTCCGCGAAAGTCCCGCCGGATGGGGGCCGGCCAAACGGCTCCATCGCGCCGTCCAGCGGGCCAATATCGAAATTCATAACCGTGCGCTGACTGTGCCGGAACTGCGCCGGATGGCCACTACTCTTAGCGCGGCGGTCGTCAGCGACGGCATTTTGTATGCCGCGCACGTTGGCGATTGCCGGATCTATCACGTTCGGCGCGGCAGAGCGCGGCAGATCACCAAGGATCATACTGTCGTACAGGAGCGCGTGCGGATGGGCCTGATTAGCGCGGCAAGAGCACGCCATCATCCCGAGCGCTCAGCTCTAAGCCGATGTCTGGGGCACGAACTGATAGTGTCGGTCGATCGGATTACGCTGCCGCTCGAACAGCACGATCAGGTTCTGGTGTGTAGCGACGGGCTCTATAGCGTGATCGAAGACGACGAACTCGGGAAAATAATCCGTGGCGTCGAGGCTGCCACAGCCTGCCGGCGGCTCGTCGATCTTGCCAACCAGCGGGGCACCGCTGATAACCTGAGCGTGGCAATTCTCATCTCGAAGGCCGATCCGCCTCCGGCCCGCCCGGGCTGGCGCGAGCGCATGGCGGCCTTGTTTCGACGTCGTCCCTGATTTTTGCTTGATCCTTGCTTGATACTTGCCCGTGCCGGCGAGCACATTACGCATTGAATCTTGTCAAAGCTCGATGATAACTTGCCGCGGAGGCCGCTCCCGGCACTAGAATGCGCGAGGTCAATGTTGGTGAAAGGCTCGATCAGTACGAGCTGACCGAGTTGATCGCGCGCAGCGGCATGGCCTCGATCTTCAAGGCCCGCGACCTGACGAACGGCGCCACGGTTGCGATCAAGGTTCCCTATCTGCAGTTTGAAAGCGATGTAGTCTTTTACAGCCGTTTTCAACGCGAAGAGGAAATCGGCCGCCGCCTCAACCATTCCAATATCATCCGCTTGCTTACGCCCAAGCGCAAAAGCCGGATGTATATTGCGATGGAATATGTCGATGGCGTCTCGCTGAGGGCGATGATGCGGGACAAACGGCCGCTCGACCTCGCCAGGGCGCTCGACATCGCGCGTCAGATCTGCAGCGCACTGGTCTATATGCATAGCCAAGGCGTCATCCATCGCGATCTTAAGCCTGAAAATATCCTGATAACCGAAGGCGGCCGGGTAAAAATCATGGATTTTGGGATTGCCCTCGACGAGTCTGCGCGCCGCCTCACCTGGTCCGGTCTGTCCTCAACGATCGGCACCCCCGATTATATGGCCCCGGAGCAGGTAAGCGGGCGGCGCGGTGACGTCCGCACCGACATTTATGCGCTCGGCACCATGTTGTACGAGATGTTGACCGGAAACCTGCCGTTTGAGGGCGAGAACGTGTATGCGGTGATGCGCGCGAAGGCCAATGACGACCCGCAGCCGCCTTCGCGCTACCGGCCGGATCTCGACCCTCACCTGGAAGAAATAATTCTGCACGCGATCGCGCGTCTGCCCCGCGAACGCTACAGCACCGCCGCCGAAATGCAAAAAGATCTCTGCGACCCGGCGCAGGTCATGGTCACGGGGCGGGCAGCCAGGCTGCATCCGAGCAGCCTCCGGCGACAACGGATCAAACGGTCGTTATGGGCCGCGTTTTTTTTCGTCTCGCTCGCTGCACTGTTCGCATTCCTGATTTGGCTGGCCAATCGCTATCCGGCCCCACCTCCTGAGCCCCATCATTCATACCGCGGGGAGGTTAGATAATGGGGCAGCGTCTGTTACTCCGTTCCTGTACGCCCGGCACTCGCCTCATCGTTTCATCGCTGGTCTTTGCTGTCGTCCTGTTGCTGACGCCCAGCATGCCCGCCGAATGCCCAGAAGTTGGACCAGGTACCGGCGGTCGAGGCACTAACCTATACCCTTAACCTCGCCTGGGTTCTACTCGCCGGCTTTCTCGTGATGTTCATGCAGCTCGGATTTGCGCTGCTGGAGACAGGCTTCACACGGGCTAAAAATGCCGTGAACACGATGGCGATGAACCTTACTGTATATCCTGTAGGGTTAATTGGCTTTTGGTTGACAGGCTATGGCTTCATGATGGGTGGAATTCATCAATGGCCATCGCTCGGAGCATTTGGCCTGCCTCATCGCGAACTCAGCGTTCGCATCGGCCATCACCTGTTGGGGCTAATAGGTTTCGGCAAATTCGGGTTGCTGGCGGTGAATAACGATCCTGCCAGCCTTGCGATGTTCTTGTTTGGGACGGTATTCATGGGGGTCGCGGCGACTATCCCCACCGGGGCGATGGCTGAGCGGTGGAAGTTCTCGGCCTTCCTGCTCTATGGATTTTTTATGTCGATGTTCCTTTACCCGCTGTATGGCAATTGGGTATGGGGCGGCGGCTGGTTGTCACAATTAGGAGTTAATTTTGGTTTGGGGCACGGTCAGGTCGATTTTGGCGGCTCGTCGGTTGTCAACATGACCGGCGGCCTGACGGCGTTGGCCGGCGCGATGGTGCTCGGGCCGCGGATCGGCAAATTTCGCCGAGACGGCGCGATCGGTTTGCTTGCCGGACATAATCTGCCGTTGGCAATGAGCGGTACGCTAATTCTGGCATTTGGGTGGTTCGGGTTGAATGCGGGCTCGACGCTCGCAGCGTCCGACCCCCGGATTGGCTTGATTGCGGTCAACACGATGCTTGCCTCGGCGGCCGGCTCGCTCACGACGATTTTTTATCTGCAGCAGCGATACAACCGGCCGGATGTTGCGATGGCCTGCCATGGCTTGCTGGGGGGGTTGGTCGCGATTACCGCATCATGCGCGTTTGTCTCTCCGGCGGCCGCGGTGCTGATCGGAATAATTGCCGGCTTTCTTGTGGTTGGCAGCGTGCTCGCACTGGAGCGGCGCTTTCGAATCGATGACCCAGCCGGCGCGATTCCAGTTCACTGCGTATGCGGCTTGTGGGGAGCGCTAGCCGTGGGGATCTTCGCCGACGGCACTTACGGCGACGGGTGGAACGGTATCGCAGGTCCGGTACGGGGATTGATCGAGGGTGATTTGGGCCAGTTTATCGCACAGCTCATCGGCGTCTCAATCAACGCGATTGTGATCTTCGGCCTGGCAATGGCCTTCTTTGTCATCGTCGAACGGACCATCGGTAATCGGGTTCCCGCAGAAGTCGAATGGAGCGGCCTCGATTCACTGGAAATGGGCAGTGAGGCTTATCCGAACGTCTGACCACCCGCAAGCTGGTGAGGACGCATCGCCACCCACCCATGCGAAGGCGAGTAAAGGAGTTGTTGAGCGACCTGGGAACCGCGCACCAGCGCGAAGCAGCGGTTAACCGGGGAGACCGAACACTTGGCACACGTCCCGCTGCCACTCAAACATCGAAGGCAATGCCGTTACGGTTGTGTATACGTTAGGACTCCGCTGACAGCGGCCCCAAATGGGGTGTTCAAACAGAGCGCATTATTTACCGGCACCGAGAATATCGTTCCGGGTCCTGAGTAGGCGTTCTTACCAGTAGTCACGGTTGGTCCAAACAGCACGATCGGGTTCCACGAACAGCTGAAGGCGCCGCCGTAAAACAGCACGAACTTGCCCCCATCGATCAGAAATCCACAAATGTGAACCCCCTGATTCGACGGAGGTATTAATTCGATGTTTGCTGTAGAGCCGATCAGGTAGGGAATTGCCACGCTCTGCTTTGCAACGGTCGCTGACTGACATGGGTCGGGCACTAATGCTGGCGGTGCCGAGGTGGATTGAGCGGCGAATGCCTTACCGGCAGTCAGGATTACAACGAGCGTAAGCGCGGCCCCTTTCAAGCTGTAGGATCTCACTTTCAGAACCTCCCCCAGCCAAACGGCGAGCGTTCGGCTTCACGAGGCGTTCACGCATCAGTCGTGCCGCTCATAAGAGTAGGGCTGACAATCCTCGGCGAATAGCTTGGCTGATTAACGCCCAGATGCAATGGATCGACAGGCCACATGGGAAGGCCCTTTGGAAATATCGAGAAGCCCTTTGGGACAGTCCGCTCTCAAATGCAGAGCGGATGTAAGTGAATCATTTGGTTCCCAGAGAACATTGGAATCAAAAGTTGACCCAAGGCCAGCGCACGCAGCAATATCAGCAAGAGCCACTCAATATAGCGCGTTAGACGCTCGAGATTGGCGACGGCGCAATGAAACCCTGGTCATACACTTGCGCCGCCATTGCTCGGCAGCACAAGGCTAGGCGCTGTGCCGATCTGCGAGCAGTCACCATCCGGGTCTCGGCCGTGTCTCAAAACCGGTCAGGCTGTCGTCGAAAACCCGAGGTGCGGCCCAAGCTTTGGATAAGCTTCTGCGCGGCCTTGGTATAGTACAATGGCTCTCGACGCCGCGGTCCTACCGCAGCCGGTAATCCCAAACCAGTCATCGGGCTGTCGGCTGCAACGCCACGAAGGACCTGACAACGCGCCTACGTGCGCGATTTGTCAGAGCGCCGTTTGATTTAGTAATCCTCTCCGGGAGCGGATGCTTACGACAAGGAGAAAACGGTGCATTTTGGTTTATTCTATCAGCTTCCCTGCGCTCCCGACCAATCGGAGCCAATTCGTTATAATGAGACGATCGAACAACTTGTGCTTGCCGACCAGCTCGGGTTCGACATCGCATGGCTGGCGGAATTGCATTTCTTTCGTCCGTTTTCGGTCATGCCGGCGCCGCTCTACGTTGCAGTGGCCGCAGCGCAGCGCACTCGGCAAATCCGTTTTGGCACGGGCGTGATCCTCGTGCCCTTCCATCATCCGCTGCGAATCGCAGAGGAAACCGCGGTTGCAGACATTCTGACCGGTGGGCGGCTGGATGTGGGTGTTGGGCGCGGCACGATTGCGCTCCATTTCCAGGGCTTCGGCGTCTCTCGCGAGGAAAGCCGTGCGCGCTTCGAAGAAGGACTCGAGGTAATCGTGAAGGCGTGGACGAGCGATCACTTGGAGCATAAGGGCCGCTACTTTGAATTCCCGGATACCGCTTTGGCGCCGAAGCCGGTGCAAAAGCCGCATCCCCCTCTACGGATTGCCGCCAACAGTCCGGAAACCGCCGAATTCGCCGGACTACACAATTATGACGTGATGGTAGCGTCGCCGATTAACCCGATGCCAGGTTTCTTCGAACACGTACGCAAATACCGCAACGCGCTGACCGGGGCCGGTCATGCGCAGCAAGCGCGCGATGTCGCCGCGCTATTCTTCGTGAGCCCAGGCGACAACCTGGAACAAGTGCGAGCCCAGTTCGAACCTTCGATGATGCATTATTTTCGCACTATCGGCGAACAGGCGAGGGTTGGCGGGCGCGGCCAATACGAAGGGACGTATCAGTACTTGCAACAAGTGCGCGAACGCGCCGCCAACATCGGCTGGGACGAAGTCGAGCGGACGATGGGCGTGTTCGGGCCGGCGGACGAATGTGTTCGGCGCATCAATCAGATCCATGACGGCGCGCACATCGATCAACTCGTATGCTGGTTCAATCCGGGCGGCCGCGTACCGCATAAGGCGGTGATGGCAGCAATGGAACACTTCGCAGCGAAAGTAATGCCCGCGGTGCGGCCATTAGGCAGAAGCGAGCCAGGTGCAAGCGGCCCAAAAGCATGAGCGACCTGCACATATTTCCCACCAGCGCATCGCCCCCGGCCGCGGTTGCTGAACTTGGCCGTCAGATCGACTCCGACGGCGGCGCCGCACTCTGCGCATTCCAGGAACCGATCGATCACAAGTGGCATCTATTTGCCCTACTTCCGGCGGGGCTGGTGAAGCCGACTCCGTTTCAGCGTGATCTTTCGCCGACTCACATGAAACGAATGGCGGAAGTCATGAAGAAACTCGGCAGATACACAGAGCCGATTGTCGCGGTTCGCTCGGAATCAGGCGAATACTGGACACCTAACGGCAATCATCGGCGTGCGGCGGCGGTGAAATTGGGCGCAGAGACGATTCCTGCGATCGTAATCCCTGACCCCGCGGTCGCCTACCAGATTCTCGCTCTGAATACGGAGAAAGTGCACAACCTGCGCGATAAGTCGCTCGAGGTCATCCGCATGTACCGGAGCAAGCTGGCCGACAATCCTCGCCTGGCCGAGAAGACCTTCGCCTTCGAGTTCGAACGCCCGCATTTTGCCACGTTAGGGCTAATCTATGAGAAGAAGGCGCGGTTCTCGGGCGCCGTTTATGCTCCGCTGTTGAGCCGGGTTGACAAGTTTTTGAGCGAGCCGTTGCAGAACGCCTTCGAGCAGCGCGAACAACGCGCCGCGCAGGTTGAGCTGGCCGATCAACTGCTCAATGAGTTGGTCGCACGCGCGAAGAACCGCGGCCTCACTCATCCATATTTAAAGACCTACATCGTCGCACGATGTAATCCGCTGACCCGCGCCCGCAAGAACCTGCCGTCGTGCAGGGCCGCACTCGACAGCATGTGCCGGGCGCTCGAGCAATTCGACTTGTCGAAAATTCACTTCGGCGAAGTCCGCACCGCCGCCGCAATCGCAGCCGCTTCCGCCCCCGAAGCGTAACGCCGGAAGAACGCTGTCGGGGTTACTTGCAAGCAAGACACACGCGGGAATGGCACACGGAAGATGGAACCTATGCGGCGGCGGTAGCTTGCACAAGCTCGAACGCGCCGGGTTGGACCGCCTCCGATGACCGCAGGACGATCTTCACACCAAGCCGTTCCTCGGCTGCCTGCAGGGTTTTGCTGTCAAGATCATAAAGATAGCGCGCGACTTCGGGATTAACCTTGGCGACCAACAAATCAGTTTGAGGATTGCGGCCGGCCGCTCGTTGAATTCCGCGCATCACGTCCGCGGCCAGCGTCGCCACGGATTTGACCACGCGGCATCCATGGCAACGTGGGCAGGTATCGGTCAACATCGCTTCGAGACTTTCACGCGTGCGCTTGCGCGTCATCTGCACCAATCCCAACTCGGAGATCTTTAGCATCGAGGTGCGCGCTTTGTCGCGTTTGAGCGCCTGTGACAATGCGTCGCTGACCCGTTTACGATCGGCCTCGCGCGTCATATCTATGAAATCAACGATGATAATTCCGCCGATGTTGCGCAGCCGTAGTTGCTTGACAACTTCTTCGACCGCTTCGAGATTGGTGCGCAACACGGTTTCATCCTGGTTGCGCTTGCCGACAAACCGGCCGGTGTTCACGTCGATCGCGGTCAGTGCCTCTGCCTGATCAAATACCAGGTAACCGCCGGATTTGAGCCAGACCTTACGCTCCAGTGCGCGCTCGATTTGGGGCTCGATCGAAAAGTGGTCAAAAATCGGTTCGATTGCTTCATATAGTGCCGCACGCGCTCGTAGCCGCGGCATATAGTTCTGCACGAACTCCACGATTCGAGAAAACGTCGGCGCATCGTCACACCAGAGCCGGTCAATGTCGCTCGAAAATAAATCGCGTACGATGCGCAGCGCCACATCCAGATCGCTGTATAGCAGCGACGCCGGTGGAGTATCCTCGCTTGTTTTTGCAATGGATGACCACAACTTGGTCAGGAATGAAACGTCGCGCTGAATCTCGCGTTTGCTGACGCCTTCGCAGACGGTGCGAACGATGAACCCACCGTGGGACGCTCCCAATTCCTTAACCGCCGCGCGCAGCCGCGCGCGCTCGTCGGCGCTCTCGATCCGGCGTGAAATCCCGATGTGCTTGCTGCTCGGCGTGTAGACCAGGTGACGCCCGGGCAACGAGATAAAGGAGGTAAGCCGCGCACCCTTGCTGCCAATCGGCTCCTTGGCGACCTGAACGATAATTTCCTGTCCGCGCTTGAGTTGCTGCTCGATGGGAAGGCGCGGCCGATGGCGGCCATTGTGGCGCCTCCGGCTTTGCCTCGAATCGGTTGCCGCTTGACCTTCGATCATAACCGGTGCCGGCTCGACCCCGTTGCGCACTTCGAGCACTGGTACGACGCTCTCGTCGAGCAGCGCTTCGCTCTCTGGCGTGACCGGCTCAGTCTCGACGTCGCCCTCACCAATAACCTCGGCAACTGAGCCAAGACTCTCGGCATCGGTCTGGAAGTCGGAAACGTGAAGAAAGCCTGCCTTGTCGAGCCCGATATCGACGAAAGCCGCCTGCATCCCAGGCAGCACCCGCGTCACTTTGCCTTTATAGATATTGCCCGCCAAGCCGCCGCGCTGATTGCGCTCCAGATAAAATTCCGAAAGCGCTCCATCCTCGAGCAAGGCGACGCGTACCTCAACCGGGGACGCATTGATGATGATTTCGCGCTTCACCTTATCCGGCGGAATCGGCGTTCATGGCGCCCAATCACGTCGGGCGACCGGCTGTTGACTGCGGCGCCAGATCCGAGCGACGGCGGCCGCGTCCACAAGAGCCTTAGCAAACGGCCTATCCGTCAAGATGATACGAGGCACCCCGAGTTTCCGCAAGGCGGCCATTGCTCTATGGGTCCAGCGGTACTGCTCAAGCCGCGACTCGACGAAGGACCAGGAGTCCGTCTGCTCGGGGGAGGAGGCCGACGCGACTTGATTCACAAACGTCGTTTTGATAAATGAGCAGGACCAAATTATTTGGTAACCAGCAGATGATCGCCGGGTGATCATTTTGCCGTTGAAGGCAGACGCAAGGGCGAATCGCTTGACTTGCAATCGCTCTGGCGGGTACGAGTTTATCGGATGTCTGCAACCGCAGATGCGCTAGTTGGCTATCCCGTCGGGACTGCCTTGCTCAACAGCAAGGTGCTGGTACTGAATCGTTCTTACCTACCCGTACACGTAACCTCCGTTAAGCGCGCTTTCGCATTGTTGTATCAAGGAGTGGCGCGCGCCGTAGACGAGCAATATCGCACCTTCGACTTCGCCAGTTGGCGCGACCTCGCCGTAGAAGTTAATCACGAAAAGGTTGGGGTAGTCGGAGGATTTGTGCGCGTTCCACGCGTATTGCTGCTTATTGCTTATGAACGTGTGCCGAAGCGGCATGTGCGCTTCTCGCGATTTAATATCTACGCGCGTGACAACAACACCTGTCAATATTGCGGACGGCGACTGCCGCGCACCGAACTTAATCTCGACCATGTAGTACCTCGTTCGCGTGGCGGCACCTCGACCTGGGAGAACGTGGTCTGTTCTTGTCATAGCTGTAATCGGCGTAAGGGCGGCAAAACTCCGGAGGAAGCTGGCATGCTGCTCATCAGCAGGCCCAAGCGGCCTCAATGGACGCCGTTCAGCACGGAGATTTTCAGCCTTAGGCGCTATCACGAATGGATGCCATTCCTAACGACCGTCGATAGCGCCTATTGGAACACTGAACTCATTCAGGATTGATACGGCGCGGATCGTTTGCAGCTAAGCTGTCGGACCGCACGAACCGTTTAAAAATACTCACGGCACGCTAAGGATTCTCGCTATGCCGCGCGTACCGGTGTGCAGCGGTCGTCTCTGAAAACAGAGTAGCGATGCGTTTTGAAGCGCTTGCCCGCACTCAGCATCGCAAGCGATAATCTTGCGAAGCAAATTCCAAGAGACCCGGTGCCGGCGGAGTGACGTCTGATAACGGCGTCATGGTGATGGTGTAGGATGTGACAGGACGGTGCGGAGGAGCGGTGGAGGCATGAAGTATGCGGCTCAAGAGCCTTGACTTGTTAGGCTTCAAGTCTTTTTGCGAGTCTACCGGAATAAGCTTCAGCCCCGGGATTACTGCCATCGTCGGGCCCAACGGCTGCGGCAAGTCGAATGTCGTCGATGCTATCCGGTGGGTATTAGGCGAGCAGGCAACGTCGCGTTTGCGCGGCAAATTGGCCGAAGACCTGATTTACGCCGGCAACGACTCCAATCCGCCCGCGGGAATGGCTGAGGTGACGCTGCTGCTCGAAGCCGAAGGCGGCAGCGGCTTGCCCGAACCGTATTCAGCATTGAGCGAAATCGCGATCACTCGGCGGGTCTACCGTTCGAGCGAATCCGAATATCTCATCAACAAGATTCCCTGCCGTCTGAAGGATATCACGGAATTCTTCATGGCCGCGCAGATTCACAGCCGCGGTTACGCGCTGGTTGAGCAGGGCAGAATCGAGGAGATTATCCAGGCCAAACCCGCCGAGATTCGCACTATGGTTGAAGAGGCCGCAGGACTCGCGTTGTTCAAGGGTCGGCGCGAGATCAGCGAGCGCAAACTTGAGCGTGTGCGTGAAAATCTGGCGCGGGTCGAAGATGTTATCGCCGAACTCGAACGTCAACTCAATTACGCTCGGCGCCAGGCGCGCAAAGCCGAGACTTACAAGCTCATCCGCGATGAGCTGTCCGCCCTGGAGCAATACGCGGCTACTCGCCGCATCGTCGAACAGCGTGACGCGCTTGCCCAACAATCCGAACGTGAACAGGTCTTAGGCGAACAAGCTAGGCAGCTCCGCACTCACACGGCCTTACTGCAGAGGCAAGCGGACGAATCGGTGGCGGCACTTGCCGCGGGACGCGACGAACTCGGAGTAACCGGGCGTGAGCTGGACAATTTGCGTGCTGCGCTCGAGGAGCGAGCCCGAACGCGCTCTTTCCTTGAACGGCGGCTCAAAGCGCTGGATGAGCTGGCACCGGAAGTTGAATTGCGGCTGAGTGAACTGGATCGCAAGGCTACTGCGGCCCGGGCGGCGCGTGCATGCACGGGGGCGCGGCTGGCGCGGCAGCAAAATAACGATGATGGCGCAAATGAGGCTCGCTTGGCTGCTCTCCGGGACCAGCATCGCGCCGCGGAACGGGCATTGCGCGAGGAGGAAAAACAAACCGAGGAGTTAAAGGACCAGCTTGCCGAAATCATGCGCGAAGCGGCGGTGATGCGCGGGCGGCTCGGCGCGCTCGCGGGTGAACGTGCTGATCTCGACGACCATCTTCGCACGCTCGAGCAGGCTGTGCCTGATTACGGCGCGGAGTTGAACCGTTGCCGGCAGATGGCGGCCGATAGTGAAGCGCGCCTGGAGCAGGAGCGCTTGGCAGCAGCGCGCGCGGAAGCGCTTCAGCGCGAAACCGCTGAACGCGAACTCGATCTGCGAACTGCATTAGCAAATGACTCAGCGGCGTTGTCGTCGGCGCGAGACGCCCTGCGGACGCTCAAGGCGCGCGCACAACGCATTGTTCCAAACGGCGCCAGCGAAAAACTGCGTGTCGTGCTTAATTCGCTCAACGGGGACGGCCCGTCGAATGCACCCGCGATGCTGCTCGACGTGCTCAAGGCACCGCCGGCGCTGGAGCCGGCGTTGCGCGCGGTGCTCGGCGAGCAGCTCGATGCGGTTATCGTCGATTCACCTCATTTCGCCGTTCGCGCGATCGAGATTCTCAAACAGCACGAGAGCGGCCGCCTGAGTTTCATCCCGCATTCCCTCCCGCCCAGGCCGCCCCATCAGCCAATCGAAGCGGCAGGTATTGCCGGGCGTTTGCTCGAGATGGTCGAGATCGAGCCGCAGTACATGTCCATCGCCGAAGCATTGCTGGGTCACGTGATCGTCGCCGAAGATCTGCGCGCGGCGTTCGCCGCATCCAGCGCCAATGGCACTGGCAGCGCTTTTGTTACGCCCGAAGGCGATCTGTTGTGGCCACACAGAGTTATCAGCGGCGGCAGTGGTCGCCATCTCGAGTCCGGCGACGAGATCGACATCCGCAAGCGGGCACTTGCGCTGGAAACCGCAGAGCGCACGACGGCGGTGGCGGAAACGCAGCACGAGGAGCTGGTGCGGCTCGACGAATGGGCGCGGCTTGCCTGCCGCGATGCGCTCGAGGTCCTTGATTCAACGCGCCGGCGCACCAGCGAAGCCGAAGCCGCCCTCAATCAAGGCCGTAGAGACATGGCCAAAGCCGAGCAGAATCTCGCGTTGGCTGAAGCGAATTGCGCCAATGCGCACCGGCGTGCGGCTGAAGTCGGAGCCGCCGCGGCCTCGGCCAACTCACGCCTCGAAGAGCTTGCGCGAATCGAGCAGCAAGCACGCGCAACGCTGGGTGCGGCGCTCGCGGCGCTTACCACACGCCGCAATGAGACTCGGGAGTTGAGCGACGCGATGCTCGCAGTGGGGGCGCGACTCGAAGCCCGCAGGGCGGCCTTGCGTGCGCTCGAACAGGAGCTGAGCCATCAGCGACAGCTCGTCGATGAGCTCGAAGGCCAGATTGCTCAATCCTGCAGCGATTTGGAACGAGCAGCTTCCGAGCGCGCCGAATTCGAACGCGAAAGGGCGGCGCTGATGGCGCAGGACAGGGCCGCATTAGAAGACCAATGCACGCTTGAGGGTAAAATCGAAAAAATCACGCAGCTATGCGCTGACCGAGCCCATCAGGTCGAATCCGCCACCGCGGAACTCCACAACGCCCGAACGGCCCTCGAGACGCTCGAAGCGGATCTGATGCAGTGCGAACTCAGGCGCGAACGCGCTCGTACCTTAATCGAGGAACTCACACGGGGATTCCGCGAGAAGTTTCAAGCCGAATTTGCCGAGGTGATCAGCGACCTCGACGATGCGCTGCGCGGGCGCGACCCCGTCAAAGACAATGAGCGGCTGCAGGAACTGCGGGCCCGAGCCGAGAAGATCGGCGAGGTCAATCTCGCCGCGGACAGTGAAGTCAAGGAACTGGAAGAGCGGGCCGGCAAGCTCGAAGCCGAGCGGACTGACCTGCAGGCCGCGGTGAACGATCTGACTCACACTATTCAGAAGCTCAATCGCGAGGCGCGCAAGCGCTTCCTCGACACCTTTGAAGGAGCCTCGAAGAACTTCGCGGAACTGTTCCCGAAACTGTTGCGCGGAGGTAAGGGGCGGCTCGAACTCGGGTCAGCCGGTGACGTGCTCGAGGCTGGCGTCGAAATCCTGGTGCAGCCGGCCGGCAAGAAGGTCAAGGAAATCGGTTTGCTGTCGGGCGGTGAAAAGGCGCTCTCGGCGATGGCGCTGATTTTCGCGCTCTTTCTGCTGAACCCGAGCCCCTTTTGCGTGATGGATGAAGTCAACGCGCCACTTGATGAGTTCAGCCTGGCGGCGTTTACCGGACTGGTGCAGGAACTCAAGCTGAATTCGCAATTCATTATCATCACTCACAACCAGCGTACGATGCAGGCGGCGGACCACCTTCACGGAGTCACCATGGACCGGCCTGGTATCTCTCGGATAATCTCCCTGAAAATGCCCACCGCGGCATAAGGCGAGAAGCGCAGCCAGAAGAGGAGCGGCACAGAAGACTGTCTCAACTATTCTCTGCTCAGCGGGTTCTGTCAACGCGATAGGAGTTATCCATGGAGATTGAGATTCGGCCGGCGGGCCCGAGCGATATTCCGGAATTGGCCCGGCTGGTCGCGGGCATTGCCGCCTATCACGAGTCCATCGATCCACGCGCACGTTTTGATTGGGACGAAATTCGCGACGCGCACAATTGGCTCAAGCTGGTATTGAGCCGTGATCATCACGCGATTTGGGTGGCTGATCATGGCGACGGCCGCCTGGCCGGCTATCTATGGGTCCATCTCAAGCGCGATCATCAAGGCTATCTTCCGCGAGTTAAGGGTTACGTCAATCATGCCTTCCTCGACGAGGCGTGGCGCGGCAAGGGCCTGATGAAGCGCATGCTGGCTCCTGCATACGAATGGTTCCGCAGCAAGGGAATCAAGGTGGTGACGCTAACCGTGCTCCACCGCAACTGGCTGGGCTCCACCGCGTGGTATAAGCATGGATTCGAGGACTTCAGCCACGAACGTCGAATCGAGATTAGCCCACAAGCACCGAAGGCAGGATGATACGGAACGCTATTTCTCTAGCGGCCACTCGGCTTTGCCTGTACCTGTTTGATTCGTCAAATACAGCGACGTGGTCGACTATCTAATTACCTGAGCGGCAGGTAGCAAATTGAGCGTTGGCTTTTAGCAGGTTTGCGAAGGTAAGTGCGGCGATTTGGTATTCGAGCACACTATCCCTCTATTCACCCTCCTGCGTTCGAAGTTCCGCGCAATAGTCGATTTGTGACTGATCATCTCAAGCGCCGTCGTTCGCTGCACTCGCGTCCCCGCCCTGGCCGACCATTGGGCGGTTCGGGCTCGAACAAATCGAACGCGCGGCTGCGCACGCGGATCCGACCCTCGAAATGAGGGCGAAATTACCTGTTGACTCTTGCGGATAGCTACCAAACCAGATCAAACGGTGCCGGACCTTCTCAGCGGCGCCGGAAGCAGGCACTATTGAGGCAGTGTCGTCATATGCAGGATAGTGAAGTTTCAGCCGCGCACGCCATCGCGATTCGCGGCGTGCAGTCTTGGAGAAAGGCGTTACCGTATTTCGGGACCCTGCTCATCTTCGCGCTGATCTTCTGGCGCATCCCGATCGGCAAGGTTGCTGGGGCGCTGGAACAGGCGCCGGCGCTGAAATTCTTTGGCGTGTTTCTCCCCTATTCGGCGATCTACTGGATAATCGATTCTGCTTGCCTAACCTGGGTCGTCAGGCGCTTCAATAAGCCACTGCGGTTCCGAGAGATTCTTCCGATCCGCGCCAGCATGTATCTGTTGTCCCTGATCAATACCAATCTTGGGCAGGGTGGAGTCGCCTGGTATCTACACCGGAAAATCCAGGTACCGTTCCTGGAAATACTCAGCTCGATCCTGTTCATCGCGCTGATGGAAATCTATCAACTTTTTCTTTTTTCTACCGCCGGCGTCCTCCTCTATCGTCCGGTTTCGGCGGAACAGGCAGAACTCGTGCACGTACTGCGAATCGTCTACGCCGTTGCCTGGGGGGTGCTCGCCGTGATGATAATCTTTTTTGCGCAAGCACGCCGGTACAGCACGGTTCGTGCATGGATCAACGATAGCCGGGCAGGCTCTATCAGCCGCACTTTCGTCGCGGCGCGGCCACTCGACTACGCGATCGTATTGGCCATCAAAGCGCCGTCGTTTGTCCTGGCGCTGCTGGTGCAGCATTTCGCGCTGGCATTGTATGGAATCGCGATTCCATTCGTGAAGCTGGTTCTATTTCTGCCGTTGGTGTTTTTGGCGGCTGCGCTGCCGATCGCCGTCGCGCATCTGGGTACGAGTCAAGCGGCATGGTTACTGTTTTTCTCAGCTAATGCCCCGGACGCTAAAATTCTCGCATACAGCCTGGCCGCGCATTTCACTTTCATGCTCTGCAATGGATTACTCGGGCTGCTCTTCCTGCGATATGCGAGCCGCGAACTGACCACTCTCGAAACTGCGGCCCGTGGCCAGACGGTCGTGCAGCAGCCACCGGTAGAGAAGCTTTCGCAACGATTTTAGCAATGGCGATGGAGGACAATAAACCGCCCCGATTTTCGCAGCACGAACTCGAAGCCCTGGCACGGGCTCGGGTAATTTACGTTGCTACGGTGCGCAAAGACGGTACCCAGAGCAGTGCGGCGCCGATCTGGTTTACAATCACGGCAGAGCACAGAATCCTGATTCAGAGTGGCCCTGATAGTTGGCAGACAAAGCGTATCCGGCGCGGTAGTCCGGTGATCGTCTGGATCGGCAGACGGCGGGGCCTCGCGCTTATCGGCAGGGCGGAACTCACCCGCGATCCCATGGTCGTCGAGCAAATCATCAAAGACTATCCGAAGAAGTACCTGATGGCCCGGCTCGGCTTACATCGACCTAGCAAATCGAGTTTTGAGCGAGGCGAGAGACTAGCGATAAAGATCACGCCTATTCAGGCCCTGCCGCAGGGTTTCAGCTCGCAGCCCGGAGCACCCGCCCCGAACTTTGCAGGCATGCCCGCTAACCTCGGTTGATTTCGTTGAAAATGGCTGGGCCCCGAAACGGACCGCGAAACCACTTTCCCCGCCTGGATAGCCTGCTAAGCCAGAGCGCAAACCTAGTCAGTGCCTTGCGGTTCATCCTGGCGTGCATTTGGGTCGCGGTCTTTTTCGGCGACCGCGCTCAATCCGGGATGTTGGGCACAATTGCATTAGGCGGGGCGGCGTCGGATTTCCTCGACGGCCGTATCGCGCGCTGGACGCATTCCGCTGGGCGATTCGGGCGATGGCTGGATAGCGGGGCGGATATCGTTTTTATTCTGACTGCCCTTTCGTGCGAGGCGTACGCCGGAGTCATTCCTGTATATCTGCCGGCCTTGGTTGCTGCCTCGTTTGCACAATATGTTGTCGATTCGGTGTTGATTCGCGGTTCCGTGGTGCCGGTTAGGAGCCGGCTCGGCCATTGGGCTGGCGTTTCCAACTATATAATCGTGATAATAGTTGCCTGGGCTCCGCCACCGCGGTTGCCGGGGACGCTGCTGCGCGCCGTCGCGCCGATGCTCGGGTTGTTCTATCTGGCTGCCATGTGCGAGCGCTTGCTGTCTTATCGTACAGCGCGTGGGTTGCGCGGCGTTACCACTATGAAACCAGCAGCCGGTGAGTAGGCGCGGTTAACTCAGCAATCTTCAGCCCATTGGGGCAAGCTCCGGCGCATGGCTTGGCGCTGCAGCTCAAACAGGCCGCAGCGTTGTGCTTAATCATCGCGTACTCGGCACGCGCCATCCGTGGGTCTCGATAGTCAATTGCATACATCCGGGTCCGCATCACATCGGAGATTTCAACTCCGGCCGGACAAGAATCTTCGCAGGCGTTGCAAGCGTGCCTGCAGTAAGAAGCCCCATTTTTACGCGCATACCGGTGAAGCAGAGGCAGGTCTTCGGCATGGACGCTGCGGACACCAGACGCGCCCACGAACTCATCGATCGCCTCGCGAGTGGTCATCGATACGATCAGGCCGTCTACATCAGGGTTGGAGAGCACCCAGCGAAACGCCGCCTGAGCGTAAGTGGCGCCTCCACGTTCGTAGGGACGCATGTCATTAAGTCTTGCGCCCATCAAGGTTTTCATCACTATCACGCCGACTCCGCGATGCTTTGCTTTTTTGAGTATGCGCGGCAGATCGGGCTGACGCGCGACCATGTCAAACCCGCCCAGAAATCGCTGGTAAAAGAGCGGATCCTGCCCGAAGTTGTAGGCGCACAGAATTACATCGAATTTGCCAGAGTCAATCGCGTATTCGAGGCTTTCGCGCAGATGTCCAGCGTGGCCCGAGACCCCGCTGAACCGAATCTTACCCTGCCGCTTTGCGGCTTCCACAAATGCGTACCATTCGGGATTCTTAAGCCGATCAAGGTCGTTGACGGCGTGATTGAAATAGACATCAAGATAATCAGTTTGAAGCCGGCGCAGGCTTCCTTCGAGCGCTTGCATCATCGCTTGCTTGCTGGTGTCGGGCCACGCGAGCGTCTTTGACGCCAGGAATATGCGGTGGCGTTTGCCACGCAGCGCACGACCGAGCGCGGTTTCAGAATCGCCCTCCCGGTAGGTTTCGGCAGTATCGAAATAGTTGATTCCCAGATCGCAGGCGTGCTGAACGAGGTCCTCTTGGCCGCTGGAGAGACGGTCGGCACCGAACGAGATATCTGAGATCTGCATGCCAGTGAGCCCAAGCCGCGAGTAGCGGCGAACCCGGGGTTGATTCGGGACCGACGAGGCGGCACTACCAAGTGCGCCTAGTCCAAAGCCGAGACCCGCTAACGTTCCAGTTCTGATGAATTCGCGCCGTCCAATTTCCTTCATGGGTAAACCTCCGGCCGTCGAGCCTCACGCCACTCGAACAGTTCGAGCGGCATTTGCCGATGAGAGCTTGATCGAGAGTACCCGGTTGTGCTCATCCCAATGCCAGCCATTCGACGCCTGCGCCCACGACTCAGCCGTCTTCAGCGCCGGAACAGGGCGGGTGTCGCAGGTAACGGCGACCACCTGTGGTTGTTGATGGATCCTCAGGACTATGGTGCGCTCGGTCGCGTCACCGCTGAATTTCCCCTTTGCTTCTCCCAACTGACAGATGAATCCCTGTTCGCCGTGAGTAATCTCGAACCTGGTCTGGGCGTAGTCTCCATTATGATAGGCGGTGCTTTCGCCATCATCTTCGTACAGCGTCATCGAGCGATCAGCGCCCCGGTAAATTTCGAGCGTCAGGGGGTCCACAGCATGTTGCGACGAATACTGCATGTCCGGACCCGTAGGGATGATCGCGCCTTGCCGGACAAATAGTGGGAGTACATCCAGCCGAGCTTGACTGGTAATGAACCGCGGCCCCGAATAGATTTCTTCAGACCAGTAATCAATCCATTTGCCCTGGGGAAGATAAACACTACGCTCGAAGGCACCTTCGTCCAAAATCGGCGCGACCAGAATCTCCGGACCAAATAGGTATTCATCCGCCAGATTTAAGACCTGTGGATCTGCCGGATATTCGAGCACCAGCGGGCGCATAATCGGAATCCCGCTGGTGCAGGCGTCGTGAAGCGCATTATAAATATATGGCAGCAAGCGGTATCGCATTTGTAGGTATTTGCGGCATATTGCTTCGATTTCCGCGCCAAACTGCCAGGGTTCACGCAGCTCCTTCTGGTCGCCGTGCGGCCGGCAGAGCGGACAGAAAGCACTGAACTCGAACCAGCGGGCATACAGCTCCCCGGTGCATTCGCCGCCGAAACCAAAACCGCCGATATCGCTGCCCCATAGCGGTATCCCCGTCAAGCCCACGCTCAGGCCGACAGCTACCTGCTTCCGCAGCGAAGCGAAAGTCTTATCCACGTCACCGGACCACAGCGCCGCTCCATAACGCTGAGAGCCGGGAAACGCGGCGCGGCTCAAAGTGAAGACCCGTTGATCCGGAGCGTAGTGCTGATGCGCATCGTACACGGATTGCTGCATCCAAAGACCGGTCAAGTTGTGTACGGCCGCGGCCGGTCCGGCATGCTGCGCCATATCCTGAAAGTGCTTGGCTGGTTCATTGAGGTCGGTCCACCAGCCGTCGATTCCCATTTCAAGCAGCGGCCGATGTCTTTCGCTCCACCATTCCCGCCCAGCCGGGTTCGAAAAATCGAACAGCCCGCATTCCCCCGGCCAAAAATCGAAGGTATACGGCGACCCGTCGTAGCGGCGGGCGAGATATCCGCGTGAGAGAGCTTCTGGGTAGTTGCGGCTTTGCCGAGTCAGATAAGGCTCCTCTATGACAACGGTGCGGAAGCCTTGTTGCTTCAACCGCGCGATCATTGCGCGGGCGTCCGGCCATTTTTGCGGATCGAACGTCAAGTCCCCCATTTCACGGAACCAGAATACGTCTAGAATCAGCGCATCACAGGGCAACTGCCGGGCGCGGAACGAGTGCGCGATGCTCTCCAACTCCTGCCGGCTGCGGTATCCGTAGCGCGACTGTAGCAAGCCCAACACCCAACGAGGCGGCAGCGGCGGATAGCCCGTCAGCTCCAGCATCGTTTGCAAGAGGCGCGGCATGCCGGGACCGAGGAAGACATAATACTGCAGGCCGCCGCCGCGCGCCTGATAAGAAAAGCTTTGCCGATCGGTGTTGCCCAAGTCCCATACAGCGCGACAGGGATTGTCGACCAGCAAGCCATAGCCGCGCAGGCTCAGCAACGCCGGAAAAATCGTGACTGCGGGAGGGGAGTGCTGGTTCCACACTTCGCGCATGTGTCCGCGATGGTCCAAGTCGACTGTGCCGGAAAGCTGATCTGCCTGCCCCATCCCGTAGAAATGGTCCTGCGGCGCGAGCACATAGCGAAGAGAATAATCCCAGTAGGACCATGACAGTCCGCCCTGGTCAACCTCTTCGAGCACCGGATGGCCGTCGGCGCTGCAATAGCGCAGATGAAACGGCTCGCGGGTGGCTTCGATCAGAAAATCTCCTACCTCGACGAAAACCTTGTCGGGCGCTTCTCTCACAATCGGCGAAGGTCCGGCGGGCCAGTAGCGGCGGGCGACTGCGTGTGCCTCTCTCACCGGCTCAGTGTACAGACGCCAATGCGTCGGCACCCAGGTGTGGCGAATCACGTTCGGCAGCAGTGGCGTTATGACAAGATCAGAACTCTCGAATGAAAAAACCAGGTCTGCTCCACGCTGGCTGACCTGCTGCAAGCGGCCGAGACTTCCCACGGTGATCGGCATACACGGCTCTCGCTATTCAATGTTAAGCAAATCTTACCATCGCCGTATGGCTCTAGTGCGTATCAGACCATCGCGCGCTACTGTTGAGAAAGGGCATGCATCCAACATCTGACTTAGCTCACAGGAGCAGTGATTCATGAGCAGCGACTTTTTATCCAGCGCGGGCGCTACTTCAGGGTCAATGCCGATGCCGGCGGCGGCGATAAGCCAGCGCTTCTGCTCGAGGGGCTTTTTGCCCGAAGCTGACCCGCTGACTGCATTTTCGCCTAATTCTGAATTTACCGCCCTCGATGAGATCGGTCGCGACTTGCCAAGTCTGCTGCACGACCGCAATTTCAGGCAGTATGCGCGCACGTTGAACATTCCACTATGGCCGAATAATGGCGCGCGTCTAGAGGATCGGGCGGCACTGAAGCTTTATTATGTTCGCGTCGGTTTCCTGGCTTCGGCCTACGTCAATCAGGTTGGCCAGCCTCCCGCCAGGACATTGCCGGCGAACCTTGCCGTTCCGCTATACCGTGCATGCCAATTGCTTCGCCGGCCTCCGATACTGAGCTACGACGGTTATGCGCTGTATAACTGGAAACGTTTTCGGAAGAACGGGCCGATTGCGCTCGGTAATATCGATACCATTCAAAATTTTGTGCACCTATATGATGAGCACTGGTTTATCCTGGTGCATGTCGAGATCGAAGCGATTGCTGTGACGATTCTCGATGCTGTAGCTCGTATCGAGCTTGCGCTGGCGAAAGGTGATGAGAGCTCAATCGATCCGGCCTTGTGGGACATCGCTGCGGCAATTCGAGACCAGGTTCGCGTGCTACGACGGATCCCGGAGCATATGGATCCAGCGCTCTACTATAGGACCTTCCGGCCCTACATTCGCTTCTTCGAAAACGTTTCTTACGAAGGAGTCCAGCCGGGGGCCGGCACCTTGTCGATGAATTTCCGAGGCGAAACCGGCGCTCAGAGCAGCATCATGCCGACGCTGGTGGCATTTATGAAGATTCCGCACAAGCCCTCTATGCTGACGGATCACCTGGCCGATATGAGAAACTATATGCCGTTCGAACATCGAACGCTTATCGATCGGGTGCAGGCGATGCCGGCCATCCGCGGCCTGGCAAGCAAGGAGCCGTTCAACGCTATCCTTGAAGCAATCGCAGAATTTCGCTCGACACATTACGGCTGGGCCCAGGAGTATATCAATCGGTGGACCACTGACCCCCGCGGTACGGGCGGCACGCCTTACATGCAATGGCTCGATCAGCTAATTCAGGAGACCCGCTCGTTCAAAATCGCATGAGGCCATGACCAGGTCGCCCACAAACGTTGCGCCGGCGATCTTCATCCTGCAACGCTGTACTGACCGATTTACCTATAAAAGTAATGATGTCTGTGCGGTCCGCAGCGACCAAAAAATCCCTGACGCGTTAACCACTAAGCAGTCTGCTGAGCGGCCGTGAATTCTGTTCCAGGCGGCGTCCTTCTTTCGGCCTCATCAGTGATCTTTGATCTCTTGCCCGAATGGGCGTAAGAAAGCGTCAGTCGTAAATTTTTCGAGCGGTGGACGCTTTACTCACCGGAGGTCAAACCATGCTACAGCGGCTGTTTCACGTCAACATCTGCGTGAGAGATATGGAACGCTCGATCCGTTTCTACCAGGACCTTGGTTTCATCAAGGTCAATGATTTCACGCTGGACGATCCGTCGGTCGGCGATGCGCTGGGGGTGAGAGCAAAAAAATTGCGCGGTGTCTTCATGCGCCTCGGCGCCGAGCCGGATGCGCCGGTGCTCGATCTGGTTCAGTTTATCGAGCCGCCGACCCAGGGCCAGCCATATCCGACGCTCAATAACGTGGGTATCTGCCGGATTGCGTTCACGGTGGACGATATCGACCGAACCTATGAAGAACTCAAGGCGAAGAAAGTAGATTTCGTCGCACCGCTTAAAAAATTGACCGGGCCCGGTGGAGCGGAAATGGGTGTGGTTTGCTTCAAAGATCCGGATGGAACCGTGCTCGAATTAATCACTGGCATGTAAGCATACGCTGGACCGCGAAGCGGAGCGAGGAGAATTGAACAAAGGCCACTCACTTCCTGCTCTTTAGTCAGTCTTGTCCCCGGTGATATCTGGCGCGCAGCTTCAAATTGGGAGCGAGGCGTATGGCAGATTTTCGTGAGGAGTTCGTTGAGCTAGGCGGTGCGAAGTTGCATCTGATTAGCGGCGGTAACGGTCCACCCCTGCTGCTCTTACATGGTGCGGGGGGCAATCCCGGTTGGCTTAAATTTCACGAGCTGCTAGCGGGTCAGTTCCAGCTCCTACTGCCCACACATCCGGGATTCGGCCGTTCGACGAGGCCGCAGTGGTTGGACACGATGGGCGATATGGTCGATTTTTACCTGGACTTCCTCGACCGCTTTGAGTTTAGCCAACTGCGGATTGCCGGTTTTTCGATGGGTGGTTGGCTTGCGGCAGAACTTGCCGCGACGTGCCCAGACCGAATATCACGGCTCGTGCTGGTCGATGCGGTGGGCCTACGGGTCGAAAACGCCCCCATCGGTGACATCTTTCTGCTCACTCCTGCCGAACTGCGGGAGCTGGCCTTTTATGACATTACTCAGATTGAGGAAGGGGAAAGACTATTTCCCGCCAATCCGACACCCGAGCAAGTTGAAGTCAGCGAGAACAGCCAGATTATGGCTCAGTTGCTATGCTGGAAACCGTACATGCACAACCCCAAGCTGGTCTATCGCTTGCGCCGTGTAAAGGCCCCGACTTTGATTGTTTGGGGCAGGCACGATCGGTTGGTACCGTTGGCGCACGGCGAAGCTTACCGTAAAGCCATAAACGCCGCCCGGCTGAAAGTGATCGAGCGTTGTGGTCATGCGCCGCAACTGGAGCGGCCGGCGGAACTGGCCGAAATCTTGAAGGATTTTCTCGGCGCATCAGCCGCGTGACGATAGTATTGGAGCAGTGCGAAGCTCACAGGATCGAGATGTACTGGGTGCCCCTTACCCTCACCTCCCAGCCGAGGGCGGAGGGAACCAGGGAAGGGAGTACATATAGAGGCAACCATGGTTGATTACTACTATTTCAGCGAAATGCCCTATCCGGATACTCCGGAATTGGACCAGTATCCGTCGATTCGCCTGACCTATCCGAATAAGTACTTTAACCCGGAATTAGGCGCCCAGCTTTATAGACGTTACCTCGATGAATACGCATATGCTGAAACCGCCGGATTTGATGGCTTGATGGTCAATGAGCACCATAACACGCCTACCTGTATGCATTTGTCGGCGAATCTCAGTGCGGCGGCACTGATCCAACGGACCCGCCACTGCAAGATCCTATTGCTCGGCAATGTCATCGCGTTATGGGACAATCCCGTGCGGTTGGCCGAAGAGGTCGCGATGCTCGATCTGATGTCTGGCGGGCGTTTGATCTCGGGTTTCGTGCGCGGCATCGGAATTGAGCAATTCTCGATAAATGTCGCTCCCGCCGAGAATCGCGAACGCTTTCAGGAATCGCACGACCTGATTATCAAGACCTGGACCGAACCGGGACCATTTCGATGGGAGGGCAAGCATTTTCACTTCCGCTATGTGAACCCATGGACCTCGCCGATCCAGAAGCCCCATCCGCCGGTATGGATCCCCGGCATTGGCAGTACGGAGTCGATCAAATGGGCCGCACAGCATGGTTATCCGTACGTCTCCTTCCTGGCGCCAATGGATCTGGCGGAACGGTGGTTTGATCTCTACCGGGAAACCGCTCAGCAGAGTGGTTATGCGGCGACGCCTGACAATCTCGGCTATATGACTGGCTGTTTTGTAGCGGATACTGAGGCTGAGGCCCAAAAATCGTACGAACATTTCCTATGGCGCACGCAGGTCTCACTCAAGGGTCCGATTGGCTATTACATGCCTGTCGGCATGACTACACGGGGGACTACTTCGATCCTTTCGCAAGGGTCCGGGACAAAGAAGCGCAAACCGGTGTTCCAGATGTCGATCGACGATCTGCGTGAGGCCGGCGGGTTCGTGGTAGGCACTCCGAAATCGGTTGTACAGCGGCTTAAAGAAATAATTAAACGTCTCGGCGTTGGCCATATGCTATTTGAAGGACAATACGGCGGACTGCCGCACGACCTGACGATGCATAGCATCGAATTAATGGGTAAGGAGGTTCTGCCGGCATTGCGCAAAGAGTTGCCAGAGTAAACCAACGTATTTAGCGAAAATGCAGGATCGGAGGCGGACTGATATGGCATCAAACACCCTGGAATCAATCGTAAGCGAACTGGCAGACCGCGAGGCGATTCGCGCATTGCCCCAACGCTATTGCGATTGCGTATGGAGAGGCGACGCGGCGGGTGTGGTTGGTTTGTTTGCGGAGGACGGCAGCTTTACCGTGTCGGGGGGCGGGCGCGACCGAAGTGCGCGTGGCCGGGGTGAACTGCTAAAAACCTATGGGTCCGACTTATCATCAATAAAGCCGCGGCCCTATATTCACAATCACGTAATTGAGTTGAAGGGTAATGGGCGAGCCAGTGGACGTTGCTACGTCGAAGTACGCAACGCGGCGGACAATATGAACCTGCTGGGCACGGGCTATTACAACGACGAGTATGTGAAGGTTGGCGACGAATGGAAATTTCAATCGCGCTCAATCAACCTGATCGATCTGCAAGGTCAGGGCAAAAGATGATAGGCCGACTTCACGCTAACTGCTGAGTGTGTGGCGCGGCTGGCACGCCAGCCTGCGGTTGCGAAACGTAACGGCTGATCGTTTCCAACAAGGTCGCCTTTTTCAAAGGTTTGCTGAGATGAAGATTACATCCGGCTTCTTTTGTCTGGCGCACCGTCTCGGTATCTGCGGAGGCAGTTAGGGCCACGATCGGTGTGGGCCAACGGCACATGTAGTTTTCCCAGCGGCGAATTTGCTCAACTGCTGTGTAGCCGTCGACGATCGGCATTTGGATGTCCATAAAAACCAAGTCATACCGACCCGCCACGAACTTGCTGACAGCTTCTGCGCCGTTTTCGGCGAACTCAATCAGGTGAGGGGTAGCTTTTGTATACGCTGTGATGAGTGCGCGGTTGTCGGATGAATCGTCGGCGAACAGAATGCGCAACCGGTTTGCGCTGGGCAACGCGCCCGCGTGTTTGCGATCCTCAGATTGGGCTGACACCGGGACCGTTGCCGCGCGCTGGCCTACTGCCACCGCGACTGCAGCCAGCAATTCGTGGCGCTTGACCGGCTTCACGACGTAGTTGCCGATGCCCAGCGGCTTCAACCGTAGTGTCTCTGCTTTGAGATTGCCCCCCGCCAGCATCATTACGAATCGAGCATGAGCATCGCTGGCCTGCTGCGCCACTTGATAGCCGTCGAGATCAGGCATGAAGCTGTCGGTTACTATGGCATCGAATGGCGTCGACTGTCGCGCCTGCGTACGAATCAACTCAAGCGCAGTTGTTCCCGAATTCGCGAGCGTAATCGCTGCTCCCCGTTCAGAAAGCAGCAACCGAACTGCCTCGCGGTTGGCATCGTTATCATCGGCAACCAGGATTCTCTTGTTCGAGAGATCCGGTAACGCGCTCTCATGCGGAATCGGATTGACTGGCAGCGCGAAGCGCGTGCTGAAGCGGAACACGCTGCCCACACCCGGCCTGCTCTCAACAGCAGTCGCGCCACCCATGAGTGCTACCAGGCGTGCAACGATCGCAAGACCGAGTCCGCTGCCGCCAAAGCGGCGTGAAGTTGAGGAATCCGCCTGGTTGAACGGCTGGAACAAAGAGTCGAGTTTGTTCGCAGGTATTCCAATCCCGGTATCATGCACCTCGAATTGCAGCAGGCCCTCGGCCGCAGGGTCAGTTTGCAGCACAACCAGAACGTGTCCGCTTTGGGTGAACTTAACCGCGTTGCCAACCAGGTTGATGAGTATCTGCCTGAGTCTAAAAGGGTCGCCGAGCGCCAGCTCAGGGACTGTAGAGTCCGCCTGGGCCACTAACTCCAACCGCTTCTCGTGGGCACGAATCGCCAGGGTCTCGAGCACGCGCTCGACGACTTCGCGCGGGGAAAATGGAACGCTCTCCAGGCTTACCCGGCCGCTTTCGACTTTGGCTAGATCCAGGATGCTGTTGATCAATTCAAGTAAGCCGGTGCCATTGTTGATGATCGTGTTCAGATAACGGCGTTGCTCGCTGTCCAAACCGGTCTCGGCGAGGACGTCCGCCATGCCAAGGACTGCATTCATCGGCGTCCTGATCTCATGAGACATGCTCGAAAGGAATTCTGATTTCGCGTGTGAGGCGGCCAGGGCTGCTTCCCGCGCCGCAATCAGTTCCATTTCTGAGCGCTTCAGAGCAACAATGTCACGCGCTATCTCCTGTCGAGAGTGGCCACCATAATTCGCGCAGAGCTGCCTTATTCCCGCCCCAGCCACCAGGCCGACCCAATGGGTATACAGGAGTGGGTCGTGCGCCGGGGAAAGAGCGGCGAACGCCGCCAGCCCAATCAGCATCAGCACATTAGCTGCGGCCTGCCAGCCGAGACCCCAGGGCAACAACGAAGTGGCGCCGAGTGAAAGTACCAGTAAGTCCACGAAGAACTGATCCGCGGTCTCGCCGGCGATGCCGAGAATCGTTGTAAGTGCAACAACCCCTGAAGTGATGACAAACGCCAGAGGCTGCCACCGTCGCCCCAGGCGGGGCTCAAAGCTGGTCGCGAATAGCAGACCGCCCAGCATCAGGCACGCGCCGCGAAAAGCCAGATGCGAGGGCCGCGCCGACTGATCGGCAGCTTCGCCCAATGCGCACGCCAATTCGAACAGGACGATAACCAGCCCGGAGGCCTGGATCAGCCGTGCCGGCCAGACGACCAGATCGGAGGTCGGCGACCGTATCGCACCGTCAACAGGGTGCGACCTAAATATCCCGGCCGCAGTCGATTCGGGTGAGAGAAGTAATTCGGGTGTCAGACCAACGGAAGGTTGATCATGCGGGAAAAATCCGGTGCAGCCAAATTTGGCGTTCGACCTCAAAATCAATGGTTCGCGTATCAACGCTTCGGGCAAAATGCAGTCCTCGACTGCAAGCTAAGCGAAAGCGGTGCCAATCCGCCCTTTCTCAACCGGTTCAGCTCAACGTTGCTCAAGTCAGTTGCAACAGGTTCGAGACGCCTGCCAGAGAATGCCTCAGTGACTCTCTGCCATAAGATTGCTCTCAGGCCGTTCAGCCATGACCAATTGACTCGCTGATTGAGAAGATCCGCAGGAAGCGCCGAGTGCCGGATTGGCACATCTCGGGACGATAACTACGTCCCAATTTGCGTCTGCATCGCCGATTCTGACGATGAAATTATGCCGGCAAAGAATCCGCCATGAAGGCCTGGGAGGTGTTCGAAGCAAAGGACCGATGGCAATAGGCGCGATAAACGCAAACTAAGTTGAGCGGTGCGTCCAAGCGTTTATTGCAGGCTCGGTAAACGTGAGTGGCGCCCAAAAACACGGCATCGCACGGGCGACCAATCAACTTTTCTGCAAGAGGCTAAATTGACGGCTGCCGAAATCGTTTGATAGCATCCGCGCGGGGTATGGAGGCACCAATGCCGATCGACAAAAACGAATTGCGCCGCATCATGGGCCATTTCGCGACCGGGGTCACCGTCATTACGACCATTTCCCAGGACGGCACTCCGTACGGCCTGACCGCAAATGCATTTATGTCTGTTTCGCTCGAACCGCCGCTGTTGCTGATCTCGGTTGACAAAAAGGCCGAGAGTTACCCATATTTCGAGCAGACCAGGGTATTCACGATCAATATTCTCCGTGATGATCAGGAAGGATTATCCCGCAGATTTGCCGTCAGCGGCGGCAATAAGTTTGAAGGTGTAGCGTATCATCGCGGCGCCAACGATGTGCCCATCCTGGACGACACGCTGGCGCATGTCGAGTGCCGCCTTTATGCTACTCATGACGGCGGCGATCATACCTTGTATTTGGGCGAGATACTCGAGGCTGAAACACGCGAGGGTAGACCGCTGCTGTTTTACCGCGGCGGCTACCGTGCATTCAGCGAATAACGGTGCGTCTTGCTGTTGAGACCAGCAGGTGAATCATTCGAGACGTAGTCGGCGGTCTGTTCAGCGACGGTGGTCAACCTACGAGCGCGGAGCGCAGACCGGCAATTTTGCTGAAACAAAATCTGAGCCCGGTTCAGCGGCTGTCTGGGATATCAGTCTTCCTGCTGGCGCATAACGAAGAAGAGAACATCGAGCGAGTGGTTGCGGGTTTCAAGGCTGAACTGCCGAAGCTAACCGACGATTATGAAATAATCGTGGTCAATGATGGCAGCTCTGATCATACCGGACAAATCGCCGAGCGTATCGCCGCGACTGATAACCATGTTCGAGTTGTGCACCACGCATTTAACCGGGGCTATGGAGCGGCAGTTATTTCAGGTATAAACGCGGCCAGCAAAGGATTCGTGCTGTTGAGCGACGGTGATGGGCAGTTCGATCCGGCTGATTCCGCCCTGCTGGCAGCGAAGGTAGGAGACTACGACGTAGTCGTCGGCTGCCGAGTCCGTCGCGCGGACCCGATGATTAGGAGGCTTAACGGCAAGGCTTGGTCAATCCTGATGCGACTGTTGTTCGGATTGCGGATAACAGATGTGGATTGTGGCTTCAAATTGTTCCGGCGCGAGACACTGGCGAATCTTGAGCTGGAGGCCAAGGGCGCGATGATCACGACCGAGCTTATGGCCAAGTTGGCGGGGCGGGGCGTGCGAATTACTGAGGTCGGCGTGCGCCATCTGCCGAGATTGGCTGGGAAGCAGAGTGGCAATAGCGTGGGCGTGATAGTGCGTGCCTTTAAGGAGCTATTCATCTTGTACTGGAACTTGCGCGCCACTCGACCAAGCGGGGCCAAAAGCGGCTGACATCGGAAAGGAGGTCTCAGCCTCACGAATTGGGGCACTAAACGATTCGGCAAATAGCACAAAAGACCATGCGTTTGTTCAAATTATCAAGCATTTGACGAAATGGCATGGCAATGGCTTAAGCGAAGGTCTGACGGCTCGCAAAATCGCCGTCTAGGAACCGAGAAGGAGAAGGATATGAAGCGTACTGTTTCCCTGTTGACTGCGGCGCTGTTCGCCGGAGCGCTGGCGGCGCCGGTCCTCGCGCAGAGCCCGGCGATGGAGGCCTCACCCGCAGCCTCCCCTGCCGCACCGATGGGTGAGGGATCGCCTAGCGCAGAAGCATCGCCGATGACTCATCATCGGCGGCATCATCGGATGCATCATCACAGGCATCATGCCGCGACTGAAGACTAGCCCGTCCAGTGAGATGTCCCCCAGCGGGGGCGAGGCATCACCCTCAGCCGCTCCGAGCGGTCAGTAAACCACGTCTGCAAGTCCGTTTAGAGCAAGGACGCCCGTCTGGCCGCTGGTCTCCCAAGTGGGGCGATTAAAGCTGCCGGACGGGCGTTGTCGGAGCTGAAACCGGAGCTGGCGCAATAAATAACTCAGCGCTGGCTTTTTACTCGCGCAGCAAATTCCTGCTAATATCAGTGTTAGGCTCGTCAGGCGGAGTTTGAGCTTGCGGGCCGCAATATCTTGCTCAGACGCTGTTACTCGACGATTTTCTTATTGTTGATTGGCGTGGCGGTCTTGCTGCTGCCATTGGACGCGTTCGCAGCTTCGAGGCCCAGCCGTCTCGATGTTCAAGTCTGCGATCCGGTAGCTGATTTTTATCTCGGCATGGAGAATTACCCTCAGGCAATTCAGCACCATCTCATGATCGTTCAAGAACATCCTGAGAACGCGCTGGCATATTATCATCTGGGGTTCGCCTATGGGATGGTCGGCGACCATCGGCGCGAACTAGTTGATTATCAGAAAGCCGTGGTGCTCGGCCTCAGCGACTGGGACCTGTTCCTGAACATGGGCCTGCTTTATATGGAAAGCGGACGCTTAGACTCCGCCAGCCAGGTACTCCAGCTTGCTACGTTACTGGGTCCCTACCGCCCAGAAACGCACTTCAACCTGGGCCTGCTCGACGAGCGCCTGGGAATGTACCAAAAGGCCCAACAGGAGATGCTGTTATCTCTGAAAATCGACCCCAACCAGGACGACGCCCGCAATACCTTGGGCGTGATTTACGCCGAACAGGGCAATTATGAGCGGGCACATGAGGAATGGGCTGACCTGATCAAATCCCATCCTGACTATGCTCCTGCGCGCGCCAACATGGCGATTCTAAACCGCATCGAGCGCGGCGAAATCGCCGGCGCAGCCCGGCTCAGCAGCGGTTTCGCAGAAGTGCACTAGGCGCTCATATTCAGAATATGGGGGGAATTTTGTTTCAACAGGCAGCCGCAAGCGGTGGTCGTTATGAGGAGGCAGGGGGGCGGATGGCACAGTTGCGCCGAGTCTGGGTGTTATGCGCAGGTTGGGCATTTGCAGGAACGATCATCTTTCTGCTGGCGGGTTCCGCGATGGCCTCGCGAGGCCATCGAAGTCATCATTTTTACCATCATCGCCTAGTGCATCGCAGCACTAGGCCGATTCCCCTGTACCATGCAGCATTGGTCGAGGATGCTGACAGCGGCAACATTCTGTACTCGTACAACCCAAGTCTCCAATGGCCGCCGGCGTCGATGGCCAAAATGATGCTGCTGCTGGTGGCCTTGGATCAGATCAAGACCGGCCGCGTGTCCCTAAACGATCCAGTGCGAATTTCCGAGCGCGCGGCAGCAACCCAGGGATCTCGCCTCGGTTTGCATGAAGGCCAGATATATCCGCTTGGCGAACTGATGAAAGCCGCGCTGATTCGCTCTGCCAACGACGCCGCAGTCGCCATCGCCGAGAAGATCACGGGCTCTGTCGAAGCTTGCGTGCGGATGATGAATGACAAGGCGCGCGCGCTCGGCATGGATAATACCTATTACGGTACAGTGGACGGCCTGCCGCCGACCCCAGGCCATGACGTCAACTACACGACCCCGCTCGACCTCGCAACTCTGGCACGCACAATCATCCGCTCGACCGGGCTGCTGCAATGGTCATCGATGGAGGAAGCGCCGTTCGATGGCGGGGTAGCCATGCTTCACAATACCAACCGGCTGATCGGTCACCTTGAAGGATGTGACGGAATCAAGACAGGCTTTACGCTTAACGCAGGGTTCAATCTGACCGCGACCGTGAAGCGCGGCGACATGCGCCTTGTGTCGGTAGTGCTGGGCGCGCCGTCGAATCGTGAACGTTTCGCGCAGAGTGCGCATCTGCTGAGCTGGGGCTTTAACAATTTTGATCGTATTGAATTGCTCCGGCGCGGCGAGCCATTGCCCGTACAAGTTCAAGTTCAATCCGGTGGTACAATACAACCAGTGTCCGAGAATGACATCGCCGTCGTGCTGCCCAAAGGACGGATTCCTGAGGTAAGGCTGAAGTTCGACATCCCGCCCTCGATCAGCGGGCCGGTGGCGTACGGTGACACAATCGGACACGTGATCGTGCTGGACGGCGGCGACGTGATGACGACGGTCAACGCAATTTGTCCACTCGCCAGGACGGGCGAGCAGATTCGGCCGGTTTCATCGTCGGTCCTCCCCGACAATCCCGCCTTGCACCTTCCATTCGTATCCGCTGACGGAATGACGGGACACGTTCCAATGGCGACGAATCCCGCCGAGGGAACTCGATGAGTCCTGCGTCGCGGCGGCGAAACCGGCGACTCCGGCGGCTTGCGCACAAAAGGCGTTCAGAACCTGTTCAGGTGATCGCCCGGAAGCGCCGTATACGCCGCAACCGCATTCGTACTCACTGAACCAGGCGTATCCCGATAAGTTTACCGGCCGTCCGTGAATGCCGAAGTGCGATTGCTCGCCTGCGATTATTCCGCCCGGATGACTTCCCGCACTATCGCTTGCAGCCTGAAAGTTCTAAATTTTTGCAGCGGCGGCGAGCTTGGTTAAGAGTGCGGGCCGGCTACTGCAAGGAGAGCAATATGGCCAGAGCGCGAGCGGCTGTTCAGGTCGGCCCTCGAAAATACGAGGTGCAGGATTTCGAAATTCCCCAGGTAGGCGCTGACGATGCTGTCATGCGAGTTGAAGCCTGCGGCCTGTGCGGCAGCGACGTTGACCAATACGACGGTAAGCTCGACGCGATGGGACTGAAATTTCCCGTCATTCCCGGCCATGAGCCAGTTGGCGTCATCGAAGAGATTGGCTTGGAGGCCGCCCGCCGCTGGGGCCTGAAGAAAGGTGATCGCGTCGCCGTTGAGCCGACCCTGGGATGTGGCCGATGCCGCGCCTGTATGACCGGAAATTACCGGCGCTGCCGTGTTGGCCGGCCGGGCGCGAAACTCGCGGCTTGTGGCTTTATCCCTACATCCATAAAGCCCGCGCTTTGGGGAGGCTTGGCCGAATGCATGTACCTCGATCCGAACGCCGCGGTGCATAAGGTTTCGCGGGAAATTCCAGCGGAGCTTGCCGCTCTGTTCCAGCCGGTCGCCGCTGGCATTAGCTGGGCACACCGGGAACCCAACACCCGGGTAGGTGATACGATTGTGATTTTCGGCGCGGGCCAGCGCGGTTTGACCTCGGTCATTGCCGCGCGCGAGGCTGGAGCTGCCGGGGTGTTTGTTGTCGCTCGCCGCCAGAGCGCTCATCGCCTCGCGCTTGCTCGGGAGTTCGGTGCTGACGAGACGATCTTTGCCGATGAGGACGTGGTCAAACGCGTGCGTGAACTGACGCGCGGAGACGGTGCTGATGTCGTCGTCGACGTTACCGCCGAAACCATGGCTCCGATTCCAGCGGCGATAGAGATTGCGAAGGCCGGCGGCACCATCGTATTGGCCGGAGTCAAAGGACCGGGAGTTCATCTGCAGCAGGTTGAACATGATCGAATTTTCACCAAGGAATTGACTATCAAAGGGGTCAAGAACGCGGACTACCGCTCGTTTGAAATAGCCGTCAAGTTGATTGAGTCGGGTAAATATCCACTGGAAAAAATGCACACTCACAGTTTTGGTCTGGGCAGTCTCGAGCACGCCCTGCTGACCCTGGCCGGACGCATGCCGGGCGAAAATGCGGTTAGCGTGTCGATTGATCCGGCGCTCTGAAGAAAATCAACTTGCGATTATAACTCTGCGGTTTGTCATCGAGATCAGGCCGAAACGAGGACCAGTCATGGCCGGCAAAACAGAAGAAATCACCGAAGTTCTGAAAGATGCGCCCAGAAATTGGGGAAGATGGGGTGCGAACGATGAAATCGGCGGCCTTAACTTTCTCACTAATGAGGAGGTCTTACGCGGCATCCAGGCGGTCAAACAAGGCCGCGTCTTTATGCTGGGGGTGCCGGTGGCGCGGCCGCAGGGCGACCCTACCCATCCGATCCGCTCGCAGCCAATACATACTCTCACCATGGATGAGGGTTTCTATATCAGCGGACGGGCCAAACCTTTCCCCGGAGGACTGAAGTACTCTGACGATGTAGTGACAATGTTCCCGCAAAGCACTACTCAGTACGATGCGCTCGGTCACGCCTGGTACGGCAACCATCTTTACAACGGCTATGATCCGAAGACTACGATCGGCGGACTGCAAAAATGCTCGATTCAACCGATCGCGGAGCATGGCGTAGTCGGGCGCGGTATTCTGCTTGACGCTGCCCGATACAAAGGCAAGAAGTATCTCGACCGCGGCGAAGGCGTCACCCTGACTGATTTGCAGAATACCGCGAAGAAGCAGGGAATCACGATTGAGAAGCACGATATCCTGGTGATCCACACTGGATGGCTCAACCGCTACTATGAAGAGGGCGCGCAAGCTCTCTTCCCGCCCGGCGCCGATTACGATGAACCGGGCCTCGAGTATAGTCCGGAACTGGTTCAATGGTTCCATGATATGGAGATCCCGTCGATCAGCGCCGATACGATCGGCTGTGAGCAGGGCATCAACAAACAAATCGGTGGTCTTGGCTTGCTTCATGCCGCCTTGCTGTGCAATCTGGGTGTCGTTTTCAACGAAATAGTCTGGTTAAAGGACCTCGCTGAGAGCTGCGCTGCTGATGGCCAGTATACTTTCCTGTTCGCAGGCGCCCCGCTTAAGCTGGTTTATGGATGCGGCTCTGCGGTAAATCCGATAGCAATCAAATAACAGATCCAAGCCGCGCAAATAGCGTGGAGCTTTTTCAGCTAGGACTATGGCATCGACGCCGAGGACATTGTTGAGACCGGAACTGCCCGACGAGATTTCGCGCGAAGAACTCCATCGGCGTCTCGACGACCCGTTGCCGGTAGTAGTCGATGTCCTGCCTGAGGAGGCGTATAACAGCGGTCACATCCCAGGTGCGATCAACTTGCCGCTGGCCGAGCTTGCAGTGCGCGCGCCGAAAGTGCTTCCCAACCGTACTATCGAGATCGCTGTCTACTGCGCCTCATTCACCTGAACTGCGGGTGAGCAGGCCGTCGGCCTGCTGCGGCAACTTGGTTATTCCAACGTTCGCCACTATCACGGCGGAATTGCTGACTGGAAGGAGGCGGGCCTGGCGGTGGAGTCCGCCAGACCCGCTTCAGTGCCGCAAGGGAGTGGCAGCGCACCACTGCCGCGGACGCGCTTCGCCGCGACCCTCAGGCCGCTGCGCGAGCAGTTGGGCACGGCCATTCTCGAACTGGTCGACCGCATATCAATCGCGCGGCTGTTCGCTATTTGGCTCGCAGTGATTGTGGCGTGTGGTGCTGCGTACTGGCTGATTGATTTGAGTAGCGGCGCAGGGCTGGTGGAAGCCGGGGCACGAGTTGGTACGAATGTTAGCGGCCTGCTGACAGCGATCTACTTCAGTTTCATTACCGCAACTTCGGTTGGCTATGGCGACGTTTTGCCGGTTGGGGCAACCCGAGTGCTGGCAGTGGCCGAAGCCGTTGGCGGATTGCTGATATTCGGCCTGTTGATCGCAAAATTCGTTTCATACCGCCAGGACATGCTGGTGCGCGAGATCCACAGCGTCACTTTCGAAGAGCGGCTTGACCGCGTGCAGACCAACCTGCACCTGGTTGTTTCCGAACTGCTGGCAATTGCGGCGCTATGCGACGACGGAGCGGCGCGGGTCGAGCGACTCGGCCCGCGGCTTGAAACCACCACGCTGGTCTTCGCCAGCGAGTTGCACGCGATTCACGAACTGCTCTACAACCCGCAGCGGGCGCCCGACGAATCGGTCCTGGGTGCAATTCTCGCCAACCTTTCGTCCGCGTTGAATACGCTGGGGGAAGTTCTTACGTGCTTGCCGGACAGTCTTCACAGCTCGCCGGCGCTGAAGACGGGACTGCAGACTGTGTCAGCACTCGCCAACAATATTTGCGCAGACTGTGTTCCGCAGGTCTACGCACCCGCGTTGACCGCGTGGATGGATCGAATCCAGCAAGCGGCGCGTACGATCGCTTAGGACGTCGGCAGCGCTCGCTACCGCTCCGGACTGTTGAGTAGCGCGTTTGGAGAATACTGTAGATGATTACGCTACAATCCGGATCATGGTCGAAAGCATAAAGCTGGCTCAGGAAGATATACCAGTCATTCCGCCGCGATTTCGCCTGCAATGGGAGCCGGCGCAGAATGCCCACGTCTTGCTGTACCCTGAAGGAATGGTGAAGCTATCAGACAGCGCCGCCCACATCCTGAAGCGTGTTGACGGAGCCGCCTCGGTTTCAGCAATCATCCACGATCTAGAGCGCGCCTTTCCTGGAAGTGACTTGAGTTCAGACGTTCTCGAATTTCTCAGTATCGCTCACGAACGCGGCTGGATCGTAATCTCAGCGACGTCGATTCGTTGAGCCAAGCAGGGATCAGTGTTCTAGTTGTTGCTTTGAGCGAGGCCGCAGGCTCCAGGATTCCAACCTAATCGCTTTGTGACGGGGGGCGGCCCGGTGGCAGCAGGTCGAGGGCGCGCGCCTCAACGTATTCATAGACCTGGTTGAGTTCATCGGCATCAAAGAACCCTGCCCACCCCGGCATTCCCTTGCTGGAACGGCCCTCCATCGATGCTACGAAGAATTCATGCTTGCTCATACCGTTAACCAGGGATTTACGAAGATCGGGGGCATACTCGCCACCAACCGCATCGAAGCCATGGCAGCGAAAGCAGTAAGAGTCGTATTTCTCGAATCCAGCGAAAATGTCCTTAGTGACGACCTGGCGGCCCTGATAATTTTCGAACACGGGGAAATCCACCGTTATCTCTTCGCCGTCCGAGTTCTTGAATTTGTACTTCCGCGGAGGACCCTCTAGTGAGCCATTGAGCGACAAAATGTAGTTGGCGAGATAAGTGGCGAGCTTATTATTCATATCCTGATGCGCGGGCATCGGAACTTTGCCGAAATCTCCCACGCTGCCATCGCGAATCTTCGCCGCCAGATATGGCACCTTGGCGTGGTCGTGATGATAGTGATCAGCGATAGTAATCCAAGCCGGCCCGACGACTGCTTTGTTGATGGCATGACAGGAGAAGCAGTCGAACCCGTGAGACATTACTTGCTCAGGCGAAGTGGTTTCATCCTGCGCGCGGCTACCGGTCCAGCTCATCAGCGAGCAGACAGCAACCATCGCCAAAACCAGGCCCAGTCCAAGCAATGCGCTGCCTCTTGACCAGCGGGTCTGACACCAGATTTGCCGCAAAGGAGGCTAACTCTCTTAGTCCGTTCGCCCGTTCCGCCTGATGCGCCGCGCTCGGGATGGCGGACAAGCCGTGGACGCCAATCAGGAAATCTCTCCGGTTGCCGGATAGAGCCGCACATTATACTGACGCAGTATCTCTTCCAATGCACCTTTGCGTTCGGCAATCACTCCATCGAGGCGCTCTTTCAGGTTCTCATTGCTCTTGCGCACCGCCATCGACATCGGAAATAGATACTGCTCCGGAGCCCCGGTGGTACGCGTATTGGGTACCCGGGTCACCATCAGATCCGGATAGTTGCGCAGGAACCAGCCGACGGCCGGCTCCCAAGTGATCATCACATCCACGCTTCCGTCCTGCACCGCGCGCACCATTGTAACGGGCGATAAGTTCTCAGTATCACCTACGGAAAAGGGTTGAGCCTGTGAGAGCAGGTCGCGGATCTTAAGGCCGTCCTCGGGCGGGGTCTCGCGTTCGAACCCGATCCTAAGTTTGTGCAGAATCGGGGAGTCCATGTTTTCAAGGTCGTAGCTTCTGGCCTTTTTGGATACAAAAACGTAGGACGAAATGTAGTATGGGTCGGTAGTCAATTCTTCCTGGCTTCCGTATGGCATATCCATAATCGCGTCGCATTTGCCGGCATCAAGATTGCGCGCGAGAAATTCACTGAATCCGCCTGTTCCGCGTGTGGTTGCCCATACATCGATCAGTTTTGCACCGAGGCTTTTCGCGGCCAGTTCGGCAATTTTGTTCTCGAACCCTTCTCCGGCGCGGTTGGAAAACGGCAGGTAATCTGGATCAGCGCATACGCGAAAGTCCTTCGCCGACGCGATGGAGGCCAGTGCCGCTAACGCAGCAACGCTGAGGATCGATAAGCACAGTAGCAATTTTGAATACTTTTGCATTCCCTGCCGGACCCGCCGGACCAACCCCGTAGCAACGGGAGCACAGTAAAATCTTAGAGGCTGAAGACCATTAACGTGCCGCCGAGATTTGTGTAGTCACCGAGAGTCGCGGTAAGTCCCACAGCTCCCAGACCCTCGCTCGCTTTGGTCAGTCCTGCCGCAAGTCCGATAGCTGCCCAGCCGCCAACGCCGGTCAAAACGGCAACGTATTGCTTTCCGTTGTGCGTATAGGTGATGGGATTACCGATAATTCCAGAAGGACAATGCATCTGGTAAAGCACCTTGCCGCTGCTTATGTTCACCGCCCGGAACCATCCGTCGAGCGTGCCGTAGAAGGCTACGCCACTGGCGGTAGTCAGCACCCCGCTCCAATCCTGGAACTTGTCATTGATCGCCCACTTGGTATTTCCGGAAATTGGATCGAATGCGATGAAGCGTCCGCGGACATCGGGTGAGGCTGGATACATGTTTAGAATTGCACCGACAAACGGGAAGCCCCCCTTATACTTCACATCAAAGGCCTGGTAGTCCATGCAGATGTGATTCGTGGGAATATAAAAGAGACGTGTCGCCGGGTCATAAGATGCCGGTTGTTCATCCTTGTCACCCTCTGCGGCAGGACAAATGTTCTTTACGTTAACGTCGGCCTTGGTCATCTTAGCGGGATCGACCGTCGGCTTCCCCGTGGCTGGGTCGATTGATGTCGCCCAGTTGACTGTCGGGTCGTATTTGTGGATTGCGAGCAGCTTGCCATTGGTTCGATCAAGCACGTACGCGTAACCATTGCGGTCGAAATGGGCGAGTGCAGGATGGGCCTGTCCGTTGACCGTAGTATCGAACAAAATATTCTCGTTAACGCCGTCATAGTCCCATCCATCATGAGGCGTCATCTGAAACGCCCAGACCGCGACACCGGTGTCCGGATTGCGCGCGATAATACTCATTGACCAGCGATTATCGCCGGGCCGCTGATTGGGGTTCCAGGTTCCTGGATTGCCGGTGCCATAGTAAATCAAATTGAGTTTCGGATCGTAGGAGTACCATCCCCAAGTGGTTCCTCCGCCAAGCTTCCATTCGTCGCCGTTCCACGTGCTCAAGCTGGAATTTTTGCCCGCCGGTTTTTGGTGATTGGCGTCAACCGTTTTCTCCGGGTCGAACAGCAGTCCTTCGTCGGAGCCGGCACTGTAGGCGCGCCACACGAGCTTACCGGTGTTAACGTCAAAGGCACTCAGATAGCCGAGAACTCCGTACTCACCACCGGATACCCCGATGATGACCTTGTCCTTGACTACGACCGGCGCGGCAGTAACGGTCTGACCTTTCAGGGGGTCGGCATTGACTGCGGTCCACAGCACCTTGCCCGTTTTCGCATCAAGGGCGTAGATGTGACCATCGAGCACGCTGACAATTATCTTACCGTCGACATAAGAGACTCCGCGGTTAACCACGTCACAGCATGCCACCGGCGGCGCATTCGGATTTTTGGGCGGCTCGAACTTCCAAACTATGCGTCCAACGTCATTGAGATTAACCGCGTAGACATAGTTGGGATAGGCGCTCTCAAAATACATCATGTTGCCAACCACCAACGGTTGTCCTTCATGCCCGCGTAGAGTGCCGGTTGACATTGTCCAAGCCACACGCAGACCCTTGGCATTTTGCGGGTTGATCTGGTCGAGCTTGCTGTGGCGGGTGAGGCTGTAATCACCGCCCGGCATCACCCACTGATTGGGATCCTGAGACATCCTTTGGAGCTGCTGGTTGGCCTGCGCGACCGCGGAAAACATCAGCAGTCCCGTAGTCAACAGATAGACGACCCAGCGTCTGTACCTTGAGTAAGAATTCATTCTGGCCGCTCCCCGCTCCCTGTTGGTGGCGTTATTCACCATTCGACCCCGATGCACAACTTACCTTGGCAGGGCGAGACGTGATTGAATCATGTTTCAAGTCGGCGCGGGAATAGCAAATCGACACGCTGACGTTGCTCGATCCTGCCCACGCCGGTCACTCTCACAACGCCTTGACAAGCTTGCGCTCTATCGTCCTAGAGAAATTTGTGCTTTGCGTCAAGTGAGCGACTATTCTAGTCTCTTCACAATGGGCTGCAGCTCTTTCCTGTCATCCAGAGCGGATTCTGCGGTGCGAAGGACCTACGCGGAGTGATTGTTCCCGCATACGTGTAAACGAGTCATTTGTCAGGCAATCATTCCAGACTCAGATCGTTCCAGGCAGGATTTACACACAACCTCGTGAGTTGAATCTTCCTGCGCCTAACCCAGCCCTTCAGTTCTTTCTCGCGCGAGATCGCTTGTCTGATATCTTCCAATTGCTCAAAGTAGACCAGTCGATAAATTTTGTATTTGCTCGTGGAACCCGGTACTTCATCGCTTCGATGCTCATAAATGCGCCGCAGGATATGGTTGCTCAGTCATTCCAATGTAAAGCGTCCGGCTCCGATTAGTCAGTATGTAAACGAATTAATTCAACGACACAGTTAGATGCGGAGTGTAAATGTAGACTGGGAATCCAAGCTAAGGAATCGCTCCGCGTAGATCCTTCGCTGCGCTAAGGATGACGGAAGGGAGAAGCCGCTGCGATACGGACCCTGCTACACGGAACAAGGTCAACCATGACCTAATAACTCGGCTAAAGCAGCAGCCTAGCTATGCGTCATTTTTGGAATCCTACCGCGACGATCCTTCGGCCTTCTCATTCGGGCCCCGCTCCGTCCCGCTACGTTCGTTGAGTTTATGGTAGTTTCTCGCTGTATAAGTCTACTACCTCAATTTTGCCCGCAATTGCAGTACTCAATTGGTCGAACAATTCGGCTGTCTCGCCGACGACCATCCATCGTAGACTTCCAGCGGCCAGGATTTGCTGGCAGGTTTCCGTCACGTCGTCGGGGTTCAAGCCGCGCAACCAATTTGCAAGCTTTTTTGGATATTCAATAGGAAGTCGATAGATGATGACGTGCGCGAGTGCATCGGCCATTTGCGCGCAGGTTTCGTAACTGGAAGGTATTCGCGCGACCAGATAGTCAATCGCGCGAGAAAACTCCTCGGGCGTCGATGGCCGGCGGCCTGCCAGATTTTCAATCTCGCCCGCGATTTCAGCCATCGTTTGCGCCACGCAGTCCGTGCGGACCGTGGTTTGAATCAGCCACAAGCCCTGCAAGCGGGCATCTATCAGCGAAGAACGGACGCCATAAGTCCAGCCTTTGCGTTCGCGCAGGCTCAAATTGAGCCGCGAGGTGAAGATTCCTCCCAGGATAGTGTCCGCAACCATCAACGCCTCGGCACGGCTGGAATTACGTGCAAGCGTACGCAAGCCCGCGGCAAGCGCCGCCTGCGAAGCACCGCACCGATTTATTATCGTTATTGAAGGAGCATTGGCGATCGGCCCCGTCGCGGGGGTTGGGAGAGCGGCACCGGGTATCGCTCGCCATTGTCCGAATGTTTCCTCGAGTTGTGTGCGCAAACGCGCCGCTTCACCAGACCCGGCCACTACCAGGGTACCGCAATGCGGCGTCAGGTACGTGGCATAGTAGGTCCGTAAGTCATCGCCAGTGATTTCGGCGACGTCTCTCTCGATACCCGAGCCAGTCAGTGGCCGCGCATAGATGTGACCCGGCCCATAGACCATCGGCGGAAGGACTCGAAGCGCAAGCTCGAACGGATTAAGACGTTCACTCGCGATCAGCGCGAGCCGATTCGCCCGCAATAACTCGAAGTCCTCGGTATTGAACTGAGGATGCTTCAGCGCGTTAGCATATATGCTCAGCGGCTCGGCAAGATTCGCGTTAAGAGCTGACATTCCGATAACGGCCGCGTCCGGCATCAATTGGCCCTGAAGTACTGCGCCGAGGTTCTCCAAAGCGAAACCGAGTTGAGCATTATCCACGCGTAGAAGGCCCTCGCTGAACATGGCCATCGCAAGGCCTGCCAGCCCGCTTCGTCGATCGCGATCGGTCCCAAAACCACCGTTTACGACGAATCTAAACTCGACAATGGGCGATTTCTCGCGCTGCGCAAAAAGGACTCGAAGCCCGTTTTCGAGGACGAAGTCGAAAGGGCCTCGCCACGACGAGGGCAACCCAAACGAACCGGTCCGCCAATCCGTGTCAGCGACCATTTCCTTCAGTTAGCGGATGCATCTCCAATACGGCCCCTGCACCAATCATCGATCGCCCGGCGGCAGCGACGGCGCCCGGTTGCATGGCCGCCAGCCTAGATAAGCGCCTGCGATGCGAGTCAGGTGTGCCACTTACCATCGTTGCCAGGCCGAGCGCATCAGACTTGCTCTGGGGTCCGCCGACGCGTTCGAAGCCTCGCACTATTTTTCCAAAAAGCCGAAAGCGCGCGACGTCTAATTCGCGCGGGTCTGGCCCTTCTGTAAATAGCCGCTCGATTTCGCCTCGTACGAGCGCCTCGATCGCGCTGAAGGGCACTTCGGTTCGCGCGGAAACGGACAAAACTATCAGCAGGCCCAACTCGCGAGGGTGCAACTCGACCGCAACATGGCTTGCGAGCTGCTCGGCTTCTACCATTCGATGCCAAAGCCTCGAGCCTCTCGCCCCAGCGAGTATTTCGCACGAGGCCTCGAGCGCAGGGTACTCAGCAGAGGCAAAGCCAGGACCGTTCCACGCGATGCAGAGCTTGCCAGCCTTAACTGGCAGCTCGATCTGACGCCGCGGCGCGACCGGTGAGTCAGCAATCGCGAACGCTGGCCGAGGAGCCGCCGAATTGCGCGCAAGCGAGCCGAAATAATACATTGCCTTTTCGACTACTCGCCCGGGTTCCACATCGCCGACGACGATCACGGTTGCCATTGCCGGAGAATGCCGCGATCCTATCCACAAACGAACATCGTCCGTTGATAAATTGCCAAGCTCTCCTATCAAACCGTCGGGCAGATGCGCATATGGATGGCCGGGCGAATGCGCCAATTCAGCAAGGATGCGAGCAGCGCAGCCGTAAGGCTGGCCCTCCCGCTGGCGGAGTTCATTGAGAACGACGTCGCGCTGGCGTTCAATCCTGTCATCATCCAATGCTTCGGCGATATTAGCCATCCGATCGGCTTCCATAGACATCGCGAAGTCCAGGGCGGTGGCTGGCACCGTTGCAAAATAAGCGCTGTAATCCTCCCTTACGAAGGCGTTCATCCAGGACGCGCCGACCCGTTCGAACGGCGCGAAGTAAGAGCCAGGATTCCGCTTAGTCCCTGAAAACATCAAATGTTCGCATAGATGCGCCAGACCAGCTTTGGATCGAGGTTCGTCGCGCGACCCCGCCCGATAGCCAACGTAAACAGCGACGAGCGGAGACTTCGGTTCAACATGAACGACGACCGTCAGACCGTTCGACAGCCGCTCCACCACTGACGGCAGTTGCGCGGCATTCCAGTCGATTGCAGCCATGGATGGTTCAGCCAGGAACGCTAGCCCGAAGTCAATGCACGCGAGTTAGTATCGTCGCGGAAAAATAGCGGTTGTTGCGGCTTTTCCTGCCGCTGGGCACGCGCGATGATCTCGGCGACCTGATGGTGCATAGGTGATAGTTCACAAACTGGATCGGTGTTGGCAGCGCCACCGGTCAGCAAGTATGCCTGACACCGGCATCCGCCATAATCCTTGAAGCGCTCCGCACACGAGCGGCAAGGCTCCTCCATCCAGTCAAAGCCGCGGAAGCGGTTGAAGACCGGCGAGTCATACCAGATCCATCGCAGAGGATGTTCCTGTACGTGCGGGAATTGGAGCCCGGGCAGTACTCGCGCCTCATGGCACGGCAACGCCATACCGTCGGGCGTGACTACCATGAAGACCGAGCCCCAACCGTTCATGCATGGTTTCGGCCGCCGCTCGTAATAGTCCGGCACGACGAAGTAAATCCTGAGCTTGGAACCGAGACGCTCGCGAAAACGGTTCGTCACTTCCTCGGCGTGCGCCAACTGCTCTGGTAACGGGAGCAAATGTTCCCGGTTGAGAAATGCCCATCCGTAGTACTGAGTATTGGCCAGTTCGACATACTCCGCGCCCATCCGCTCCGCCATCGAGAGAATTTGCTCGATATGATCGAGGTTCTGCCGATGCAAGACGACGTTGAGCACCATAGGATAGCCTTGCTGTTTGATGAGTTTGGCGATCTTGGTCTTAAGCTCGAAAGTACGGGTATTGGTCAGGAAATCATTGAGTTCGCGGGTCGAGTCCTGCAAGCTGAGCTGTATATGATCGAGTCCCGCGCGGCGAAGTTCTACGATTCGCGTCTCGTTGAGTCCGACGCCAGACGTTATCAAGTTAGTATAATAGCCAAGGGCGTGAGCTTCACGGACCAAAACCTCGAGATCATCGCGCACCAGCGGTTCGCCGCCCGAAAATCCGAGTTGCACAAAGCCTAGTTCACGCCCTTCGCGCAGTACTCTTATCCACGCGTCAGTTGATAACTCGGTTAGGTAGCGCGTATATTCCAGTGGATTAGAGCAGTAGACACAGTGAAGCGGGCAACGGTAAGTCAACTCAGCCAACAACCAAAGAGGATTGCCTGGCCGGATGTTCGGTTCACGCTCGCTCATATACGATGCTCAGTTCGGGCATTAGGGCAGCCGCCCGATAGTTATTTGTAAGTTGCGTGGACGGCGTCGAGCAACGCCCACAGGACATCGAGCTTGAACTGAAGGATTTGCAGCGCTCGCTCCTGCATCTCGCGCGTGGTGAAGTAGTCCAGCGTAATGTTCAGCGCGTGCTCGACGTCGCGGCGGGCCTGCGAAAGACGCGAGCGAAAGTAATCCAATCCCTCTGGCTTGATCCACTTGTAATGCTGTGGCCATGTGGCCAGGCGGTCGCTATGAGCTTGCGGTGCGAATAACTCCGTAAGCGACGAACATGCTGCCTCTTGCCAGGGACGGGTGCGAGCGAAATTTACGTAGGCATCTACCGCGAAACGGACTGCGGGCAGCACCATTTGCAGTGACGTTAACTCCGTTCGGCTGATGCCGCAGGCCTCACCCAGCCGAATCCACGCTTCGAGACCTCCGGCCTCACCGCTGCCGCCGTCCTGGTCCAGGATACGCTGAATCCAAAGTCGCCGCACCTCCCGGTCCGGGCAGTTAGACAAGACGGCGCCATCTTTCATCGGAATGCTGAACTGATAATAAAAACGATTGACAACCCATCCGCGAATCTGCGCGGGCTTGAGTTTGCCTTCGTTCATCATCAGGTGAAACGGATGATGGGTGTGATAGCCGGATTCCTTGGCGCGCAATCGCTGTTCGAATTCAGTCCGACTCCAGGGTTCAATCGGCATCTTCTTATTATTCCTAAAAAGCCGCTCAAGAGTCCGTCTCTAGAAGAGCACGATTTCCATCCCGTCGAAGGCAACTTCGACACCGGCGCGTTCTACTTCGCGCCGCTCCGGGGAGTTTTCGTCGAGAATCGGATTGGTATTGTTGATGTGTATCAGCACTTTGCGAGCGTCGGGTAGCCGGCGGAGATAAGACAACGTTCCCCTTTCGCCCGACAACGCCAAGTGGCCCATGTCGTGCCCGCGCTTGCGGCTTGCGCCGAGCCGTATCATCTCATCATCTGTCCAAAAAGTCCCATCTATCAGCAGACAGGCTGCGCGGCTCATGCATTCCCATACTCTGCGATCCACCTCGGCCAGCCCAGGGGCGTAGAAAATGGATTGGCCATTCGCCTGATCGGTGATCATCAGGGCGATATTGTCGTCTTCGCGTGGAGCATCACGGTGAGCCGAATAAGGAGGCGCCTTGCCCGTCACGGGAACCGCAGCGAACTCGATATCTTCAATCCCCTGGATCTTAAAAGCACCGCCGGCCAAGTTGATTTCGTGCCAGTTGACGCCGCAGTAATTCTCGAGAATGTGAAACAGAGGATTACCAGTCATCAGGTCTGAACGTACGCTGGCGGTGCAATAAACTTCAAGCCGGTTACCCTCGCGGAGCATCGCCAAGCCGAGCGTATGGTCGAGTTGGCTGTCGACCAGAAGAACTGCGGTTATACCAGTGTCTCTGAGCGTACGGGCCGGCTGAAGCTGCGGGAATGCTTTGAGCTGCGCGAGAATGTCGGGCGAGACGTTAACGAGAGCCCAACTCTGTGAATCTGCGGTGACCGCAATCGACGACTGAGTCCGCCACTTGGCATCGACCGACCCGTCACGCACGCCACGGCAGTTACGGCAATTACAATTCCACTGCGGGAAGCCGCCACCCGCAGCAGAGCCGAGAACGACGACCTTCATTAGTCGCCTTTCAGGTTATCTGAAAAATCATAGAGAAACCCTTGCCAACGGTGCAAACACTAGCACAGTTTCGGGCGTGGCGAGCCATGTTTAAGGTGACTGGATATCTCACCGATGGCGTACCAAAGCCAACACGCCGGCGGGTGTTGTATCGTGGCTGCACGCCGGTGGGCCGGCGGGGTATGCTCCTGGACTAGTGAGCGTTTGGCCGCGGAAAGATTCACGGATTATGGGTTGAGCATCGGCTATGGCGCGACGAACCCGGGGCACGTCTACGAAGCTGTGGTCGACCCAATTATGTGCTCGCCACTATTCGGAGCACGCTGGAAACACTCAACTTCAACGGGACTGATCATGAGATACCAGCACACTCTGAGTGCGAGCTTATTGTTGATGCGCGTGCGCTTTCGATAACGCTGGTCGAGACCGCGTGCGAGCGTATTGCCCGTGTCGAGCGCGAGGAAGCCAGGCTGCGCACGGTTCGAAATGCGCAAGGAACTCCGCAAGGCCACACTCTGAGTGGCGAGCTTATTGTTGATGCGCGTTCGCTTTCGATCACGCTGGTCGAGACCGCTTATGCTCGATTCATGCGGAGCAGGTGGTGGAGCGGGAACGGGCCAAGGGGCGGGAGATCGTGAGACGGGAAGTAGGGCGGAGCAGCAGAGGAGAGTGATGATCGGAGGGCGAAGCGGGCGCAGCGGTGCGGGTGTCGCCAGCATCCCGCCTTTTCTCCGCTGCGCTCCCAGAAGCGGAATTTCCGCGTTCTCCCTCTCGGGCCGCCAGCGTTCGCGGGGTTTGCTTCGCCAAAAGGCTATGTTACCAAAAGTAGTCAACCATATCTTCCTGTGCGTGTCATCAAGTTCACCAGTACGCCGGACAGCATGCGCAACTGACTAAGATACGGTTTGCTAGAAGTGAACGACTGGTGGTGTGGCGGTGACAAGGCAAGAAGCGGTGGGTCCTCCGCTGGCCCACGCTCATCATGCTCCAGGCGATTAGCCTTGCGGGCAGATGCGCTCCGGACGGGTCTTAACGTCGGATCCCGCTCAGCCGGCGCCATTGCCCTTAGTCTGCAGGCGCGCGCTTAAGTCGATGCTCTCCAGCCCCGGTCAACGTATCCTCGTGCTCATACCGGATATCTCACGCGACGCCTCCTGAGCAGGACGCACGCCGGATTCCGATAGCAAGCTATCCTAAGAATCAGAAAGTTAGAGAGAATCCCGCGCCGTCCGTTTGGGGCGGCAAAAATAGCTACTACGCGGCCTGTTGACGACAAAGGCCATCTGTTCCTAATATAACCCGTACGTGCAATCGAAAGGTGGATTAAAATGAAGAAAACATCACATGGGTATCGGCTATCGCGCGTTAGGTCGAGGCGTAAGCAGCGACGAGATCGTTTTTCAGCAGGGAGGAAGAACAATGCGGTCGAATAAAGGCATTCCAGCGAGAATTGCATCTCAGCCCGGATGGGGGAACAGTTTCTTTGTGACGTGGCTTGCACTAATACCGGTTCTCGTCTGCGCGGCGCTGCTCTTCGCGCCGGTGCCGGTAGTGTTTGGGCAGGTGATAGAGGTTCCACAGGGAGTTTTACCGCAGCCTATCAACGACAACGACGCAGTGCAGATTTTGAATGCAGGCGGGCGGGCTGAGTTGCCGCCGCTCTCGGCATCTGAAATCCCTTTCTTCACCTACAACATGGTTGCTAGCAGGGATGGGCATACTTACCAGGGCTCGATTGTGGGCGGAAGTCCGTTCAGTTCCACGACGAACAACAAGACAACAACGGTAAATGTTGTCATCGTCCCGGTGGTGCTCAATTTCAATTTCGGCGGTGGTTCTGTTTTCACTTTCAGCCCGACCGCTGGCGACCCGGGCTGTTTGGGGACAGGCAATACCGCTCTTAATTTGACCCAACGTTCCCCGCTGTTTCACCCCGTCTCTTTCACGATGAATGGTGTCAATGTAGGTAATACAACCTACCCGGATGCTTTTCAGCGCGGACAGTTCTTCAAGAAAATCGGTGCCAACTACCACCTGGCCTTCAGCGTCACGACGCTAGCCGCACGGACTGTGACCCTGGCAGCATCTGACACATCCCCGGCGCATGCGAGTACATATCACTTTTCCGGCCAGTGCGGTAACAACACCGGGACTACGAACATTCCCGGCGGTTTAGGTGTCGTGGATATCAACACCTTCGACCCGATTGCCCGAGGCCTTATCAGTACATTGCACTTGAACGCTGGGCAGTTCCCTTTTTTCGTGTTCTACAACTCGGTCTTCTCCGTGGGCGATTCCGCCAATCTCAATAACTGTTGTGTTCTTGGTTACCACAGCAGCGAAAGCGGCCTAGTTACTAATCCTGGACAAACCTATGGCCTGTCGGAGTTCGAGGGTCGTAACAAAACCTTGTTCAGTGGTGGTGCGGATATATCCATAATGACGCATGAAGTGGGCGAGTGGATTAATGATCCGAGTGTCAACAATTTCGTCCCGGCGTGGGGCCATATCGGACAACAGCCGGACTGCCAGAATAACCTGGAGGTGGGAGACCCCTTGACTGGCACATTTTTCCCGAACAAAACCCTCAATGGCTTCACTTACCATCTGCAGGAGCTGGCTTTCTTCTCGTGGTTCTACGGCAGACCTTCGATTGCGGCCGGTGGACTGTTTTCCGACAATAGGACCTTCAGAACGGACGCCGGTGCGGTCTGCCACTAAGCCATTTGAATTGACCAGCTAGAGGGAACCCGTCTCCGATGCGAACGAATCTGAAACGACGGCTACGGATTCGGGTGCAAGCTCTTGAAGGCAGACCAACGCTTGTCTCTCACAGGAGCCGCATCCTCCTGAGTCCTCGGTTAAAAGGACGCCGAGCCCCGGATTCGCCCTGCGGCGTCCTTATTAACTGTGTCAGCGGTTCCAGATATACATCGTAACTTCGAAGCCGAAACGCAATTCGATAAATGTGGGCTTGCTCCAAGCCATGGATTCGGTTCTCCTAATGCAGCGATCTTTGCCCTATGATTAGGCAACAAGAAGTCCACCACAATTTTACTGAACCGTCAACCGAATGTCAGTGTACTCCGGTGATGGTAATTGGGCGGACGGCCTCACCATCGCGGGCAGATTGACCAACGTTGACCGCCACCACGTCTTGTTCTGTTACACCTTCGGTGATTTCGACGTTGACGCCGTCATCATAGCCCAGATTCACGGGCGCAAGTTTAAGATGGCCGTTGCGCACAACAGGAACGAACGGCTTCCCATTTCGGAAAATCAGCGCGTCGTCCGGCACCATCAGAGCTTCTGCCGCTACGTTCACTTGGAACTTTACCGTCGTATACATCCCCGGATAGAGCGCCTGGTCCTTGTTTGGCAAGTCAACTTCGACCAGCATCGTCCTGCTCTCACTGGCTAGAGCATCGGAGTGACGGGTGACAGTGCCATTGAAGATGCGGCGCGGGTACTCGGTGACGGTGATAGCTGCCGGATCACCATCGCGAATAAACGGCGCCGTACTTTGCGGCACATCGGAGTAAATTCTGAGTGAAGAGTTCGTCGCCATTGAAATCATCGGCGTTACTGGCGCTGATTGACTGGTGGCTTGGGGAATCAGCGCACCCGGATCGACGTAGCGGGCGGTAACGATTCCACTAAACGGCGCGCGAATCGCTTCGTAAGCCTGCGTCGCGATTAGTTGATCAAGCGCCGCTCTGGCCTCCTTCATCTGCGCATGAGCATTATCGGCCTGCTGCTGTGCAACGACGCCAAAACCGACCAGTGCCTGGTTGCGCTGGTCGGTGATCCGCGCGAGATCATAGGTCGCGCGCGCGTTGGCGACCTGATGATCCAATTCCGGCGATTCGAGCATGGCGACCAATTGTCCTTGCTGGACCTTATCGCCCTTATCGACGTAAATTCTCTTTAGGTAGCCGGCGATTTTGGCGTACACCGGCGTTTCGATGTAGCCATGGATCGTGCCCGGCACCTCAATTGAGCGCACTGGCGGCGTGTGGAGGACCGGCACGACCAATACTCGGGGCCCTAGTTCTTCTTGTAGTTCGAGCTCAGTGGTTTGGCGGCTGAGCAAACGGCTGCGCGCCATTACCAGCCCTGTGGTTAAGCCGAGTACGGCCAGCACTAGCAGTGCCCAACCGACAAAAAAGCTGCCACCGGGTGGCTTTGCGCTGTACTCCTGGGGATCTTCCTCCATCTAACTCGTTCTCGATTCCTCCAGCCTTCTTTATCGCAAACCGAACGTCTGCCGCCGCTGGCAGGTCTTGCCTGGCTCTCTGCAAGCGGAATCCGCATAGCCTGAGCTAGGTCAAACCCGCACCGTTTTCATCAGGCGCCCGGCGATGTAACCGCCTCGATTTCGGCGTCGCGCTCGTGCTTGCCCCTAACGTTTCGCGCCAAAGTCGAGTATACCGCCGGCACCACATATAAGGTCATCAACGTGGCGACCAGAAGCCCGCCAATTACTGCACGGCCGAGTGGCGCGTTTTGCTCGCCGCCTTCGCCGAGCGCGAGCGCCATCGGCAGCATTCCCAGAATCATCGCCAGCGCCGTCATCAGCACGGGGCGCAGCCTGGTGCGCGCCGCCTCGATTGCCGCAGCCGCCGGTGAGTAACCCTGCTCGCGTAATTCGTTGGCGAAGATTATTACCAGGTTGCCGTTAGCCACGCCGACCCCGACCGCCATGATCGTGCCCATTAATGACTCAACATTAATCGATGTACCGGTGACCGCCAGCATCCAGAGCACACCCGCGAGTACCCCGGGCACCGCCATCATGATCACCAATGGCTCCATCCAGGACTGGAAATTCGCAACCATCAGCAGATATACGAGGACCACCGCCAGAATGAGCCCCAGCTCGAGCGAGGAAAAAGACTCATTCATGGCCTGGCTTTGACCCCGCACTGTAATACGCATCCCCAGCGGAAGCGTTCCAAGGCGAGCGATCGCGTGCTCCACTGCCGCCGCGGCACCGCCGAGGTCGCGGCCTTCGACGCTGCTATCCACATCGATCACGCGCTGAACATCATAATGGTTGACGACCGCCGGCTCGACTTCCTGACGGATGGCGGCAAGGTTGGAGAGAAGTTGCGGGGTTCCGGTCGAATGGTCCATTGCAGCTGGTGAAAGCGGCGTATTGTTTAGCGCCTGTACCGAATCGATCAGGTGTTGCGGGACTTGTTCCAGCACGCTGTAACTGACCCCGTTGCGTGGATCGAGCCACCAGTTCGGCGCAAGAAGGGTGTTGGTCGCGAGCGAGGTCAGCAAGTCGGAAGCAATCGAGCGCTGATCGATGCCCAACTGCAGCGCCTTGACCCGATCGACATTGACCCGAATCGTCGGGTAGTCCAGCAATTGCGGAATACGAACGTCGGTCAGCCCAGGGATCGCGCGCATTGATCGCTCCAGACGCTGAGCGACGCCATAGATTTCGTCGATCTTTAATCCAGATACTTGCGCATCGATGGGCGCCGACAATCCGAAATTCAGCACCTGACTGACGATATCGGCGGCCTGAAAATAGACATGTACATCCGGGAAATCATGTGCGACCATCTCTCGGATTTTTTGCTGATATTGTATGGTCGGGCGATGCCCGGGTTTGAGTGCGATCAGAAGGTCGGCGTCCTGCGGACCGATGCTGTCGGTCTGATAAAAGGCGAGCACGTAAGCAAAGGGCGGTAGCCCGATGTTATCGCTTATCTGATCGAGTTCGCTTCTCGGAATGATGCGCCGAATCGCGCGCTCCACCTGGTCAACGATTAGCTCGGTCTGTTCAACCCGTGTCCCGGTCGGCGCCCTCAGATGCAGCTTCATCATGCCGGCATCGACCGGCGGGAAAAAATCCTGGCCAACCACCGGCACCAGAAATACCGATGAGCCCACCAGGACCGCAACGCAAGCCAATCCAAAGCTGCGCCGCGTCACGAATTTGCCGAGGCTCACACGATAACCCTCACGAAAACGCTCGAACCCGCTTTCGAAACCGCCGGCAAAGCGCGCCCAAAGCCCGGCACCGGACTGAGCCTCATGCGTCTCCGGCATCAGGTAACGCGCCATCGCCGGCACGAGTGTGCGCGAGAGCAGATACGAGGTCAACATTGAATAAACGACAGCAAGCGCCAGCGGCGTGAACAAAAACCGTGCGACGCCGTACAGCAGGACCACCGGGAAGAATACGATGCAAATGGCCAGCGTGCCGATCAATGCCGGCGTAGCAATTTCGCTGGAACCATCCAGAATCGCCACCAGCAGCGGCTTATGCATTGCATGATGGCGATGGATATTTTCGATCGCAACTGTGGCGTCATCGACCAGCATCCCGACCGCCAACGCGAGTCCGCCGAGGGTCATGATGTTGATGGATTGGCCGGAGAGTTTCAGCGCAATGATCGCGGTCAGAATCGAAAGCGGGATCGACAGGATTACGATCAGCATGCTGCGCGGCGAACCCAGAAAAATGAGGATCATAAGAGCAACCAGGCCGGCGGCGATAGTCGCCTCGCGCACCACTCCCCACAGCGCACCTCTCACGAACACCGACTGGTCGAACCCGAGGTTTACCCTCATTCCCTTGGGCGCGATTTGCCGGATGAGAGGAATCATCTCGCGCACTTTATTGATGACGGTCAGGGTCGAGGCCGCCGCGTGTTTGTAAATCGGCAGATAGGTGGCTCGTTTTCCGTCGATTCGCACAACGTTGGTCTGCACCATGTGCGTGTAGGTCACCGGGGCTACTTCCCCCAAAAAAACCGGAGCGCCATTGACTACTTTCACGGGCAGGTGGTTGAAATTAATGACGTCGCTGGGGCTGCCATTCAACTCGACCCGGTATTCGCGATTGCCGATTTTGGCCGAGCCGGCGGGAATAATGATGTTGCTCGCGGTAAGCGCGTTGCCGACATCCTGAGCCGACAAGCCATTGGCGTACATCTGGCTCGGATTAAGGTTGACCATCACCGCTGGATTGCGCCCTCCGAATGGCGACGGCACCGAGATTCCCTCAATGCTGTAAAGGCGTACGCGGATGAATTGCAGGCCGTAGTCAAAGATCGCCTGTTCTGACAAGGTGTCGCTGGATAGGTTGAGTTGCGCGACAGGGACGTTAGCGGCGTTGTAGTCGACTATGTTGGGTGCCTGCATTCCCGGGGGAAAGGCTAGAAGCAGAGTCTCGGCAAGTGCGTTAAGCTGCGCGATTGCGGTGGCGGTAGTAGTGCCTGCATGAAAGTAAAAGCGAATCACCCCGGCGCCAGCCAGCGACTCGGACTCCATATGCTCGATATCGTTAACGACGCTGCCGGAGGCGCGCTCGTCGATAATCACCACCCGGCGCTCCATATCCACTGCCGACAAACCAGGATAGCTCCACACCACTACGACCACCGGCAGGTCGATGGCGGGGAAGATATCGGCGTTCATCCGGGTGAACGACAGCACCCCTAGCACCAGCATCAGCAGCGCCATGACCGCGGCCGACAACGGCCGGCGCAGGGCGAGACTTACGATCCACATAGGCGGGCGTCTTTACGAGTCTCCAGAGGCCGGATGGCCTGCTCGCCTCCCGCGGAGGTCGAGCGAACGACCCTAAAAATAGGCTAATATCGACCGCGCCCGCAAGTTCGAGATTTTGAATACCCAATTCTGGCTATGGAGCCCGCGAGTCAATCCCGAGCCGCTGTCATTCCGATCAATACCAACTCCGAGCGGGGAATAACGTCTAAAACCCTGCGATTGTCCTAATTCAAAGGAGCGCTGGCCAAAAAGACTCTTAAATTGTGCTAAGAATTCGCGCCCATCGTAGTTGTATACCGCAACCGGAAGCGATAAAAAGATCGTTCACGGCGGGGTCGTAGTTCAGCCCGGTTAGAACGCCGGCCTGTCACGTCGGAAGTCGTGGGTTCAAATCCCATCGGCCCCGCCAATCGTATTGAATCGATACGTGCCCGCGGCGTATCGCGAGTTGCGGAAGTTGAAGCTGACGGAACAAACCAGAAGCGTCTCGCACGAAGATGCGCTGCGCGGCCGGCGATGGGTCTTGATCGACGCGGAAGGACGCTCGTTGGGCCGGGTCGCATCACGGGCTGCCACGGTCCTGCGCGGCAAGCATCGCCCCGATTTTACTCCCCATCAGGATGCTGGCGATTTCGTGATTGTCATCAACGCGTCGAAGGTACTGCTGACCGGCGACAAGGCCCAAACTAAACTGTATCATCGCCATAGTGGCTACCCGGGCGGAATACGCACCACCAGTGCCGGGAAAATGCGCCAGGAGAAGCCTGAGCGCCTGGTTGAGACGGCTGTGCGTGGGATGCTGCCGAAGAATCGCTTGGGGCGGCGGCTTTTCACCAAGCTGAAAGTTTACCGCGGCGGCGAACACCCACATGCTGCCCAAAAACCTGAGACTATCCCGCTCTGAACTAAGATGCTCAGCCGCGGCAGCTTAGCTAATGAGACGACCACAACCGCAAAATGGCAGAAAAGAAAAACACGATACGACGTACCGGCCGCCGCAAGACCGCGATTGCCAGTGTGCGGCTTGTCCCCGGCTCCGGCCAAATCTCGATCAATGAGCGAACCCTCGAGAATTATTTCCCGAGGGATACGGCGCGAATGCGCATCATCGAGCCGTTTGAAGTGACCGAAACTGCTGGCCAGTTCGACGCTATAATCAGCGTCAAGGGTGGCGGCAGTTCGGCACAGGCAGACGCTGTTCGCCACGGAATTTCGCGGGCTTTGCTGACCAGCTCTGATGCCTTACGCTCGGCGCTTAGAAAAAATGGAATGTTGACGCGCGATCCGCGCGAAGTCGAACGCAAGAAATACGGCCGGCACAAGGCGCGAAAACGTCCGCAATACTCGAAGCGCTGATCAGGGTCGTCATGCCTGTGCCAGCGGCTGCCCGAACAGATCCTCGGCGCGATCGATTTTGATCAGAACCGCGAATCCCTTTTTCTCGGGGTCGCGGTCCTTTTCCGGCTGGATCAGACGATTCCAGACCTGCTCGTAGACCTCATTCGACTTGTGAATCGCGGCGATGCCGTAGAAGCGGGCTATGCCCCCAAGCGGCAGAATGCCCTCACCTCGCAGTGAAGATTTCCTGAAAAAGATCGTGACCTTGGTGCCGTCGGACCAATTCTCGGTGGTCGAACCGCGTCCGCGTTCCCACAATGCTATATGCTCGTCGTCGAACACCATCGTGCTGCCGCGCGGCGTCACTTGTGCGAAACCATTGGGAAGCACAGTCCCGATCAGACAGACATTGTCCGTAAAGGCTGCGTTGTTGATGTGTTGATGGAGTATTTTCGGTATTTTCGCCATCTTCACGATGACCACGCCACAATGCCGGTGCCCGTCGACCAGGCTTTCAGCGGCTCATAAGCAAGTACGCGGGGCCGCATCCGCGCCGGCATTGCACCTGCCACCGCCAACCAGTCCCGAACTTCGTGACCGCCGTTGCCAGCAACGGCCTCGAGATCCTCGGACCGCGCGTAACGGTTCGTGATCTCCGGAACCCCATCCGCAATCAGCCTATCCAGGAACCATCGATCGAATTCTTCATTTATCTTACCGGTCTCGGGCGGTCCGACCCAGTGCGATAAACCACCAGTGCCAAGAAACGCCACGCGCTGATTTTCCGGCCAGCGCTCGACACATGCGCCTACGAAGGCGCCCACGTCGAAACATCGCTTCAGCGTCGGCATCGGAGGCGCGAAGGCGTTCACCACAATGGGAATTATTGGGATGTTCCAGCGCGGGGTCAGGTGCATCATCGGCGCCATCTCGGCGTGATCGAGCGCAAGCTCTTCCGAAAAGGCGAAGTCCACCCCACCCTCGAGTCCCTCCCGCAGGATAAAGCGCGCCATTTTGCTTGCGATCGGCACACGCACTTGCGGTAAATCGAATCCTGCTATGGCCGGACCCTCGGCCTCATCTCCTACGCCGATCAGAAACGCCGGCAGGTTGTCGTAGAAGCAACGGTCAAAATGGTCGTCGGCAAAAGTTATCAGCACGTCGGGCCGCAACTCTTCCAGGAGCTGACGCCCGCGCGCAAAGCCAGCCCGCAGGTTATTGCGCTCAGGTTCGTGCAAACGATTCCAGTTTTCCTCTGAAGCCATGAAGGGAACGTGCGAGCAAGCGATTCCCGCCACTATCTGTGCCATGGTTCATTCTCCTTGGACGATCCTGGGGTTCATCAAGGTGCTGTAATCCCGCATGTGCTTGCCGGCCGGGCCATGCGCCAACAGCAGCAGCAACGGGTTCACGCCGCGGTCATACAGTTTGCGTATTTCCCATCGCCTCAGCAGGTCCCGCTCCTCGGCCTCCAGCTTATAGTTATCGAGCACGCCGTCGATATCATCGCGGAACCGTGCCGCCAATTGATTATCGCGCCTGATATCGCGCAGCAGTTTGTCTACCTGATAGCGGCTCATGTGTGCGGCCCCCTTTGAGCAGAAGCCATTGACTCCAGAATGAGCCAGCCGCTCCGGCCTTAGGCTCGCTCTGAGACCCACTCCAATCTAAAGGTGCAAAGCCAATATCGTCAATCCCGATGCGCTTTGTACCTCGGTGCCTGCGGTGGACTAGGAAGTTATTTGGGTGACCATTTGCGGCGGGAGCAGGATCAGACTAGAGATTTATAATCGGAAGAGAGCCTCAAGTTCACCCGGCAGATCAACGACCTCCTGATGGGGCGCGGGGCACAGATAGGTTTAATGGTTGACGATTGCGATAAAGAGGAGCCACCAAACGCGGGGCCGCCAGACTCCGAGCCGTAGCTTCTTCGTGGTGGGCATCGGCGCGTCGGCGGGTGGGGTAGCCGCTTTGCGGGAGTTCTTTAGCCATGTAAAAGCCGATAGCGGCATGGCGTATGTGGTGATCCAGCATCTATCACCGCAATACGCTAGCAATCTTCCGGCCCTGTTGCAGAACCAAACCACGGCACCCGTGACGCAGGTTACGGAGGCAGTCCGGGTCGAACCGAACCATATCTACGTCATTCCGCCCAATAAATATCTGATCATGGCCGATGGCTGGGTTCGGCTTACCGAACCTGAAATGATGCGGGGCGGCCATACCTCGATTGATCTCTTCTTCCGCAGTCTGGCCGATTCCTACCGCAAAAACGCGATCGCAATCCTGCTCTCGGGTGCTGGGACCGACGGGACATTCGGATTGAGGCGCATTAAGGAAGGCGGGGGGTTCGTGATCGCCGAAGATCCGGCTGAGGCCGAATACCCCGAGATGCCGCGCAGCGCGATCAACAGTGGGCTGGTCAACCTGGTCTTATCGGTGGCCGAGATGCCGGATAAGTTGTGCGGCTTAAGAGACAGCGCGCAACGCATCCAGCTTCCGCTCGAACAAGAGGAACCCCTGCCCCAAACAGTAGATGAGGTGACGTTACGGGAGATATTGACGTTGCTGCGCCAGCGCACCGGCCACGACTTCTCCCAATACAAGCGTCCTACGCTGATGCGAAGAATCGGCCGCCGGATGCAGGTCCACGAAGTGAGCGAGCTGGCCGGCTACCTGAATTTTCTACATGAGCGCCCCGAGGAGTTGGAGGCGCTGTTCCGCGATCTGCTCATCAGCGTGACCAATTTTTTCCGCGATCGTGAATCTTTTGATTTCGTCGCCGAGAAGGTCATTCCGAAGCTGTTCGAAGGCAAGCAAACGAACGACCAGGTGCGAGTCTGGTCGGTCGGCTGTGCGACGGGAGAAGAGGCCTACTCGCTTGCCATGTTGTTGTCTGAGTACGCGGCGCATCTGCTACAACCGCCTAAACTGCAGGTCTTTGCCACGGATCTCGATGACCGGGCAATCGGTGAAGGGCGTGAGGGCCAATATCCGGCAACTCTCACAACGGACGTCTCGCCTGAGCCCGTCGAGCAATTCTTCGTCAAAGACGGTGAACGTTACAGGGTAAAAAAGGAGCTGCGTGAGATAGTCCTCTTTGCAGTGCACAACGTGCTGCGCGATCCGCCTTTCTCCAGGATTGATCTGATTAGTTGCCGTAATCTGCTGATATATCTAAATCGTGAAATGCAGGAGCGAATCCTCGGAATTCTTCATTTCGCCCTGCGGCCCAACGGCTATCTCTTCCTCGGCGCCTCAGAATCGGCCGAGATCGCGCCATCTTTGTTCATTCCGGTTGATAAGAAGCACCGGATTTACGGCCGTCGCACAACAGTCGGGCCCGACCTTCGTATCGCTGACGAGTGGCTGAACGCCAAGCCGCGGCTACCTGACGTCGTCGGAACCGCGAGCAGCGCCGTTCGCTCAGTTGGTGAGTTGCATCAGGAAGTAGTCGAACAGCTCGCACCGCCGAGCGTGCTCATCAACGAAGACTTTGACATTGTGCATATGAGTGCGCACGCCGGCCTCTATCTCCGCTTCACCGGCGGTGAACCAACGCGCAACCTGCTGAAATTAATCCATCCCCAACTGCGTCCGGATCTGCATGCGGCACTGATCGAGGCCAGGAGTCGGAGCCCGGGCAGCGCCGTGCAAACCCGGCGGCTCAGCCTTGAACTAGAGGGCAAACCTTGCTGGGTAGCAGTGACAGTACGGCCGGCCACCCATCGCCCCGAAGCAGCCCGCGGCTGTTACCTGGTGATCTTCGAGGAAGCTGCCGAGGCCCCTTCCATAGGGTCCGGACCAGCACTGGAAGCCGGTGATGTCAGCCGCATGGAATCGGTGGACCGGCTCGAAGAAGAGCTGCAGCGTACCAAGGACCAACTCCGTTTAACCATCGAGCAGTACGAAACTTCGACCGAGGAACTGCGCGCTTCTAACGAAGAGCTCCAAGCGATTAACGAAGAGTTACGTTCAGCCACTGAGGAACTGGAGACCAGCAAAGAAGAATTACAATCGGTCAACGAAGAATTGACCACGGTCAACCAGGAATATCGTGAAAAAATCGAAGAGCTCGGCCGCGCGAACAGCGACCTCCAAAATCTGATGGCATCGACCGACATCGGCACCATCTTCCTGGACCGCGCTCTGCAGATAAAGCTCCATACTCCTCCCGCAGAGGAGTTGTTTAACATTGTCGGGGGCGATATTGGGCGGCCGCTCCAACATTTCACCCACAAGCTCGACTATGATTCGCTGCCGGCTGACGCGCAGGAAGTCCTGCGGACTCTTCAGACCATCGAACGAGAAGTCCATAGCTCAGATGGCCGCTGGTATCTGGCGCGTCTGCGGCCTTACCGCACGCTCGACGACAAGATCGACGGCGTCATTCTGACTTTCGTCAACATCACCAGCCGGCGCCGGGTCGAGGAACAGTTGCGCGAGCAGGCAGCTCGGCTGCGCGAGCAGGCTGAGATCGTCAACCTCGGTGATCTGATGGTTCGCGATGCCGATGATCGGATCGTATTGTGGAGCGCCGGCTGTGAGCGCCTGTACGGCTACACTCGGCAGGAGGCACTTGGGAAAGATATACATGAACTACTCAAGACCGAGTTCCCGCAGCCGCTGTCAGAAATAAACTCGGAGCTGCAGAGGAGTGGCCAATGGGAAGGCGAGTTGATTCATATTGACCGCGCTGGGAACCGTATCGTGGTCGTCAGCCACTGGGCGATCCATCGCCCCGAGGAGAATCGTCCGCCCGTAGTTCTTCAGGTCAACAGCGACATTACAGCCCGCCGTCAGGCGGAAGAGGCGTTGCGTAACGCCGACCGCAACAAGGACCAATTCCTCGCAACCCTCGCCCATGAGTTGCGCAATCCGCTGGGTGCAATGCTCAACAACGTCGAATTGCTGCATCGGCCGGCAAAGGGCGGCCAAGAGGTCGAACGGGTGAGTGATGTTTTGCAACGGCAGATCCGGTATTTGCTCCGGCTGGTGGATGACCTGCTCGACGTCGAACGCCTGGCCCATGGCAAGATCGCGCTACAGAAAAAAAGCACCAGGCTCTCAGACATCGTCAACGCCGCGATGGAAATCTGCCGCCCGCTAATCGATCCCGGCTGCCACCACTTTATTGTCTCGCTTCCAACCGAGCCAACGTCGCTCCATGTCGACAGCGACCGCATCGCCCAGGTGATCGCTAATTTGGTGCACAACGCCTTTAAATACACTCCATCAGGCGGGCGCATCGAGTTGGCGGCCGAAGTCCAGGATCGTGATGTGACTATTCGTGTCCGGGACACCGGCGCTGGTATTGGGGCTGAGGTTCTGCCGCACATCTTCGACATGTATACACAAGGCGGAGGCTCATCGGGCACAGGACTCAAAGGGCTGGGCGTCGGCCTCGCTCTGGTCCGTCAATTGGTCGAATTGCACGGCGGCAGCGTCGCCGCCTACAGTGAAGGCTTACAAAAAGGCAGTGAATTTGTGGTACGGCTGCCGGTCGTAGAGGATGCATCGGTCACTCAACCCCTGCGCCCAATGCCTGGAAACGCCGCGGCCGGCGTTTCCGACGGAAATTCAAAAATTCTGATCGTCGATGATCATCGCGACGCGGCTGATGCGTTGGCCGCCCTGCTGGAGAGTTTTGGCCACGAAGTAGTAGCCTGCTACGAGGGACCCGCAGCGATCGAAACGGCAAAGAGCTGTCGGCCACAGGTAGTCATTCTGGATATTGGTTTGCCGGGAATGAACGGTTACCAAGTGGCGCGGCAAATCCGCAAGATGCTGCCAGATGCGAGGCTGATTGCACTGACTGGTTGGGTAGCTGAGGACAACTCTACCCAGGCACAAGAAGCTGGCTTCGACCACTATCTCGTCAAGCCAGTACAGCTCGCGGAATTGGAAAAGCTGCTGGCAAACCCCGGTAGATAACCCCGATAGACCAGCTCATCCCGGCTGCCGCTGCATAAGCGGCCGCAACGTCGAAAGTCGCGGCCGCTTGGTTTTACTCTCAACTGAATGCGCCCACGGTGTATTTCAAGCCGTTACTTATCGAATCCAGCGACCTTGGGCAGTTGGTCAGCGCCTTCAAGCCAGGGCACTCGATCCGGCCAAAAGGCATGCCGCAGACTTTCGGCTGGCTGACCGGGATCCGCGTTGGGGTCAATGCATGCCCGGCTGACTGCAATCAGGTCCGGCAGGGCGTCCAGATTGATGGTCAAGGGTGATCCGCAGTTTTTGCACCGATTACGATGGACCTTGTCGGAACTGTTGAATGTTTGCAGGTCACCCCCTTTCGTCCATCGAAAACCCGCCTTCGGAAAAATTGATAGCGTAACGAAGGCTGCACCTTGCAGCCGCCGGCAAATTGAACAATGGCAGTGATGGGTATCCACTGCCGGCTGCATGATCGCAAACTGGTTTGCTCCGCAATAGCATGAGCCCTTAACTTCAGCGAAATTAGCCACGACTCGTCCTCCCGCGCGAATGGCTTCAAGTTACCCACCTACCTGTGGGTAACTTGTCAACCTGTCAACGGTTCTAAAAAATGCCATGGTCTTAATACTTGTTTGGCCCGAATCAGACGTTAGACCCTTCACTCACTCACTGAGTCGGCGAGCCCGTTGCCTCCCTCTGGTCAGCCGGCAGGATCAAATCCTACTGCGGTCATCTGCAAAAACGATCCTGCTCTTCTAGCACGCTTTCGCGCGAATCTTTTTGTTCAGTGCTAGGCAGCGCAACGCACCAGCCTGCCGGGATAGGCCTTGGTGTCCTTACCCTCCTCGAACGATACTTCGCCATTGACCATGATCCAGCGATAGCCGCGCGGCCGCTGGACCAGGCGCGAATCGTTATTGGGCGGCAGATCGTAAATCATCTCTGGCTCTTCGACCGCCAGCTTCAGCAGATCATAAATGATCAGGTCCGCGGCCATTGCTTCGCGGATACATCCTCGATCTTTGAATCCCGCCACCCAGGCCGGCATGTAACTTAAATGGTAATGCGCTTGCTCAAGCGTGATTGCACCGGCATCACGCACAACGCGCGAGAGCAGGTCGGTCGGGAACATGCCGAGCGTCTGGAACTTTGCATGTGCACCACCGTCGGAGAAACCCGCGACCGCACGATGCGCCAGCATCTCTCGGCAGTGATCGGGCCGCGAATTGAATGCCGGGGTCTGCCATTGCGTCTTCCAACCATCAGCCGCGGAAATGTCCAGCACCACATCAATCACGTGCTTGTCCTCGCTTTTGGCGATATCAGCGGCGGTGCGATCCTGGTACCTGGCCCTGAGGTCTTGGCTATTGATCTTGCGGCAGATGAAGTGCGAGATATCGCCGACACTGCGCGGTTGCCTGGTCTGGTCATAGATCTGCTTCATTTGCTGACGCCGAACAGGGTCGCTCAAGCGGTTGATGCGCTCCTCAAAACTGCCCATTAGCGCCTCCCGCCAGACGTCCACGTTGTCAAAGAACGTCCACTTCTCGCCGAAACAGCAGCGGAGATAAAGCGGCGCAGTGAGCGCATGCGCCACTAGCGGTACCCCGCGCTTGTTGTATTCGTCCACCACTGCGAGCTGACCGCGAAACACGTCTGGCCGCTTTTCGATGGGGACCACTGCATTGAAAATCAGCGGCCGATTTGCCGCCTCAGCCAGCCGGCCGGCGAAATCCATGTCACGCCGCGGTCCGTCTGCGCCCTCGTCGATATTGCCGGAAGCTTGCGCGAATTGGATATGACCGCGATCGTACTTCCGCAGCCCTTTCGCCAAAGCCAGGTAAAAATCGTCCGGCATGATATCCGAGACCATCAAGGTACCATCATAATCCCGCTGCACTGAAACATTGCCGAGCAACCGCTGCGCCGCCCAGCCATTCGCGCCGGCCGCCATCGCCTCATCGATGATCTCGATCATGCGGGCCATTTCCTTCTCGGTCGGCCCTCGGCTCTTCGCCTCCTCGTATCCGCCCATCACATAACTGACCAGCGGAGTAACCGGAACGAGTTGGATCATGTTGACCGCCTTCGGCAGCCGTTCGATTTGATCCATCCATTGCGGGAAGGTCTCCCAGTTAAACGGCATTGCTGCCTTCATCGCTTCGTACGGGATTGCCTCGTTCCGCTCCATCGAAAGCATCGAACGGTCCGCGTCCTTGGCATGAACCGGTGCAAATCCGAACCCGCAGTTGCCATTAGTGACCGATGTAACACCATGCCAGCTTCCGATCGAGCAGGCCGGGTCCCAGAACACCGGCGCGTCATAATGGCAATGCAGATCGACGACGCCCGGGGCGACGATCAGCCCGCTGGCATCGATGGTCTGAGAGGCATCAATGCTCTTGAGATGACCGATCTTGGCAATTCTGCCGTCTTTGATGCCGACATCCGCCTTAAAAGGAGGCGTCAAGGTGCCGTCAACGATAGTTCCGCCTTTTACTATTTTGTCGAACTCAGCCATAAAGCCCTCCTGCGCGGCTCAGCCAGAGCAGGCATTTGAAACATTCCGTCACATGCACGGCTGAGATTGTCAAGGGCTGGAAGCACGGACCACAGACTGGATCAGTCCTTACCGATCGCTCGCCCAAAAAACCCCTGTTTCTAAGGCCGACCTTCACGATAGAACTTAAGGTAAAAGCGAAAACAGATGGATCGTAGAGAGGTCAAATGTCGAAAACGGGGACGTTCACTTTTGCACATTCCGCACGGTTCTTGGCTCCTTTCGGTCGGGCGCAGCGCTTTCGCCCACTGCTGAGGGGTGCTCGACCCGATGCAGCAGAGATTCACCCGGGGAAGGGTCGGGTGCGCCGAATTGGTCGCGCAGCCACTTTTCGCTCACCCGCAATCCGCGATCTACCGCGGGTCCAAGTCCTGCCATCAGTTCGGTCAGGTCGGCCTTCTCATTAAACCCAATACTGATTTGCGGGTAACGGCGCCGCGGTCCTCGATTCAGATCGATCAGCGGCTTCACCAGGTCGCGACTCAGCGTCGCAGCTACCCGGCGCGCATCGTCGGTAGCGATGTCCCTGCGCACCACGTCATGCACTTCGGCCGCCGCCCGGCTCCCCGCGCCGCGCGGCAACGAGGTCGTCAGCTCCTGCCCGAGCACCCCGATCGTCACCATCTTGTCGATGTACATGCACAGCTTCTCGTACATCTCATGCGACGCCTGCCCGCCACCCCTCGACTCTCGACAAACTCAATCGCCATCGACTCGGGAATAATCGCGGCCGCGTCAGTGCCGATATTCGCCACCGCCCGCAGCAGCGCCGCCTTGTCAGCCTCCGTGGCGCCCGGCCCGTACTTGCCGAGCCGCATCGGCTGGCCGTAGACCTCGGCGAACACCACCCAATCTTTGAGCACGTAATTCTTGAAGAGGTAAGCCCAGATTGCGATCCGCGCGAGGCCGCCGCGAATCGGCAGCCCCGCCTTGGCCCGCGTGATATGCGTGATGAACTTGAACGGCGCCAACGGCGAGGTCGCCGGCTGAATCCCGATCTGCTGCGCCGCCGTGCCGGCTGCGCACCCGCAGATTCATCGGTGACAAACGCGAGTCCCACGATTCGCGCCCGACCGGCAATTGCGGACCTAATTCCGCCGTCCCGCTGAGCGTGCGCACCAGCAGTTGTTCTCCAGAGACCCAGTCGAACATGAACCATCGCGGGTCGCGCCACTTGAGCGCAAACGGCAGCCAATACGGCGCGCCCGTCTGCACATTCACCCCGTCGAAGTCCCAGATTATTTCGGTCGCGCTGAAGCCCTTGCCCAGCGCATCGAGCATCTCGAACACCACGTCGTGCAGGTCCACCTGCGACGAGTCAATCAGGATGTCGCGGATAAACTCGGAATCCTCGATTGACTGCGCGTCATCACCCGCTGCCTGCACGTCGATATCGAGCTGCGACACCGCCATCTTCCGCGTATGCAGCACGCCCTGGTAGAGCAGATCCTTTTCTTCCATCCGCTCCGCCAGCTCAAGGTAAAGCCAGGGGTCGCCAAACTCCGCCGTGCGCAGAATCCCGGCCACCTTCTCGGGGGTGAGCCCAATCGACTCGTCGATAATCGAATAGATGTTGCGGATGCCGAGCAGGGTAGGCGCCGCCTGCTCCTCCCGCAAAGCCTCGATCACAATCGGCCGCCCATATGCATCAAGCAATGGCATTATGAAGTCACCCCTCGTCACCGCATCAGGCTACCCCGCTGGTGTGCAAAGTCTCCCTGGTCACGGGGAGAGTTTTGGTTACCCTCGCACGGCTGTAGCCGTTCATCTCTTGCTTAAAACCTCCGCGCCTGACAGCGCGGAGGAATGTCAGAGCCGCACTGCTTCTTCATCTCCCATCCACCGTCAGAAAATAAGTGTTGCTGCTTGCGATATACTGCACCGTCACCCGGTCAACGCAGCTGTTCGCCGTGCACGCGTTCGCCGGATAATCCGCCAGCGAATCGGGACACGTGCCGCTGGGGCAGACCAGGCTCGCGCCGCCCCCCGCACTGAACGTCCACGTATCAATCACCCCGCTCGCCGGCTGGGTCAGATTGTAACTATGAGTGAGGTTCGGCCCCGAGGTCGAACCGAAACTCAGCACCGTCGCCGCGTTCGCGCCATTCCCGCATAGCGTGTAATTGTGCTCGTTCTGGCTGCCGCTGTCGGTGCCGCCGCTGTAGCAGGAATTAGCCGACGCATTGAAGCCGAGCTGGTTCAGGGTCTGCACGCTGCTCGGCGTCGACCCGCACGACCATTGCCCGTTCACCCCCAAGGCAAACGCGCCCGTGCCGCCGCCGGCGCAGGGAGTGCCGTTCGCCCCGTCGGTGACGTAGTACATCTGGCCGTTGGTGACGATCGCGGGGAGCTGGTAGAAGAAGATGTGCACGATCTGCGGCGCAATCGTGTCCTGGCCATTGAGCTTCGAGTTGATCGCATTGCGAAACTGCTGCCCCGCCAGATTCCCGTTGAAGTTCGGAATCGGATTGTACTGAGCAGTGCACCACGCCCGACGAGCACAGCAGGATCATGAGCGCGAGCAGCGTTTCTGTCATCCCGACAGAGCCGGAGCGCCAGCGAGGCGACGAGGGATCAACGCGAAGCGATTCAGTGCTCGATGCGCGCAAGGGATCTCCGCGAAAGGAACAGCAGGCTGCCGGTTCAGATTGCTTGGCAGCTCGCTCGGCAGCATTGTCACGCTTCGCTTGCCCCTCGGCTGCGCACGGGGTGACAAATAAAGAGTGCGCTGTCACCCTCGCGCGGCTGCCGCGAAGGCTCGCTCCGCTCTTCGCTCCTCATCTCAATACCCCAGCGCCACCCAGCCGATCCCGGTGATGCCCGTCTCATGCGGCACCTGCGCCGATGCGATCAATTGCCCCTGCGTGGTCGTGTTGTTAATCAACAGCAGCGCGAGCTGATTACCCTGCTTCTGCAACGGGGTCACCGCCTTCGCCATGATTGAGAGCGACGAGAATACCGCCGTCACCGCATCGGTCTCCAGGTACGGCCACAGCGCCCAAATCGCATTGGGGAACGCGATCGGAAAATTGAAGCTGAACACCGCCGGCATCGGCGGCGGCGGACCCCCTGGCGGCGCCGGATTCCCATAGGCGCCCAGCGAGATCGTGCCCCATTGCATGATCGGCTGGATTTGCCCCAGGTTGATATCGCTGACGCCAAATTTCAGCCACCCATTGAGGCCGCCCCGGCGTGAATACACCCGCAGTGTTCAAATCCACACTCGAAGTGAAAGAGATCGTCCCCAGCGCCGACCAGATTCGCTTCGTCGGCAACCTGCTTCGCGTGAATCTGCTGCAGCTTGTCGAGAATCAGCTGATGAGGCTGGTTCGCGTCCCCCTGGCCGCCGAACGACGCCCCCGGCCAGTCCCCTTCCACCGTATCGGTCTGCGGGATGAGATAGACGTCGCCATCCACCCAGACGTAGCCAGCATTTGCATTCAGATATGTAGTGCCGGTCGGATTACATGGTGCTCTCTTAATACCTCTCCCTCGTCGGGAGAGGTCGGCGCGAAGCGCCGGGTGAGGGACATTATTCCATTTGCGCGCCCGGCGCGCATTTGAAATGCTTCCGCTTCCGCCGCTGCACGTTCCGCGATGATTCCTCATCTGCGCTGGCTTCGCCTGCGCGCCTCTCGCTCAGTGAGAGGTTAAATCAATACCCCAGCGCCACCCAGCCGATTCCCGGTCAGCCCCACTGTTCCGTTCGGAGCATAGGCAATCGTCGGAAACCCGCCGCTCGCCCCGGTCAGCCACCCCATCTGATTATTCTGCTTTTGCAGCGGCGTGATCGGCATGAAGGTAATCTCGGGCTGGTTGCTCCCGCCTGCGTTGTTCGATTCCGCATAGGCCGACAGCACCCACACCGCATTGGGAAAGGCTATCGGGAAGCTGAAGGGAAACAGACATCGGCGGCTTATTCGACGATCCGCCGTAGGGCAGCACGGAAATCGTGCCCCATTGAAGGATCGGATATATCTGCCCAAGATTCACATCGTTGGAACTGAGCTTCATCCATCCATTGAGCCCGACTGCCGAAGTGAGCGTGAGTATGGTTTGCAGCGCGGATATGTTCGCTTCATCGGCGAGCTGATTCTTGTGCAGGAGCTGGGCCTTGTTCAGCAGCGCCTGATGAGGCTGGTTGTCCACTCCGAGCCCGGCGAACGAAGCGCCAGTCGCCGCCCCCTCGCTCTGGTCGGTCTGCGGAATCTGGTACACGTCGCCGTCAGTCCAGACGTAGGAATTATTCGCCTGCAGATAAACTGTGCCAGTCGGATTAGGCATCTCTTTCTGTCACTCTCGCATCTCTTTCTGTCACCCTCGCGTGGCTGCCGCGAAGGGTCCCGCGTCTTCGCTCATCTCAGATTCTCGGTTCGCTCCGCTGTGCGCACGTCCAATAGGCCCTTGCGGGCCGTTCGGCAGACTCCTTAGCTGCGGCTCCGCTGCGCTACACGACTATGCTCTCACATGCTCACTGCCCACGTCCCCGAGAAATTCCCTCCGCCCGTGTACGGAAACGCCGGCACCACCACATGCGCGATCATCGGAGTCGGCGCCGTGCTCTTCGCCACCAGCGTCCATACCGCCGTGTTATCTGTGGTCGTCGTCCCAATCACCGTGGACCAGGTCGGATGCGCCCCGCCCGAGGTCCCTGCCGGTAGTGCAGCGCTGAATATTCCCATTCGAATCGGCGATCAGATTGCCCACCACGTAGGGATTGGCTGGCCGCCCAAGCCGGATTCGCCGTGCCGATCGCGGCGGGCAGATTCACTCCGCCGGTATTGCCGAACAGCCCCATCTCCGCGATTGTCAGCGGATTCGCCGCATAGTCAGCCGTCACCAATGAGTAGGCGAATTGCACGGTGCCCGCCGCGATCCCGCCGCTCGGACCGATGGTCACTGTACCAACCGCGTTGTAGTAAGCGGGATTCGTCGCCAGCGCGGTGTCGGTCGCCAGCGGCCCGGTGCTGCCCGATCCGAAGCCCACCGAGGCAACGAACTGCCCAGCGGTCACGCCGCCCAGCAAACTCGCGAGCGCAGTGAGGCCGCCATTGACAACGAGGTTCTCCCGCTCCCAAAGCAACCTGCCGCGCCACCAGCACGGCCCTTCGTACAGTCTGACTATGCCCCTCACCAATTTTCTCCTAGTAGAACAGGCTTTAGCCTGTTGGTTCTCTTTCTCCTGACTTTTAAAGACCACAGGCTAAAGCCTGTGCCACCTCAGAACGTCGGGTGGGGTCTTCGCCCCCTCCAGCACATGTTTGCAATGATCCGGTGACAGTGCGTCCAACGCTGCGCAGAGCGCCTTCGCCACCGGGTCGCCGGCCGCCGCGCGGGTCGCTATATTCCACGATATCGTATGCGCCGGGTCATCAAACAGAATGCCGCTGCCGGCGCGGTCGAGCAGCCACAACTCCAGGTACAAGTTCGGATCGTTGGCTTCGATCCACCCCAACAACCCGCCCCAATTATCTGGCGAGGGTGCAGCGCCGAGTCGTTGCGTCAGCAACTCTTTGACCAGCGGATCCATCGGCCTAGGAGTATTAGGAACAACCATTTAATTTTCCTCCCTAGTGGCACAGGTTCCAGCCTGTGTTTTTCTCTTTAAAGACCACCGGCTAAAGCCGGTGCCACTTCAGAACGTAGACACCGAAATCGCCGCCGCCAGGACTGCCGCCGCCCCGGCGAACATCGACATATCAGTGTGCTGCGTCGGAATCGTCTCGGCCTTGCCATCCTTGATGCATGCGGTAAAGGTCTCAGCCGAAATCACATCCGGATGAATCTTGGTGGTCCGGCAATCGTTACCGGCAAGGTCGGTGAAGTTCACTTCCTTGACCCGCGCACATCCGGAGGCGCACAACAGCACAAGCAGCAAGATTTTAATTGCTCCGCTGACGCTCCGCTGTGCGCACGTCGCAGACTCCTTTGCTCGCTCCGCGCGGGGACGCGCTCCGCTAGTGCTAATGCGCAATCGGCACTCCATTTCTTGTCAGCGGCCCATCGGCCACGTGCGGCTCGTTCTGCCCGTAGGTAATCCCCGCGTGGTAATAACGCAGGTTCCAGTACGGCACGATCGGCTTGGTATCCGCGATCGGGAAGAACGGCGCGCTGATAAAGTCGCTTGGCGCCGGTAACAAAAAGTCATGCTGCGTGAAAATATTCGTCAGCCGGTCGCTTATCGGCGGAATCAAGGTGTCAAACAGCCGCCAGCCGAATTGCACGCTATCCAGCCAGCAGCGCGCCGGCTTCCAGAAATTGCAGATTGCAGCTACCCGCGCGGCCAGCGTGCTCAATTCTGTGCCCGGCGGCACCGTCGATAAGTCAATCAGCACCCGGAACACCGCCCATCCTTCGTTCGACGGCCAAGTGGTGCCGCCCCAGCTGTTCTGCCCCTCCTGCACAATCGCGTTGGGATAGCCGAGCCCAGCCAGCGCGTTCTTCAGTCCTGCCACCGATCCCATCAACGAATGGAGCGCGGTGCTGAGCTGGATCAGCGTCCGATACTGCGCATAACTCTGCTGCAGAGTGGGCGTCTCCGCCCCCTCGGCCTGATACTGCAACAGGTCGAGATTAATCAGCGTGTCGATTCCGCTGACCGGGTCCCAGCCCGGAAAGGCGAGCGTGATAATCTGCGACAGCTCGGGCAGCAGCAGGGGATTCAATACGTCCCAGTCCCACGCCATAGGAAGAACCGCAGAATCCACCAGCGACGGAATCCGGTAGACCAGGATCGGCGACAGGTCAAGATCGCCGAGCCGTTCGATCAAATCCAGATGCGCCTGCGAGCGCGCATCATTGATCGAAGGCTGCATTTGAAGCTCAGCCATTATTCCTTATTTGTCACCCTCGCGTGTCTGGCGCGAAGCGTCCCGCGTCTGCGCTCTTCAAGGACTCCAATCCCTTCGTGCTTATCTGCCATTTGCCGCGCGCGGAGCCGGCCTCCACCAGCCCTTTGCGTTTGAGCCCCACTAGGCATGCGGTGGTGGCGTCTTTGGTCGCCGAGCCGCAGACGCGAAACACCTCATCGACCGTGCAATCCGGATCGCCACCACTCGACTGCGACTCAGCGAGGTAGCGCAAAATCCGCGTTGCAACCCGCCGCCCGCCCCATTGGCTTGCCATTACTTACACTCTGAAGTGGCACCGGCTTTAGCCGGTGGTCTTTCAAGAGAAGAAGCCTGTGCCACTCAAGAGTGCTCCGTCCCAATCAGCTGCGTTAGTGTAATCGCCGTGCAATTCGCCCATTGACCGGCAGTCAACTGAGTATAACTCGGCTGTGTCAATTGTACTCTATACACCCCCGGCACTGAACCTATCGCCGCGATAATCTCCTCCGGCACGATGTCTCTTTGAATCCTATTCGCTATGTTCTGCGCGAATTGACCCGCCGCGGTGTTCGCCGCCGACATCGTCACCCCCGGATCGGCATCAGAGTAAAGTGTCACCGTGCCGACGATCGTGTAATTTACTTCGGTCACCGCGAGCGCATTTACGGTGTCGGTCAGCGGCCGAATCGCATCCGAATTGACGATCGCAGCCACCTTGCCGAGAATCACGCTCGACGCCACTCCCGACGTATTCGGCGAGACCGCCGGCTGCGTCACCGGGCCCATCAGCACGTACACGTTCACCGTCCCCGGCACCGGAGTCGTCACCAGCACGTCCACGATTCCAGGGTCGGCCGACAAGGCCCAGAAGCGGTAGGCGCCCACCGGCCCGGCCACGCTGAAGCGGTTTGGCGCCGCCTGAATCCGGTCCCGCAGATGGGCATCGGTCTCGATATTGCCTCCGCCGCTGGTGACGGTGGTATTAGTCACTGCGCTAATCAGCGTGTTCGGATTGAGCTGCACACTCACCTGGCCGACCGCGTAATTGTTTGCCGCCGCGCCGGGAGTGGTGCAGACCGCGCTTGCCACGCCGACTGTTGCTCCTGCCGGAATAATCAGATCCTGCAGCAGCGCGAACGTAAACACGCCGTCCTGGGTGCCAACCAGGGTCGCCGATGGAATATCGAAATCGAACGGCTGGGCTGCTGCCAGCGTGAATTGCAGCGTGCAGCTTGCCCCCTGCGCCGGCAGCCGCGTCACCCCCAGCAACTGCCCCAGATAGTCGAGCATGGGATAGGCCGCGAACGCCACGAGGCACTGCATGGCCGCGTACTGGATCGCATTGCGGACTAAGGATTCGCGGTAGGCATAGAGGTCGATCAGCAACCGCTCGACTTGCGCCGGATAGAGCGTGCGGCCCGCGAGAGATTGGAAGGACGCGATCATGTCATTGAGTATCAGGTTAGGGTCGAGTCCATCCGCGTCGTTGACAAAATTCGGTATGGGAAGCGAGACAATGCCGGTCGGCAGCGACACCACTTCGAGCACCGCCACGCAGGTCCAGCCGCCGGTGCCGTCGGCCGTGAACGCACCCAGCACGCTGCCCCAATTCGGTGGAATCGCCCCGGTAGAACCGGGCGTGCTGCTCCACTGCTGCACATTGGAGTTAGGGTCAATGATGACCTTCCCCGCAGCAACGGGCGCATTCGGCGACCAGGCAGGATTAGGCATTGCTCCGCAGTGGCACAGGCTTTAGCCTGTGGCCTTTCCGGGCAGCAGAACACAGGCTAAAGCCTGTGCCACTGAAGTCACTGCTCCTCATTCAAACCATCCCTCGACCGCTACGCCTGGCGTTGTCGTACCCACTCCGCTGCCTGTATAGGCGCCGATATTCGTGTTGCCCGTCACCAGGCCGCTGAGTCCCGCGTTAATCAGAGCGCTGCCAGCGAGGAAATCGAATACCCCGGTGCTGGTGGATACGTACTGCGGATTGACCGCATTCTTGTCGTGTGCGGCGAGAGTGGTGGATCCCGCGCATCCGAGGTAACCTTGGTTGCCCTGCACTCCGCCGATATCGTTGTAATCCTCGGTGCATGACGTATAGCCGCCGTCATTCGCGATTGTCACTGTGCCATTGCCGCCTGATGCGCCGCCGTCGAAGATATTATTGCGCAGGTCGAGCGTCGATCCGCTGTAGGTCCCCACGTTCGCCCCGTTGCAGGTGATGCCTCCGTACGATCCTCCCGCCGCGGTGCTCGCGTTGTTGTTATTCATGTAGAAAGTATTGTTGTAGACCTTATAGGCATTGGCTACCGTGTGGCCGCTGGCGACTCCACCCGGACAAATCTGCATCGCGACGTTGATGTCGTATCCGATGTTCTGCTGAAACGTGATTGTGCTGTGAGGGGAGAAGACATTCTCAGTGTAATAGCAGGGAGAGACTGAACTGCCCGAGCCGCCAGAGGTTCCCAACAATCCGAGCGAAGCGCCACCGTCGCAGATGTTGTTCGCGACCAGCGCAGGCGTCGCTGTGGCGCCGTCCCCCTTCACGTCGATATTGCCGTGGACGCCGCCCGGCCCGACGATATTGCCCTGCACCACCACGGCGCCGGTATCGTGATGCACTTCGAGCAGATTATGGCCCCCGCCCCATTTCACGATATTGTTGAGAAACTGCACGCCGTCGGCGCCCTGGCCGGAATCCTCGAAGTCCAGTTGATTGGCGTAAGTGTAGACCGTATCTGTGCCCAGACAGGCCGTGCTCGAGGTTGAGCATCCCACTCCGGTATTGTGGATATAGCTATTCGATACCGTGATGCCGGGCATGGTTCCGCCGCTGGTCTGAAACGTCACCCCCATCTGCTTGGCGTGTTCGCATTCGAGCTGGTCTATCGTGACGTAGCTGACCGTGGTGCCGATCGCGTCGACGCAGTACTGCGTCGTGTTGTTTTCGTCGAGAATCCAGCGGCCCGTTCCGAATCCTGAGCATGACGTGAACACGATCGGCGATCCCGACGATCCGGTAACGCCCGCCAGGTCCAACTGCGCGCTGGCGGTTCCGCTCCCGCCAGTCGATTGCCAGGTATCGCCGCCGCGCATGCAGACCGTCTCGCCCGCCGTAAATCCGGTCTCGACGCTACGCACCTTGTTGATCGTTGCCCAAGGAGCCGCAAGCGTTCCGGTCCCCGTGCTGTCATTGCCGGTTGAGGACGAGACGTAGACCGTGGTGAGCGCATGCGCGGGAGATGCGCACAGCATCATCGCCAGGCCGAGCAGAAGCGCACACCTAATGCCTCTCCCCGACGGGAGAGGTCGGCGCGAAGCGCCGGATGAGGGACCTTCAGAAAATGTCTGATGCGCAGGGCGATTAGATAATAATACCTTTACTAATCCCCCTAGCTGATATATCCCTTCCAAAGTCACTCCGGTCTCCCTGTCGGCCCCTCACCCGCGCTGGCTTCGCCTGCGCGACCTCTCCCGTCGGGGAGAGGTATTTAGGCCAAACTCCTCGGCACCGTGATCGTCAATTGTTGATTACCCACTCCGCTCACGTCGATCTTCAATTGCCAGACTATCGTGATAAGCAAATTGGCCCGCGTTCCCCCGACCAGGTTGACGACGACGCTCAACACCCGGACTCTCGGCTCCCACTTCGTTATCCCCTCGACGATCTCCCGGACCAGCGCCGGACGCGCGACCGTAATCGGCGCATCGATCAATTGCCACAGATCGCAGGCGAACGTCGGCCGTAGCGGGTCGCTCCCTTTCGGCGTCGAGAGGATAATTCCGATGCACTGGTTGATATCCGCTATCCCTTGCACCACGAGTCCAAGTCCCGCGCCAGGCAGTATGGCGGAATTAATTCCGCCCTCCCCGGCACCGACGACCGAAGTGTCGAGGCACAGCGACCAATCCGCCGAGGTGATATCGTCAAGTGTAATCGCCCCCGCACTCATTTTTAAGATTCCTAAGTGGCACAGGCTTCAGCCTGTGTTCTTTCTCTTTCAAAGACCGCCGGCTAAAGCCGGGGCCACCTTTCAATCCGCCGCTACCACATCAAAGATAAACTCACTGCTGTATACCGGCCCTACCGGCCCCGGAAATATCACCGCAACCATTCCATGCCATCGCCCAATCGCGAACTCTCCCGCGATGACTGAATATTCCCATTCAATAGTCACTGCATTCCAGACGAGCGCCCGCGTGTAGAGAATGCCGTCCTGGTCACGCAGGCAGAGGGTCGCCATGGCGCCGGTGAAGGTGTTGGCGTTGCCACTCTGCTGTAACAGCGGAAATCCCAGCACTTTGCCGTTATCGGCGGTCGTTATGGTGTAGTACCCCACCATGCCTGCTTTTCCTAGTGGCACAGGCTTTAGCCTGTGTTCTTCTCTTTAACGACCACCGGCTAAAGCCGGTGCCACTTCAGAGTGCTAGCCCAGTCTCGCGTCGAACGTAATCACCTGGCCAAGCCGCGCATCGAATCGAATCGCCAGGTCGAGCATCGCTGCTGTGAATATCACTCGCGGCGCGCCCGGCGACGGAACCGGCGGCGCCAATGACGCCCCGAGCCCCAGCTCAATCTGCCCGAGCTGCGAAATCTGAATGCCTAATTGGCCGGTAAAAGTCATCTCAATCGTCGCAGACGGTGCGTAAATATCCCGGTTCGCCAGCGGCAGGCGTATGCTGAGCGACTCCGCTGACATTCACATTCCCGGCATTTCCCCCTGCGTTTCCAGCGGAGCCTCCAACCGCCTGAGTCGCGGTCGCCGATCCGGCGATCCCATTAGTCCCAGTTTCATTTATTCGTATTGAGATACCGCTGCCGAGATTGCCGGCAACGGATGTCCCGCCAGCTGGGGCGCCTGGAGCGCTCGTGCATGCACCATTATTCGTTCCGCCGCCAATGCCGTGATGCTCGGTTAGCAGCACGCCATTAATTGTGATGGTGCTGTCTCCACCGTTCCCCCCCGCGACTGGAGTGGTCGGGTCGTTAGTTCCTGCGGCGCCAGCAGCGCCCAGTGCGTAGGTAAGAGTACCGGAGGGGTTTTTGATCTCCACTTCCGAGCAGGCCCCGGCTGAGCCGCTAGCCGCCGTGCATGCCGTTGTCGCTCCAGTGAGCTGCCCTCCTCCACCTCCCCCACCTGCGCAAATTCGGAGCATCAGGTTGATGCAAGTCGTTGGAACCGTATAGGTTGTTCCGGTCGTTAAATATTGCGTATCGGGCTCGATACGTGGCACGTAGGCCGCATAACTCCAATAGCCCACCGCGATAGCGATCGCAGCCGAGAGGACTGATCTCCACGTTTTTGAACGCACCTCCAATAGGCCCTTGCGGGCCGTTCGGCAGACTCGTTTGCTCGGCTCCGCTTCGCTCCGCCTGGTGGTGTTCACTGCTCACTTGGGAGATGGATTCGGCCATCCTGGCTGCGTTCGCGATTTCGCCGGGCTCGGAGCAGGGCTCGGAGTCGCGGCAGGTGAGGACGGAATTAATTCCGTCCTACTCATTTGCTGATGCGACCCATTGTTGACCGCATCGCTGCTGCCGATCTGTTTCTGCAAGTCAGCGAGCTGCTTGCCGAGTTCCTGGATCTGCTTCTTCAGCTCGTCGCGCTGGATCACCAGGGCTGCGTCCTGCTGCTCATACTGGTCGCGCTCGTCATGCAGCATGCTCGCGTATTGAGTCTCGCCCTGGAGATTCTTCTTGCATTGCTCTCCCTGCGATAAAGCCAATGCTGCCGCGCCGACTCCCGCTCGTGCGATGCCACAGGAGGACGGAATTAATTCCGTCATACCGACGGCACAGAGAACGACAAGGCCAAGGAGGACGGAATTAATTCCGTCATACCCCCTCTTAATCTCCCCCTGGTCAGGGGGAGATATTGGAGCCACAGCATCCTCGTAGGGGTCGCCCGGATCGAATGCCTTCGCCGCCTCTGGGTCACACTCGCATTTGCACCACGTCTGCAGTCCGCAATCCCAGTGTTGCCCGCGTTCACAAGCAGAACACATCTCCATGTGCTTCCTCGTAAAACCTCCCCCCCGACCAGGGGGAGGGTAGGTGAAGGTTTTCTCTGATTATAGTTCTGCCCATTTTCCGGTCGCAAAATCGACGAAGCCGAGTTCTTCGTACTGGATTGAAATGTTCACCGCCGCGTTCACCCCGTCGAAGGTATCTGTCGTGTGCGGGGTTGCCGCCACCGAGAACGCGCCCGTGTCCTGCTTCTTTACCAGGATAACGCGGGTAGTGCCGGTCGCTGCGGGAAAGTTGACAACGCAATTTGCTGTCAATGTGGTGGAACCAACTAAGAGGAATACGTCAGTTGACAGAACTGTATAGGGACAGGACGCTTGGGGAACCTGAGTCACCGTGTAGAACCCGCCAGTCCCGGTAACTGTCAGGCTGAGAGTTCCCGCGCCTGTGGACCACGAACAGCCGGTGCAGCCCACGGTCGCCGGAGCCGGATCGGCGCCAGTCGAGCCGACCAGCAACTGGCCGTTGGTCATCACCGCGGTTGATACCATCGAGCTGGTGCCTTCACCCAGGATGACTCCATGCGCGGTGTACGTGGTCGGCGTATATGGACCAATCAGCGAGAGCGTGACGGCTCCGGTGCTGCCCGACACGTTGACCTGGTTCGCGGTCCCGGCGAGCGAGGTCACGCCCGAGTTAGCGATCACTCGCGAGGTGGCGCCGGCGGTAGTTGTGATCGTAATGCCAGTGCCTGCGGTGTAGATCGTGTTTGCGGCCCATGCCGGCGCGCAAAGCAGCATCGCCAGCAGTCCCGCAAGCATGCGCAGTTTAGTGTGTTTCATGGACTCCTACTCTCCTTCTGTTATTCTCTCGCGGTATGACGGAATTAATTCCGTCCTCCTCATGCAACGACCCACTGGCCCGGACTGTCGTAGACAAACCACACACTCTCATACGCGATATCGACGTTATAGTTCGCATTGGCCCCGTTGATCGTATCGACCCCGTGTGGAGTGACTATCACGTGCTGGGCGAAGCCGTCCGACGCCCGCATTATCACGATCGGCTCAATTCGCGTTCCATCGGCTGGCGGCAGCAACACAATCGTGGGCGCGCTCGCTCCCGCCGCCACTACCAGGAAGTTGTCGTCGGCATCGACGGTATAAGGTGAATTGGCGAAGGTCACGGAGACTGCCGGCCCCAGCGTCAACAAGGCCGCGATATCCTGCTGGAACTGCCGCAGAGCGCCGGCTGTGAGTACAGCGGTGACAGTTGCCCCGCTGCGGTGAGCACTGGCGCTAGTCCCTTCGGCGCCGCGCGTGAGGGAGGAGAACGAATTACCCGACACCGCGCCCGCAATGATTATCTCGCTGTCAATCAGCACTCGAAATGTCCCGCTAGCAGGGAACGCCGCCGCACTGGTCACCGTTAGAAACGCATCTCCGGCGAGCATCTCCGCCGAGAGCGTCGTTTGAGCATTATTGGCGAACTGCTCACTCATGCTGAGGAGGACGGAATTAATTCCGTCATACCCTTTTGTTTGTCACCCCGAGCGAAGTCGAGGGGTCGACGCGCAGCGATTCAGTGCTCGATGCACGCTTGCGCGCCGATCGGTTTGAACCAGCAGGCTGCCTGTTCAAATTGTTTGGCGACCAACCTGGCGGCATTGCCGCGCTCCGCGTTGTTTCCTCGGCTGCGCTCGGAATGACAAAACCAAAGCCGGAAGGTAGGGTGGGGGTCGTCGTCTGCATCTTTCTTATCGCGCTCGCAGGGTCATCAACTGATTAGGCACTCCCGTATTTCCCTCACTCGGATCGCTATGCGTGTGAGTGTTATACGTGTCAATAATCCCGTTCACCGAATCGGTGTGCTCGTCGGTTTTGAATGTGACATCCCCATTCGGCGCGCTCAGATTGATGTTGCCCCCATTCGCGGTGATATTCGCGCTACCGCCATTGACCGTGATGTTAATCGTCCCGTTGCTCGGGACGTTGATCGCGAGCGTGTGACTACTGCGGTCATACTCAAACGTCGCGGTGTCCTTCATGGTCACGTGCCACTTATCGGCGGTCATTGAGGGCGGCGTCGTATCGGCTTGCGAATAGATCGCGCCCAGCACTGCGCCGTCTTCGTCATGCGCGTCCATCAGGCACACCACCTGCTCGCCGATATCAGGAATCCAATACGCCTTGTCGTTCTGCGACTTCGGCACCACGATCGGCAGCCACCATGAAATGAGCTGATTGCGGTCGGGAAATGTCACTCTCACGCGGCAATTCTGCACGTCCTGCGCCTGCACCAAGCCAACTCGAAACTGCCGTCGTGGCATGTTCTGGTTCGTCGTGCATCACAACCCTGTCTGCTTCCACGCCGCGCCATTGCAGTAGATTTCGCAGTGCGTGGTGCCAGCACTGGTCGCGGTCGTGCCGTTTGCGCAGGCTGCGGTGCTGTTCGTCTGCGTGCCTCTCGCGCCTTCCATCGCCGCGTTGCACGTTCCAAAATTCGCCAACAGCTGGGGCTTGACGATAAGCGGTTCATCATAGGTGGTTGGGTTGCCGGTGTTGGAATGGTTGAAGTAGTGATAATCGAATGCGCCCGCGCTGGCCAGCGTGCTGCCAGAGTCAACATTACTCAACGGAGTAGTGCATACCCCACCCTGGAACCGGCCTTGTATGTGTACTGCGTCTACGTCGGTGCCGCCGTTGATTACTATGCAGTTGGTTGGCTCCGTCGAAAACCCGCCGCCATGCTGAATATACCAGGCGGGCATGTTGATGTTGTAGCCGCCCGTAATGCTTAGCGGGAGGGTCGTGGCATCGACCTTGCTCAGTTCCTCGTACATATTCGGCATGTAGATGCCGTCTGGAAACAGGCTGCCGATCGGCTCGATGCTCACGTATTTGACACCAGTCGCGTTAATGTCCACGATGGCGCACGTGTTGCACACAAAGTCAGTCCACCTGCCGCGATGACCAGTCCGCGAGTGCTGGCGCCGGTACCGCCTCCGGTTATCCATATGCCGTTAGCATAAATTAGGTTGCCGCTTCCGCCGCCCTGGCCATCAACGAGCATGGCGGTGGAGTTATTAGCTTCGCTGATGTCAAGTGTGCGAGATATGCCAGGCCGGAGACGTTATCAACCCACAGCGACGCTTCGGTGATGGTCGCGCTAGCGCTCGGGCTTAGGATACAGCCTTCCACGTCCATGTGGGTATTGTTGGCCGTGATGTTCGCGCTGCTTGCTACTATCGCGGTGCCGTTGAACGTGCTCGCAGCGTTAATTTTGCCGCCGCCATTACGCGCCCAGGTGTGACAAATCAGGCGGCCGGAATCAGTCAGCGAAATGCAAGGTCCGGTGCCGCTTGTGTCAGTGCAATTTATCGACGCGCCGTCCAGTTCCAGAGCTTGTGGATAGCCGGTCGATTGCGCATTCGGAGAGCCGACCGTCAGAACTGATGGCACCGTGTAGGAGACGCCGGGATCGCCATGCACCACACATGCCGCCGTTGGCGCGGCGCCTCCGGGGCATTGGCTGAATGCGGTTACTATGCCCGTGGTGAGAAGACCTGCATGAATTACATGAGGGACGGGATTCGCATGCTGGCTGGCGGATGCATAATACATCTCATTGCCGGTTTCAGTCGGGCTAGTGATGGCTGCGCTGCCCGCTGTCGCCCCATTCGGGCCAATGAAATTAACATTGTATGTTCCCGCGGCAGCGTTGGTCGGACTTACGATGGTGCCTAGATACTCACCTCCGCTCGTTGGAATCACCGCCCCCGCGTCAACGCAGTCTCCAGCGGTAGTAGGATCGACTTGAGCGTAATCACCCGCGGTAATGCCGCCGCTAAACACGCATGGAGCCACGCCCATGATCTGAATGGTCGCCGTTCCTGAAGTACCGCAACCTGCGACGCACGGCCCTTGCACTCCCGCCGTCGCTCCCGCTGGTGCAATTTGTGCCTGGTTGGAGCTGGTTACGATAGCGAGTATGTTGAGCGTCGTGCCGGTGCTGGAGTTCGCGAGAGAGAGCGGTATTCCTGCGGTGCGCGCCACGGCGAGCATGCCGGAGCAATGTCGCTCGCATTCGCGGTCAACACCTTATCCCAGAGGGTGGCCGCACGTTCCTGCACCGAGACTGTCTCATTCGTTCCCAGAGCGATATTGCTGGTGGAACTTAATCGAATCACCAGCGAACGGATGGACATTGCAGAGCTGGGTGGACGAGATGTTCTTGACTTCATAGCGCCGCTTCAGCGTCTGATTTCCCGCTTGCGGCAGGTTGAACTGGCAGGCCCCCGACGAGCAGTTGCAATCGACCATCTGGTCGCTGCTGAGTGGGCTATAGGGAGAACCCGCATCGACGAAAGTAGTGATGCCAACCCCTGGCGCGGTGTATGGCACAGTGCTGCTACAGTGCGTTATCCAGGATGAATCGCCGGCGTCCCAGGTATAGGCCACATCCATTTTATTCGTTGGCGAGACCGAGCGCCGGGCAACTGGAACCCTGAATGCCGCCTGTGGCGAACGTGGTGAATGTCGCTGTGTGTGCGGCGTCCTGCACAATATGGAAACCGATCTCGCTGCCGGTCAGACATCCGGAGGTCGGCAGGGTATAGGTAACGCTCGCCCCGGACAGGGAGCCGATGTACTCATGCCGGATCGGCCAGGAACCGCCCGCCGCCGAAGTGGAGAGACAGGTAACGGCAGTGTTGACGGTCGGCAGCGTATCGTTCTGCACCTGCTCCAGCGGGGAGAAGGAACCTGGCGAGCCCAGCGCCGGCAGAGCCGCCTTTCCCGCCGTGCCGCCGCCGAGCGCCGTCCAGAAGGGAGACGCATTGATGTCAGCGCCGCTGACATCCGCCGCGCCGATAGCCTGTGCCGCCGCCTGCCCCGCCGCGGCCTGGCCGGTGCAGCCCTGCGCGACCGTGCAAGGCACCATCTGCGTCGCGAGCGGACTAATCGTTGCCCCGCCAATCCTGGCAATCGTCGGACTCGCGGGGGTGCCGCCGAGATCCCCCGCGACCTGGGCATAAGCGCTCACAGCCGGGTGGACGCCGCAACTGGCGAGTGTGAGCACTGCCGTCGCGGCGTTCCATTTTGCGTAATAGTACACTGTGGTATTTGCGGCCGGCGCGCCACAGGCATTCGCCCGCGCGGTAGTTGCCGCGCCACTCACTGCCGTGACGTTGGCGTCGGACAGGCCGGGTTGAGTCGATGCCCACGTTACTCCAGTGTTGGCCGCAAATAGAATGTCGGACGGTGCAGTTGAGCCAATAGCTACTTCGATATCGACGGTCTGCCCGTCGGTGAGCACTGTGCTGGCTGGAGCTGTCAGGGTGAGCGCCGTCGAGGTTGTCCCGTTGGCGACGCGATTGATGTCAGCACAATTAGCAGTGGTGCAAAGCGTCTGAAGAGTGGCCGCACCTGATGTGACAACAGGCGTGTGGGTAAAGCCGGGAGTGCCGCTCGATGGGGTCGGCGGCACGGTACCCGCGCTGCAATCAGATACCCATGACGAGCGTGTCGCATTGTATTTATATCGCCACGTTGCTTGATTGCCGACGGTAGTGCCAAGCGCGGGACAGGTAGCGCCCTCGATTCCGCCGCTCGCGGAGGTGGTGAATGTCGCGGTGTGGGCGGCGTCCTGTATCGCGGTTACGTTTATGCTCGCGTTGTCGATGCATCCCGAGGACGGGAGTGTGTATGTGACGTTGGCGCCGGACAGGGCCCCGCTGTACCAGTGAGTATCTGGATAATTGCCGCTCGGATTGATGCAAGCCAAAGTCGCACTGGCAGTTGGCAACGGACTATTTGTCGTTTGTTCGAGGGCTGCCCACGGCCCCGGTGAGCCTGCCGCGGGCATAGCGGTAACGCCGTTGCAACCTTGCGCGACCGTGCAAGGCACCGTCTGCGTCGCGAGCGGACCAATCGTCGCGCCGCCAATCTTGGAGACCGTCGGACTGCTGTTGGTGCCGCCGATATCCCCACCGATCTGTACTCCGCCGCTGACTGGACCGCCACTGCCGCTGATTCCGCCACCTCCGCCGATCGATTGGGCAAAGGCTGCCGACGCGAGCAGCAAGAGAGCCGCGACAATAATGACACACTCTGCGGCACAAGGCCGCATCTCCCCCTGTCGAGGAGGACGGGCGAAGCGCCGGGTGAGGGACCTTCAGACAATGTCTGCTGCGCGGGGTGATTAGCTGATAACACCTTTACTAATCCCCCTAGCTGATATATCCCTTGCAAATTAATTCCGTCATACCGACGCGCTCCTTTGCGCGGCGCAGAGAGGCTCCTTCGTTTCTTCATCTGCTAGTTAGAAATCACAGAATGAATAGGTCGTGCCGCTCGCGCTGATCGCGGCGACGTCGCCCCCCGGCACCATCTTCGGTCCCGCCGCGGTCAGCACCCAGCTCGCCCCCGGCGCCAGATAGATATCGCTCGACGTTGCGGTGTTACTTGATCCGATCGCCACGTTCATCGGATTCGTCGTGCCGGTGTTCTGGATCAGCATGTAATGGCGCCCCGTCAGGCCGGCGATATCGTTGGCCCCCACAATCGCGGTCGAAGATGAGGTGACCGCGCCGTGCAGGTGCATACCGCGTATGCCCGCGAAATCAGCAGCAGAACACAGGCTAAAGCCTGTGCCACCAGGAAAGGAATTGTCTGCCTCTTAAGTGGCACCGGCTTTAGCCGGTGTTCTTCAAGGAGTTTTCTGCGCAAAGGTAATCACCCCCACCGCAGTCGGCGTGGTCCCGCCGAGCTTAGGCACAGTTGATCTCCGCCTGGCGCGGTAAAACAAATTGAGTGAAGCGACCACGTCGCGCGTGGCAGCGCTCATCGCACCCGTCAGCGCGGTTGTCCCGGTATCGCAATCGGTCGTGGTTTTGGTCCCATAATCAAATTCGAGCGTCGGCGAAGTGCCGCCGAGGTCTATAGCTGTAGCCGCAGACCTGGATTGGTTCGCCGGTCTCGGGGAGAACGATCTGATGCTCGCCTGCTCCGCTGGTGGTGATCGAAATCGCCGCGCTCTCCTTGGGCACGTTGGAGGATTGACACCAATCAGCCCCGGTCATCTGGGCGCTGGCGGATACCGCAATCAGCATTGCGTAGAGCAGAACTGCCAGACTAAAGAGGTCGAATCTTAATCAGCGGAGCCGAGGAATCAACGCGAAACGGTAGCGGCGATATCGCCAGGCGGGTTGCCAAACAATTTGAACTGGCAGCCTTCTGGTTCAAACGGATCGGTGCGGAGCGTGCAATCGAGCACTGAATCGCTTCGCGTTGACCTCTCGGCTGTGCTCGGGGTGACATCAGAAGAGCCAAAACGTTGATCTCGGCTGCGCTCGGAATGACAGAATCATACCTTTCGCACCTCCACTTCGGTCGTATAGCCTGTGCTGCGCTCCAGCCGGTGCTTGCTTGATTCGATGTGATACTTGCCGTCGAATGCCGAAGCCCTGTAGCGCGTTGACGCCGGCGGCCAGCAGAATCGTCCCCTCCGTCTCGATTCGGCCGGTCACCTGGTCCTTGTTCGCATCGTGCAGCGCGCTGTCCGCCTTGAGCTGTGCATGCTGCGGCGTTTCGCAGCGCGTGACGATATGCAGATCGTCGCCAGTAGGGACGGAATCAACGCCTCTCGCCTCCGACTGCGCGCGATCAATTGCTTCTTCGGCGGATTCTGATAGGCCACCGTCGCACTCCGGTAGATTTGCTGGGTGCGGGTCTTAAATTCGAAGCTCTTGGCGATCCGAAGGAAGGGCGGAATTGGTTCTGCTAAAGAGTCAGCACAGGCGCCGCCTGCTCCAGCGGCGTCCGCGCATAGAAGATGAGCTGCGTCCCCCGAACCGAGAAATCATAATTGTGTGCAACCGCAATGCGCCGCAGGAAATACAGATCGGTCTCATTGTGCTGGGTCAGCCGCGACCAGGTAACGTTGATGTTGGCGGGGGCGCCGGTTACCGTCATTCGATGCCGGCTGGCGACCGTGCCCGCGACCTGGAGCAGGGTCTGCGATTCATATGCCGCGCTCCTGGGGGTGCGAATCGACGGCGTGATGCCCGCGGCGATGCACTTCAAATGAAACGTATCGGGCGGCCCCTTCAGCTCCAGTTCGTCCACCTGAAAATCACCGCAGTTGAGCAGCTCCTCGCCGTCGTAACCGATCAGCAGAGTGACGATATCGCCGCACACCGGGAACCACGGTCCCTGCCATCGGCGGTCGCGGTCCTCCAGCGTCACTGCGACTTCGTCACTGACGTGGGCTATTTTGTCGACGTAGCTGATCTCAGTCACCATCCCGGAAACGTCCGCCGTGATATTCACTCCCGAGTAAGTCAGCACCCATCGCGGATGCCGGACTGGAAATGCAAACGGTCAGCCGCCAATCAGCGCAGCACCCTCACCCTTCCCTCTCCCGCAAAAGAGCAGTGAGGCCTCGACCGCGCGCCCGTTTTAGACCCTCGCGCGTGGCTGCCGCGTAATGCCCCGCGTTTTTGCCGGCCTTATCGTTTCCACGGTGGCAAATCCTCTGTTTCCTGCTTACCGCTGGATTCACTATCAGGAGCGGCACTCCGATACCAGCCCCGCCTCGAATACCGCCTCGATCGGAATCTGCGGGTTGGTCTGGATAATCGGACCGAACAGGGACGCATCGCCGTAGTACTGCCAGGCAATCGAGTCCCATCGCTCGCCGGCGATGGTGATATGTGGAATGAACGCGCCCATTCTTAATAATGACCCTCTTTGCGGCTACGCCGCATCTCCCCCTGACAGGGGGAGAACGACGCCGTTGCCGCGGCGCAGAGAGGGCCCTTTCACTCCGACAGCCGCTCCATGAACCTCATCAACGCGATCGATTCTTTCGACTCGGGCGGATACAGCAGAATCTCTTCGCCAAGCAGGCGGATAATCATGTTCATCGTGATGATGTCGATCTCTCCGCCTACCCTCATTACTTTTTTCAGTGCTTCCATTCGCTCAAAAATTGTAGGTCGATGATGGCGGCAGCAATGGACCCGGGTCGGGCTCGGCATCCGCCGCATGCGGCTGCTTCCGCCACCAGCGGAGCCACCATCGCCGCCAGCGCCAGCGATTCATCCCGCCCACCTCGATGTCATAGCCGCCAATGAGCGCGGGCACAGGAGACCGAAGTCGCGCCGGTCAGAGCAATTCCCTTATAAGTGACTGTGCTCATTTGCCTCGGGGCAGATCATCGCCACGTTGACGCAGCCGGAAAGGAGCAGCGCCGGCAGGAGGAGGAAAGGACCCCCTCTGCGCCGCCGAAACGGCGGCGTTCTCCCCCTGTCAGGGGGAGATGCGGCGCTGTGCCGCAGAGAGGGTCCTTTGATCCTGCTCTTCATCCGGCCCTCACGATCGTCGATGGCGACACGTTGGCGGGATTGCCTGGTTGCGCGCGGCCGGGCCGCTGCCCACTACGCCACTCATCCCGGGCTGCGAATAGCGTCGCTGCACTGTAGGTCGCGCCGCCAAAGACCCCGGCACCGATCAGTTGCGCGATTTCGGACACCGGGGCGAGATTACCCGAGCTGATCGCTTCCAGCGGATCGAACGGGGACCGCAGTTGCTGCGGTCCTCCGATAATCTGCTGCACGATCCCAGGGGGCGGAGTCGCCCGTCGAGGGGGAGCAAGAGGATCGAAGTCCACCCCCGGGATCCACTCATGCAGCTCGACCTTGGCCGAGATTGCGATAAAGCTGCCGTCGTCGGCGAGCTGATGATGGGTCTCTTCGAGCTATTCAATCACGAAGTATCCCCGATGCACCCCGTTGCCGAAAATTAATGCTCGCGCCTGATGGTCCTCGGCCGCCGCCCGCAGCAGGTTCATCTGAGTCGCAGGATTGACGAACGCGACGTGGAAGCCGAGCTCGAGCGAAATCTTCTGCAGTTCGGTCGCTAGCCATTGCAGGCGCGGCCGCGCCTCGACCACCTCATGCTCAGCATAGTGTAGTCAGTCGTGGAGCGAAAAGCCTCCGGCGAGGTCAGCACTTCAAAGAAGATTTCACCTAATATCGCGAACATTGCTTCATCCTTTCGGTTGTCGGAGGTCGACTGAAGTGAAAACACTCGTGCAACACTGGCCTTCGTTTCTGACGGCCCTATCAGTCTTATGTCTAAAGTGTCCGGCTGGTCTCGTCCGCTTCGCCCAATAGCATCTCCTACGGGGGCCAGCTGTCAGCGTCCTGCGGACAGGCGCCGCCATTTCAGCAACCGCCGACGGATAAAGTCAGGATTCAGTCCAAGGCAGTCGCAAGTTTCCGCAAAGGAAAAGAACGGACCGTTGTCGTATTCTCCGAAAATCCAGAAGTCTGCTTCCCGATATAACCGTTCGCGCAAGCCGGGAACGCAGTTTCCGTTAATGGCACTGATCGTGGACACGGATTGCCAGCATTCGATAGCGTCCAGTAGAATCTGTTGCAGCATCCGCCTTTCCCCCTCGAAGTCCGCGAATTTGTGAAGCCGGTCAAGAAATTGCTCGGGCGTGAACAGATCAGGTGTGAAAGGCTTGTCGAAGTCGCTTATCGAATTGTCACCGTTCCAGATCTCACCTAGGCGCATGTTTACCTCCGCAACGCCTATCGGCCTTAATAGGCATATTTCACAGGTCGTCCGGGTTCATATTCCGAGCAAGTTCACTGGCGCTCTTTTAAATCGAGCCGAGCTAAATCGTGCAGGCATTCGGCTCTTCGCCATTGGCTATTCGTGCTTAACGTATTCGGCCGAATGACCGCAGGTGTTCATCACTTCTTAGCTCATTCTTAACTCATTCAAATCGCGCCGATGTTGGCGCGGAATTGCGCTAGCTGATCGACCCCGTTGACCACGTACATATTCGCCATCAGGTCGTACAGCAGGAACTGCACTCCCCCGATGTAGTATTCGCAATGATAGACCACCAGCGTGGTGGGGAAATCGACCTGCTCATGCTGCTTGAAGTTGAGCGGGCCGCCGTCTTTGAATTGCGCCGTCATCAGTCCGATGAATGGCACTTCCGCGGTTCGCCCCTGCGAGGTGTACATCTCTTTCGATGCGCGAATCTGGAACTGATGCGACGCGAAAATCGACATATTCGCCATCACTTCCTCGTACACGCTAATCCACTTGAGCTTGGCTTCGAGCTTGTCGATGCCCGCGGGAAACTCGCCGGTGCCGAACATCCCGAGGCCCTTGTGGTCAACCATCTTGGCCTTGGGGAAGGCCAGCTCCACCTCTTCGGCCCGGCCGAGCAGGGAAGAGCCGTCCATATAGATATTGGCGTTGGTGATGCGCGAGACGTTAATAAGTGCCATTGCTTTGTTCCTTCCGGTCGGCTTATTCTGTCATTCTCGCGCGTCTGTCCTTGCCTGGCGCGCGAAGAATCCCGAAGACGCCAGTAGCGAAGACGCGGTGACCCTTCGCGGCAGCCACGCGAGGGTGACTGAGACAAACGCCTCATCCAGTCGCGGCCGCCGTGGTTCCTGCGGTGCTCGCGGCCCCGGTCAGGGCCGACAGCAGGGTCGTGTCAATAAATACGTTGAAGGTCAGCCGCTCGGCCGGCGGCGGCGGCATGCAATCGATATCGAAGACCAGCTGCCCCGCGGCGATTTGCGATGGCGGATTTTCTGCTGGATTATAACTCGCGGTGCCTGCGACCAGCGCGCCGCGTCCGATCAGCACGCGGATAAAGCTGTTGACGCTGGCGAGAATCGTCGTGATCAGCGCGTTCGAAATCGGCTGGTCGAGGAACTGCATCATCGAGAGCATCACGCTCTGCTCGATCACGTCCATCGTGCGGCGAATCGGGATAAAGACGTCGGGCGTGGTGTAGGACGGAAAGCCCGCGCTGCGATTGCCCCACACCCGGATGCCGGTGCCGAAGGCCTGGAACGCAGTGAGTATTCCCTGGCTATTGAGCACATTGGTGTCGCTGGCCGAATCGATGAAGCTCGAATAAACCGAGACGTCAGGCCCGAGCACGCCGATAATCTGCGTATTCGACGGCGACCACCAGTATCCCTGCGCCAGGTCCTTGGCCGAGGTTGCGCCTGCGACCCACGGCGACAAAGGGCCCGCATGAGTGAGGTTGGCAATCGTCTGAATCGCCTTGCCGGCGATTGGATCGACTCCGATTCCGGTCGGCACGATTCCGCTGTCGAGAAACAGTTGCTGCGGGCCGCAGAGGACCGCGCGCTTGTCGCTGGTATTGAACGAATTGCCCGAAGCGCCCCGATTCGAAAGCAACGTCGCCGGCGAGCTGCCCGCCGGACAATCGACGAAGTACATCGCGCGCATCGCGACGGCCACCGCCGCCATCCCGGCCGCCACCGTCGCATCCTGCGATCCGGCCGTCTGCCCGGAGGCAACGTAAGCGCCAAAGCTCGGCGCGATCAGCAGCTTGGGAAAGAAACCCATCAGGCCGTAGCTGAGCTTCCAGCATTGCATCCCGGTGTAGACGTTGCCGGTGACATTGCCGACCAGGTCGCTGTCCGCCAGCTTGCTTGGGTCCGCATAATTGCAGCTAAGCTTGACGCTCTGTCCTGCGGTCAGCAGTCCGCCGCCGGTCGCAGTGATGACGCCGTTGACGCGGTCGACAGTGAAGTCCGCGCCCTCGACGTAAGTGGTTGTTCCCGCCGAGTTGGTGAGCTTGATCGTGGACAGCCCCATGTGGCCGACGTTGATCGTCTGCGCTCCCGATGCCGGGAACGCATAGATGACTGCGGTGAGCGTCGAGTAATGTTTGGTCTGGTCGAAGACGTTGACCGTTATCGCCTGCCCCGCGCCCTGCGCGAAGACCTGATTGAGCGCATAGGGAATCGTGAAGCCCTGAATCAGCGGGCCGAAGGTGCCTGACTGTCCCGGCGCCAGCGAGTTCGGATTCGACCCCGCCACCAGCATGGGGGTCTGGAGATTTGCAATCGGCCCCTTTGCTGTGAGCGTCCAGGTGATGCTGCCGGTCGCCGTGGCGATAGTGTCGGTCGCTGTGTTGCCGACGATTGTTGCCCAGGTCGGCGCCGCCGTGGCGCTGGTTATCGCCGCCTTGCCGATAGCGACTAAGGTCCAAGTGACCGTGCCATCGACGACCGTCGCGCCGAGCGCGGTCGGCCATACCGGCCCTGCGCCGGTAGTTCCTGCGGTAGTGCAGCGCTGCGTATTGCCGTTGGTATCGAGCACCAGGTTGCCGGCCACATACGCGGTTGTCGCGGCCCAGTTCGGCAGCGTGATCGCAGTCGCGGTCTGGATATTGCCGTTGCTGTCGATACATTGCTGGCCAGCCGCCGCGCCGATCGCGACCAGCGTCCAGACCGTGGTGCCGTCATTCGTAGTAGCGCCGAGTGTGCGCGCCCAAGCCGGCGTCGTAGTGCCGGTGGTGCCGGCGGTGGTGCATTTCTGAGTATTGCCGTTCGCATCGACGATCAGATTGCCGACGAGTTCTGCGGTTGAAGCGCTCCAGGCCGGAGCCGCCTGCACCAGCCAGGACAAATCCCATAGCGGCAAGGCGCCGGGGACGGCAAACAGGGGAGCCGATCCGACCAGCCCGATGACCGCGGAGTTGACGACATTGATCGGAACCGGTCCGAGATTGAACTCGAAGACCTCGACCCCGTGGAGGAAACTAGCTGGCATTGTGTTTCACCGCCTCCTGTGTCACCCCGAGCCCAGCGAGGGGTCCAGGCAAATCGCTTCGCGTTGATCCCTCGTCGCCTCGCTGGCGCTCTGGCTCTGTCGGGATGACAGAAGGGGCAAGAGCGTCACCCCGAGCGAAGCCGAGGGGTCAACGCGAAGCGGTTCAATGCGCGATACGCGCTCTTGCGACGGTCCGTTTGAACCAGCAGGGTGCCGGTTCGAATTGTTTTGTGGCTCACCCGGCATCATGCTTCCGCTCCGCGTTGATTCCTCGGCTGCGCTCGGAATGACAGAACAAAAGCTCAATAGCGAAAATTGTAGTTATGCCCCCCGACGCCCGGAAAAATCCCGATGCACCCCAGAAACCACAGCAACACCAGCAGCCCGACCAGGAGCTTGATCAGCACCCAGACTGGCGGCGGCAGAATCAGCAGCGAGGCGAAGGCCACCTGGACGATGTAGAAGACGATCGTCAGCACAATCGCGATGATGATCAGGCCGATCAGACATTCAATCATTTTTAATTCGCTCCGCTTCGCTCCGCCGTGCGCACGTCGCAGACTCCTTTGCTCGCTACGCGCGCGGACGCGCTCCGCTAGTGTTTAAATCCGCTCTTTAGTGGCACAGGCTTTAGCCTGTGATTCTTCTTCACGAGATGAACCTCAATGCGATGCTCACCGCTAATGCGACCAGCCATGCGACCGCGGTGACTGCCCAAATCCGGCCCTGCAGGTTCGCCTGGTTGTTTTCAAGCGCGCCGATGCGGTCGCTCAGGACGTTGCGCTCGCGGTCGCTGGCATCCCGCCCCGCGTAGAATTTCTCCTCCATCGACCGGATCAACGCTGTCGCCTCAGACCGCGGCATCAGCATCTTGGCCTGGTCATCGAGCTGGCCGCGGAACTCATTGCTGCGTTCGTTGTATGCGCGCTGTGCCTCTTCGGACTTCACGATCGCCTTTTCATTCGCCACGAAGGCCAGTGCCACTGCTTCCCTTTGCGCACTCACCGCCGCCTGCATCGCGAGGTCGGCCGCCCGGAAGCGGGCGTCGTATTGCCGGTCGCGCTCATCGAGCAGCCGCTCGAGGAACTCGCGCAGGCCGACTGACGGCGCATCAGCCATAGGCGCATCAGTCATAGATTTTCGACGGAATAAATTCCGTCCTGCCCTCCTTTAAGTGGCACAGGCTTCAGCCTGTGTCTTCTCATACGCGGCCAGCCAGCGCGCCAGATATTCCGGGTTGCGCTTGCCTTCGACGAATACTGCCTGCTCGCCGAGGTTCCACGCCTGCACGATCAAATCGCGCTCGTCCTGGTCCGCATTCAGCCATAGATGCGTCCGCAGAAACGTCGCGCACGCTTTGATAAATGCGGTGGTCCAGGTGTCGTCAGTGGCGGGCGGGAAGCGCAGAACGGCGATGTAAAATCGTTTGAAGGTCGCCGGATGCATCTGCAGTAAGCCGAACGACTTGGCCTCCATCTCCAATCCTGTATTCGTCCTCGTTTGATTCGATGATCGCGAACGCGCGGACTTCGTCTGCGTACTCACCTGCGATGCTGTAGTTAATCGCAATAGGTATGGCGGAATTAATTCCGTCCTCCTCATCGTCCACAGATCCACTTGCCTCCGCTACTTCGTCGCGTCGCGCCACAGCCCACGGACAGGTCAATTGCGCGAGTACCTGGCGCCAACCATTCGCTTGCGCATTGGCACTACCCTCGCACGCTTTTTCTGCGGCTGCCGCCGCTTCCAACTCTCAACGGCAAAGCACAGCGAGTAGCCGGCGCCGATAGCGGCGAGCATAATGCCCGAGGAGGACGGAATTAATTCCGTAATACGGCCCATCAGAAAATCAGTGCTCACGATTTTAATTCGCTCCGCCTACGCTCCGCTATGCGCACGTCCAGTAGGCCCTTACGGCCGTTCGGCAGACTCTTTTGTTCGGCTCCGCTTCGCTCCGCCTAGTGCCCGGTATGGACGGAATTAATTCCGTCCTCCTGAGAATGCTGCATAGTCGAGCACCAGCGGATCATCAGCCGGCACCGTGACATGGTCGCCCGGCAGGATTGCGCGCCAGGCAGTCGCATACGCCTTGCGCCAGCCGAGCCCGTCAGCGGTCATCGATGGGCCGAAGTAAATCGCGTCGGGCGGGAGCTGCGTCAACGGCATCGGATAGGTCACGACGCTCAGCCAGCAGGGCTTGTCGATGCTCGGGACGCGATAGAGGTCGCGGCTCCTCGAGTAGAGAATAGTAACCAGCCTTGTCCCCTTCCGGTTGCCTCTCCCCCTCGGGAGAGGTCGCCGTGCTTTGCGCGGCGGGTGAGGGACCACCAGAAAGATTTTCGACTGTGCTTTTAGCCACGTTATGTTCTCTCTTTTCTCTCAGTGGGTTCCCGCTGGTCCGGGTTTCGATCCGTCGATTCGCCTGGCGGTCCCTCATCCGCGCCGGCTTCGCCTGCGCGAACTCTCCCGACTGGGAGAGGCATTTCGGACGTCGCCTCGAATGCTTGTCTCAAGCCCTGCAATTCGACCCATGCTTCTTCTAATCCCGGCGTCCACCGGCAGCGTCGCGATAATCCTTGACCAGCTCGTCGTCGATACTGACGCTCTTGCTGCCGCGACTATGCTGCGGCCCGAACGCGGCGATCCGGTAGTAGCTGCGGCCGCGCATCACGCAGGGCAGACCAGGCCCGGCCGATGCCATTCCAGAGGTACCGGCAGCGGATGCTTATCGACGCCGAGCCACAGGCCGCGCTCGCGTCCGGCACCGGTGACGGCATAGAATTGCCCGCCCGCACTGAGAATGACTTCCACTTCGGCTTGCTCACCCATAAGTCGGATGCCTCTCTGTCATTCCTCTCGTCATTCTCGGGCGGTATGACGGAATTAATTCCGTCCTCCTACCTGCAGGATCTCAGGCGGCTGCTTGTTGAGCATCTCGGTCAGTCCCGCCAGCAGGATCTTCGCCACCTCCAGATTCGGCACGTCGAGAGTCGCCTCGCCGATTACCGTGGGACCGCCGGCGAGACGCGGATGAGATTAATGCCGAAAATTTGCATATCCGCTGCCTGCGCCTGCACCAGCGGCACGTGCATCGCGTAGAGCTTGTAGCGCCTGCGGCCGTTGGCATAATCGTCGCGCACCCAGGAGCTGGTAACCATCGCGGCCGCGGGCACCGGTGGGGCTCCATTCTTGGTGATATCCATGATTCTTAATGGCTCCGATTACGCTCCGCTGTGCGCACGTCCAATAGGCCCTTACGGGCCGTTCGGCAGACTCCTTTGCTCGGCTCCGCTTCGCTCCGCCTAGAGTCAGTTATTCGGTGCGAACGGGACGCTGCCGCCGCTTGCTAATGCGGTCACTACGTCGCTGTACGCATAGCTGACCGCGACCGTCGCGCCGCTCGGGATTCCGCCGCTTGCATTCCGCATAATAATTCCGTTCACCCTATCCACTGAGTAGTCACTGCTCGCGATGTAGGTAGTGGCAAGGTCCGCGCTCTTGACGATCACCGCCGAAATATTTTGCTGCGGCAGGGTGATGCTACCCGGTGTTCCGGCGAACGTCAGTAAGACGGAATTAATTCCGTCCTCCTCTCCGACCTGTACTGCGGTCACGCCCGCCTCTTCCTGCGCCGTGCCCTTGATGAACAGCGGATAGTTGGGTAGCTGATAATTCTCGATTACGACCGTACGGGTGGCGAAGATGATCTCGTAGACCCAGACACCGCCCTGCCTATCGCGGTCGACGAAGCGTTCGCGGATTGCCTTCATCGGGGTGCATCCGGTATTCACCTGAAAGCCCAGCAGGGCGAGTCTGATCGCTTCCAGAATCTGGTAGGCCCCCGGACTCGTGCCGCTCGGCTGTCCGCCGAACGCCCACCCCAAATCACGAATCCGGAGGCCTACCGCAAACTCAAGCGTGCGCTCCTGCGCGACGTGGCCGATATCGAGAATTTCGCCGTAGTCGCCGCCCATATAGATGACCATCGCGACCCCGATGCGATGGCGCATTTCGTAGGCTTCGGGCTTGTCGGGGAAGTGGATGACTTCGATCATCTGCGATCCGAGCGCAGCGCCGAGATAAGTCTGCAACTGGGCGACAATCGCAGCCTCGATCGCCGCGATATCGAGCGGAGTGGCCGGACTGAAGGTCTGCCCGGTCCAGGGACTATCAAGAAATGCTACCATCTCAGATTCTTCGGTGGTTTCGCTTACGCTATGTCGCAGAACCCCCTCTTATCATTCCATCCTGTGCGCACGTCCAATAAGCCCTTGCGGGCCGTTGGGCAGACTTCTTTTGCTCGGCTCCGCTTCGCTGCGCCTAGTCAAAATCCTTTCAGCGTGCTTCTTCGAAAAATTCGTTGGGGCAGCGAGGGATCGCTGCCGAAGTTCTCGTCCATCACCACTGCTGGATTCGCAGGGTCGGCCGGCTCCTGGCTATCGGTGCTGAGGCCCAGCGTCCGCTTGCCGTCGCTCACCTCTTGCAGGAATGCGATTGCCTTTTCGTACTTGTCCTTGGCATCGGCGAGGTCGTGAATCGGCCGCAGCGAATTAAGATGATACATCGCGATCGCGCAGCAGAGCCGGGTCAGGATCGCCGGCGGGTCGGTCAGCGGCAGAGCGAAGCGCGATTCGAGGTACGCATCGATTTCGTCGGACGCGTCATTGAGAAACGTCGTCAGGAATCCGGTGTTGACCGTGGTGACGGTCGGGTCTTCGTTGGTGAGCTGCACCAGGTCCCGGTAGGGATAGCGCGCCTGCATATCGGTGACGATTGCGTAGCTCACGATTGCTGCTGCCTCTTTGTCACCCCGAGCGAGGCCGAGGGGGCAACGCGAAGCGATTCGGTGCTCGATACCGCATTCAGCGACGATCAGTTTGAACCAGCAGGCTGCCGGTTCAAATTGTTTGTCGGCAGCGCACCTCGCGACATTGCTTGCGCTTCGCGTTGATTTCTCGGCTCCGCCCGGAATGACACAAACATCACACCACCGAGTTCAGTTCTTCCACCAAAGCTTTGAGGTCGAATCCGCTCGGGGCGGTGCCTGCCGCGTTTATCCAGTCGAAGGCCAGCTCTGCGTGGGCCTCTTCCACGTAGGGCATGCCGTCGTCGAACTTCGCCGCCATAAAGGCTGGAGTGACCGGCTGGAGTTTGCCCCAGGTTACGATCCAGATTGTGCCGTCGCCGTCGTACTTGACAATCGGGACATCGTGGCCGCCGGCGAGCTGGGCGCCCGCTACATAGTCCCACGCGTCTCCCGCGTTGAACTGATTCATCGCGCTGTCGGGGAAATTGAGCCCGAGCCGCGACGCGCCGAACAGGCACACCGCCCACTTGAGTTGATCGAGTTGCGTCGGATCGAGATTGGCTGAACCGTCGAGCTTTCTGTTCCCTCGCTCGCTGCCCAGCCATCCAGTCGCGGTCAGATACTGAATCACCGTGAGCTCGTCCGCGCCCTGGTCGGTGCTCGGGTCCTTGGGATTGTAGCCGGTGATCGCGCTGAATAAAGCGCCAGCACCTGCGCTGTGGTCGGAATCGTGATTGTCGCCCACGTTCGCCGTCCGCAGCATCTCCTGATGTCCGCAGTCAGCGATAGTGCAGTCCCCGACCGCATCATTGCCGAGCATCATCCATCCGCCGGGCGATTGCCGCATGACCTCGGTCACCCAGTCGGGGGACGCTGCCGGCGCCGGGCCGAGGTCGGCGAGATGACGTGACATAATATGAGCACGCGCGAAGCTCGCGCGCGTAAATCGTGCAGGTTTACGGCCCAGTTTCAAATTGCTACTTTCACCGACCGAGCATGTCGGCGCCAGACACGCGCTGGAATGACAGACAGTCCCTTTTGTCACCCTCGCGCGTGGCTGCCGCGCGAAGGGTCGCGTCTGGCTGCTGCTTCGATCTCTTCGATTCGCCCGGAGAGCATCGCCGAAATTTCGATTAGCGGCTCGTTAATCGAGATCTTCGGAATCAGCAAATCAACTTTGTCTCGCAGCAGCCGCAGGAATGTGAGTTCATCGGTCATGTCAGATTTTTAACTCGCTCCGCTCACGCTCCGCTGTGACAGGCTTTACTGTGTTCTTCTATTGAATTTTTAAAGACCACCGGCTAAAGCCGGTGCCACTTAGAGCTCCACTAGTGCTTCTCCTAACGAACGACGGCCGGGCCCAGGGTCATTACAATGCCCGGTACGCCTGCCACTGCTGCGCAGGTCGCAACCACCGTCTCGCTGTAGGGCCCCTCACTCGCATTGTTATAGGTCACCACAGCGGTAATGTTGGCGGTGCCCACCGCGAGCCCGTGAAGCATCGCGGTCATGCCCGAGGGTGCATCGACGGCCGCGACTGCTGGATTGTCAGATGTGACCGCCAGCGAGGCGAGGGTTGGGTCGATTGCGGTAAGGGTCGGCGGCGTGGCGCCGTCGGTCTTTTCGACCGTAATCAAATAATCGTCCAGGTCAAGGATAGAAAAAGAAGGTACTACTGCTGCCATTCGACTCGCACCTCCATGCGGAACTTTCGCGATATTCATCACGATGCCCGCGCTGCTTTGTTCTGCCGCGACCAATTCCGCGACAGCGCTGTTCAATGTAGTTAGCGCGCTGAGGATCTCATTCAGCGCGGCGGTCTGCGTCTTCAGCTCCGCCAGGATCTGGTTGAAAATCCAGGTGTCCGCCATTCTGTCGTTTCCGCCTCTGTCACCCTCGCGTGGCTGCCGCGAAGGGTCCCGCGTCCTCGCTTCTGCGTCTCGGGATTCCTCGCGCGCCAGACACGCGCGGGAATGACAGACAGGCCTTGCTTATGCGAGCCATTCGCTGACTATCAGGGTTGCGTCGTTCAGGTAGATATTCGCCACTGGGATCGCTGCTTGATCGCGCCACGCACCGCCGGTCGTCCTGCGCCGAAGGTCGCATGCAGGAGCTGCCTGGCAACCTCCTCGAGGGCTGGCGGCACTACCAGGAAACGTGTGGTCGGCGGCCCGTTCCAGGCGCCGAACGGCACGCCTGCGTCGCTCTTGATCCCGCGCAACGCTGCCACTGCGGCCCCGTAATTCGCCGGGTTCGAGAGGTCGGTATTGCTTGCATAGGTCAACTGCCACAGGCCGACGCCGGCGTTGCATCGCACGTCCACGCCGTAGCGGAACAGCCGCTGCGAGAATACCGCTTCGTCAGTCACGGTGTTCATCCGGCTCACTGCGTATTCGCGCCGCTTCTGGAAGATGAAGGGCTTGATCGGCCGCGCCCCGTCGACCAGGTACCAGTAGGGGCCGGTGCCGGTCGAATTGACGTTCGAGTAAGTGGCACCGGACGAGGATTCGCCCGCCAGTCCAGCCGGATGCGTTGCGTAGTAGAGATTGTTGCCGTCGTAGCAAATCGGCACCGGGATCGGTAATTTTGCCAATCGTCACAGGGGCCCCAGTGATCGCTGCCTTCATCATGCCGAAGACCAGTTGGTCGGGATGGGTCTTCGCGTCCCATCCGAGCAGTTCGACCGCCGGCGCATAGACGCCGTACTGGTCGTCTTCGATCCGTTCGCGCTCAAGGCTGATAGTGTCTTCGAAGGTCTTATTGACGATAGTGTAGGTATGGGCTTCGAGCGTTTGCATTATCCGGTCGCCGACCCATTCGCGGAACCCGGTGGTGCGGCCGAGCCAGGGATAAATCGTCTGGCTGGTGGACGACGGCACGATCGAACAGATCTTGTCGTAGTAGGAGGGCGCCGCCTCGAAGCCCTTCTGAAAGATCATGTCGAACCCGGTGAAGAGGGTAGTGAGGTTTTGCGCAGATACTTCCATGATTGTTTATTCCTTAGTGCGCACCGGCTTTAGCCGGTGGTCTTACAAAAGAAGAACACAGGCTAAAGCCTGTGCCACTTAATCCACCCTCGGAGTGCCGATTCCTGTGATTTGTTGCGTGGCCACGTACCTGCCGTAAATCGCAAACAGGGCGCCGCCTAGGGCGGTTACGTTAGCTGGGGTCGGTCCACCCTGCGTGAACATGTCCGCCACAGCGCCGACCGCAGCGACGATTCCACCCCACATTGCTTTCGATGCGTACCAGGATTTTGAATCCATAATTTCCTAGCCTTGGTGGCACAGGCTTTAGCCTGTGTTCTTTACTCTCTTAACTTTAAAAGACCACCGACTAAACCGGTGCCACTTCAGACAAACTCATTATGCTGTCGCCAGGGCGAACTGCTGGAAGAAGTCGACGTACACCAGGCCACCGTCGATTGCGATCACGGTACCTGCGACAGGCGCCGCGGCGGTGTTGGTCGAGGTGCTGACCGTATGATCGTCAGCGCAATAAACCAGCGACCCGATATTCGCGAAGGTGATGCTAGAATCGTTGTCCATGCCGAACACGCCGCGGGCAACCTTCACCGAGATCGCGCCGGCTGCGCCGACAACGCCGGCTGCGCCTGGAAACAAGAATCCGTTGCCCGTCTGATTGAGCGCGTTGACGCCCGGCGGCAGATCGCCGCCGGCATAAACGGTCTCAAGGATACCAAGAACCTTCAGCGTAGCTCCACTGCAGTGCCTGGTACGGCATAGCCGGTAGTGGTGATGCAGACCATGCCACCGACATAGAGGCTGGTCGACGCTTGCACAGGGATCAGCCCGTAATGCTGGCGCCGGCTGCCGGACCATTCGGGGGTGTTTCGTGATGCACTCAGTGGTGCCATTTTTGTTTTTCCTTAAGTGGCCCAGGCTTCAGCCTGTTTTCTTTTTCTCTAACTTAAAGAACACAGGCTAAAGCCTTGCCACTAAAGAGTTTCGGCCTGCTTGCCCGAATTGGTATCATCAAGCCGCAGACTCGGGCGCGGGAATCTCAGGTCCCACTTCGTCTGCACCGCGGCGCATTTTCGAATTGTTCTTTGCTTTCCAGCCCGAGGTTGGCGAAGATGTCGATCTGATTCTGATTGAAGATAGAAGCGCCCTGGGGAGCATCGCCGATGCGCCCGGTGAAGGTGCCGTCGGCGCCCGCCTGCAGAATCCTGGGCTGCGCACCGATGAACTTCGCGAAGCCGTCTGCATCCGCCAGCGCATAGGAAATCATCACGTCGCGCTGGACCGGCAGCAGGCGGCCGGCGTGAATCGCAGCGTCAACCTTCTGAGTAGCGGCATCTCTGGCTCGGTTGGCTTCCAGGTCACTCATCTTGGCCATGAGTTCAATGACTCGCGGATGCCTGGCAACCGCCTTCTCCAGCTCCGCCTTAGTCATCGCAGAACCATCACCTTTAGCCTCCCCCGCAAAGGAGCGGGCGAGGGGCCTAATCGCGCTCATCTTCGTTACTTCGCTGCTGCGCTTGGCGAAGCGTTCTTTCTCAGCCGCGTGCTTGGCCGCCAGCTCGGCTTTTTCGCCGTCGGTGGAGCACTTGGCCATTTCGTCGGTCTGGCGCGCCGCCATCTGGTCGGGGTTCTCGTTGCCGTAGGGATCGTTTGGATCCTGGCCGGCGGCGGTCTCGCCATCATCATCACCGCCGTCATCATCCTCACCGTCACTACCTGCCCCGAGGGCCGCGCCAGCCATTTCGAGGATTTTTTGCGGGGGCATGTCGGGGAAGAGATCTTCGAGTCCGGCGACGATATCGCTGATGCTTTTTTCGCCCGCCGCCATCTTTTTCTTTGCCATGGTAATGACGGAATTAATTCCGTCCTCCTTAATCGCCTTAATCGCGTGTGCAATTGCAGGTAAATTCACCAGCGCGGGATTATTCGTGAGGGCCGCGCGCAGGATACGCTCGACCTTGCCGTCTTTATTGTGCTCGAACACCGGGGAGACGTAGCGGTATTTCTTGGCGATGACCGCTTCGGCCGCATCGGCGGTCCATTCGATCCGCGCGAAGATCGCACCGTTCTCGACCTTGAACTGCTTGATCCACCCCGCTGCCGGCGCCGGCCGCCCCTCGGGGGCAGCGAGGTCGGTGCTGTGGTCATAATCGAGCACCATCCCGACCTGCGGCATTCTCGCAATACTCGCGGCGATGATTGAATCCGGGTCCTGGTTATCGAAGGGCCCGCGCCCATCGACCGCAGAGAACTTGCCGGCGGGGATGAGCTGGAGCCATTCGGGGGCAGCGTCAGTGTTAATTGCAACTGCACAGGCAGAGACAAGGGCAGCACTTTCAGCCTGGCTCCCTTCCTCAGAGTCGCTCTCACCTCGCTTCTCTCGCGACTGGGCGGGAGAGGCACAGGCTAAGCAGGCGAGAGGCAGAGCGGCGGAGGCGTGTTTGTAACCGCCGGTGGGTCCTTTAACCTTCGGCTGCGGTAACGGGCCTTCGTGCTTGTTGCCAAAGCGTTTCGCCGCCACGCGCAGGAGTCTCGCACCATGCTGCCCGCGGCGGACGGACTGATTCGAAGAGGGCGCCGCCCAAACAAGTCAAAATCCCGTATACTTCCTTACAGCTGCCGACCGCCAGACGTCCGCGATAACCCGACGCATTGCCCGAGCCAAGTCTGTAGATGTTGAGCGCGGCTGAGCATAAAGGTTCGCGAAGGCTATAGGATGCAGGGGTGCTCGCTATGGCAGCAGCTACGGCTCGACCACTTGGACGCGCTCTCATTGGCTTCCATCCTGATGACTCGGCCCGACTGACAAAAGAGGTGACAATGTCACCCCTATGCGGAACGATGTGCGGAATCGTAGAAGGCGCAGGTTAAGAGTGGTCAGCGCTGCAGTGCGGCCGACATCTGCTGACCGCCGATAGTAACTACCTCAGCGCGGCAATGCGCACTGGCTATAATCGGCCGGGGAGTTTAGTTGACTTTGCCGTTTGATCTGTGAGGCCCGGTCTCGCGGATGACGAAGGGCCGAACCTAATCAGATTTTCCGCTCGCTCGCGCAGACGGCTTCATAGACCCGTGCTAATTCGCGCGCGCTCAGCCTTTCGAGTGTTACAACAGCGCGCCCGAGCACGCGCGCGGCGAGTTCGCAAACTTCATTGTTCGAGCGCCGCGTCTTAGCCGCCTTGATGCGAATCGCGTCGAGGATCTGCTGGGGCCACTGCCCATTGCGCGCCGCCGGCAAGCCAGGATCGAGCGATCCTCCATTCACTCTCACCACACCGCTCGTTCCAAAGTTGATCAGGTTATTGTCGCCGCGGATAGTGATCTGCGGGACCTTCAGCTTGCGCTCGGCAGGGCTGGCGGTACGAAGCGGTTCGAAGCTTTGCGGCCTAGGCTTTGCCAACTCTTTGTCATGTTGCATTAACTTGTAGCTTCCCCCCTCGACAATCTTAGCCCGGCGGCGCGTAAAGTCCACACCTTTTTTGGCGCCAGCCGCTTTTACGCTCGAAGTAGTAAGCGTCAGGGCGCGGCGCGCCGGAGAAAATCCAGAATTTTCGCCCGGTGAATCTCGCCTTTGCCCGGGCGCCGATAGAACTCATACGCGGCGGCCACCACGCGAGCCTTGTCGCGAGACTTCATCCGGTACTGGTCACCGCGAAGGGCTAGGGCGCTCTCGACGTGCTCGATTATCTGGGCCAGCAGCTCAAGATCGAGCGATGTTTGATCGGTTAGTGATGGTGACTCGTCGTCGGAGCGTTTTGGTCCCCGGCCAAGGTACAGCCACTCCGCGCAGAAGCCGGTCGCGTCGGCGATCTTCGTGACAGTTTGAAACTTCGGGTTCTTGGCGCGTTTGAGCCAGGCTGAGATCGTGGTCTGATCAACGCCGCTCACGCGCTCCAGCTCTTTTTGCCCGCCTACGTGGTCAACCACCTCGCGCAGGCGCTCGATGAAGCCGTATTGCACAGAAACCCCGCTGCAATGGATCGTTGGCCTCGATAAATGGCTTGACCATGTACGCCCAAAGTCGTAAGCTCGATGACCAGCATGCAAAATCGCACAATACGCAACGCGACGGAAGAAGCCAACCGGCAAAGACAGCGGATTCACACTTATCATAGCCTGCCGTTTGGCAACGCATTCGGCTTGACTCGCGCTTTGGCCTTTTTTGTTCTGTTCGGCGTGACATTGTCAATGAGAGGGTTCATAGCCGACAGATTCCTATTTTAAACACACTCGCATGTACTGCGGACATCGGAGGACGCGCAAATGAGGCTTGAACTCTGCCGGTCGCATCTCGAGATTCTGCCCGAGGGGGAGGCCGACCTTGCTTACATCGAGGATACGCTAGGACTCCGCAAGGCCGGCAGCCAAATCCCGCTGATCCGACTCGATTATGCGGGCGGACGCGTGACTCTAATCCGTTTGGCTGCCGGCAGTCTCCGCGCTTCACAGCCGCGGCGCCGGCGGCACGAAGCGCAGGCCGAAGAATAGTCGCACCATGAAAGACGATGCCGGTCTTGGGAAAGCCACCACCGGCAAAGCCGACCAGGAATCACAACTCTCTGGAGGACGAGAGATGAGCGAAGCGATTAGGCTGCCGGACGTAAACGAAATTGCAACTTGGCTTGGTGAGCGCTGCCATCTTGAACGAGCCCGCCTGCGCAATGAACTTGCTTTTATTCACGGCGATCGCGCGCACGGTGGACCACCGCGCGAGGATTTGGCTGCCGCGTTGAAATTCCGGCTTGCGGCAATCGATAAACGCCTCGACGGCATTACTTAATGGCAGAAGCCGCTCTGAGCGCTGACTCGCACGTCAACATAGGAGCGTCAAAGTAAAAACCTCAAAAATCGATACGCGGACTTCTGTGGCCGGGTGAAAATCTGGCGCCGCAATTAGCAGAGCACAGGAAAGGCAGTGAGCCCTTGCTCGAAGCAAAGGACAAATAGGCAACGCAAAATGAGCATGCGATATACACAGCCTGCGGGCGCAGTGCGGACGCCAGATGCGAGACGATGGTTGCCTTTAACCGTAAAGAAATCGCTGCTGCACACACTGGTTGAGCTGGTGGGTTGCGAGTCTGCTGAGAAGATGATCGCCGAATTTGGCGGAGCACGTATCTGGGTGCCGGTCCGAAGCACGGCGGACGCGAAGCTCACCCAGGTTCTTGGAGACCGCGCCGCATCCGCGCTGTGCGCCCATTTTGGTGGGGATTACCTGCAGGTCCCCAATACCATGACCGGCGGAAACGTACACCTCCGCATTGCTGAATTGCACCGGCAGGGTTGCAAGATCAACGATATCGCGCTGGCCGTCGGCCGCAGCCGCCGTACCGTTTTTCGGTTGCTCCGCAAGAAGATTACGGATTTGCGCAGAACCGGGGGATGGGAGGCGGATCAATAGGTGGCGAGCTAACCCGTATATCGCTCATGCGCGTAGGATTCGCCTCGCTCTCCAGAGCGCGACAATCTACAACATTGCAGTTCCGGCAGTCGATGCGGATGACATCGTCACCAGTTTGGACGTTGCCGTTGTCTGGCTAACTTGCTCCAATGCGCCACCTGATTCAGTTATACCAGGTGAGCGTCATGAGTTCCGGTAGTATGTGGGCCAGCCGCACGCTTTCAGCCTAGTTAATGTGGTTGCCAACCCTGGATTGCTCCGGAACTCGCGGTAACGAGCATGAGCAACACGGGTCTCTCAATACCTCCTTTGTCGCGGAATAATGCTGTTTGCGTGATCGCATATCATTTCGGTTTTCCGGCGCAGTAGCCATGGGGTTTGGGTCTAGTCGTCTTGTGGGAGTATCGTACAAGATATTGAACTCCGCATCACTGAGGTCGAGACAATACTAGCGCAGCGAAATAGTACTGTATTCGCCCAACTCAATTAATGATAACAAAAAGATAAATGCTCAACCAGGAAACGATTCGTCAAAGGCAGAACACCGCACGAAATTCAGCCTACGCACTCGCTGCGTCCTCCAGAACTTGGCTGGCGTGGTCCGCAGGGTTCACCTTGCGGTAGACAGCCGCGATTTTCCCCTGCTCGTCGATGAGATAGCTGATGCGTGCAGGATAACCAGCCCGGACATCGCTGCAGGCTCCATAAGCCAAACCAATTTTGCGGTCGGTATCGCACAGCAAGCTGAATGGGAAATGGTTCTTGCGGGCAAAAGCGGCGTTAGAGGCAACATCATCGAAGCTAACGCCGAGAATGACGATGCCGCAGTTTTCGAAAGCCGTGTATTGGTCGCGGAACCCGCAACCCTCGCGTGTTCAGCCTCCGGTATCGGCTTTCGGATAAAACCACAAAAGAACCTTGCGGCCACGCAGAGATGAGAGTGACAGGGGCTGCCCCTCATGCGTGGTCGCGGTGAACTCTGGCGCGTTTTCACCAACGTTAAGCATCAGATTTACTCCACCGTACCCGATTAATTCCAATCGATATTCGCTAAATTCATCTGCTTTCGCAACAAATACGCTGTGTTACAGCGCGCTCTCCCCTGCGACATTGAATATGGCAGCCGCGAGCCGCGGGCATCGCGGCATTGTTCTCGAGCCGAAACTCCTACTGGTTTTAATCTGCGAAAATCTCGAGTAACAATTGGCGAGCGCAAAAAGGGCAGGGCGGCTGCGGCGCCGGCATATGGAGGGGAAATGGGCTGCGCCTGATTAGGCGGGAAGCGCAGGGTCGAGGCCGTAATCAGAAACCTCAACACGTCGAAACAATTGCTGCCGGCACCACCGCCGCAAAACAAAATATGCCGTGAACGCTTTGCCGAAAACACCGGTGACGATGTCACCCGTTGCATACTAATCCACGGAACTTGACCATCTGGATGCTTGCAATAGTTGTCGCGAGACGTAAGACCCAGAGTCAGGCACCCGACTGAAATTTCGCAGTGCCACGCAATAAGTCTTCGATTTCGGCACCGCTGTAACCTAATTGTTCCAAAATCTCGCGAGTATGAGCGCCAACCTCCGGCGCTGCCGACGGTTGACGTTTTGACTCACCGCTGACGAACAGCGGGCTGTTGACGGTCTCGATGTGACCTGCCAGCGGGTGATTCAACCCAATGATCGCCTCTGCGGCGCGCAGTTGAGGATCTTTCACGACATCCTCGAGCCGCGGCAGTGGCGCCCATTTGATATCGCTGCGCTTGAAGACGTCGGCCCATTGAGCCAGATCGCGGGCTTCGAACTGAGACCGCAGGATTTCATACAGGGCCGCCGCGTTTTCTTCGCGGGCGGCATTCGTGCAAAAGAGGTCGCTCGCCGACAACTCCGGCTGGTCAAGGATTCGGCACAAGCGGGGAAATTCAACGTCCGGATCTATCAGAACCAGCAAAAAAATCTTGCCATCGCGGCTCAGATAGGCGGCGGTGAGCGGATTTGGCGGATGGCCGCCTGCGCTCCGCTGAGGGAACTCTGCATTGAGCAGCTTCGCCTGGATATCACATGCATTCGCCCAGGCGCCGCTTGCGAGCAACGAGGTTGTGACGCGCGCGCCCTGACCTGTACGCTCCCGCCGGTATAGCCCAAGCATGATCGCACCGAACATCGACATCGCGGTCGGATGATCTCCCATCGCAGGCCGCGGGGCAGCCGGCGAGCCATCGCTACCGGTCACGCTCATCATCAGTCCGGAGCGCGCCCAGTAAGCCAAAGCGTCGAAGGCCGGTGCATCGGCATCCTCGCCAGCGTCTCCATAACCGGTCAAATGTGCGTAAATTAGCCGTCGATTGGCCGGTGCAAGATCTTCCCAGGTAAGACGGAACTTCTCGAGCAGGGTTCGCTGATAATTAGTCACGAACACATCCGCAGTGCCGACTAAACGGAGGAGCACTTCGCGGCCTTCAGGTCGGCCAAGATCCAGTGCAATGCTCTTCTTGTTGCGATTGGTTAATACCCAGCACCAGTCCAAATTGCATTTGGCTACGCCGGGAAGCTTGGAGAACAGCCGCCACAGGTCGCCACCGCCTGGCCGCTCTATTTTGATTACTTCAGCACCGAAGTCGGACATCACTGTCGCCGCCGCAGGCCCGGCGACGTAAGTTCCACAATCGATCACGCGGATTCCAGCGAGTACCCCGCGCTCATCCATCAATAGTACCTCCAAAAATCCTTGGCACGTCAGCCACGAGTTGGGCTTGTATGGCCCCGCATCCGTGCAACGCATCGCGCATTGAGGAAAAAACCGTCACGCCTATTTGTTGAGTTTTAAGATCCGGGCAGCGTTCTCGGAGTAAATCAACTCTCGCTCAGAAGGTGTGAGCCTTATACTGTCAATAAATTCACGTGTGCGCTCCATAAAATTGGTGCCACGCATGAAGTAGTCGGTGCCGAAGATAATATGATCAAGCCCCACCAGTTCGCGCGCGCATTCGAACGCTCCCCGGTTCCAACCAAGCGCTGTATCGACGTAGAACTTGCGCATGGTTTCGCTCGGACGCTGCCTCGGCTTAAGATAGGAGCCATAGAATCCGGGGGAGTCGAAAGCGATGTCGATACGGCGGGCGAGAAAGGGCAGCGCACCGCCGAGATGAGCGAGTACCAAGGTCAGCTCAGGGAAATGCTCGAACAAATTGCAGTGCACGAGCTTATACGCAGACAACGTCGTATCGAACGGAAATGAAAGTAAGGTCGGCGGCTGGTCGTCGCGATATGAGGGCGAATTCGCCGGATGCATGAATACCGGCGTCCTGCGCCGATTTACCTCTGTCCAAAACGGCACAAATTCCGGTGCGTCCAAATAGCGTCCCGCGATATTCGAGGTGACTAACACGCCCACGCACCCGAGTTGATCAAGCGCCCGCGCCATTTCGCTGAGGGCCGCGTCGCCTTCGTTGAACGGCAGATGCGCCAATGCTTTGAAACGGCTGGGCTCGCGGCGGCATGATTCCGCGAGTGCATCGTTTACCAGCCGGCACAATTCCGGGGCGCGCTCGTCAACTCGGCTGTACAGCGGCGGCGTCAACAGGATTTCAACATCGATGCCAGCACGGTCAATATCCTCCAGGCGCGCATCGTGATCCCATACAGGCAGTGGAGTGTTTGCCCAGAGCGCGAACTTCCGGCCATTCTCGTCCTGCCTGAGGTCGATGGCCTCCGGATAGATATGCTGCATCGCCTTGAAGAATTCGGCCGGGAAGGCGTGGCAGTGAAAGTCGATTTTGCGCACAATTCGCCTGACGACGCAGCTTGGGTTACGAGCCCGCGGACGAACAGGTCAGCGGTTGCCGCCCATCATCGCCTTCATCGCCTCGGCCATCTCGCCCAGCGCTTTTTCAACCGATGGGCGCTCTTGTACTTTGTTCCACCAAGCCGCGAGCCTGGGACGATGCTCCAACGGGGCCTTGGCGCCGAATCCCGGCAGCATATTGGTGACGAAGAACGTCGTCGGAGCCAACGCACAATCCGCCAGGGTAAAATCCTGGCCGGCGGCGAAATTACCTGGTTCAGCCAGCATCGACTCCAGTTGATCGAGCCGCGTCTGCAATTCCGTCAGCCTCTCATTCACGATCTTTTCGTCGCGGCTTTTCGGATTCAACTGTCCGAACAACGCACGCAAGGGCGGCTCGAGGTAGAGGTCATGGAAACGGGTCAGGAGGCGGACCTTGGCCCGCGCTTCTGGACTCCTGGGCAGGAGGGGAGGATTAGGAAACTTCTCCTCAAGATATTCGTTGATAATCTCTGATTCCGGGATGATGGTGCCGTCGGCATCGAGCGTGGGAACCTTACCGAGCGGATTGATTTTCAAATACTCAGGCGATTTCATCCCGCCCGGCGGCGCCACAATTTCAATGTTGGCGCCCTTTTCATAGACGACAATGCGCGATTTGGTCGCGAAGTTCGAGAGATTCATGCCGTAGAGCTTCATTCACTTGACTCCTGGTCGTTTTGCTTCGAGCCGCTGCCGTGAAACCCGCGCCCGGATTTGAAGTGCAAAGATAGGCCGTCGGACAAATCCTTATTACAGAGACGCGCACGCTCCGCAAGGTGAGCATGAGTTGAATTAGTCGCTCGCGTTCTGGGCATGATTCATCTGGTCGAGGTGCTCCGCGACTCGATTTATTTCTCGGGTCGCCTCCTCAACCGTCTTTTGCGCGCGGTCGGCCGCGATTTGCGCCTGCTGAGCCGCGGCTCGTGCTCGATTTGCCGCGGCCTCAGCCTGCTCGGCCTTCAGCTCAGCCTGCTGTGCGCTTAATTCAATTCGCCTGGCCTGGTCTTCCGATCCGCTACACCCAGCGAATCCAGTCGCGCCGGCAAGTGCGAGGGCGCCCGCAACGCTCAACCGCATGACGGTTGATGCAGGACACCTGATGAGCCTGCGCCACACGGCTTGCGGGTGCAGAGTCAGCAGAGAGCTGGACCCGAACGCAGGATTGCGGGCCATGTGAAATCGGCTGGCGACAGCGAGACGGTGGTTGATGCCGAAACCGGGGAAAATCCTATTGCCCTGGTGCCAACGCTTCCATCACACGTGGATCTGGCAGCGTTTCGCTGTCCGCGCGAATCGGCAGGATGCAGACGTGAGTAGCTCCGGCCTTCAGATGCGCATCGATACGGTCGCGGATCTTCTGCTCGTTACCCCAGGCCACAATCGCATCGACCAACGCGTCGCTGCATCCGTTTTGAAAATCTTCATCCTTCCAGCCGAGCGCCTTCAGATTATTGGTGTAATTCGGCAGGCGCGGCACATAGGTTTTCATATAAGTCCGCGCCATCGCGCGGGCTTTGGCCGCATCAGTTTCGAGAATTACCGCCTGCGCCGCGCAGATCCATGGTTTGGTCCCAATTGCTGCGCGCGCTTTCGAGGTATGCTCGGGAGGAACGAAGTATGTGTGTGTCCCGTTGGCCTCGCTGGCTGCAAGCTGAAGCATTTTGGGATGAAGCGCGGCAAGGACTACAGGCACCTCTTGGGGTGGCTGCGGCGCACGATAAAGCGCACCTTTCATCTTCGGCAGGTATTCCCGCATGTAGCTGTACGGCTTGTCATAGGAGTGGCCGCGCAAGTTAACGACCAAAGGCCGATGACTCACCCCGATGCCCAACAGGAAACGCCCGCCTGAGGCTTCGGCAACCGTCTTCGACGCGGCCGACATCGTGAGCGGGTCGCGCGCATAAATATTCGCGATGCCAGTGGCGAAGACAATTTTCTCCGTATGGCCCGCCAGGTAGCCGATATGGGCGAATGGATCCCGCCCCACCGCCTCCGGTATCCACATTGCGCCATAGCCCAATTTTTCGGTCTTGCGAACGAATTCGACCGTCTGAGCTGCGGTCATTGCGTCGAGGAAGAACCAGATTCCGATTTTGCCGATATCCATAGTGACTTCTTAATTAGTCGCACCGCTGCGGGCTATCAAGGTACAGGTAGCGCCTTCTTCGGTGGAAGATTCCATCCCCGACCCAATAATCACTTTTGCGGCGGACTATTGCGCTAACTGTCTTCTCCCGTCGCCGCCGATCGTTGAAAAACTGTTTCCAAATGAGTTCGCGCCGCGATAGATCTGGGGGACTCTGGCGCGCCGTTAAGGAAGGGAACGTCTCCATGAAATTCGGTTTGATGTTTGTCAATTCCGGTCCGTTCAGCAACCATGACCTGCTCGCTCACTTGGCGCAGACTGCCGAGCAATGCGGCTTCGAGTCCCTCTGGACGGTCGAGCATGTCGTCATTCCCAAGGATTATCAATCGCCGTATCCCTATTCTAAAAGCGGCAAAATTCCCGGCGGCGAGGACGTCGCGATTCCGGACCCGCTGCTGCCGCTAAGCTTCGCCGCGGCACTCACGAAGAAGATTCGCCTGGCAACCGGTGTGGTGATTCTGCCCCAGCGCCATCCGTTGTATCTTGCCAAGGAGATCGCCACGCTAGACCTGCTTTCGGGCGGCCGCGTACTCCTTGGCGTCGGCTCGGGATGGCTCAAAGAGGAGTTCGACGCACTCGGGCTCGATTTCCATGCGCGTGGCGCTCGCACCGACGAGGCGATTCAGGCAATGCGCGAGTGCTGGCGCGAGAATGCTTCGAGTTTCCACGGCAAGCACTTCAACTTCGGTCCAATATTCAGCTACCCAAAACCGCCGCACAACGACGTGCCGATTCATATCGGTGGCCATTCACCGGCTGCGGCTAAAAGGGCCGGGCGGCTGGGCGACGGCTTTTTCCCGGCGCTCGGCGAAATTCCGAAGCTCCAGGAGCTATTCGCGACGATGCGCGAGGCGGCTCAGAAGGCGGGCCGCGATCCCAGTGACATCGAACTCTCATGCATGGCGCGCGCGGCGATCGATTCGGTCAAAGCGGTCGAGGACATCGGTATCAGCCGGGTAGTCGTCGCACCTCCAGCATTCGATAAAGAAGGACTCTCGCGCGGTCTCGAAAAAATCGGCAACGAGGTAATCGCCCGTGTATGACCCCGGGTCGAACCGCTTATCATTAAGCCTCCCGCTCTGTCTGTGCCTCTCCCGCTGCTTGCGGCGGCAGTGAGCGTGATTTGTGGAAAAGGGTCTGGATCAGAGCGCTGCGGTCATCTCAAGCGGCAACTGAAATCAAAAGGAATCATCCGATGAAACTTGGAATCAGCTTCGCCAATTCAGGAAAGTTTAGCCGGCCTGAACTATTCGCCGAACTCGCCCGCGATTGCGAGACCCTCGGCTTCGAATCGATCTGGACCGTCGAGCACGTCGTTATTCCGCAGCCACATATGCCCTATCCCGGTTCCAAAGACGGCCAAATGCCTGGCGGGGATCAGGTGCCGATTCCCGATCCGTTGATCCCGCTGGCCTATGCCGCGGCCATTACCACGAAATTGAAGCTCTCCACCGGAGTCATCATCCTGCCGCAACGCCATCCGCTTTATCTGGCCAAGCAGCTCGCAACGCTCGACCTCCTGTCCAACGGCCGCATGATGATTGGAATTGGCAGCGGCTGGATGAAAGAAGAATTCGACTCGTTACAGATTCCGTTCAACGTACGTGGCGCCCGCACCGACGAATCGATCCAAGCGATGCGCACGTTATGGAGTGAGCCGGTTGCGAGCTTTCATGGCAAGCACTTCCACTTTCACGACGTGAAAAGCTATCCAAAGCCGGTTCAGAAAAGCGGAATTCCGATTCACATTGGCGGCCATTCGCTGGCAGCCGCTCGCCGCGCCGGCCGCTTCGGCGATGGTTTCTTCCCAACGCTCACTAGCCCGGAAAAGCTGAGCGAATTGTTCGCTGTTACGCGAGAAGAAGCCAAGAAGGCCGGGCGCAATCCAGAAGCAATCGAGTTTTCCGCGATGGCCGCGCCGAAGGCGGATTCGCTGAAAGCGCTCCGCGATATCGGTGTGACACGGATAATTATGGCACCACCGTCCTCAGATCCGGCTAAACTTCGCGCCGGCCTGGAGAAGATCGCCGATGATTTGGCAGACATCTGACGCTTTGACCGCTCGCGGCTAGCAATCAGCGAGGTGATTCAGCGCGGCCGGGGGGCCGAGCAAGCCTAAAGCCTTAGCGCCCGGCGGCCACTTACCTGATTGCCGTCCGCTGAGCTTGAGCCGTCTCGACCTCAGCCGCATCCTCTAATCCGAAGCTCCATTCGAACCTGCCTCGTGACGTCTGCAGAGTCACGCGATATCGATGACCGGAGGATAATGGTGTGCGAGGAATCAGCACCACCGCACCGTAAGCATCCAGCAGTTCACGGCCGCGTTTTTGCTGGATAGGGTCAGAGCTGCGGTAACTGGCCGCATCGAATCCGCATGCTTCAAGCGCGTCATCCAATGTCTGGTCGTGGAGCGAATAGGACCGCAATCACGAGCCGTCGACCAGTTTGCAGCGTAATCGGCAAGCCGGCCGGCCGCTCATAACCTGCGCATCCAGCCATAGGGTTCGGCCATTCGGTGCCGCTCAGCGCGTTGATGGAGATATTGGTGTTCGCAGGAGGAAACTCAATCGGGTCGCCGTGCTGCTGAGCCTCAAGCGGACCGCGCAAGGCCAATGCGGCGGCCCGGCGCGGATACTCGCCAAAACTGCCGTAACCGCCAAGCCGCGCCCATGGCGCAAGCAGTGATAGCCGGTGGAATGGAGCCAGTATCAAATTGTCGATGTCGCCCGATTCACTCCTACCCTCCCATGCGACATCAGCTCCCTGAATAACGTCGGCTGCAAGCGGCCCACCAATTGCCGCTTCTGCGCCTGCCGCCGTATAGGACGGGCTGTGTGAATTCTCGAGATGCGCTCGTGGGCCTATCCTGCGGTCGTAAGCGCGGAACCCGACGGCGTCCGCTGGTCCCTGAGCGATCAGGTAGCGGGCGTGTTCTTCGCTGCCATAGCTCAGGTGAGCATTTTCGGCAACAGCACGCAGACCCGCCATCCGCCGCCATTGATTGAGTTCGGAAAGCCACAGCGGCGCAGGCAGCGGTTCCATTGCCGCCGCCGATAAACCTCGCTCGAATACTGGCGACGGCAACGATCGGAAAGTCGTGGCCGGTAAGGCATCGCGAACCTTAAATGCTTTTTTTCCCCTCGCGGCCGGCACTATGCATATGGGTGCAACACCGCCCTCAGCGGATTTGAGGCTACCAGGCCCAGGGTCGTCTGATTTTAAATTTCGCCCAGAAGTTAATGAAGCTACGAGCGCGAGTATTCCCAATAACCCGAAAACCTTCTTCATACCCCCGGTCTGATGCCCCCACACGCACAAACGGCCCGCTTACGATAGTTGCTCGTCTCACCCGGGTAAAGTGGTGAGACCGTTTTAGGGCAGGAGAAGCTCGCCTTCAAACGATGCTGCCGAAAATTAGCGGCCGGCGAGGCGGTCGAGAATCACGCTCGCGGCCGCGCGTACTGACAAATGATTATACTCGGCCGGCCCGCAGACCGCATCGAGGACGACGTCGGCGCGCTCACGCATCGCCGGCGCGAGTCCGAATCCCGTACCAAACATCAACATAATCGGTGGTCCCTCGATGTTCTCGACTTTGCTTCTCAACTCCCGGTAGGACGCACCGCCGCTTGCGCTTGCTGATGTATAGACCAGCAAAGGAAAAGCCTTCGCCAAAACCTCGGCTGCTTTCAGTGCCGCCTCGAGGTCTTCGACCACTTCGACCAGATCAAGCGCTTCACGGCGGCGGGAATCGTAGAGACGGCCATAGCCGAGCCTCCAATGGTCGAGCACCCGCAATGCGAATGCCCGTTGCTCGGCCACCGGATGGACCACGTACATCGCCCGAACACCGTAGGTGCGCGCGGAGCGGGCGATATCATGCAGGTCGAGGCTGGTGATGGCAGAGGTCACGATCCGGCCGTTGCGGTTGAGCACCGGATGGTGGATTAGAGCGACGAATAGATCCGCCACTTCAAAGTTTGTCCGTCCTGGAAAGCGGACGGGGACGGCGTTGCGCGGTACGCTTGCGGGCTTCAGCCTCGCGCCAGGCGTCGATCCGGCGATGGTCACCGCTCAGCAGAACTTCCGGCACTCGCATTCCGCGAAATTCCTCGGGCCGGGTGAAATGCGGATATTCGAGCATACCCGAAGGACCGAACGATTCTTCCAGCAGTGATTCCGGATTGCCAAGCACACCTGGAAGCAGGCGCGCCACCGCCTCGATCACAACCATCGCCGGCAGCTCGCCGCCGCTCAGCACATATTCACCAATCGAAATTTCGCGGTCGACCATCGACAGCACGCGTTCATCGATACCTTCGTAGCGGCCGGCAATCAGAAGCAGGCCCGCCGCATTCTGAGCAAAGTCTCGCGCGATTGCCTGGTCCAGAATTTCGCCTTGCGGACTCATGAGGATTCGCAGAAGCTTCGGATGCCGCGCCATCGCGTCATCAATAGCCGCGGCAAGCGGCTCCGGGCGCATCACCATGCCGCTACCACCGCCATACGGAGTATCATCGACCTGGCGATAGTTCCCGAGTCCATATTCCCGCAGATTGCGAGTGCGAATCGTGATCAATCCGCTCGCTTGTGCCCGCCCGATAAGGCCGGCCTCGAGCGCAGCAAACATTTCGGGAAACAGGGTGATTACATGAAATTCCATTTTTTCACTGGCCAGCATTTGCCATCACAGAACCTCCGCTGGTGAAGGTTATCGCCGCTCTAATTGCACCAGCGCGGATTGGCAATGCGGATGACGGCGTTCGGCTCTATCTGCCGGGCGTTATCGGACGAACTGTGGATTAACTCCGCGTTATCATTCCTCCAGCATCAGTCAAGTAGTCCAGGCACCGGCTCGATGACGATCCGGCGAGCGGCCAAATCGATAGCTTTCACAATGTCCGCGATAACGGGCACCAGGTATTCTGCCCAGCGATCACGCACGACCCACACATCATTGGCGCCGTTGGAGAAGACTTCCTCTATAATGCCAATAGGCAATCCCGTAGTCGTCACAATCTCGCATCCGACTGCCTGGAAATAGTAGAACTCGCTCGAACCCGTCGGCGGTAACGCAGCGGCCGCCACCATCACCACCGCACCACGCAAAGCCGCGGCGTGGTCCGCGCTGGTGACGCCGTCCAGGGTAACCTTGAACGTCCCCTGACCAGCCGATTGCGCACTGGTCACCAGATATTCGGCACTCTCCCCTTCGCGGGCCAGGGTCAATCGTTGCACCCACCGCAGGAGAGCCGATTTAGGGTTATCCAATCTGACGCGGAGTGCGCCGCGCACTCCATGAGGCCCGCTGATGTAGCCAACTCGTATCAGCTCGGGCACCGAACGATTACGCTGGTCGTCGTTCGGCCGAGCCATTTCGGACTGGTTGGTCGTGCAAAGGACCGCTACTTCTCTTCGATAATTTCCAGAACGACCTTGCGGTTAGTCCGCGAAGCTACGGCATTGAGAATGGTGCGAATCGACTTGGCGGTTCGACCCTGTTTGCCGATTACGCGGCCGAGATCTTCTTTGGCAACGCGCAGTTCAAGTACCGAGGCGGTATCTCCTTGCGTCTCTTTTACTTCAACTGCATCAGGATTGTTGACTAATTGTCGGGCCAGAAACTGGACGAGTTCCTTCATGGCTGGCTCCGTTGACGCCGGGTCAGGTGGTCTAGGTGGCGGTCAACGCTAATTGCATCAGCTTCTTCACTGTGTCACTGGGCTGCGCGCCGGATTTGAGCCAAAGGTCGGCCTGCTCTTTTCTTAAAGTAACCTTGGGTGGGTCAAGCGCAGGGTCATAGGTGCCGATCTGATCGACGAATCGTCCGTCGCGAGGCGAGCGTGAGTCCGCCACCACGATGCGAAAGAAGGGTTTTTTTCGGCTGCCATGACGGCGCAACCGGATGACAAGTCCCATGCGCGTTATATTTTCTCCTCTGCGAATTTGATATTCGCGTTGCTGGTCTTATCGCCAACCCGGTCAATTCGACCGTGCCGCGTCAACCCTTGTTCTTACCGATCAGCCCAATCCCATGCCGCGCATCATCGCGTGACTGCCGCCCATCCGCGTGATCTTCTTCATCATTTTGCGGGTCTGATCAAATTGCTTAATGAAGCGGTTCACATCCTGAACGGTGGTGCCACTGCCGGCAGCAATGCGGGCGCGGCGGCGGCCGTTCAAAATCAGATGATTATCGCGCTCCTGACGCGTCATCGAATCGATTATAGCCTGAATCCGCACCATCTCGCGCTTTGTTTCTTCTGAATCGGCAGCGCCCGCGAGCTTTTTCAGTCCCGGGATCATCCCGAGCAGGTCACCGAGGGAGCCCATTCGGCGAATCGTCTTGAGCTGGTCGGCGAAATCCCTAATCGTAAATTCATTCTTCTTGAGCTTGCGTTCGAGTTCCTTCGCCTGCTTCTGATCATAGTTCTGCTGAGCCTTCTCAATCAGACTCAGCATATCGCCCATCCCCAAAATTCGCGACGCCAAACGATCGGGATGAAACACTTCAAGCGCGTCGAGTTTCTCTCCTATCCCGGCGAATAGAATCGGCGCGCCGGTGACAGCACGCACCGACAACGCAGCGCCACCGCGGGCGTCGCTGTCCAGTTTGGTCAGGATGACTCCGGAGATCTGCAGGCGCTCATGGAAGCCTTGGGCGACATTGACCGCGTCCTGGCCGGTCATCGCGTCCGCGACGAGAATGACGTAATGGGGTTGCGTGACAGCCTTGAGCCGGGCCAACTCGTCCATCAGTTCGTCGTCGATTTGCAGCCGGCCGCCGGTATCTATCAACAGCGCATCGTTACCACTGAGTTCCGCCTTGGAAATCGCCCGGGTTGCGATCTCGACCGGATCCTGGTCCTCGCGGGTCTCGACGACCGGGACCCCGCATTGACGGCCGAGTACTCGCAGTTGCTCCATCGCAGCAGGGCGGCGCACGTCGGTTGACACCATCAGTGGGTGACGCTTGCGCTCGTTCTTTAGAAAGAGTGCGAGCTTGGCCAGGGTGGTGGTTTTGCCCGAACCCTGTAGTCCGACCATCATTAGCTTGACGGGAGGCTTGACCTTAAGGTCGAGTTCACGGGCACGCCCGCCCATCACTTCACAAAGCTCGTTAGCGACAAACTTCAAAAGATGCTGTTCCGGGGTGAGCGAGCGGAGAACTTCCTGGCCCAAAACCTTCTTCCGGATGTGATCGACGAAATCGCGCACCACCCGGATATTCACGTCGGCTTCGAGCAGAGCCAGGCGCACCTCGCGCAACGCGTCCTCCATGTTGCGTTCGGTGATGCGGCCCTGGCCTCTGAGCTTCTTGAAAACGCCTTCGAGTCGATCGCTCAGAGTGTCGAACATGATTGGGAACTTACTATGGTGAGCAGGCTGGCTTCAGCCCGCTGCATCAAAATTAGAACGGGCTATCGTCCGAACTATCGAGGCTAGGCCAGGGTATCAAGTTTGTCAACGGGACAAAAAATTCGTGTAGTGGGTCAGTTTGTGCTCATCCTTCTTGTCATTCCCGCGCGTCTCGTTTGCTTGGCGCGCGAGGAATCCCGGAATTCGGGACTCTTCGCGCGGCAGCCAACGCGCGAGAGTGACACAAACTGCGGCCTTGTTGATAATGACCCATTACCAAAATTCGCAGCACGTGTCCCCATTGACCCTCCTTTTCCACTCTACACCGTCATGCGGTCGAGTGAACGATATTGTATCGCTTCGCTGAGATGTTGCTGCTGGATAGCGCCGCTGCCGTCGAGGTCTGCGATAGTTCGCGCTACTTTCAAAACGCGCGTATAAGCCCGCGCGCTTAGGCCCAAGCGATTTACCGCAAGCTCAAGCAGCCGCTCCCCACCAGAATCGACTTCGCACCATGCGTGCAACTCGCGTGCGCCCATCTGTGCATTGCAATAAAGTGCACTGCCTCGAAAACGGGCAAGTTGCAGACCGCGCGCCCGATTCACCCGCTCGTGAATGGCCGACGAACTCTCGCCCCGGCTGCGGTCCACCAGTTCCCGGTACCGTACCGCGGGCACTTCGATATGGATGTCGATCCGATCGAGCAGAGGACCCGAAATCCGCGATCTATAGCGTTGAATCATCACCGCCGAGCAAGTGCATTCGTGCTGAGTATCCGTATAGAAACCGCAAGGGCAGGGATTCATCGCCGCCACCAACATCAGGCTCGCCGGAAAAGTTATGGTGCCCATGACCCGGGCAATTGTAATGCGCAGGTCTTCGAGTGGTTGGCGCAACACCTCCAGCACGTTCTTGCGGAACTCCGGCAATTCATCGAGAAACAAGACGCCGTTATGGGCAAGGCTGACCTCACCTGGCCGCGGGAAAGGGCCGCCGCCGACCAGTCCGGCGTCGGAAATCGTATGATGAGGTGAGCGGAATGGCCGCGTCGCGATTAATGCACGGCCATCGAGCAAACCGGCGACACTATGGACCTTTGTGCTCTCGACCGCCTCCTCGAACGTCATTGCTGGCAAGATCGTCGGCAGCCGTTTCGCCAGCATGGTCTTGCCGGAGCCAGGCGGGCCGATCATGAGGACATTGTGACCGCCGGCCGCAGCAACTTCGAGCGCCCGCTTCGCCTGCTCCTGACCCTTGACCTCGCTGAAATCCACGTCGTAGCGGCTGGCGGTCTCGAAAATTTCCTGGAGATTCACCGAGGTGGGCGCAAGCTCGCGGAGTCCGTCGAAGAACTCGATGACTTCGCGCAAGCTTTCGACTCCAAGCACCGCAACGCCTTCGCCCGATACTGCTGCCTCCGCCGCGTTCTCACGCGGCACAATGATACCGGACAAATGCCGCGAGCGGGCGAGCAGTGCGCTGGGCAGTGCGCCTTTCACCCCTTTGACGCGCCCATCGAGCGCCAGTTCTCCGAGTACCAGGTACTGCCTGGTGCGGTCGCGTTTTTCAAGAATCCCGTTGTCCGCGGCCGCCAGTATTCCGAGCGCCATCGGCAGGTCGAAGGCAGAGCCTTCTTTGCGCGTATCTGCGGGAGCCAGGTTGACCGTCATCCGGCCGCCCGGAAAGGGATAACCGGAATTGCGGATAGCTGACTTGACGCGGTCAAACGCCTCACGGACGGCGCCCTCGGGCAGCCCAACCATCCGAAAGCTGGGGGCACCACCCCCGCAATCGACCTCCACTTCAACCGCAAACGCGTCGACTCCTGAAAGCGCGCTGGACAGTACACTCGCAAGCAATCTGCTACCTCGGTCACTCAGATAAGGCCATCGAGAATGTACGCTAGCTTTCTTGGCCTTTTCTACGCCTCATAGTAGCCGAGGCCCGCACAAGCATCGAGCCCCATGCAGGGTCGAACACATGGGCGAGATTCAGTAGCGGAAGGACGGAGGCTCGCAGCGTCGAACGCGCCTCGCCCTCCATGCCGGGGTTAGAAGCGGCCCGCGCAAAGGCGCGGGCCGTCCTCACTCTGCTGATTACATCAGCGGAACGCGCGGATTACTTTCGTGTACCGATCGAGAGCGGGCCATTGTTTGTCCGGAGCCGCGGTCGGGACCATCAACACTACTCGATGGAATCCGAACTTCACTAGAGCACCGATCCGGGCTTCTAGTCCGCCCGTTGGGCGGAACTCCTCGCCGGTCAGGACACTGAAATCGAAGGCGTCTTTCGATCGGCCTCGTCGAGCAGATTCCGACCGGATAGCTTCGATCCCGCCGGCCAGGTCAATCCCGGCGTCGACCGGAATCCAGCCATCGCAGTATTCGGCAACTCGCTTAGGAACAAATTTCGACCAGGCACCCATCAGGACTGGCGGACCACCGATCTGCACCGGCTTGGGCCAGCACCAGATTGGATCGAAATTCACGAATCTGCCGTGATACTCGGCTACATCCTTGGTCCAGATTTCCTTCATCGCGAGGACTGCGGTCACGCGTCACCTTCCAGCGATCCTTCAACTCAACACCGTGATCGGCCATCTCCTCCGCATTCCATCCGGCCCCGATTCCAAAGAGAAAGCGGCCATTTGAGACGCGATCCAGGCAGGCGACCATCTTGGCGAGGTTCATCGTGTTGTGTTCGGGAACCAAACACACCGAGGTCCCGATTTTAAGCTTCTCGGTAACGCCAGCCACGGCGCTGAGTCCAATAAATGGGTCGAAAAATTCTTTGTAGTATTGGGGCAGCTCGCCACCCATCGGAAAGGGAGTCTTGCGGCTGGTTGGAATATGCGAATGCTCACCGAACCACAGCGACTCGAAGCCGTTGGCCTCTGCCCATCGGCCCAGTTCCACTGGTTGGATTGTATAGTGCGTTGGAATTGCAATTAGTCCGAAATCTGCCATTGGCCCTCGCTCCTAATGTTCACGTTGAATAGCAAACCCTCAGGTCAGCGCAGAGACTCGACACCCTTAAGCACTACCGTTTCCAATCCGCCTCAATCTCCTGTTTGAGACGTGCCCGTTCCAGGATCGTTTGTGCCCGCTTAAGGTTGGGTACGTCAACCATCTGGCCCTTGAACCGAAAGGCCCATTTGCCCAACTTCCGGTGTTCTTCGAAGGCCGCCACCAGTTCGCGGCTTTCGGCAATTTCATCATCGGAGGGGAAGCAACTCTTATGGACAACGTCGATTTGACTCGGATGGATCGTGATCCAGCCGGTGTAGCCCATTTCGGCGCTTTCGCGGCATTCACGCTGCATCCGCTCAAGGTCTCCGAGCAGCAGCACCGAGTCGATCGGCTGCACACCGGCCGCGGTCGCCGCCAGCAGGCAAATCATTCCGGTCAGGCGAAAAATATCAAGCAAGTCACCATTTTTGTCGCGCACTCGCCACGCTCCAAGAGCGGCAGCCATATCGAGTCCTCCGCGTCCCCCGCAGATAGCGGTCACGCGCGGACAAAGCGCAATCTCGTTTACATGCAGAACACCCTTCGGTGTTTCGATAATTGGAAACAATTCGACACGCCTTTCCGGGTATCCATGCAATTTTTCGAGCTCAGTGATAAAGGAATCAAGTTCGCGCAGCGCAGCCAAATCGCCGGCCTTGGGTACCAGGAAGCCGTCGGGGCGTCCGGCCATGGTGCTCTCGACGTCGACGCGACCCCATTCCGAATCCAGCGCGTTGATCCTCACCAGGCGCTTCTGGCGCGGAAAATCGACCTGCCGCAACCATTCCGTTACGGTTTTTCGCGCCGATTCCTTATTGTCGGGGGTAACCGAATCTTCCAGGTCAAGGACCAACGCATCCGCCTTAAGTGCCAGCGCTTTGCGCAACATTTCGTCGCTGGCGTACGGGACAAAGTGCAGAACGAATGGCCTACGCTGCATCAAAACCTCCCCTATATGCGAGTCTGACTTTGAGCCACCGCGGTTATGGTTGCATTGTCGTCGATGAACCGTTTCGCCGCTGCCTTCAACCATAGTGCCCTTAAAGAAGTCGGGATTCAGGCTGGTCCAGAGCCTGACCGCGTTACCGAAGGTGAAGGCGTAAAAGTCCTCTTCGGACATACCCCGTTCGCTCGACCAATTCCCAAGCTTCTTCGAGCACCTCGGTCATATCCGGCACGTCAAAATGGCTGATATCGGAACTCAGCACCGCGCCGAGTTTGGCGCCAAACGGGTTTGCCTTGGCAAAGGCGTAAGTGACTGTGGGGTCATCGGATTCGCAGCCGAAGAAGAAATTGGGCACGAACAAATCACGGATGTCTTCTTTTGTTGCGATTTTAGCCGCGGCGAAATCGTCGACATTCTCAGGCACCGCATGCCCCATGCCACGCCTGTACCATAGTTCGAATTCAGCAAACCTGCTGAAGAGCTTTTCCCCGCCGTATTGCTGGAAAAGGCTGACGAGTCCTTCACGATCGAGATTCGCGGGGTTCAGTTCCTGGATCGCCCTCGCATTGCGCTTCTCCCAGTGCGAGATCAGGTCGGCTAAGAGGCTGCATCCCCATGCCACTCCGCCTTCGAGGAAAGCGAATCTCATCCGGGGAAACCGGCGCGTGACCCCGCCCAAAAAAAGCGCCTTGCACACCGCGTTGCCGGCTTCGCCGAAATGGCCGATATGGTTGTAAACGAAGTTGCTGATTGAGTTGCGCAGGCCATAGTTTTCGGCCGCGGAATGGAACGTTACAGGATAGCCCAGCTGCTCGCATTTCTGCCAAACGGGATCGTAATCATAGTCGCTGTCAATACCGAGTACGTCGAGCCAACAGGCATAACGGCGGCTGACACCCATCCTTTCGGCGGCCGGGATCGAGCGCCGTATCAGGCTGCCCAAAGCCACCGCCTTAATGCCGAGCGTCCTTGCAATGCTCTAGTTCAGCAATTGCTTCATCGGGCGTATGCATGGGAATCACGCCGATCGGTGTACAGCGGTCGGCACAACCAGCCCAGGTTTCAGCCGCGTATTGATTGAAAGCATGGCACCCCGCTTTCCGAAGTTCCTCATCGCCAACATACGGCGCAAACAACTGGCAGTGAGTCGGATAAAGCACGGCGAAATCCAGGCCCATCGATTCGAGCCGATCGTGCAACAACGCCGGAATAAACGAGGTCGCCATATCAAGGGTGTTCTTCACCGGCAGCGCCCACCACGGCGGCTGCCCGGCGCGGCGGTCGAGCCGCTCCTGTTTCGTCATCCTGACGAAGTCACCCTCACCAAGGGCCCTGAGACGTGAATTCCAACGCTCGACAACCTTGGGCCCCGCCGATGCTTTCAGATAATCCATCGCAATGGGTTCGAATTCTCGCCAATGCCCGTCGGAGTCGATGACCGGATGACCGAGCCGCGCATGAATCTCGGTTGATTTGGATTTGCCGTTAGTTAACATCGGAGGACACCTCGACCTTAGAGCTCAAGCCGCAACTATTGGTCGATTAGCTTAGATCAGACCAGGGATGCAGGCATAACGGTGTAGAAACCACGCCCGCGGTTGGGATCTCCGTGTCTCACAATCATGGCAAACGCCCCACAAAATGGTAGCTTCCGTACTGACCATCAACTGAGTGCGACCAGGGTGTTGAGAAGAGAACAACGGCCGCATTCGCTTCAGAATGGCCTGCTCGAAAAGCTGGCTGCGTTCCTTTAGTTCTCCCCGCGTGCGGTGGAGACTAATGAGTGGCGACGCAGGCCGAGAAAACCTTTTCAATGGCCTGATAGTGCAGGAAAAGGAGTCGATTCATGAGAGCGCTCGCAGCGCCTTTGCCCACCACGGTCGTCGGCAGTTACCCTCAGCCCGATTGGCTGATCGACCGCCAAAAATTGACCGACGCTGGCGTCCCACGCGTCCGGGCGCGCGAGGTCTGGCGCGTTGCGCCAGATTTGTTGGAACAGGCGCAAGACGATGCGACGGTGCTTGCGATTCGCGCGATGGAGCGAGCCGGCATCGACATCCTCACGGATGGCGAGATTCGCCGCGAGAGTTACTCAAACCATTTCACCACCACGCTGGAAGGAATCGACGCTGAAAAACCCGGACTTCTGGTGCGTGCGGGGAGGTCGATCCCGGTTCCACGCGTAGTCGGCAGGATTCGCCGGACACGCGCGGTTGAAGTCCGCGACGTCCGGTTCTTGCGCACCCATACGGACAAAGTCATCAAAGCCACCTTGCCCGGACCGTTCACGATGGCGCAGCAGGCGCAAAACGAATTCTATTCCGATATTACGGAGTTGCTGATGGACCTCGCCGCGGCCGTAAATCAGGAGGCGCATGAACTCAAGGCCGCCGGCGCTGACGTAGTTCAACTCGATGAACCGTGGCTCAGGATGGATCCTGAGGGTGCGAAACGCTATGCGGTGTCAGCTATCGATCGTGCGCTGAAAGGAATACCTGGCCCGACCGTAGTACACCTCTGCTTTGGTTACGCTCAGTTGGTGAAGAACAAACCGGGCCAATATGCATTTCTACCCGAGTTGGCTGCCAGCAAGGTCGAACAAATCTCTATTGAGGCGGCACAGCCCAACCTCGATTTGACAGTATTAAAGGAACTTTCAGGAAAAAAGATCATCCTCGGCGTCATCAGCATCGAAGACCATGAGTGTGAAACGCCCGAACAAGTGGCGAACCGCATCCGCCACGCGCTCGAATATGTCGCACCCGGAAATCTGATTGCTGCGCCGGACTGCGGCATGAAATACATGCCGCGCGAAATCGCTTTCAGGAAACTCCAGGCCCTGAGTCTCGGTGCAGCCATCGTCCGATCGGAATTGCAATGAACTCGATGTAAACTCCAGAGACCGAACACCCTGACGGAGCGTAAGTTTGAGCATGGCCGGAGAAACCTGGCCCGGTAGGTGGACGCCTCTGCCGTCAGGCCAATTGCGGCTACCGCACAGAAGACTGAAACAAAATAGATTGTTCTCCACAAACTCAACTTGCTCATACCGCCTCGTTTGTTGCTCTCCGGCCAAGCGCTCTTTGCGGCGCAAAAAGGATGGGTTTTTCCGCGCGAACATGCGTACTATGCGCAGCAGCGAAAGTCCATACTGCACGTTGTGAAAGTCGCACGAGGGCAATGGCGCTGCGGAAGCCTTTGAAGGAGGTTGAATGGGGACCGGCCCGTCGAGTGAATTGGAAGGCCTACTCATCATCGTGGCTCCGCCTGACCTTCCGTCGCATGTTGGTGCTTCCAGTCTGAAATCATGTGGTCAGTCACGTCGGGTGGATAGCAGATCGGTTTCGCACGCGTGGTCCGATGTACGCGCTGCGCGCGTCCCGGGGCGAGCCCTTCCGTGTCAAGCTATACAGACAGGCGCATGGATGCCCGGTCGCCAGGCAGACCGCGACACTTTGCTGGATGATTCTGTTGCCGAATTTGACTGTCGTTTAAAGCGGGGCCGGCAAACGTCGCGGGCTGGCGAAAATCGCAAGCAGCGCCACGAGCCGCTGCTCGATCACGCGGCCGACCATGGAACGCGGCCGGCATCAGGTTTTCGTCACGCCAGGGAAGAAATCCGGGTCAATGATCTGGTCGTACGTCCACGGGCACGCCTCGGGGAAAGTGCCCGGCGGGAGTCGCGACTCCCGCGCTGCTTTATCACGCGCGCGCACGTACACGTCGGCCAGCACTTCGTCACGCTTACCCTGGAAGATACCCGGCGAGTCCTTGGTGATGTCGGCGATCTGTTCGCGCGCCTCCACGATGGAATTCCGCCAGCTGTGATGACGATGGCGCTGGCCCGGCTGAAATTTGAGCTTCAGCAGATGCAGCAGAAGGATTTTCAACTCCGACCTCAGCTCGCGCCGCTCACGCGCCCCCATCAGCTCCAACTCCTCTGCCAGGTTGTCCCAGTCGAGCGACTCATAATCCCTCGCCCTCAAGGCCGCCGCCTGGTCCAGCAGCCAACCGTGAAAGTCAGTTTCCATGTCGAGCATGATCAATCCTTCCAGAAATCCTTGAACCGCTGCGGGCTGAGTTCCGTATACCGCACTGTGTGCTGAATATTCTTATGGCCGAGATAGAGCTGCCCGTGTGTCCTGCCCAGCGTTAGCAAGGTAGAAGCCTGTCGCGTGACGGAGCATATGCGGATGGACCGGGAAGCCGATTTCGGCTGCCTTGCCCGCCCTTAGCCACTACGTAATGAATCGTCCGGTTGGTCATCGGCCCTCCGCGCAGCGAGGTGAACACGTACGGCGCCGCCTCGTTTTGTTGGCGTTTCCACGAGCGAATTGCGCGCAACTCGGGCCCGCGCAGCGGATGAGTCCAGGGCGAGCCATTATTGCGACGCGCAACGTGTAATGTGCCGGCCTTCAGGTTGATCTGGTCCCAGCGAAGTCCGGCGAGCTCCGAGGTGCGCAGTCCGTGCCGGTAAGCCATCATAATAAGCAACGCATCACGCTCGGCGACGCGACCGCCGACTTGATGTGCGGCAATTATCAGCCGCTCCACCTCATCCGGCGTCAAGTGCTCACGTGTTCGGCTGGCCTGATTTGGCTGCCGAGGCGGGGGCATTTTTACGCGCTTTGCCGAAAACGACGATTGGGATAGCGGGAACTGTTGCCATTCTTCAACTCCCAGCGGGATCGAAGACGATTTATATTACCATAAAGGGCAAAAGCGGTAATTGGCTCGGCCGTCGAGCATGACCGCTTTGCGCATTTCGCTCATTTTTGGCAAAGCGGCCCCCCTTGGGCCTCATTACCATTCCCGGGTACCTGAGGGCGGAAAGGACGCGATGCGGAACGTTGTGCTCCACGACCAACGAGCGGCTCGGAGCAATTCAAGGCAGCTGTGTCAGAGCGCAGCGGTCCCACGGACTGGCGCGGCGGACTTGAGCAGGAGCGGCGCAAGGCGGGCAGGGGAGGACGGTAGCGGAAGAGAATCGAGTAAGGCTGAAAGCAATAAGAGTCCACGCTTTGGGTGCGAGGACTGAGTCGCTGTTCAGGAGGAGGACTGTATTTGCGCGTGATTTATATTTGGCGTACTCTAGCATTTAATAGCTAAATGTAAGCTTATCGGAGCCAGCGAAGGGTGGGCACAGCACTACCTTCAACCGGGGAATCGTACACAAAAATTCCCCAACCAGGCGACATCGTACGGGTCCGCAGCCGAACCTACCTTGTAGAGTCGGTCAACGCCGGCAGCGAGCCGATAGTCGCGGCGGTCTGCCTGGACGACGGCGCTCAAGGCGACCCGCTCGAAGTCGTCTGGAACCTCGAACTCGATACTGCGATTCTCGGCAAAGACGTCTGGAAGTCGATCGGTCGAAAAGGATTCGACAGCAGGCGCTATTTCGCCGCATACGTTCACACCCTTCGATGGAACTGCGTCACCGCGACCGACCCGCGACTATTTCAATCCCCTTTCCGAGCCGGCATCCGCCTCGACGCCTATCAGTTGGAGCCTTTGCGCAAGGCACTGCTGCTCCCGCGCGTTAATATTTTCATCGCCGACGACGTTGGTCTCGGCAAAACCATCGAAGCTGGACTTATTGCCAGCGAGCTTCTTCTGCGCCGGCGCGTTCGCGAAATCGTCGTGGCGTGCCCGCCCACGATGCTGCCGCAGTGGAAAGACGAGATGGAGGCGCGATTCGGCCTCACTTTCCAAATTCTCGATCGGAACTACATTGATCAGGTCCGCCAGCAGTACGGCTTTGCCGTCAATCCCTGGACAACATTCCCTCGATTTCTCGTCTCGCACAACCTGCTCATTGATGAAGCATACGCCGGGCCTCTCTGCGCATGGCTCGACAACTTCCGCGCTGGCACGTTGTTGATTCTGGACGAGGCGCATCATGCCGCGCCGTCCAGCGGCGCCCGTTACGCGATCGATTCGCGCATCACCCGCGCGATACGAGACATCGCGCCGCGTTTTGAGCATCGGCTGTTTCTTTCGGCCACTCCTCACAACGGTCACTCGAACAGCTTCAGCGCGCTGCTTGAAATACTTGATTCTTATAGGTTTACGCGCGGCGTTCCGGTTCTCAAAGCTCATCTCGACCAGATGATGGTGCGGCGGCTCAAAGAGGACATTCGCCGCCTCGAGGGCGGATTTCCTGAGAGAATCGTCACGCAAGAGGATATCGAGGGGCTGCCACCGGGCGCACCCGAACTGCGCCTCGCCAAGCTGCTGAACGACTATGCTGATGTTCGGAGCCGCCGCACGGCAGGCGCAACCAGAAAAAAACAGGCCGAGGCCAAGCTGCTCATATCCGGACTTCAGCAACGCCTGCTCTCATCGATCGAAGCCTTTGCAAAGACTCTAAAGGTTCATCGCCGCACGATGGAAAAACTCTGGGCGGCGGAGAGCCCCGCCGGGAACCCAGGCCGAGATCGATCCTCAGCTCATTGTCGGCAACTTTGATTCCGACGATGAGCGCAGTCAGTTGCCCGAAGAGGAGCAGGAGAAACTTCAGGACGCCGCCGTCGAGGCTGCCACCGAAAATGCACGCGGAGATTCCGCGAAGGCTGACGTGCGGACCGAGCAGCAACTGCTCGACGAAATGGAGCAGGTCTCCGAAGCGGCCCGCGGTTTGCCAGATGCCAGGGTCCTCAAACTGATCGAATGGATTAGATCCAACATGTGCGCCGGTGTGAGAGTGCCTGGGCAGCCGTCTCCGCAGCCCAACGCACCCTGGTCGGACGCGCGATTGCTCATCTTTACGGAATACGAAGACACACGGCGTTACATCGTCGCGATGCTCCAGGCGGCCGTGTCCGAAACGGACGATCCCGAGGAGCGTGTGAAGGTTTTTTCGGGCACCACGGCGGCGAGGACCGCGAAGCGATCAAGCTCGCCTTTAATTCATCGCCCTCTGAGAATCCATTGCGGATTCTCGTTGCAACCGATGCCGCGCGCGAAGGCATCAATCTTCAGGCTCACTGCTCGAACCTGTTTCACTTCGATCTGCCGTGGAACCCAAGCCGCATAGAGCAGCGCAACGGACGAATCGATCGCAAGCTTCAACCTGCGGAGAAAGTCTTCTGCCATTATTTCTTCTACAAGCAGCGGGATGAAGATCGGATTTTAAAAGCTCTCGTCAAGAAGACGGACACGATACGCCGCGAACTTGGCAGCTTGGCTGAGGTGCTGGAAGAACGCCTGCATGAGGCGATCAAATTCGGGATTTCACGGCGCGAGATCGACAGGAAAGTCCGCGATATAGAAGACGCCGGTCTCGAGCCCGAGAAACGCGCGACGGCTGAGGAAGAACTCGAATCTGCAAGAACCCGTCAGGACGCACTACTGCGAGAGATCGAGCGGCTCCAGGACCGAATCGAAAAAGCCAGAGAGTGGATCGCGCTCGATAACGACGCTCTCCGCGACGCTATATCGTGCTCGCTGGAGATGCTGAATGCCGAGCCCTTGAAATCGGCCCAGACAAACGGACAACCGCGCTTCGAGTTCCCCAATCTGGAAACGAGGCATGGTGCAGACCCAACTTGGTCGACCACACTCGATACCCTGCGCAAGCCTCCCAAAGATGGCAAGCGCGGCTTCGAATGGCGCAAGAACTCACCGATTCGGCCAGTAGTCTTCAATGCGCCACCCGGCATTGACGACGATATCGTTCAACTTCACCTCCAACACCGCGTCGTTCAACGCCTTCTGGGCAGATTTCTCTCGCAAGGATTCGTTCATCACGATCTGTCGCGTGCCTGCCTCGCCCAGACCGACGATGCGATACCCCGGATAATCCTCCTGGGCAGGCTCTCGCTCTATGGCAAAGGGGCGGTGCGGTTACATGAAGAGATTTTGACCGTGACCGCACGGTGGACGGAGCCTTCCATTCGCCGTGGGCAGCTCACTCCATACGCCCGAGAAGCTGAGGCAAAAACCCTTGCCCTGCTCGAAAATGCGCTCGCGCCAAAATCGGCCGGGGCAGTGCCGGCAGAAGTCAGCGAGCGCATGCTGAACTCATTGCCGAACGACATTGAAGAGTTGTTGCCGCATCTTGAAGAACGCGGGAGGCTGGCGAAAAAGGACGCTGAGGAGCTGCTCGCTCAAAGGGGAGAAGCCGAATCGCAGAGCATCCGGCGAATTCTGGAAGACCAGCGTAAACGAGTTTCAGGTCAGCTAGCCAAATCCGCACAATTGGTATTGGGCCTGCAAGGCGATGATGAGAAACGCCAGTTCGAGGCGGACCGCAAATCCTGGGAGCGATGGCTCAAGCGATACGAGCAGGACATTCAACGCGAGCCCGGGCGCGTCAAGGACTTCTACACCGTAACATCTTTCCGACTTGAATCGACTGGCGTCGCCTATCTCTGGCCGGTGACAGGTTAACCAATGGCTGAAGACGCCGCTCTCAAGGATCATCAGGCGTGGATCGGCTACCTTCAGCCGGATGGTCTGGTTGTGTCTGCGGCGGCGCTGGTCGACTCGGGAGTGGTGATCGACCGAGGGAAGCTAGCAGAACATCAGCAGGCCTTCACTGTCTTCACTCACGAAATTGATATCGACGATAAGAGCGCCCGCGCGATCGTACAACCTCGCAGACTTTCTCTGCGGTTTTCTCGAGTGGCGGAAAGAGTACCTGGCCGGGCTGGACGGAATCCCGATACCGGACGAACTGTCGGTCCCGCTTCCCGAATTTGGCGAGACCCTCACTCCCACCTTCGCACTGAAGAATCCGAAACCAGCCGACGGCGAGCAGCCCTGGCTGATTCTGATCAAGCAATTACCGAACGGCACCGACTTGGACGCGGCCCATTCGGGGCAGGATGAACGGTGGTCGGCCTCGGCTTCGCGCCGCTTCGAACGACTATTGCGCGAGACGCGGATCCCCATCGGTCTCATCTCAAACGGCATCAGCTACGGTTAATCTACGCGCCGCACGGCGAGAACTCCGGCAGTATGACATTTCCGATCGGCGCGATGTGTGAGGTTGCCGGGCGCCCGATTCTGGGCGCGCTTCACCTTTTACTCCGCGGATATCGGCTATATGCTGCGCCGTCCGAAGAGCGGCTGTCCTCTCTTCTCAAGAAGAGCCGCGAGTATCAGAGTTCGGTTTCTACCGAGCTCGCGGGTCAGGTACTCGATGCGCTCTACGAGCTGCTCCGAGGCTTCCAGGCAGCAAACGAAAAGGCTCATGGAGAACTCCTCAAAGAGCAGATCGAAACACTCTCCCGATGAGATCTACGTCGGCCTGCTCACGGTGCTGTTGCGGCTGGTATTCCTTTTATACGCCGAAGACCGCGACGTGATGCCGCGCAGCCCGCTCTACTTTCAGAATTACTCAGCGCATGGGTTATTCGAGAAGTTGCGAGCAGACTTCGAGCGTTATCCCGACACTGTCGATCAGCGCTACGGGGCATGGGCTCGTCTCTTGGCCCTCTTCCGAGCAGTGTACGGAGGCTCGAAGCATTCGCAGTTCAAGATGCCCGCGCGGAAGGGCTTCCTGTTCGATCCGGAGCGGTATCCATTCCTGGAAGGAAGCTTCGGGAAACTTCAGGGACTGCCCCTCCTGGCGGACGGCGTGATTCGAGTTCTCCGGAACCTCCTCATCCTCGACGGGGAACGACTCTCCTATCGGACTCTCGACGTTGAACAGATCGGCAGTGTTTACGAGCGGATGATGGGATTCAAGATCGAACTGACCGAAGGTAGTACGGTCGCGGTCAGAGCGGCGAAGACCCACGGAGCGCCAACCGCGATCAACCTCGACACCCTGCTCGTCGAAAAGCCTGCGGAACGTGCAAAGTGGCTATCAGCGAATTCCGACCAGAAACTCAATCCCAAAGCGGCCGAGGATCTGAAGCAAGCAGCCAGTGTCGATGACTTGCTTGTCGCGCTGGAGAACAGGATCGCGCGCAACGCAACGCCGCACCCTGTCCCCGAAGGCGCGATCGTTCTGCAGCCCTCCGACGAACGCCGGCGAAGCAGCTCGCATTATACGCCGCGATCATTTACTGCGCCGATCGTCGAGCGCGCGCTGAAGCCCGTCCTTGAGGACCTCGGCGCAAACCCGACTCCGTCTCAGATTCTGGATCTGAAGGTTTGCGATCCGGCGGTAGGCTCCGGAGCCTTCCTCGTCGAGGCTTGTCGCCAATTAGGCGAAGAGCTGGTTCGCGCGTGGCACCACCATAACCAGGTACCTTTTATTCCGCCCGACGAGGACGAGACTCTGCTTGCACGCCGTATCGTGGCCCAGCGATGCCTCTACGGAGTCGATCGGAATCCAATTGCGGTCGACCTGGCTAAGCTGTCGCTCTGGCTGGCAACCCTTGCACGAGAACATCCATTTACGTTCCTCGACCACAATCTGAAATGCGGCGACTCGCTGGTTGGCCTTACCCGACGCCAGTTGGGGGACTTTCACTGGCGAGATGAGCCAAGGCGGGTGCTGGGACAGGATCAACTCGAAAAGCGCATTCAGCTCGCAACTGCACGGCGAAAGGAGATTCTCGAAGCCGATGACGAACTCGTATCCGCGGAGACCAACCGTCAGAAGCTTGATCTGGCCGACGACGCGCTAGAACCGGTCCGCCAAGCCGGAGCATGTGTGGTTGCGGCATTCTTCTCTTCGGATAAGGAAAAGGATCGACTTGCGAAGCGCGATGAGATGCTCCGCATCTACTCGAATTTTCCCAAGACTTTCAAAGAACTGGACGCAGTTCTCGCCGAGCTCGGGCGCGGCCTCATCCGATTCGACCTTTCCATTGGGAAATCGAGTTTCCCGAGGTCTTCGAGCGCGAAAATGGAGGCTTCGACGTAATTGTCGGCAATCCACCTTTTGCCGGCAAGAACACGTTGATCAATTCCAATCGCGAAGGATACCTGGATTGGCTCAAGACACTGCACGAAGAATCGCACGGGAACTCAGATGTAGTTGCGCATTTCTACCGTCGTGCCTTCAATCTTAATCCGGAACAAAGGGTGCTTCGGTCTGATCGCGACTAACACAATCGCACAGGGTGACACGCGCCACACCGGCCTTCGTTGGATCTGCACTCATGGGGGAGCAATCTACTCAGCGCGCAAGCGCTTCAAGTGGCCTGGCGAAGCGGCAGTCGTGGTGAGTGTTGTGCACGTTCGGAAAGGGCCGTTCCCCGGCCCGCGTCTGCTGGATGAAAAGCCGCTCGAACAGATAACAGCTTTTCTGTTCCACACTGGCGGCGACGAGGACCCGAAACCACTTAGGGCGAACGCAGGCAAAAGCTACGAAGGCTGCATTGTGCTCGGCATGGGTTTCACGTTCGACGATACGAATCCCGAAGCCACGCCCATCGCCGAAATGGAACGTCTGATTGCGAGAGATCCGCGTAACGCCGAACGTATCTTCCCGTACATCGGCGGCGAGGAGGTAAACAACAGCCCGACTCAATCGCCATACCGCTATGTTATCGATTTCGCCGATATGCCATTGGAGCGAGCGAGAGAGTGGCCTCACTTAGTGTCGATTGTTGAGTCAAAAGTTCGTCCGCAGCGCGCTAACGACAAACGCGAAATCTACCGACGACTGTGGTGGCAATTCGCAGAGAAGCGTGTTGACCTCAATCGCGCAAAACTCAAACTCGATCGCATTCTCGTAGTCAACTGCGGCGCTACTCCGCACATGTCTTTCGCTTTCCTCCCTTCGCGAATGGTGTTCGCAAACACACTTGCCGTGTTCACCCTCGATTCAATTGCAACGTTCTGCATTCTACAGTCGCGTGTTCACGAGAGTTGGGTTCGATTCTTCGGATCTTCGATGAAAGATGACCTGCGCTACACTCCCACCGACTGTTTTGAAACGTTTCCTTTCCCGGACAAGTTCGACTCGACAATCCTTCAAGCAGGCGGTCGCGAATACTATGAGTTCCGGGCCCAGTTGATGATCAAGAACGCCGAGGGCCTTACGAAGACCTACAATCGCTTTCATGATCAGTATGAAACCTCCGGCGATATTCTGCGATTGCGAGAACTGCATGATGCAATCGACCGGGCCGCCCTCCGCGCGTATGGTTGGACGGATCTTCAAGCGTCCTGCGAATTCATTCCTATCTACCGATTGGAAAACGAGGGTGATGCCGGAGAAGTGCGAACTCGTTACCGCTGGCCGGATGAGATTCGCGATGAAGTGCTCGCGCGGCTGCTGGCGCTGAATGCCCAGCGCGCTGAACAGGAGCGGCTCTCCGGCGCGGCAGCAGACGGCCACCCGAAGAACAACAGGCAAAGCCGCGGCGCGAAGCGCGTCGCGGTGGCGCAAGCATCATTCCAACCTGTGAAGATTGAGGAATAATCGTTGCCCCCCGAGTCACAAAGCGTCGCGATTCGCGCTGAACTGGTTGAGGCTTTGCGCCTTGATGTCGTCGGTCCCAGCAAGGACCACGCGTTTGCGAACGAGCTTCTCCCCGAACCGCCCTCGCGCTGGTATCTCACTGGTTATCTCGTTCCCAAGGACGCGCCCGACGAGCAGCGCATCGACGATACCGCGGACGAAGAAATAGAGGGGGCCGAGGATACAACCGCCGCTGACGACGGAACACCCCCGGATCGCGCCACGGCCCGCCGCGGCCTGCTGCCGTCATCGATGGGGCTCAGTGTTCTGGTCCTCAAAGAGGTGATGGAACTCCACGTTACCGTGTCGTGGGGAGATTACATCTACGAGGGCGTCGAGCCGCCGACGGAAGAAACCAAGAGCGGAACCGCCGGTGACTCAGCAACCGGAACCGCAAGCGCAGCCGGGCGGGTGCGCGGATACCGGAGGATTCCCCGCAAGGAATCCCTGACGATTGGTGTGCCCGCTCCAGCGGAAAAACTTAAGGAACAGCCGGTGCCCAACAGTGACGGGCTCCTCATCGCCGTCACGGCTCGAAACGTCGGATATTATCCGCGCCTGCCGCAGGGTACGCGCTCGGTATCGGTGTTTCTGGTCAACCGGCGAATGCCAAACAAGGACCGCCACTACAAGAGCTTTATCTTTCAGGCCGAGCTTCGCGTTATCTCGAAACTTTCGTTCGTGGCCCGCCCCGATCAGCGCCGAGCTGACGGTGGCAAGAGCGAATGGGACGACCAGGTCGCCGACCTCCACTACCGCGACGTATGCGAGTACGCCGTAGGACATGGCGTAGCGACTCGCGCGATTTGTAACGCAGATAAAAGCTGCAACGAGGTCCATACGACGTGGTTGCCAACCGCCGAGGTTGAACGCATAGCGCCGTCCAACATCTCTGTTGTCAAGCTCAGCATGGAAGCTCTGGCGGAACTCGCTGACGGAGCCGAAGCCAAAGCAAAGCTGTCGCCAATAGTCTCCGCGTACCGCACCTGGATTAAGGCACAATCGGACGGAATTAAAGACCTCGAGCAGACACAAGAGCAAACGGCTAAGGATCTTCTGATCAATGCTCAAGTTGCAGCGCAGCGCATCGAGGCTGGCATCGACGCCTTGAAGGATGCCGATGTCCTTTACGCTTTCAAGCTCGCGAATCGATGCATGGCGCAGGCAGCACGCAGACGCGAGGCGATCTTGCGGCAGACTACTCCGGACAAAGTCGATTCACCGCAATGGTACCCTTTCCAGCTCGCTTTCCTGCTGATGACCCTCCGAAGCATCCTCGATCCAGCTTGTGACGACCGCGAACTGGTGGACTTGCTTTTTTTCCCAACCGGCGGCGGAAAAACGGAGGCGTACCTTGGATTGGCCGCGTTCACCATGATCTTGCGCAGGTTGCGCAATCCCGGAATTACCTCTGCCGGTGTCACCGTCCTCATGCGGTATACCCTCCGGTTGCTGACGCTCGATCAATTGGGGCGCGCCGCGGCACTGATCTGTGCACTCGAACTCGAAAGGGAGCGCGACCAGGAGCGGCTCGGAAATTGGCCGTTTGAGATCGGGCTCTGGGTCGGTTCGGCTGCGACTCCGAACCGAATGGGTGGAAAAGGGTATACCGGGCCGGGAGCTGACGATACCGCCCGAGTTCGGACGCGCCGATTTAAAACTAACAGCAGAACGAACTCCGCCCCGATTCCGCTTGAGACCTGCCCCTGGTGCGGGACCAAATTCGAGGCAGAGTCATTCCGCCTTGTCCCGAATGAAGACAAGCCGATTAACCTGCAGGTGCACTGCGTAAACGACAAATGCGACTTTTGCGGAGATCGAAATCTGCCGATCTTAGGAGTCGACGAACCAATATATCGGCGTCTTCCCACGTTCCTGATCGCTACGATAGATAAATTCGCTTCCCTTCCATTCACCGGCGAGACGAGCGCGCTCTTCGGGCTGGTCGATCGCTATGACGGCAACGGCTTCTATGGGCCGTGCGACCCGGGGCGCGGGACGCCTCTCCCGTCGCATCTACCCGCGCCGGATCTGATCATTCAGGATGAACTGCATCTCATCTCCGGGCCTCTCGGAACAATCGCTGGCGTTTACGAAACGGCTATCGATGCGCTGTGCACGCGCACGATCCGTGAAAAGCAGATACGACCAAAGGTGATTGCAAGCACCGCAACCGTCAGGCGCGCCGACCGGCAAATTCGGGCAATTTTCGAACGCAGCGCCGTCGCGGTCTTTCCACCGCCAGGGCCGGACAGGAGAAACTCGTTCTTCGCTGAAGTAGAGCCGCCAAGCAAGTCGCCTGCCCGCTTGTACGTGGGTGTGGCCGCGCAAGGTAAGAGCCTCAAGGTCATCCTGCTTAGAAGTTCGCTGGCACTTCTGAGTGCCGCGGCGACGGCTTACGAACGCAAGGGCGGTAAGGCGAATAAGAACAATCCCGCGGACCCGTACATGACGCTGGTCGGGTACTTTAACAGTCTCAGAGAGCTGGGAGGCAGCAGGAGAATCGTTGAGGACGAGGTCCGTACTCGATTGGCGCAGTACTCGAAGCGGAAGCGCCTCGAACCCGACGACAACCTGTTTCGCGATCGCACGATTAAGCATGGCCAGGATGATCCACTGGAATTGACCTCGCGAGTCTCCACATCCGACGTTTCCGAAGCCAAGCGCCGTTTGACGCTTCCTTTCTTCGAAGACAAGCGGGTAGATGTCGCGCTGGCCACCAACATGATTTCTGTCGGCCTTGACATCCAGCGGCTCGGCTTGATGGTCGTGCTCGGCCAGCCCAAAACCAGTTCCGAGTACATACAAGCCACCAGCCGAGTCGGCCGTGATGTCGAGAAGCCTGGACTAGTAGTAACGCTCCTGAACATTCACAAAGCGAGGGATCGATCGCACTACGAGCGATTCGAGAGTTATCATGCCAGCTTCTATCGTGCAGTCGAGGTGACCAGCGTTACGCCGTTCTCGCCGCGCGCCCTCGATCGCGCTCTCGCCGCTGCCCTCGTCGCGCTAAGCCGACATGGCAATACCGGGATGACTGCGCCTCTTGGTGCTTCTGAGATTCTGACCAAGCGAAGCGAGCTTGAAACGTTCGCAATTCAGTTCGCGGAACGGGCACGAAATCACGACGGAACGATGACGGCACAAGACGCCGAACGTCTGCGCGAGGTAGTCCTCGGACGCTCCCGCAAACTCCTGGACAACTGGCAAGAGATCGCCGCTTACTTTCGGCAGACGAGTACGAAGCTCCAGTATCAGCGCTGGGAGATGAGCGGAGCGTCACGCTTACTCTACGATCCCCTGGATCCGGATCTGTCAGGGCTGACCGAAATCCAACGCCAGTTTCGAGCGAATCGATCGATGCGCGACGTTGAACCGAACGTGGACCTCTTTGTGAAGAACCTCAACGATTGGCCGACGGCGCGATGAGCAAGGACCAGCTTAGATCTAGCCAGGTTGTTACGACGTTCGGGCCCGGCGCGATGGTGGACCTGCCTAACGCCGCGATCATGATCTCTGGTCTCGACAACTGGAGCTATGATCAGAAGAACATTCCGTTCGTCGAAGAACCGCGTCTCATCGATAAGTTGCGGCGCATCCTTGGCGTCCAGAACCTCACCCTCAGAAGGCCGCCGCCTTCAATCGAAGACGCCCGTTCATTTCATCCCAGAATTGACGGCTGGCGCTTTCCGGAATGGTTTATCGTCCAGTGGACCGAGACGACTCCACAGGGCTTCCGCCGCCGCCGGCTCGTTCATCTCAACAGCCTTGATGCCGGAAAGTTCAAGGACAGAGACGGAAGCAAACGTGGAGTAGTTCCCATTCGCTTCGTCCGGGCATGTACGCGAGGGCATATCGGTGACATCGACTGGAAAGCATTCGTGCACGGAAAACCGATCGACTGTCCGCGCGACATGTGGATCGAGGAACGAGGTACCAGCGGAGACCTGGAAATCATTTATATCGTTTGTGAGTGCGGCGCCTCGCGCACGATGAGTCAGGCGGCTCGAATGGAACTGCAGGCGCTTGGCTCATGTAATGGCTCGCGCCCATGGCTCGGTCCGGGCACAAAGGAAGCCTGCGGACAACCGAATCGCTTGCTGATTCGCCACGCCAGCAACGCATACTTTCCTCAGATCCTTTCGGTCATCTCAATTCCCGATGCACGAAGCGCGCTCGAGGGTATCGTGATTTCACTGTGGGACGATTTCCTTTCAGATGCCAACAGCGCGGAAGATGTCGCCAAGCTACGCAATAAGCCAACGGTCGCAGCCAAGCTTCAAGGATACGATGACGATACGGTCGCCAAGTCGATCAGCCGAGTTCGTGCTGGCACCGCCGGCGAGGACCGGCCAGTAAAAGAAGTCGAGTTCGAAGCGCTTTCTGAAGCCAATGAGGAACTCGGGAGCGATACACCCCAGGGTGACTTTTACGCTCGCGCCCTCAAGCGCGAGTTCTGGGATTCACCGCTTCTGAAAGATATCGAACGTGTGGTCCTGGTGCACCGCTTGCGCGAGGTATCAGCCCAAGTGGGATTCACGCGGTTCGAGGCCGCAGTCACAGACATTCATGGCGATATACCAAACGATTTAGATCTGCAGGTCAGACGCGCTCCACTTTCTTTGGACTCCTCCTGGCTGCCGGCAATCGAGAACCGTGGGGAAGGAATTTTCGTTCAGTTTAAGGCCGAAGCCGTCAAATCCTGGCTCAAGCGCGACGAAGTTCTAAAGCGGGGCGAACTCCTTAGTGAGGGATTCGATGGCTGGAAAGCCGACCACAAGAATTCAAGCCGCGAATTCCCAGGGCTGCCATATTATCTGCTTCATTCGATCTCGCATCTCCTGATGACTGCAATCTTTTTAGAATGCGGATATCCGGGATCATCGCTCAGGGAGCGCATTTACACGGAACGAGGCGAGTACGCCATCCTGATTTACACGGGATCATCAGATTCCGAAGGAACATTGGGTGGACTGGTGCTCGCCGGCCGGGATCTGAAAAGGCACTTCACTCGAGCATTGGACGCGGGAACACTCTGTTCCAATGACCCGGTATGTGCTCTCCACGTCCCTGGTGAGCAAGGCCATCAGCACCTTCTTGGAAGCGCGTGCCACGGATGCCTGCTGATTTCGGAGACATCGTGCGAACAGAGGAACGACCTTCTCGATCGGGCTCTCGTGGTTCCAACGATCGCGGCATCGGAAAGCGCCTTCTTCGACCTGAAGGGTTGACGTGTTTAAGGCGCTGCAGGATCTCTCCGTCTCCAGCCTGAGAGCTTTAGCCGCCTCTCTCCGGTCAGGTCCACTGTCATTGGGCTCGTCTCGTCATGCTGTTTCACAAATCGCCGGGGCTTCGGCATCCCAAGTCTTTGATGCACTATCAGAATTGCTCGCAACTGGGATCGCGCCTCAACACGCCGCTATCGTTGTGGACGCTATCGCGGACGCTCGTGAATCGGCGATAGATCCAGCTCAGATCATTGATCTCGTTCTCTCAGGTCCGGAAGTGCCCGGCATCACCACGGCCGACACGCTCACAACAGTGAGAACGCTGATCGCGGAAGCTCGACGTGAAGTATTCATGATCGGCTACGCGGTCCACAACGCGAAGTCGATATTCGAGCTCCTCGCTTCCAGAATGGCTAAAGACAACCTCCGGGTCGTCTTTTGTATCGAGATCGGGAGGAGGATGGGAGACGCCTCGCTCGATTCAGAAATCGTCCACCGCTTCGCGCACGAATTTCGGGAAAAACACTGGCCATGGCCGAATCTCCCGGAGGTTTATTACGATCCGCGGTCGCTTTCGCCTGAGCCGCTTCAGCGCTCCAGTTTGCATGCAAAATGCGTGATCGCGGATCGCGCGAAGACGATTATCACCTCGGCAAATTTCACTGAGGCTGCGTGGTTGAGGAACATCGAGATTGGGGTATTGGTGAAGCACGAATCGCTAGTTTCTCGCCTCGCCGATTACATCGATGGCCTCATCACGACCCAATTCCTTTCCAGATGCCATTTGTCGGCATTCGGCGTGAGGGGGCCCCCAAGCTTTAATTAGGGGCGGTTAGGCCGGCGTTTGAGCGGGCGGCGTGGCGCCAGCATCGCCAGTAGTTGCGAGAGCGTCGTGCGCATTCGATGGCGCGGGACGATTGCGTCGAGCATTCCGTGGCGCAGGAGAAATTCCGCAGTCTGAAACCCGTCCGGTAATTGCTGATTGGTGGTCTGCTCGATCACGCGCCGTCCAGCGAACCCAATCACGGCACCAGGCTCGGCGAGGTTCAGGTCACCGAGGCTGGCAAACGAAGCCGCGACGCCGCCGGTGGTTGGATCGCATAAAACTGAAACATACGGAATGCGGGCATCACGCAGCTGCGCCAGCGCCGCCGCCACTTTCGCCATCTGCATCAGCGATAGCGTCCCTTCCTGCATCCGCGCCCCGCCTGAAGAGCTGAACGTGATTACCGCCAACCGCTGTCTCAATCCATGTCGGACTAGCCGTGCGAGTTTCTCGCCGACCACCACGCCCATGCTGCCGCCCATGAAATTGAAATCCATTACCGCGACCGCTGCCGCCCGCCCTTCGATTTTACCGACGCCGGTCACGACTGCATCGTTGCGTCCGTTGGTCCGCCTGGCTGCCTCCAGCCGTTCCCGATAAGGACGGGAGTCAACGAATTCGAGCGGGTCCCCGATCGCCAGGTCGGCGAAAAGCTCACGCCAACTGCCGCGGTCAACCGTGATAGCGAGCCGCTGCTCAACGGTTAGGCGCAGATGATATCCACATTTCAGGCATACGTTCAGATTACGCTCGATTTCTTTTCGGAACGCGATCTCTTTGCAACCCGGGCACTTAACCCAGATGTCGGCCGTACGAGCCTCCTGGCCCGTGTTACCGTCGGGCGGAGGTAGCGGCGCCTCCGCCTGGCTGGTAAGCGAACGGCGATTGCGGTCGGCCGTTTCTCGGTAGTAGAGTCGCGGTTTTCCATATCATGCGGGCGGCTCGAGAGCCGCCTCTACGTACCGACGCGGGCCGTACTGATCCCCTGCTTGAGCGAGCCGGCGAATTCGCCGACCGCCGCGACCAATCCCTCCGATGCCGCATGCAGCTCGATGAGCTGTGAAATCGCGCTGCCCACAACTACCGCATCGGCGAAGCGGGCGACCTCGCGCGCCTGTGCTGCAGTGGAAATACCAAAGCCCACGCCGATTGGCAGGTCGGTAATGCCCTTCAGCGCGATCACATTCTGTTCGAGATCAGACGCCAACGCGGTACGCGCACCGGTTACTCCCGTCACTGACACGTAATACAAAAATCCCGTGGCTGAGGAAGCGATCATTCGGCTGCGCTCGGGGGGGGTGGTGGGGGCCAAAAGATAGATGAGATCGAGACCGTCAGCACGTGCGGGGGCAGCGAGTTCGACCGCTTCCTCGGGCGGCAGATCGACCACCAGCAGGCCGTCCACTCCGGCACGTTTGGCGTCAGCACAAAGCCGCTCGCATCCGTAGCGAAAAATTGGGTTGAAATAACCAAACAGTATGATCGGAATCTGCGTATGCTTTCGCAGCTCCGTGACGAGGGCAAGAATCGCCGGCAGGGTGGCGCCGGAAGCGAGTCCCCGTGCGGCAGCGCGCTGGTTTGCGGGCCCGTCCGCCATCGGATCGGAAAACGGCACGCCCAACTCTATCAGGTCTGCACCGCGCGCCTCCAATTCGAGCACCAGCCGTTGCGTGCGATCGAGGTCGGGGTCGCCAGCCACAATGTAAGGAATAAGTACGCTCTGATTGCTCCCTCGCCTCCGGGCAAACTTCAGCCCAATCCGGCCGCCGGCAGTATTTTCGTTTGCGGGCGCCGCGCGCATCAGAGCTCCACCCCTAAAGCACGCGCGACGGTCTGCATGTCCTTGTCGCCGCGGCCTGAGAGATTGACGATCATCACCTGTTCGCGGGAGAGCGCTGGCGCCAGCTTTGCCGCATAGGCAATTGCGTGAGCACTTTCCAAGGCCGGAATGATGCCTTCGGTTTGCGACAAAAGCTTCAAGCCATCGAGCGCCTCGGTGTCAGTAACCGCGGTATACTCGGCCCGGCCGCTATCCTTCAGCCACGCCAATTCTGGTCCGACGCCGGGGTAATCCAGTCCCGCCGCAATTGAATGGGTCTCACGAATCTGGCCCATCTCGTCCTGTAACAAATAGGTGCGGTTGCCGTGGAGTACGCCAACGACGCCAGCAGTAATTGTTGCCGCGTGCATCGAACCGCTCAGTCCCAGCCCCGCCGCCTCCACCCCAATCATCCGCACGCCACGGTCTTTCAGAAAGGGGTAGAAGAGGCCGATTGCGTTTGAACCGCCATTGACGCATGCGACGAGCACATCGGGCAACCTGCCTTCCTGCTGCATGACTTGCATGCGCGCCTCACGCCCGATTACCGACTGAAAGTCACGGACCATCATCGGATACGGATGGGGTCCGGCGGCAGTGCCAATGAGGTAATAGGTGTCGCGCACGCTCGCGATCCAATCGCGCAAGGCCTCGTTGAGCGCATCCTTGAGACTCTTGCTGCCGGAATTGACCGGCGTGACCTTGGCGCCCAGCAATTTCATGCGGAAAACGTTAAGCGATTGGCGCTCGACGTCCACGCTCCCCATGAAGATTTCGCATTGCCGTTTGAAGAGCACAGCCATCGTGGCGGTGGCAACACCGTGCTGCCCAGCGCCGGTCTCGGCGGTTATACGAGACTTGTTCATCCGCACGGCCAGGAGCGCCTGCCCCAGCGTGTTGTTCACTTTGTGCGCGCCGGTATGGCATAGGTCCTCGCGCTTGAGGTAGATCCTGGCCCCACCCAGCCGGGCGGTCAGATTGGCGCAATAGAATAACGGCGTCGGCCGTCCGATGTATTCGCGGGCGTAAGACCGGAGCTGGCTGCGGAATTTCGGGTCGCGCCGCGCCTCCTTGTATGCCTGCTCAAGTTCGATTAACGCCGGCATCAGGGTCTCGGCGACGTAGCGGCCGCCGTACTGTCCGAAATGCCCGCGGCTATCCGGCAGATTTTGCATTTAGAATAAAACTCCTGAGTTTGGCTGGATCTTTGATGCCTGGCGCCGATTCGATTCCACTGGCAACGTCAACCGCGTAAGGACACAATGCTGCCGCCGGCGCAACGTTTTCGGGACTCAGGCCGCCGGAGACAATCACGCGGCCGAGTGGGAGTCCGCCCAAGCCATCCAGCGAGCGCGCCCGTCCGGTCCCGCCAAACAATTGCGGATGCCAGGTGTCGAGCAGCACGTAATCAGCCTTGCAGCGCTCGATCGCATCAGCCGCTACGACGCCCTCCAGTCTAAGCGCGCGGATCACCTTGAGCGGCCATCCCAACAGGGCATCATCGTCTTCGTCGCCATGAAATTGTAAATAATCGAGGTCTAACTCCCGCACCCGGTGCTCAACGTAGCTGCGCGCAGCATTGACGAAAACGCCCACCACTTCACAACGATTGCTGATCACGAGGCGGATGGCGCGCGCCTGTTCGAGCGTAAGTGAACGGGGACTGAGCGGATAGAAATTCAGCCCAATGATGTCAGCGCCGAAGCCGATCGCCAACTCGGCGTCTTCCTGGCGGGTGACCCCGCATATCTTTACTTTTACCGTCATTTGATGTTCAGCCTGCTGCAGCTTTCTCCTGGTTGAAGGAATTCAGCAGGGTCGCCAACGCGACACCAGGGGTGCCGCTGCGCAAGAGGCTTTCGCCAATCAGAAACGCACGCGCACCGGCGGCATAGAGCTGACGGATATGCTCGGGCGTTTCGATTCCGCTTTCGGATACAATCAGGGCGTCGCCCCGATAGCCACTTAATAGTTCGGCGGTGGTTGCCGTATCGGTTCGGAACGTATGCAGATCACGATTATTGATGCCGATGAGCTCGGCGCGAAGCTCGCCGGCCCGCGAGAATTCCTCTCGATTGTGGACCTCGACCAAGGCGGTCAGACCCAGCTCGCGTGCCAGTGAGGTCAATGCGTGGAGCTGGTCCAACTGCAGCATTGCTGCAATCAGCAGTACGCAGTCAGCACCTGCCGACCCGCGTTTCGTACAATTGATACGGATCGAAAACAAAATCCTTGCGCAGGATCGGCAGATCAACCGCGTCTCGAACCGCCGACAAATCGGCGAGCGAACCTTTGAAATGGCGGTCGGTCAGCACGGATATGGCCGCGGCGCCACCGGCCTGATAGTCACGCGCGACCGCTGCCGGATCGAGCCCCGGAAGAATATCGCCCTTGCTTGGCGACGCCCGCTTCACTTCCGCGATAATTGCCGGTTGGTGGCGGCGCAGCGCCGCGGTGAAGTCTCGCGGCCGTTGAGCACGGAGCGCCGCCGCCTTGATCGCATCCAGCGGTACGCGCTCGCGCTGCTCGACGAGTTCTGAACGTTTGGCGGCAAAAATCTGGTCGAGTATCGATGCCATCAAAAATTATCCCGCTAGTGTAGTGTCCCTCAAGTAACTTCACGATATTGGGTTGCCGCTTGTCTTTTACCTTGCCGCCGGATTCTGTCATTCCCGCGTGCGTGGCTGCCGCGCGCGAGGAATCCCGGATTCCTTAGGGCGGTTTAACTGCTACCGACTCGTCCGTCGGAGCCTCGGGATTCTTCGCGCGGCAGCCACGCGCGAGAATGACGCGCGCCGCAGGTTCACATGCCTGCAAAGGTATTTACGGGACGCCATGCTAGGACTCGCTTTCCTTGGAGCACGTTGCTCACTTCTTTTCAGTTCCTTCTAACTGCTGGCTTGCCGCCTTCATTATTTCGAGTGTTTCGAGCGCGCCGCCCGAAGCCAGAATCTCTCTGGCGCGCTTCACTCCTTCTGCGAGGGTTTTTGTGCCGCGGCCAACATAAATAGCTGCGCCGGCATTGAGTGCGAGGACATCGGCGGCAGGGCCCGGATCGCCTGCCAGTGTAGCCTGGAGTAGTTCAGCAGCATGTCGGGTATCTGCCGTGAGAAATTCCGCCGGCCCCGCTCGCGGTAAGCCAAAATCACTGGGCGAAACCTCATATTCGTCGAATTCCCGCCCCCGCACCTCGACAACTTTGCTGGAAGTGGCAATTGAAATCTCGTCCAGTCCGTCGTCTCCATGCACCACCATTGCGCGTTCGATTCCGAGTGCGGCAAGCGCCTGTGCCATGGGCCGCAACAATCGCTTTTCTGAAACACCCAGAAGCTGATAGCGCGGACGCGCTGCGTTAGCGAGCGGAGCCATCAAATTGAATATCGTCCGTACACCGAGGGTGCGCCGCAGCACCGCTAGCCTTGCGAGCGCCGGATGATAGGCCGGAGCAAACACGAAGCAGATGCCAGCCTGTTCGAGACAGCTTCGCAGCCCTGGTGGGTCCAAGTCTATTCTAATCCCGAAATACTCCAGCACGTCGGCAGCGCCAACGCGCCCGCTGATGGCACGATTGCCATGTTTGGCAACCCGTATGCCAGCGGCTGCCGCGACAATTGCGGCGCCGGTAGAGATATTGAATGTGCCGGCTCCATCCCCGCCGGTGCCAGCGGTGTCGAGCACGGTTCCGCCGCCGAGCTCCAATCGACGTGCTCGGTTGCGCATCGCGCGAGCGCCGCCGGTCAGCTCCGGAGCCGTTTCTCCCTTCATCTTGAGCGCGATCAAAAAGCCGGCCACCAGCGCATCGGGCACGACATCGTCGAGAATTTCGCCTATGACGCTTTCCGCTTCATCAGCGGTTAGCGAACGGCCCTTGAGCACCGTTTCAAATGCCTGGCGGACGCTACTCATCGTCGTCAGTTTATCTGCTTCGCTGGCACTTTTGCTCGTTCTGGCTCGAATTTTTCACTGATTCCAAGCCCCGCCAGGAAGTTGCTCAACAATTGTTTTCCTTCGCCTGTGCCGATCGACTCCGGATGGAATTGCACACCCTCAATCGGGTAGTCGCGATGCCGCACTCCCATAATCTCGCCTTCGGCAGTCCGCGCGCTGACTTCGAGACATTTCGGCAAACCCGCCGGCTCGACCAGCAGCGAATGGTAGCGCATCGCCTCAAACGGGTTCGAGAGCCCGGCGAAAATCGTTCTGCCGTCATGCATTACTGGCGAGGTCTTGCCATGCATCAGCCGTGAGGCGCGCCCGACCCGTCCACCGAAAGCCGCGCCGATACACTGATGGCCCAGGCACACACCAAGGATTGGAAAATGTCCGGCGAGCTGGCGCAACACCGCGACCGAAATACCCGCTTCGGCCGGAGTGCATGGCCCGGGCGAAATCACGATGGCGTCGGGTGAGAGCGCTCTCACGCCGGCCACATCGATCGCATCGTTGCGGCGCACGATTAGCTCAGCGCCCAGTTCGCCCAGATATTGAACGAGGTTGTAAGTGAACGAGTCATAGTTGTCGATCATCAGGAGCTTCGGTTTCATCGTGTTCTCTCAATCCTCCTCAGTCGCTCCTCGTCCCTGGGACTCGAATTCGCGCGCGGCACTGAGCGCCCGAATCATCGCACGCGCCTTGTTGCAAGACTCGTCATATTCGGCGGCCGGATCTGAGTCCGCCACAACCCCGCCGCCTGCCTGGATGTAAACGTGATCGCCCTTGACCAGCAGGGTGCGCAGCGCAATCGCAGTATCGGTGTTGCCGGTGAAGCTGAAATAGCCGACCGCCCCGGCGTAAACGCCGCGCCGCACCGGCTCCAGCTCGTCAATGATCTCCATCGCACGGATTTTCGGCGCGCCGGAGACCGTACCCTGGGGAAAGGTCGCGCGAAACGCATCGAACGCATCCATCCCGTCGTTCAGCTCGCCGACTACGTTCGACACGATATGCATCACATGCGAATACCGCTCGACTGTCATCAATTCGGTCACTTTGACCGAGCCGATTTTGGCAACGCGGCCGACGTCGTTGCGTCCAAGGTCGACCAGCATAATATGCTCGGCGCGTTCCTTCGGGTCGGCGAGCAGTTCACGCTCGAGCGCCAGGTCTTCGAGTTCATTGGCGCCACGTGGGCGCGTCCCGGCAATCGGGCGCAGCGTTATCTGGCGTCCTTCCACCCGAACCATCGTTTCCGGTGAGGCACCGACCAGAGTGAAGTCGCCGAGCCGCAGATAGAACATGTACGGTGATGGATTGATCGTACGGAGGCTTCGATAAAGGTTGAACGGATGCGCAGTCAGCGGCGCCTCGAAACGCTGCGACGGCACCACCTGAATAATATCGCCCGCCGCGATATAGTCCTTGGCCGCACTGACCATCGAGACATAGTCCTCGCGCGTCATATTCGAAGTAATCGCAATGTCACGCGGCTCCGCTCTTTGCTGACGTTGGGGCAGACCAGGCATGGAGCCTCTTTGATTTGGCGGCGAGGCTTTCAGACAGGGCGGGAGGGCAGCGCTGCGCAGCCGGTTAATCATGCGTTCTATCTTTTCATGAGCAGCGCGGTACGCGGCGTCAGCGCTGGCGAATTCGTCGAGCGCGACGTTTGCGATGATTTTGAGAGTCTGGCGCACGTTGTCGAACACCAGCACGGTGTCGGTGAACATCAGGTACAGTTCGGGAACGCCCAGATCGTCGCGCACGCTGTTGGGAATTTTTGGCTCGAATAACCGTACGAGATCGTAGGCCAAAAAGCCGACTGCGCCACCGAAAAACCGCGGCAATTCAGGCAACTCGGGAGCTCGAAAACGTTTCAACTCGTGGTGCAGAGCGTCGAAGCAATTATCCACTCGGCGCGATTCGATACTGGCAACGCCATCCTGCCCGGCGGAAGCGGGCCGTATCAAATCGATTTGTCCGCCGCCCGCCCGCACAACCATTGACGGCTCTGTGCCGAGAAAAGTGTAGCGGCCCCATTTCTCACCGCCGCGCACGCTTTCGAGCAAAAACGAATAGTCGCCGCGGGTGACCTTTAGAAAAGCCGACACCGGGGTTTCCAGGTCAGCGGCAATTTCGCGTGCCACCGGGATTAAGTTGTAACCCGCGCGGGCAAGAGTCTCGAATTCGCGCAACGTCGGTTTGAGCATCTTTATCCTATCCTTCTCCGGTGGTCCGTTCGATGGCAGCCCTGATTTACCGCTCACAGGCTGGAAGCCTGTGCCACGTCAGCAAATAAAAAAGGCCGCAGGGTGATCGCCTGCGGCCTTTTGAAAATTCAGTTTTGTCAGTGACTACAAAACCGTAGCGCAGGCGATTACGCCGGCGTACCAACGCCAGTTCGCCCACGTCTTACGGGTAATGCAATCTGCCATCGCGCCTTTAATTAGCCAGTGTTTGACGACTTTGTCAACTATCTTCGCAGGTGCCATGGGTGCAGGTTTGTTCTTTCGGTTCATCGCCGAATTCGGCATGCGTTGTTACGCCTGGGCCAATTTGAAGAATTCAATTGCGTTGGCGGTCCACATCCTGCGCTTTTCATCCTCGGGAACGTCAGCATAGATTTCATCGATAAGCGGTCTGCTTCTGGGCCATTCACATTCGATGTGTGGGAAATCCGTGGCAAACATGATTTTCCTGACGCCGATATGATGCCGCAGTTCTACGGCCACGCGTTCATACTGGACGCTGAAATAAATGTGATCCCTGACGTAGTCGCTTGGGCGATGAGTCAGGGGCGTAATTCCGAGGTAATCCTGCGCCCAGCCGATGTGACGCTGATACCAGAGGTCGCAACTTTCCAGCCAGAACGGCACCCATCCCAGGCGCGTCTCCGCGAAGAAAATTTTAAGTGACGGGAACCGCTCGAACACGCCCGACAAGACCAGTTGCGCGATACTCACCGCCGGCGGCAAACCGAAAAGGGTTATCCATTCGAGAAAGCCCCGCCGCATACGCTGCATTATCGCCGGATCTTCCTTGGGATAGACAAACAGCCGCGGTGGAATCGGTCCGGCCACGCCCGCTAACGGATTGAGCTTGGTATGCACAGTGACCGCAATTCCAGCATCAAGCGCCGCGGTCCAGAATCGATCATCTTCGGGTGAGGGATAGTCGTTGCCGCTGGGGAAATTGCCCAGCACCACGCCCTTCAAGCCAAGCTTTGCGCAATGCTGAAGCTCATCGACCGCATCGGAAATGTCAGTCTCGGGTATTACGCCAATGCCTATTAGCCGATCTGGGGCAACTGAGCAGTAGTCTTGCGCCAACCACTCATTGTAAGCGCGGACGACTGCCCGGTAGAGTTCATCGTCCTTGATTTTGCGCCAGATCACAGGTCCCGCAAGCATCGCCGGGAACAGCACCTCGGCGTCGATTCCGTCGAGCTGCTGTTCCTTGACCCGTTGTTCCGGCGAACCGGTGCCCGCCGCATCTTCGACCCTAAGGCCAAACGGCTGCCATTGGCCGGCGGGCCTGCCCGCCCGCAGGTCGAGGAAGTTCGCTTCCAATGGCGACGGCAGGCCTTCGATAGCGAGTCCATCTCCGCCGTTCGGCAGCCGAACTGTACGTGGGGCGCGCTCTCGGAGATGTTTTGGAACTCGCTCTCGCCAGCGCTCCGGCGGGACTTCCAGATGCCCATCACTCGAAATCAGGCGATACTGAGTAGTCATTGGCGCCTCACTTATACATCGTGCAGGCTCTTTTCGTCATCTTGAGCGAGTGAGCAGCGCGAACGCACTCGAAAGATCTCGGACAGTTTCGCGCCAGCGAAGCCGGTACCGGTTTTTTGGAGTCCGCGAAGCGCTCCGCTTTTGACCGCGACAAAGCTCTGAAATCGTAAAATTCACAGCCCGCTCAGGATAACAGTAGCGCGTTGCGCTCCTGTCAGTTGGGCATACAAGCTAAGGCACGAATCTCGCTCAGCTCGCGGCGCAGTTTATTCCACGAATCACCGCCGTCGCGGCTTACGTACAAATAGCCAAACATACTGTTTGCGATTATCACGTCCGGCAAAGCTGGATTGACGGCGAACCAGTATATCGTTGAGTTCGGCTCAACCGGCAACGCGGCACGCTGCCAGCTGCGCCCGCCGTCTCGCGACCTCTGGATCGCGCCAGCATCTCCAGGGACATCGTTGCCGTTAGCCACGAAGAGTACGTCAGGATCGTCCGGCTTGACCGCAACACCGCGACAATACGATACGCGATCCCGTTCGGCGAATTTGGGAAACGCGTGCAGAACCCAGCTTTCGCCCTCATTGTTGCTGATCCAGATACCATCGGGAGTGGTAACCAGCACCTTGGCCGGTGAGCCGGGGCTGATTGCGACGCCGTGAACGTCAGTGCTGCTTTCCCGGGGACCGAGTTGCGGAAGACGAGTCCAATTGTCGCCGCGGTCGCGGCTACGGAACACACCACCCAGCTCGACTCCCGCCCAAACGCTACTGTGATTGCGCGGATCGATTACCAGATTTGTCACTCTTGGCGGGCCGATCGGGCATTCCCCGGGGATACCGGCTGACAACCTCTCCCAATACTTGCCCCGGTCGAAAGAACGGAAGACCCCCGGCGGTTTGGTCCCCGCAAAGATGACGTCCGGATCCACCGGATCAACCGCGACCGACCAGATCTGTGTCCCCGCCATTGGCGATTCCAGCATTTCCCAACTCGCGCCGTTGTCGTCACTGCGGTAGAGGCCAACTTCGGAACCCGCGTAAGCCAAACCAGGGATGTGCGGCGAAACCGCTAGCGTTCGAACCTGCACGTCGCCGGCTTTAGAGAAAAACGGGAGCTCCATCTTCGCCCGTTTCCAGCGTTCGCCGCTGTCGCGGCTGTACCAGATACCGGAGCCAACAGTTCCCGCACAAATCGTGAATTCGGCAGTCATTGGAGCCTCCCTGAGTTACTGGGCTATGCTTCCACACTTTCTTATAGGTCTGGCGGTGTCGGAAAACAATTATTGCTGACACTGGGCAGAGCCGGGATTCTTCAGTTCAGTGAAACTGCCAAATGTGGAGTGGACGAAAGTCGCCGGTGTCAAACTGCGCGATTATTCTCTCAATCTATTGCCCCCCGCGAACGCCATCCTGAGCGTAATTTCGGCGTGCGTGACCCGAACCCGACAATCTCCACGAAGAACGGCGCTGCCGCCTCGCCGCAGAGAGGTCCCGCGAACGCTGCTTTCGCTCGCGCTTGAATTCAGCCGCGGGCAGATGCAGCAGGTGACAGACAGCCACGAGCGGACGCGCTACGGGTCGCTCTACCGGCGCAAGGCGTGGTGAGCGCGAAAATTGCGCGGAGTTAAATAAGTCTAAAGAAATTGATAACATCTGCCTTGGCTCCCGCGATACAGGCTGCGACAGGATGGGACGTCACGTTACTGGCTAGGAGATCGCATGGCAAACGCTGCAGCGCTGGGCTTAGACCGGCAAATCAAACAGGTGTCGCCGGCTGATCTACGGTTCGACCTGCGGAATTTCGGTATGACAGAGACAGAGTTCTACAGCGAGAAGGAGGTAGTTTCCCACCTTATAGAGGAATACGACGTGGACGAACTCGTCCTCTCGATCCTCACGGCGGGTTGGCTAGACTACGAGCCACTTATTGCCGAACGCGATGGCACGGTGATAGAGGGCAATCGGCGGCTGGCAGCACTTCGCCTGATCGAAGAGGGACAAGCTCGAAAAGTGGTGGGCTACACGCTGCCGAAGGTCGATCCGGTGCACGCAAACGCGCACGCGGTAACAGTGAGCGTCCGCTACACAGACAGCCGCGAAGCTGCGTACGTTTACATCGGTTTCAAGCATATCAACGGACCGTTCAAATGGGATGCACAGGCAAAGGCAAAGTTTGCAGCAAATTGGGTAGCATCAGGCCGCGACATCGAGGTTGTTAGCTGAACTCTAGGCGATAGCCACAATACGGTTCTCAGGCTCGTGAACGGTTGGAATGTGCTTCAACGTGCACGAGCAGAAGGCTTCGAACAAGCGGACGCTACGACGAGCATACCGTTTCCGATCTCGCACCTCTACACGGCTCTGCCTCGTCCTGACGTGCGAAAATATCTCGGTATCGATAAGCCAGCTAAAGGGGTCATCCTAGCCGACGACATAAAAGCTGAGAAGGTCGGTGAACTACTGCGATTAATGAACTGGCTTTATGGCCAGAGGAGCAAAGGCGAGTCGTCCTTGATTCGCACTCAGAACGCTGACCTTGGGACTCTGGTACGTGTTATCGCGCACGATGCTGCTCGTGAAGAACTCATCGCAAACCGCGATCTTGACGCGGCAGCTGAGCTTTTGACTCCATCCCACGAACGGTTCGAGACAGCACTCCGGCAGGCTGCCCGCGCCTGTGAAGAGGCACTTGTTGCTTCGAAGGATTATGACGGCACTCCTACTCTGCTGGATGTCGTCAACAATATGGGGAAGACAATTTTAACACTCCGCCAAGCGATGCAATCAACCAAACCAGACCCACTTGCTACGTTCGCCGATGTTGCTTCAAAGACCTGATCATCAAGCACCTGCGAGCCGTCTCGCCGACTGGCTAGAACTGCTGACACTGTCACATCGAGAGCGAGCCTACGGTGGAGGTGAGTTGCAAAAGATTGTTCGCATGGAGGCGGAGGATCGTAGCAGCCGACTGACCTATGACGACGTCTCAGGCGAAATCGAGGAAGGAGAAATCGTAGCGCTCGAGAATGAGCAAATCATCAGTGACGTGTTCGACGAGATAGATCGAAGAGCCAACCTGCTGGGACAGAGTTATCCGTTTAATCTAGAGGTCGTAGGGTTTGGCACTACCCAAAGAAGACGAATCCGGTGGCGCGCGAACGCTCTTGAGTCTCCTGGGGCGATTGTTTATCTCTACTGTCTGATCGTCTCGGCCCGACGTCTGACGCTACTAGAGCTTGAGGCAGTGGATGAAACGCATGAGACCGCTGACGGAAAGAAGCTACACTCCGAATATCAGTATGGACTGCTGCTGCAGATTTGTGCTGCGATAGGCTTGGGAGGTTATCTGCGGGGCGACGTAGTGTGGTTTGGCTACCCTCGACCGGATGGGTCACATTTCTTGAGGCACACCAGACGACATGGCGCCGCTTCGGCGCTTATCAGCCGGTGGAGAAGGTACCTTTCGGTGCCGCGGACGCGGAAAATGACGCCGGCATTGACCTCATCGGGTGGATCAACTTCGCCGATTCGCACGGGTCCAAAATTCTTGTTTTTGGGCAAGTCGCATCCGGTAAGAACTGGACGGGGAAGTCCGTCCTAGATTGTGCAAATGCTCTAAGGACGTGGTTTGCTGCCCCCAGCTTCACTTACATGTTTCCGGCCATGATCATACGATTCAACATCACGGATGCCCGCACCACGGTCAAGAGGGGATCAGTTAACATGCGTGCGAACGCGTTTGAGGTCGAAGAGAGGCGGTTTGGGATTGTGCTTGACCGGGAACGTGTCGCGGCCTGCGCAGCCCTTGCACTCGCTGCGGATAACGCCGAGAAGGCACGGGTTGATGGAGTCGATCAGTTCACTCAGGTGACAGAGTGGGTGGACGCGACTCTCGGCCATATGGTGGAGGCGGCGCTGTAATGCGCAACCCACTGCATTCGATCTGCCCTTACTTCGCGATGTTCCCCGAGAGTTTCGTGCAGAAACAACTGCTCGCTTACTCGCGCCCAGGCGACCAAGTATTCGACCCGTTTTGCGGCCGCGGAACAACGATTCTAGAAGGGCTGCTGAATGATCGCTCTGCGATTGGTTCCGATATTAACCCTGTCGCAGCGTGTATCGCGGGAGCCAAGGCAGATGTGCCCCAGCTGAAAGAGGTTCTCGCTCGCATCGACCTGCTTCGGGACGAGTTTTCCTGCACACCGCCCCTGACCTCGCCAGATGTCAACTTTTTTGGGTTCTGCTATAGCGACACAACCCTCCAGCAGATTCTATTCCTGCAACAAAGTCTCTTATGGCAAACAGATACCGTGGATCGCTTCATAGCAGCGATGACTCTCGGGGTACTTCACGGCGAGTCGCATAAAACCGACCTTTGCCTGAGCAACAGGATGCCGCGGACGATCAGCACCAAACCGGCGTATTCCGTGCGTTGGTGGAAGGCGCACCAACTCCGACCCCCGGAAAGAAACGCCTTCGAAATACTAAAAAAAACGGCGTTGTTTCGTTATCTTGGTAGGGTACCGAAACGTAGAGGGCAGGTAGTGCTAGGAGACTCTAGGTTTGCTTCGGAGATGCTGGCTGAGTACCAGGGGACAGTCTCACTTGTCATAACATCTCCACCTTACCTCGACACTACTGACTACGCTGAAGACCAATGGCTACGGCTCTGGTTTTTAGGCGGACCCGACAGACCTTCGTTACGCCTTCACAAGGATGACCGCCACAAGCGGGTCGATCCGTATTGGGACTTCCTGACCAGGGTTTGGGAAGGTAGCTCATCCTTGCTGAAGGATGAGGCTCACCTTGTCGTTCGCATCGGGGGCACGACCCTTGGCAAAAGTGACCTGTTTGCGGGTGTCTTGTTATCTTTGAAGAAGGGTCTCTTGGGCCGCACCATCCACGCTTTACATGATGGTGAAACGAGCAACATTCGGCGGCGCCAAACAAATTCATTCCGGCCGGGCACATCACCTGAAAAGATTGAACACGATTTTGTTTTCGCCATCAGCGCCTAAAGCGGCGCTCATCGGAGAGTTCCAGCGGCTCGGGTCGGAGCTTAGCTCTTTTTTTTTCGGGCTTCTCTACCTCAACGCGCACAATTACTTTCATGGGAGGGTTGATCCGCCCGAGCGCTTCGCGTCAAACCCCGCCCGCAATCGCGCGTCGCGCGCGCCGAGACGCGTTTCCTTAAGGAAGGCGGTAACGCGCCACGGTGACGCGATGCGCTCTCAGCGCACGAGAGCGGGCGCTTCCCGGGCGCGTTTACGCGTCGTCGTCCGCGCCGTTCGCGCCAGTCGCCGCCAGCATCAGGGCGGCGTTGCGCTCCAGCGCCTCGCGCACGGGGTCGAGGTCGAGGCGCGAGTAGATCTCCGTCGCCCGAGGCGCCCGCCGAAGCAAGCGCGCCCCCCACTTTTCAATCGACCGACGGCGACGTTCGCGATCCGGTTCCCACCGCCTCCAAAACATCCGCCGCTTCCTCGCGACGAAACGGTGCTAGGAGCCGTCGGGATCGAGAATACGTCGGGAACGTATCGGCCGGCGACCGCTGCCGTCTTAGAAGGCGTGCTATCGCGCGGAAATTTTCGCGGCGTAATAAACGGGAGCGAGCGGGGACGAAAGCCGAACGCCGCCCGGCTGGTCAAGAGCCGAGCGGCGAATGGTGGTGCTAACTTTGGTGCTAATGCTGAGCTAGGTGTCCGCGATTGGCCGCGCTGATCTTCGCGCGGGTCTCCGCGCTGACCGCGTGTCCGCGCTTTGCTATCTTGTGCAAAGTCACGAGCAACCGATAGCAAAGCCCAGCAACCGAGATCTAAGAAAACGCCCGTATCTACTAACTTTTATGGCTACCCCTTGCATCGTTGACCCCCATGACTTAATTCATTATTAACTGCCGGGTTAATTCTCAAAGGGGGATCCGATGACCACTGAGCAGAACAAAGCTCTCTATCGGCGGTTTATCCAGGAAGCATTCAATCACCGACGGCTCGAAGCTGTGGACGAGCTGTTGTCGCCCGCTTATGTGAACCATGATGCACCTCCTGAAGCGTCGGGCCGCGAAGGAGTTAAGCAGATCATTTCAATGTTTCGTGCAGCCCACGGATTTGCCGATTACGATTGATGACATTGTGACCGAAGGCGACAAGATCTGTGCGCGGACTACTACGCGCGGCACCCACAGAGGGCCGCTCTTTGGGATAGCGGCGACGGGTAAGGCGGTGGCGGTGGCTGGCCTGATAATGGACCGGTTCGCGGAGGGGCGAATCGTTTGAGAGCTGGGTCAAGAACGACGTGACTGGTCTAATGAACCAGCTCGGTGGCCGCCCGTCCTTGAGTTCCGGCTTTCTAACCACTGTTTCGAGGAAGGGTGGCTGCCAACCGGCGCCGGGCCGCGCCGCACCGAATTAACTGCCTGGTTAATTATGAAGAAGACTCGCGATCTGGCGCGCACCCGCGCGCGCATCCTCAAGGCTGCGCTGGCGGAATTTGCGGCGAACGGGCTGGTGGGCGCGCGTTGTGACCGAATCGCCCGGCGGGCCGGAGTCAACAAGCGGATGCTGTTCTATTGCTTCGGCTCGAAGCAAAGCCTGTACCGCGAGGTCTTGCGGCTGAAATTCAACCAGCGCGCCGCTTTCTTCGAGTCGGCCCCGGATGATCCCGGGCAGGCCATTCTCCATTGGTACGAGGGCTTTTCCAGTGACCTGGAACTGGTGCGGCTGCTCGAATGGGAGGCGCTGGGCAATGAGGGTGAACTGGTCGGTGAGGAAGAACGCCGCCAGTATTTGAAACGAACCCGGGCCCGGCTGCGCCGGGCACAGACGCAGGGATTGCTGCCGCGGGAATTGGATATTACCCAGTTGCAGATTTCAATCATCGCCTTGACCGCGTTTCCGCTCGCCTTTCCGCAAATGACCCGGCTGGCCAGCGGACTGGCGCCGACCGACCCGCGTTTTCGCCGCAAGCGCCTGGATTTTCTGCGCTGGCTCGGCGAGCGGCTGTCGTCCGAGGCAGTTCCCCAGACCGCTAAAATCGCGTCGGGCGCTGTGAAGATTCTGCCACTTCCGCGCAAGCGGCGGGCGCGCCTGCCCCCATTAGCTATCGCGAAAAGGGCATAGCCGCTCACGACCATGGCTGCCGCTGTGGTTGGGACTCCTGCAAATTCGTCAGCGATCGCGGCCAGTGCGCCGATTGTCTTTTCCGGGAATCGAAATCAGCCGGCTCGGCACCCGCCGGCCATTAGCAAGTGCTGCGCTGCCCCCTGGCGGCGTCTGGATTGAAGCATCCGCTTCCGCTATATCTCTGCTGCTTTTTGGCCTTGCCGCATGGCAAAAGCGGTGCCTGAACGAACCTTACGAAAAGCGACGAATCGCAGAAACCTTAATCTGGTACTCTGGAAGTCATCGCAAGTGGCCCCATTGAGCTACTCGCGCTTCGCCAGGCGGCAAGATACTGCCATCGCAGAAACCATTTCAGCCCGACCGGGCATTTTCTATGGCTGGGTAGTCGTGGCATGCGCGTTCACGATCCTGGACGTAAGGCGCGGGTGTTTCAGACGGCTCTCGAGATAGGACGCAAGATGCGGATTCGTTGCGCGTGGATAGTGCTGGCGGCGGCTCGCGACGAGGATGCACTTCTCGCCGAAAAGCACGAATACGGCCAATGATATGAGCACCTGGACTGTTCCACTGATTATCTTCAGTTGATTTCTCGCTGTTTCGCTTGCTGTCAAAGGATGAGCTCGGTCTTGACGGCCCGTGCATCAACCTCAAGTTCAAGACCGCTCACCGGCGGTCGCGCATAATGCCAGATGAGGCCGGCATGCGATGCAGTCCCGAGGGTGGGTAGCAATACCGGCGCTAACAGCGGATGAACATCAAAGATCGTGTAAACGTTTACGGCAGTCGCCATTTCCCACTTGAGCTTCATCTCGGACAAATGAGCGCCGAGTACCTGCAGGATACAATCGAGCTTCTGGCGCAGCCCCTCCGCTGAAGTATTACCACGCGCCACGATCTGAACGCCGCCTTCGCGCGTGGCAATTTCCGGCGCACCGGATAGTACGAAGGTCTCGCCTCGGACGGTTGAAGGCACCGTATAGTAGAAGCCGGCCAGCATCGGCTCCGCGACCGGATTGGTTTCAAAAGCAACATTGGTGCGGGTGACGGGATTAGCGCCCGCCACATCCAGCCCCCACGCCTTGAGCCGCTCGATATAGGGGCGATTGAACTCGTCGAATGCCTCGCGGGAGAGCACCTGCGGGATTCGCAGTTCCATCCCGCAAAGTGCTTCGAGCGGCCGCTGCACCTCTTGTAGGTGCCGTTCGACGCGCTTGTAGCCGTCGTTCAGCGCAATCAGCGGGAGGAAGCGCACGTGAACGATCGCGAACCCCGGGTGCGCCGTCACCGCGGCCGAAAACGGCCCAATTCCGCGGATGAACGTGTAATTGCCCTTGCTATTCTCGGCCAGCATCGATTCCTCCGTTGAAGTCCTTGGTCCGCTTTAGGGTAAAAGGTGACAAAACGAGAAGCCTCAGGCACCGGGAATATCGCGATAGCGCCGCCTCTGCTCGTGGACACCCAGGCTCTTCCCCTAGTATCATGCCCGAATGTCCTGAGCGCGGGCGATGGGCGGTCCTGCTTTGTTATTGACCCAAAAGAGGCACGGAAAGGCCTGCGATTTGCCGCCTTAGAGTCGGGAGTACTGAATGGAACAACAAGCACCAATGCTGAAAGGCTACCGAGTACTCGATTTCACCCATTTCGTCGCGGGCCCTACCTGCACACGAATACTTGGAGAACTTGGGGCCGATGTTATCAAGATCGAGCGCTCGGTCGACGGGGACCACGTGCGGGGGATGGGACTCGGTTCGAACGACGGTATGAGTACCTATTACTTCCAGCATTCGCATTCCAAACGTAGCCTTGCACTCGACCTGCATAAGCCTGAGGCGAAAGAGATCATCCTGCGGATGATCCCGAAGATCGATGTCGTGGTGGAAAATTTCGCCCCAGGCACAATTCGTGACCTTGGCTTCGGTTACGACGTGTTGAGCGCGCTCAATCCGAAAATCGTGATGTGCTCGTGTTCGACGACCGGCCAGACTGGCCCACTAAGCAAGCGTCCGGGCTATGACTTTATCGGCGCTTCATTCGCCGGCGTGACGGGCCTGCTGGGCGAGCCCGACCGCTCACCGATATGTCCGACCATGGCGATTGGCGATGTTTCAACTGGTGTGGCGGCGGCGATGGCGGTGGGATTTGCCCTGCTCAACGCTGCGCGTACCGGCAAAGGGCAGTACCTCGATGCGTCGTTACTGGACACCTATTTTCATATGCATGAAATGGCGGTGCCGGTAATTTCCATTCGCAAGGAAAAGTTCACGATTCGGCGCAATGGTTCGCAACATCCGTACGGAAGCCCCTCAGGGGTGTTCAAGTGTCCGGGCGGTTACATCATGCTGCTGGTACAGCAACATGAATTCCCGCGGATTGCGAATGCGATCGGGCGGCCTGAACTGGTTGACGACCCGCGGTTCAAGACCAATAGCCGCCGTGTGAGAAACAACGACGCGCTCAAGCAGATGATCGAAGACTGGTTCGCGACGTTTCCCGATCGTGACAGCGTCGTCGCCGCACTGGACAAGTTTCGCGTACCATGCGGGCCGGTATGGTCGCTCGAAGAAGCGATGGCCAGTCCACATTTACGAGAACGGAAAACCATACGGCGGGTCAGCGATCCGGCCTTGGGAGAATTCGAGATTCCCGGCTTCCCGATCAAATTCTCGGACTGGGCACCACCCTCTGATTTAAAGGCGTCGCGCGTCGGTGAGGACAACGAGGCGGTGCTGCACGACTTGCTGGGCTTGTCGGTTCGGGAAATAGAAGCTCTTTATACCGAAGGCGTATTGCTCAAAGCACGCCCGGAAACAGCCGAGCGTCTCATCATAATAGAGGAAAGACCTCGCACCTGGTGGATGCGACCGGCTTCAGGGCGCTTACCGCTGGTGCGAAAAATGGAGGATAGAAAGCGAGATGGCAGAATGGACTGAGGAAGTCACCCAAGTCGCGGGGAGTAACCTCGCAATCATCAAAGGCGGTACAGGGAAACCGCTTTTGGTTCTGCACGAAGAGCTGGGCCATCCGGGATGGCTCGCTTGGCATGCCGCGCTGGCGCGTGAGCACACGTTGCTGATTCCGATTCAGCCGGGGCTCGGCAAATCCGCCAAAATTGACTGGCTGCGCAATATCCACGATCTCGCGATGTGGTATTCGTGGGCATTTCGTGAAAAGGACCTGTTCCCGATCGACGTCATCGGCTTTTCGATCGGCGGCTGGATTGCGGCGGAGATGGCGACGGTCAATCCACGGCAATTTCGCCGGATGGTGCTGGTCGCGCCGATGGGAATTAAACCGCCGGAGGGCGAGATCCTGGACATCTTCTCGATTACGGCCCGTACGTCGCTCAGCTACAGCGTTTACGATCAGGACGCGACTTCGGAGTACAACAAGCTTTATGGCGGCGAGCGGACACCGGAGCAGTTCGAGGCATTTGAGGATGCGCGCACGGAGAACACACGGCTGGCATGGGAGCCGATCCTGAACAATCCCGTCCTGTCGCATTTCCTCGAGGGTGTGACCGGCCTGCCCACGCAAATTATCTGGGGACGCGAAGACGCAACCGTCCCGGTCAGCGCTGCCGAGGCCTATCGCAAAGCACTGCACAATACCGACGTGAAGGTCACGATTTTCGACCATTGCGGCCATCGACCGGAGATCGAGAAATCCAGCGAGTTCATCAAGCTCGTTCGCGAGTTTCTCGCCTGAGCGCGCCGCAACTAGGCGGAGCGTGGCGGAGCCGAGCTCGCCAGGCGCAACGAAGTGGAGCCGAGCTAACGAGTCTGCGAGGTGCGTACAGGAAGGAGTCTGCGACGTGCGCCTAAAAGGAGAAAAGCCATGCACATGATGTATTTCACCGAACGTCCGTATCGTGACGTGCCGGAGGAAGAAGTAATCCGCAACCGTAGTTTCTTCGGCGTGCCCAACACCTTCTATGACCCCGAAGTCGGTGCGCGCTATTACAACGAGTACATCGACGAAGCTATCTACGCCGAGGAACTCGGGTTCGACGCCATCATGCTCAATGAGCATCATGGGACACCCTTTTGCATGGGCGCGGTGATGAACGTCGAGGCCGCGATTCTGGCCCGCGTCACCAAAAAGGCCCGCATCGTCCTGCTCGGCAATCCGCTTCCTGTGCTTAAGCATCCGCTGCGGATGGCAGAGGAACTGGCCATGATCGACCTCATCTCCAAGGGACGCCTGGTTCCGGGATGGGTTCGTGGCGCCGGCAGTGAGCAGATCTTCAATAATGCCAATCCAGCTTACAATCGCGAATACTTCAACGAGGCGCATGATGTGGTAATCGCGGCTTGGACGCGCCCCGGTCCGTTCCGCTGGGAAGGCAAGCATTTCAATTACCGTTACATCAATCCGTGGGTCTTGCCCTATCAGAAACCGCATCCTCCCATCTGGATCCCAGGCGTAATCAGCCCGGAGACCGTGATTTGGTGCGCGGAGCACCGTTATCCGTACATCGGGCTGGGCACCGCACTGCACTCAACCGTCGAGTTATGGAACCTGTATCAACAGACGGCTGCGCGGGAAGGCTATGTGGCGGGCCCGGAAAATTTCGGGTATCTGCAGCAGATCCACGTTTCGGATACTGAAGAAAAGGCGCAGCAGGAAGGTAAGGCGGCGCTGTTCGGTGGTGGTGCGGCCAACTTCTCGCGTCCGGAATGGACGCTGCCCCCGGGTTATAACTCCAAGGAGGCGACCCGCCGGCTCGCCCGTCAGGCGACGGAATACGGTTTCCTCGGCATTACTTCCGAGAAATTGGCGGAGCAGCGCGGCGAACGGCGCGACCCCAACGAACCCAAGGGCCATACTCGCGAACGCCTGATGCGCGGAGAAGTCAGTATCGAAGAGGCCAAGCAGAAGATCTACGCCCAATACCAAAAGGCGCAGGATGGTCTGCAGATCGTCATCGGCACGCCGAAAACCGTTATCCCCAGGCTCAAGCTGATTCTCGAAGTGTTGCGCCCAGGCGTAATGGGGCTGTTTCAGGCGCAGGGTCCGCTCACTACTGAACAACGGATGAACAGTATCCGGTTGATGGGTCAGGAGGTGTTGCCCGCGCTGCGTGAAATCGCCAAAGGACTTGGCATCGTTGATCCGTTCGAGCGCCAACCGGGCTCCAGGCAATATATCGCGGGTACGCAACTTGACCCGCTGGTCGATCTCGATGCACTCAAGCGCGCGCCCAAGCGTGACGAGAGCGTCAGAGTCTAACGGCTTAACGGGACCATCATGCATGTCCCTGCTGTCATAGCCGAGCGAAACTGAGCATTCAGCGGAGCGATTGAGGTGACGGCGGGGATTCAAGGAGACGACAAATGAACCTGATGTACTTTACAGAGCGGCCCTACCGCTACGTTCCAGAAGATGAGCTGATCAAAAACCGCGCCTATTTCGGCCTGTCGAACACCTTTTTCGATCGCGAAAAAGGCTCACAGCTTTATAACGAATACCTCGACGAGATGGTCTATGCCGAAGAGGTCGGCTTTGACGCAATCATGCTCAATGAGCATCACGGCACGCCTTTCTGCATGGGCGCTGTGATGAATGTCGAGGCATCGATTCTCGCACGCATTACCCACAAAGCCCGCATCATCCTGCTCGGCAATCCTTTGCCGACCTTCAAGAACCCGCTGCGCGTCGCCGAAGAACTCGCGACGATCGACTGTATCTCGCATGGGCGCCTGGTTCCCGGATGGGTGCGTGGGGCCGGCAGCGAGCAGATCTTCAATAACGCCAACCCGGCTTACAACCGCGAGATGTTCAACGAGGCGCATGATTTGATCCTGGCGGCGTGGACGCGGCCCGGTCCGTTCCGCTGGGAAGGCAAACACTTCAATTACCGCTTCATCAATCCATGGGTACGGCCCTATCAAAAGCCACATCCGCCAATCATGATCCCGGGCGTTCTCAGCCCTGAGACCGTCGTCTGGTGCGCGGAGCATCGCTACCCGTACCTCGGGCTTGGTACCGCATTGCCGGCCACTGCGGAACTGTGGAACCTGTATGGCGAGGTGGCGGCGAAGCAGGGCTATGAAGCCGGCTCGGAAAACTTCGGCTATCTTCAGCACGTGGTCGTGGCTGAGACCGAAGAGAAAGCCGAGGAACTCGGCAAAGCCCATCTATTTGGCGGTGGCCAGGGCGCCTTCTCGCGTCCCGAGCACACCCTGCCGCCGGGCTATAATTCCAAAGAAGCTACCAAGCGCCTGGCGCGGACGATGACTGCCGGTTCAGGCGGCTTTCTCGGAGTTAGCGCGGAGCAACTCGGGCGCTCCCAGTCAGCGGGTGAACCCGAAAACCTGCAGCGTGTCGCAGACAGCACTCGCAAACGCATGGCGCGAGGCGAGGTGACGATCGAGGAAGCGAAGCAGGCGGTCTACCGTGCTTACCCCAAAGCGGTTGCAGGACTTCAGATTATTGCCGGCACGCCTAAATCGGTAATCCCGAAGCTGCGCACGATTCTCGAAGTGCTGCGTCCTGGCACCCTTGGATTTTTCCAGAGCCAGGGACCGGTGAGTTTCGAGGATCGGATGACGAGCATCAGGTTGCTGGGTCAGGAAGTGCTGCCGGCAGTGCGTGAAATCGGCAAGGAATTGGGTCTGGCCGATGCATTCGAGCGCGAACCTGGTCAGCGCCCTTACACCCCAGGTGCCACGCGGGCCCAACTGGTATCGCTGGAATCGATGCGCGCGTAGCTGCAAATAACACCGGCGGCTCTGTCGCAGGCGGATCCTTAAAACGGCGGCGCCTCGATTTTCGAGGCGCCGCTTGCTTTTGTTGCTTACAGGGCTAAACGTCGGGAAACCGAGGGGCTATGAGGCTGAATCAGCGACAACATGAGCACCTCGCTCGTGGGCTGCAAGCTATCGCGATCGGCCAACTCGCCTATTACGGGTATCGTATGTTTACCGAGGGCAAGCTTGGCTGGTTCATTGGGTCATTGGTAGTTTATGTTGTGATCGAGGCCTACGGTGTTTTCCTTTTAAGGGATATCGAATGAACGGATATTTGGTGCTCTTCGGGCTGTTCGTGTTGGCTACTGCAATCGCTGCGCCTGTCATTATTTCAGACTGGCGGCGGGAAACTCGCAAAAAGACGAAGCGACGCTGAAGCGATAAGACACCCTGACTGGCTCCAAGGTCGCGTTGCGAGGTCTTGAGACAGTTGCTGATTGAGCCTCTTGGGCAGTATCTAACATTTTCGACGTTCTTGAATTCGGATCCTGAACCATAGTGCCAAAACAGAGAATCGCATCGGAACGATCGGAGGCCATTATGGAAAAAGCGTTGGCTGGCGTGACTATTCTCGATTTGACCCAGTATGAGGCCGGCACCTCATCGACCGAATTGCTCGCGTGGCTGGGGGCGGACGTAATTAAAGTTGAAGAGCCCAAAATGGGCGAGCAGGGACGTTGGCGGGTGACCGACAAGCCCGGCGTTGATTCCTACTATTTCATGCTGCTCAACGCCAACAAGCGCAGTATCACACTCAACTTGAAGTCCCCGCGCGGCAAGGAAATTTTCATCGACCTGGCGAAGCAGGTCGATATTGTCAGTGAGAATTACTCCCTGGGCACGATGGAAAGTCTCGGCCTCGGCTACGATTGTCTACGCGAGATCAATCCGCGCCTGATCTATCTCACGGTTAAGGGCTTCGGCACCTTTGGCCCCTACAGCAAGTATAAGAGCTTCGACATGATAGCGCAGGCGGCTGGCGGTGCGATGGCGTTAACCGGATTTCCAGGGTCGCCGCCGCTGAAGCCGGGCCCCACAATCGGCGATACCGGCACCGGTGTACACGCCGCGTGCGGGATTCTTGCGGCGCTCTATCAGCGCGAGCGCACCGGTAAGGGGCAGCGGGTTGAAGTCGCTATGCAGGAAGCGGTGCTCAACTACTGCCGGGTCCCGATGATGGGCACCTACCTGACTCATAAGCCGACTCCGCGCGTGGGCAATCGGCTGGGTGCCGGACCAATCGGCGATATCTTTAAATGCGCGCCCGCTGGCCCGAACGATTACGTGTACTTGTATTGCGCCAACCCGGAGATGTGGCGCGCGTTATGGCAAACGCTCGGCCGGCCGGAAATCGCTGATGACCCGCGCTTTACTGACCGTAAGGAACGGCGCCAGCATATCGAAGAACTCACGCAAATCGTCGAGAGTTGGACCAGCCAGCGCAGCAAGCAGGAAGTGATGAGGATAATGGGGGAGGCGGGTGTGCCCTGCGGCGCTGTGCTCGACAGCGTCGAATTGCTCAACGATCCGCATCTGCGCGAACGCGGCATGATTGCGACCGTTGATCATCCGGTGCGCGGCGAGTTTACGATGCCCGGCTGTCCGGTGCGGCTCGACGACTCGCCGGTGGAGGTAAAGAGCGCGCCATTGCTCGGCCAACACAACCGCGAAGTCTATGGCCGTATGCTGAATTTCAATGACGATGATCTGGGGAAATTAAAGGCGCAGGGCGTAATTAGTTATCTAGGTTGGGCGTGGCAAGCAGGTCTTTTTGAAGTAGAGCAGGCGGCGCGGCTCGCCAGTCGAGATGCAGGTCGAGCGCAATCATCGTTCCCTGTATTCGGGAACCAAACGATTTCGCTGCGACCCTGGATCCATGTGCGCGCATGTGCGTGCCGCAGATTCATCGAGATACGGACGCCTGCCCTAATTTTCACCCGTTCGTCAGCGATTCCTGTGGTCGCGCGCGAGGCCGGGTTGCTTTGGATGCGGATACGGATGGGGCGTGGGGACTATCTCGCGGCGGAAGGACTGCGCCCGCCCCATCGCCTCTCGATAAATTGCGGCCAGCTGATCCTCGGCCTCATAATCGAACGCGTCCTGAAGACGCTGCTCGATATCACCATCACGCTCGGGTTGATGCTCGAGATACCAGCGTGCGGTGCGGCGCAGCGCCTCCTCCGGCGAGATCGGATCACTGTAGCCGAGCTGATACTTGATCTTGTGGCAATCCATCAGCTTGTGATGCGGTGTGATTTCGAGACTGACGCCACGCGCCGGGTAGGCAGCGGCGGCCGGCAAGCTGATGATCTCCAATTTGTGATCCATTTCGTCCGCGATGATTTCGACAATCTGCCGGACCGTGTACTGGACGTCGTCACCACAGTTGTAGATTTGCCCCGCTGCAGCATCAGGCTTGTCAACCGCGAGCAGGACTGCATGTGCAAGATTCCCGGCGTATCCATGGGTCATCAAGCCAAGCCCGCCTTCTGAAAGGATGATGAACGGACGCCTGTCGAGTACGCGGCGAATAACGCACCATTCACGCGGCAGTAGCTGATAAGGGCCATAAACGTAAGGATAGCGATAAACTACCCCGTTCGGGTGAGCCGCGAGCACGGCTCTTTCCGTGCTTGCGATCAAATACGAGAAGCGATTTTCTCTGCTCCTCCTGCACCGTGGGGGCGGTTTCGGGAACTGGAATCGGCAGGCCGGGAGGAAAATTCACCGACGGATTAAAGTAGCCGCGATAGGCCGGCACGCCGCCGATGGCGATGAACTGCCCGGTCCTACCCGTCAAAGCCTCGGCGAGTATGCGAATGCGGCCGTAGGTAGCAATTACGACATCAAAATCTCGGCGGTTCAGTGCCGAGTCGATAGTCTCCCGGAAATGCGGATCGCCATGAATATGTTCGACATCGTTAGGGATTTCGGGAATCTCATGAGTTCCCCGATGGAAGATCGCGACGGTGTAGCCGCGGTCCCGCAAACCATTGACCAGGAATGGTCCGCTAGGACCGGTACCACCCACGACTAACGCTCTTTTCATTGCTCTTGCCAAATTCCTCTTTTAACTGCCGAATGGTCTGGGAGCCAAACGGTAGCGCAGCAACATTAACATCTTCAGCCGGCGTCTGGCACCCGGCAAAGAAATCGCGCACAGCTTTCTCACACGATTTCAGCCCGGCCACCAATCATATCCGGGTAGTACCTTCAGCGCGGTCCCTTATGCAGCACGCCATCGCGCTCCAGCGCTTCGATCCGCTCTGAGGAATAACCCAGATAGTCGGTCAAGATTGAGCGGTTGTGCTCACCGAGCGTCGGCGCATCGAGTCGCGGATGTCGCGCGCACTGCGAAAATCTCAGCGGGAAGCCTGGCACGTCGAACTCGCCGAGGAAGCGGTCATCTACCGTGCGTACGATTTCATTGTCGCGCAGATGGGGATGGGCGATCGCCTGTTCAACCGTCAGCACCGGAGCGTACGGAACGCGATATTCATCGAACAGCCGGAAGATTTCATCGTCGCCCGGCATCGAATCGAACCACTCCTGGATAAGGCGCTTGAGTTCTTCAACATGCGCCATGCGATCGGCATTGCTTTTAAAGCGCGGATCACCGGGCAATTCCGGCCGGCCCATCGCACGGCACAAATAAGCAAACTGATGCTCGGTACTGGCCATGATCAAGATCGGACAGCTTTTGCCGGTAAACACGCCAAGCGGAGCCACCCCGAAATGATGCGAACCGCTGCGCCGCGGCAAGATTGCGCCGCGGCTTAAGCTGGCCGTATGTACGGTCATGTCATTGTAGCTGAAGTAGCAGTCGAGCAGTGACGTTTCGACGAATTGCCCCTCGCCCGTACGTTCGCGATGCAGCAGAGCAGCCAGAATCGCCGTCAGCCCGTGGACGCCGGTGCTGATGTCGCCAACCCCAACCTGGGGCAGCACGGGCAGGCGGTCAGGCTCACCGATCATGCTGAGAACGCCTGAGTACGCGCAGCCAATAAAATCATAGCCAGGGCGCGTAGCCAACGGGCCGTTCTGGCCGAAGGTGGAGATTGAGCACATAATTATTCTGGGATTGAGCGTTTTGACTACCTGGTAATCAAACCCCAGGCGTCCGATTACGCCAGGCGCGAAATTCTCGACTAAAACGTCAAATTTGGGAATCAGCTCCTTGATTATTGCGGCGCCGGCTGGGTGCTTTGGGTCGAGACACAGGCTTTTCTTGCCGCGATTTTGCTGGACGTAATAACCACTGCGGCCGTCGCGCAAAAACGGCACCTGCCGAGAAATATCGCCATTCGGGGCAATTTCCACCTTGACCACCTCGGCACCCATCTCCGCCATGTAGCGGGTGGTAGTAGGTCCGGCGAGGACTTGTGTGAAATCGATCACCTTGTAGCCGTCGAGCAAGGGCTTTGCTGTCGCCATTTGGTACTGAGGCCTCCGTTGGTCCGTTCGCGCCGCAACAAATCGCATTGCCAGTGCCAGAAGGCAAGCCTTCACGCTCTCTTCCTGTGCGATACCCTTGCGTTCTGCGTTGGTCTAATATTCGCGCGAGGCATCAGCAATGAAGATCGGAATACTGATAGCTGCCAACGAGCACACTGCGGATCCCGCGATGCTTGCCGGCAAAATGGAGCATCTGGGCTTTGAATCAATCTGGCTTCCCGACCATCCGGTGCTGCCGGTCCACAGCACGACACCGCTCCCGGAAACACCACAAGGACAGGGTCAGATTCCTGAAGTCTACTCGCATATCTCCGACCCGTTCATTGGGATGGCGATGGCCGCTGGCGCAACCACGCGTCTCAAAGTAGCGACCGGCGTGTGCCTCGTGCCAGAACGCAATCCGCTGCTGACCGCCAACGAATTAGCGACCTTGGACCATTTTTCCGATGGCCGCGTACTCTTCGGTATCGGCGCGGGTTGGCTCAAGGAAGAGTCCGAAATCCTGGGCGTAGATTTCCCTCATCGATGGAGCCAGACCAAGGAATATATTGCGGCAATGCGTGAGCTATGGACGAAAGACGAAGCGTCGTTCGAGGGCAAGTACGTCAAGTTCAGCCCGGTGCGTCTCTACCCCAAGCCTAAACAAAAGAGCGGCCCGCCAATTCTTATCGGCAGCAAAGACAAAAATGCGCTCCGATGGGTCGCACAGTGGGGTGATGGCTGGTGTCCAATCTTTCTTCCGCCCGAAGCGATGCGCGCCGAGTTGAAAAAATTGCGGGAGGAATGCAACAAGGCGGAAACGCGCTTCGACCGCCTCGACGTCTCAATATTCAAGCGGGAAATGCGCGGCAATCGCGCGCAGGTTCAGAACGGCCTCAAACAATACGAAGACGTTGGAGTACACCGTTTCATCATCATGCAGATTGGCGGCCCTCTCGATACGGCGAATTATTCGTCTGAACTGGAGCGGCTCGCATCGCTTTATGTTTAGGGCACGGAGATCAGAATGGCCATGTTAAATAATGAAAAATGCACCGCCTGCCGCCGCGATTCACCGCGAGTAACTGAGGCGGATATTCAGGAACTGAAACCACAAATCCCGGAATGGACACTGGCGGAAGCGGACGGCACTCCGAGGCTCGAACGGGAATTTCGCTTCAACAATTTTGCGCAGGCCCTGAACTTTACCAATCGGGTAGGTGCGCTGGCCGAGGAAGAAGGCCATCATCCGGCCATCCTCACTGAATGGGGCAGAGTCACGGTTAAGTTATGGACGCACAAGATTCGCGGCCTGCATCGGAATGACTTCGTAATGGCTGCAAAAATCGATTCGCTCAGCGCTACCACATGATGGCTGGTTGTTGGTGCACCATCCCGGCTTACACGTCACCGCAGTGACTTGAGTTCAAGGAGTCTTTAATGCCGCTTGATATACAAATGAAATCCGTGCTCGACGCAATGGCTGCTGCAAAGAATCCCGCTTTCCATACTCTGACACCGCAGGAAGCGCGCCGAATTGCGGCTGCTCGCCCACAGCCAGGTGAGCCCGAGACTGTCGCGAAAGTCGAGGATCGCAAAATCCCGTCACCCGGCGGCGACATTCCGATTCGTATTTACACGCCTGCCGGGGTTCCGCCATTCGGAGTTCTGGTCTACTTTCATGGCGGCGGATGGGTGCTCGGCAATATCGCAATGACTGATCAGCCGTGCCGATTGCTCGCGAATGCCTCCGGCTGCATGTTGGTGTCGGTCGAATACCGGCTCGCACCAGAAGACAGATTTCCGGCCGGTCCGGAGGACTGCTACAGCGCCACTAAATGGGTCTCCGACAACGCAGCCTTGCTCAATGTCGATCCCATGCGGATCGGGGTTGGCGGCACCAGTGCAGGTGCGACGTTGGCGGCGGCCATTACGCTGATGGCGCGCGATCGCCACGGTCCCCATATCGCATATCAACTGCTTGTCTATCCTGCTACCACTACGGAATTGACTACCGCGTCGCATAGCCAGTTCGCTAAAGATAATTATTACATTCTTTCACGCGCCGATATGGAATGGTTCTGGGGTCATTATCTCGCCCACGACGAGGATCGTAAAAATCCATACGCTTGCCCGGCCTATGCGAAAAGCCTGAGAGGCTTGCCGCCTGCATTCGTGATCACGGCCGAGTTCGATCCGCTGCGCGACGAAGGCGAAGCGTATGCGATGAGATTAAGCGACGAAGGCGTTTCGACGATCCTGAAGCGCTACGAAGGTGTTACTCACGGTTTTTTTGGCATGCCAGGGTTGCTGGAAAAGGCTAAAACCGCCATCGGCGATGCTGCTGAGGCGTTACGCAGCGCTATCGGTACGTGAACGTCGGCATAGTGACGCGCCGCGATCTGATTGAACGATACACTACTTGCATCGATCGTCGCAGGAGGAGTAATCGCGCGGGGGTGGCTCGGGAGCGATATTAGGATGGCAAAGCCGAATTTCGGTGCGGTCACGATTCGAATCCTGCTTTGTTGATCCTAAGGCCGGTGACTTCGTCCTGCACGTAGCCGCCCAAGTCGCGCCAATCCTGGGGCTTCGACACGGGCCGGTAGCGGCCGTTGGTTGGATACGCGGGATGGTGGTCGTCAACTATTCCCAGGCGCTCCTTCACGGCATTGGCGGCTTCAATTAATTTCGTGTCGGGACGCCATTCTTCGTTGTCGGTGGCACGCACCATTGTCGCGACGAAATCGTAACGATGCCAGTAAATTGCACGGTTCGGCACACCGGCTGGATCGTTTCCCAGATCGTCGTACGTCCACTTCTCGTTATAGTGGATGCCGAATTCCTCGCGCTCGACCGGATCGTTCAGGCTGCCTTCGACAGCATGCGGCGTGCCGAGCAGGGACACCACGCGGTTGCGAGTGACGGGTCTTTCTATGCGCACGTCGCAGACTCCTTACTATGCTGCGCACCTCGCAGACTCGTCAGCTCGGCTCCACTTCGTTCCGCCCAGCGTCATACTTCGAAACTCTCCGGGAATGGACATTTGCCAGCGGCTATATGAGCTTCGAAATCGCTGCGGAATTGCGTGAAAAACGCGCGCGCTGACCATGAGGCGCCGTCGGCCAAAGCACAAATACATTTGCCATCCATGAAATTGCAGCAGTCCGCCAGCACCTCCAAATCGCGTGAAACTCCCTCCCCGCGCTCGATGCGCTCCAGCGTATGGTAGATCCATCCGGTTCCTTCGCGGCATTGGGTACATTGCCCGCACGATTCGTGATCGAAGAAACGCGCCACCACCAATGCGACGCGCACGATGCAGGTGCGATCATCCATCACGATTACGCCCGCGGTACCGAGCAGCGAATTCACCGAACGCAATGACTCATGGTCTACGGCAACGTCGATCTGATCACCGCGCAGAATCGGCATCGAGACGCCGCCGGGGATCACCGCCTTAACAGTACGCCCGTTCTCCAGCCCACCGGCGTAATTGTAAATGAGATCGCGCATTTTGACTCCGAGCCTCAGCTCAAAAATACCTGGGCGTTTGACGTGGCCGCTAACGCCGAACAGTGTATGGCCTGAGCTGTTTTTCGCGCCTTCGGCTTTGAACCAGTCTGCGCCCTTCATGATGATCGCAGGGGTATGGGAAACCGTCTCGCAGTTATCCACGGTGGTTGGACGGTCCCATAGACCGCGCACGGCAGGGAAGGGCGGCCGCTTGCGGGGCTGGCCCTTCTTTCCCTCCATCGATTCGAGCATCCCACTCTCTTCGCCGCAAATATACGCGCCGGCACCGGGCTGAATATGAATATCAAAGCGCCGATTGAATCCGAGCGCTTTCTCCCCCAGGATTCCTGCCCCGTAGCATTCCCGAATTGCGTGGCGCACAAGGCGGTAAGATTCGACGTACTCGCCGCGCACATAGATAAAAGCCCGCGGCGGCCTCAATCCCCATCGCGCAGATCATAACGCCTTCTATAAATAAATGAGGGTTTCGCTCCATGATCTGGCGATCTTTGAACGTGCCCGGTTCACTTTCGTCGGCATTGACCGCTAGATAACGCGGTCCGCCATCAGGCGGCGGCATGAAGCTCCATTTCAGGCCCGTTCCGAAACCGGCACCGCCACGGCCGCGCAGGCCCGAATCTCGCACGAGCGTGGCGATGTCTTTGGGCAGCATCTGCCCCGCTTTGACAATCGCCTGATAGCCGCCATTGTGCTTGTAATCGTCGAGCGAGAGCCAGTTCTGGCCGTTGGGCGGAAGCAGATAGCCCTCAACCCCGGGCGGCACCGTCGAAATGACTGGCGCTGGCCGGCGCGCTTCAATCGCCTTTTCGGGCGCTTCAAGAATCGTCGCGAGGTAATCTCGCGTCACATTTTCCAGGTACGGATTCAGGTTTACCTGGACAACTGGCGCCGTGGCACATGAGCCAAGGCATTCGACTTCTTCAATTGCGAAGCGGCCGTCGGGAGTCGCGGTGCCCGCTTTGATGCCTAGCCTATGTTCGAGTTCGCCTACGATTGCGCGTGCGCCTTTGAGGCAGCAGGGCAGGTTGGTGCAGACCTGAAAAATCGCCTGAGCACGTGGCTGGTTGAAGAGTGAATAGAAGGACACAACTTCGGCGACTTCGTCCGGGCGCATCCCGAAAAATTGGCCGATTTCAGCGAAGACCTCGGCGTCCAACCTGCCTCGCTCGCGAAGCGCAAAATGGAGCGCGCTCAACAGTGCACCCCGGGCGTTTGGAAAATGGGAAATCTCCTCGCGGATTCTTTCGTGCGTCTCAGCAGACAAAATCATCCAACCACTGTCCTCTTTGCCTTCAGTGGCACAGGCTTCAGCCCATGTGTGGAGTCCTTGGATCTCCGTTTTCAACAGGACAATCCACAAACTCAGGCAGTTGCTAACGGTCGGTTTCGCCGCCGATCATATTGATCATGCCGAACGTCGGCACTACGTCAGCAAGCTGCCCACCTCTCAGCATCAGGCTCATCGGCGAGATATTGGAGAAGCTGGGCGATCGGCAGCGGCATTTCCACGGCCTGCCGGTGCCATCACTCACCAAATAGAAACCCAATTCGCCATTTGCTGCCTCGACCGCATGGTAGACTTCGCCGGGTGGCGGATACCCTCCTTCCGTCACCAGCTTGAACTGATCGATCAGCTCCTCCATACGAGTGTAGACGCGACGTTTTCCCGGCCATCGAACGCGCGGATCGTCCGAATCGACCGGTCCGTCGGGCATCCGTTCGAGACATTGAAGGACGAGCCGGCGGCTTTGACGCATTTCTTCGAGTCGCACCAGATAGCGGTCGAAATTGTCGCTGTGTTCGCCGACCGGCACATCGAAATCGAGATCAGAATAGACCAGGTATGGATGCACGCGGCGCACGTCATACGCGACGCCGCCCGCGCGTAGCATCGGGCCGGTGACTCCCCACGCAATCAAATCCTTCGCTGGGAGGCTTCCGGTGCCCTCCATCCGTTCGCGAAAAATCGGATTCTCGGTTAAAAGCTTGTCTGCGTCTTCAATCAGTTTGAGCACACGATCCAGGCGCGGAACTGCGAAGTCCTTGAATCCCTCGGGCATGTCGGCGCAGAGGCCACCAATGCGCGTGAAATTCGTGGTCACCCGGGCGCCGCATAACGCGTCATTCAGATCGAGCAACAACTCGCGGGCTTCGAGCAGATAGAGCATCGGCGTGAACGCCGCCAGTTCCATCGCCGACGAGCCCACTGAGAGCATATGATCGGTCATGCGGGAGATCTCACCACCAACCACCCGCAGAAATTTGCATCGCGGCGGTGTTTCGATATCAAGCAGCTTTTCGACCGCCAGGCAGTAGCCCACGTTATTCAACATCGGCGAGCTGTAGTTCAGGCGGTCGGTATAAGGAATGTTCTGGTAAAAGAGGCCGGTTTCGCATTCCTTCTCAAAACCGCGATGCAAGTAGCCGACCTGCACATCCGCATCAAGGATGCGTTCGCCGTCCAAATCGAGCACAATCTTGACTGTGCCATGCGTTGCCGGATGCGACGGACCGAACTGGACGCGCATCGGCTCGGTATGAAGATCACCCTCGAAACCGCGCAGACGCGCTGCACCGGCGCGGCTAGTGCGGGCGTCGAGGTTCTTTTGCTCCTGGTCCGACATATGGTTGAATCGGTTGTTCCTCCAACTTTCCGTAATCTTTGCGCAGCGGGTGGCCGACGAATTCCTCGTTAAGATAAATCCGGCGGAGATCCGGATGGCCGGTGAATTGAATACCGTATAGGTCGTAGGTTTCGCGTTCCAGCCAATTCGCTCCCGGCCAGACCGGCGTGAGGCTCGCGATTGTGGGGTCGTCCTCCGGCACCCGGCATTTGATCCGCAAGCGATGCAACCGGCTGGTGGACGTCAGGTGATAGACAACGGCAAAGCGCGGGTGGGGGCCCCGCGGAGGCAATAGCAATTCGTGGCGGCTCGCAGGCTGACGTCGGAGCACCGGCCGTTCCTGATCCCAGATTTCAGGTTTTTTTTCGAAGTCATCCGGTTGTCCCAGATAATCGATCGCGGTGACATCGAGCAGTAGGTCGAACGCCAATTCAACATCGTCACGGAGGATTTCACCGACTTCAACGATGTGTTCGCGGGCGACGTGGATTCGGTCATCACCTCGAAAGCTGCGGCACTCCACGATACGGTCGCCCAGAACCTCAGTCACACGCCCGATCATCGGCGACAATTCCGATTCGGTTTGAACAAGTTGACTAGCCGGACCAGGTTTGTCAGCGGTCATATTGGCTGCGCAGGTAATCGATGCGAGTCTTGAGTTGAGCTACGGGGACGAGCAAGTCCTGCTTATGCCAGAGCGAACCTTGACGGGAAAAAGAGGAAATCTCGATTTGCCGGCTCATGACGATTGCTTCTTCCGGACAGGCGTCCTCGCAGAAGCCACAGAACATACATCGCGACATGTCAATATCAAAGATTTCAGGATAACGCTCGACCTCGTCGTTGGTTTCAGCGGGGAAAATCGTAATGCAGGTGGTCGGGCACGCCCATTCACATAGACCGCAAGCGACGCACCGCTCTTTACCATTTTCCATTTGCACCAGCACCGGCATGCCACGGATAGCGGGGGCGTGGACCAAGCGCTGCTCAGGGAAGTACACAGTGAAATCCTGGGAACCACGCAGGAAGCGGCCGAGGTTGACAAAAAAATGACGCGTCGAGACCCACAAGCCGACCATCAGCGCCCACCATGGGCGCACGTTGGCCCACGGTTGAGTCGGACGATTTACCTTTACGATCCGAACTGCCATCTAATTACTTGTTATCCTGCCAAATGGGCGCGGCGAACAGCGACGCAAGCGGAAGGATCAGCACGAACCATTATCACTGGAACGGGCGCACAGGAAACCGCTTCGTTGACCCGTCCACTCTGCTCGCCAAAGAACGCGAGCTCGGCACGGGATGACAGTCACTTTCACTCCTAAAGGACTACTACCTACCCGCGGCAGCGTGTGCCGGTGCTCCATGACCCGCGGCTTGAGAAGTGGCTGGTGTCCAAAAACCTCGTAGCGCGAATAACGAAACAACAAACAGTACCGTCCCGGCAATTATTACGTCCATCCACGTCGCCCAGCCGATACTCCATGCGCGCAGGTCGGGCTTAACTAGATGGTGCGCGAGCGCCTCCGAGGCTGCATAGTGCGCGGTGACAGCCGTCAGCACCGGGGCGGAGAAGGCTACCCATGTACGATAAATCAATTGAAAAAACGACCATCCAGTAGCCTGCAGCGCGGGGGAGATGTCTTCAACGTATTCTGAGTATAGTGCCGTCCAGGGAATAAATGCAGCGGCCGCTATCCCGCCCAATACCAGCGTAACCCATGAAAGCGCGTTGGCCGACAACGGTGGATAGAAGTGCCGCGTCCACCAGACCAATATCATCAGAGTGACGAGTGCCAGCACAATCGAGATCGGCTTGCGGACGCCCAGCCAGTCCGAGAACATTCCGGCGGGCACCAGCATAATCCCATTCAGCAGCCAGAAGTACGATGCCAACCGATCGGCCGTTGCGTGATCGTACCCGAACGCTTGCTCGAACATAATTGGGCCAAACGTCTGCACCGTGATAGCGACCGTGATGAAAGCCACCACGCCGATCACCATCAGCCAAACCTCCCATCGACCCAACAATTGGCCAAACGCTGACATTGCCGTGCCCGGCGCTTCATGAGGCAGGTCGCCGGACTCGAACGCTTCACCCGTACTTTCGCTGTCAAGCACCATCAAGCGCAGCTTCGGCGCCAGATCCTTAAGCCACAAAAGCACCGGTATATACAAAACTACGGCGAGGATGCCCATGATTACCATTTGCGCCTGCCAAGTGGGGAAGCTCCGCAGCGTCAGGCCTGGTACGAAGACCCACAACCACTGGCAGCCGACGGCCCCCACCGTCAGTAATCCAAACGCAGCACCACGGCTTACCCGCGGCGACATGTCGCGAGTGAGCCCCCCCAACGCGCCCCACATCAAACCAGCAACCAGGTTCATCGAACCGCGCACCACGACAAATGCCCAGAACCCGGTCATCAGCAGGTTGGCGAAGGTCAGCAGGATCATGACTCCCAGACAAAGATCGATTACCACGACCCGGCCATGACGATCGGCGAGCGGCCCTCCGGCCATCGCGGAGAATCCAGACAGGAAGACAGCACCAGTAAGAAACCAACTGAAGTCCTTAATCGTAAAATGCAGCGAGGGCATCCAGAGTGGCAACATCGAGGACAGCCCGAATTCATAAAACGAGACAATCGTGGCGAACACCGTCAGCAGGAGCATCCACCAGCGGTACCAACCGGTTGGATAAGTCTCCAGCGTACGATGGACCTCGAAGTAGCGCTTCAGCCCCCCTGATTCGATTTGCGGTGCCGTTGCCATAGCTGTCGTCCCCTTGACTGTGCTTCGGCCACACCCGGCCGCGGTCTCGACTCCGAAATTCACGACTGCGGGCCTATCCGCGGATCAAAAACGTAGACTGGTGCCCGCGACTCCCTCGCGCTATGAACCCTCAATGCGCTCTTGTCAAGAGCCCTATAAGCCAAGCCTTAGCCCGTCACCCTCCAACACGGAGCTGAAGTCGCTGCACGACTTAGGGCCGCATCTTGGTCTCTAGGGGGACGCCATAAGGATCAATCTCGTCGAACCTAAGCTGTGCGAACGCGGTTCCGTTCGCCGCCATCGAGTCCCAGATCTGCGGCAACTCAAACCGTTCTTGCCGCGATTCCAGATGATTCAGTATCCGTGTGAAAACTTCGCCGTCTGTCAGCCATTCCGCTGGCGGCGGGAGCGCTTGGTGAATACGCTGAACACGTCCGGCGTCGTTCGTAAAGGTGCCATCCTTCTCTGCAAAAGTCGTAGTGGGAAAAACTACTGCCGCCTTGGCCAATATCGGCTGGAGCTTAAGATTGTGCGCAATGAGCAGGTCCATTCGCTCAAGGACTGCGGTCAGGCGGCTGGCATCGACCAACTCGAACACGTCATCGCTACAGAGATAGAGCCCTTTGATCTCGCCGGCTTCACACGCGCTGAGCAATCCAGCCAGGCCATCATCATCGCCCGCAACCAGCCCTAATTCACGCGCACCTCGTGCGTTCGCAGCCTTGTCCGCTTTGATTAGAAAGTCGTCAAATTTGCCCCGCCGCACCGCCATCGCTCGGCGCTCGACGCCGAGCGCCCGCATCAGTTCGCCAAAGCGATAATTTTCTTCGTTGGTCAGATGGGGCGAAACCACGGCGCCTAACGCCTTACCGCCGTGGCGTTTCCTGAATGCGTCGAGTTCGGTCGCGGCATGCGCAATTGCAACCTTCCAGTCAGCGTCGGCCACCCCGTCCGCCTGCGCGACTCGCGGCGTTCGCAGGCGCGCCGGATCCATCACAAAACCGTAGTTCAGCCGACCTGCATCGCACATCCACGTCTGGTTGACCGCATCATTGCGACGCGGTATCAGCCGCCAGATGCGGTTTTTGTACGTGCACAGCATAACGTTGCAGCCGTTCGAACAGCTCGGGCATACGCTCGCGGTTTCCTCGAGAAACCACACGCGGACTTTATGATGGAAGTCCTTGGTCTCGAGCGCACCGACCGGGCAGATGTCGGCCGTGCACATCGAATAATCGTTGTCGAGGCGCCGATCGTAAATATCAAGGACCGAACGGTCGCCGAGATGAAAAACGTGCAGCTCGCCGGTCTTGCTGATTTCACGGCAAAAACGCACACACCGGCGGCACAAGATGCAACGCTCCTGATCTAGCAGCATCCGTTCGCCGATATCGAGCCGTTTCTCCTCTTTGCGGCGCGGGTCGCGCGTGCGCGAGAAACGGCTGCCGAACCGCATCGCATAATTTTGCAGCCAGCATTCCCCGGCCTTATCGCAAATCGGGCAGTCCAGCGGATGATTGAGCAGCAGCAATTCTTCGACGCCGCGGCGCGCCAACGCAACTTCGGGATCGGCGGCGTGGACGACCATGCCGTCGCGCACCTGTGTATTGCATGAAATCTGGAGTTTGGGGATGCCCTCGATCCGCACCTGACACAGCCGGCACGAGCCGTCGATCGTGAGTTTCGGATGATAGCAGTAGTGCGGGATATCGATGCCGGCATTGAGCATCGCCTGCAACAGCGGCTCGCCCTCGCGGGCCTCTATAAGATTCCCGTCGACGGAGACGTGAACGAGCTTGGGCGCGTCAGTCAATTTTGCGCCCGCTGCCATGGAGCTTCAGGCCATCCCATGTTTGGTTGGGCCGTTCGTGCTGAACCCGGTCCTGCAACTTGATAAGACCGTCGAGCACGGCCTCCGGCCGGGGTGGACAGCCGGGTATGTAAAGATGAACCGGCACGACACGGTCGATGCCTTGCAAGACCGCATAATTGTCGTAAGGACCGCCTGAACTAGTGCAGGCGCCGAACGAAACCACCCATTTCGGCTCCGCCATCTGCTCGTAGACGCGGCGCAAGATCGGCGCCTGGCGCTGTGTTATCGTGCCGACCACCATTAGTAGATCGGCCTGGCGCGGGGTAAAGCGGGGCAGAGCTGCGCCGAAACGATCGATATCGTAGCGCGGTCCCGACGCCGAGAAATACTCCATCCCGCAACAAGCGGTTACGAAGGGATACGGAAAAAATGAATACTTGCGTGCCCAGTTCACCGCGTCCGCCAACCGGGTGGTTGCAAACGCATCGGGGAAAGCATTGCTCTCGCCGACCAGCGCTTGGCGCCCGGTCGCTCCACTCATGACAAAGCTCGCAAGTCTACGGCGAAGGCCCATCAGCATTCAACTCCTGGTCTCTGTCTGTGTCAGGTAGCTGCTCAGCGAACGGTTCAGTTGGTCTCTTTAATAGTTTCGCGAATTGGCGCAAAGGGCAAGCCGCTGCGGGAGAACAGATAGCACAGAGGAAACAGGAGCAGACTGCGGGCTTTGCCTCGCTGTTCCCTTCTACCCCCGACCCTTTATTTCTTCGGGCTTGATTAGGTGATTGAGCGGAGTCGCACCATGGCCCACCCGCTCAGCGGTAGCGAGCGCGCGAGTTACATAAAGCTTAGCCGTCTGGATAGCGTCCTCTAATTGCATTCCGAGCGCCATCGCAGCAGTAATCGCCGCTGACAGGGTACATCCGGTGCCGTGCGCGCGGTTGACTGCGACCCTAGGCGCACTGAATTCCCGTATCGTGCCGCCGCGGCACAGCACGTCAACTGCGGTTGACCCGCCAAGACGGCCCCCTTTCACCAATACTGCCTTGGCACCTCTGTCAACGATCGCGCGTGCCGCCCGATGCATGGTCGCAACGTCATTGATAGCCACACCGCTCAAAATCTCGGCCTCGCGCACATTGGGCGTAAGCAGCGACGCCAGCGGCAGCATCAATTCCCGCATCGCGACGAGCGCATCGGGCGCAAGCAATACGTCGCCGCTTGCGGCAACCATCACCGGATCAACGATGAGATTGCGTGCGCGGCGGTTGAAGAGGTGGGCGGCTACGATCTCGATTATCGGCCGCCGCGCGAGCATCCCCGTTTTGGTGCTGGCGACAGCGAAATCCTCGCTGATTGCGTCGAGTTGGGCACGGACGAAAGCCGGCTGCACATCCGCCACGGCGCGCACACCCAGGGTATTTTGTGCAGTCAACGCGGTAATCACGCTGGTGCCGAACACGCCGAACGCGGCGAAGGTCTTCAAGTCGGCTTGAATACCCGCGCCGCCTCCCGAATCCGAACCCGCAATAGTCAGCGCTATCCGAGTCATTAATGCCATTTCCCGGAGACGGTCCTCAAGGTTTGGCCTCACTCCAGAAAGGGTGCTTGGCCAGATTTTCGCAGTTGGTCGGGATCGAATAGGCTGGCGGGAGCTTTGTTGTACTGGATATCGCTAAAGGTAAATTGGTTGCCGTTACCGCTAGACTCAAGAGTCATCTTAACGTGCGTCACAGTAGGGATGCCGTTCAAAATTCTGAATACCGGAATAATCCTCGATTTGTAAAACTCTCTCTTCTAAATGGCAGAAAATTCGATCGGTGGATCCATGCAATGATTTTTGAGTAGTAAGGATTATTCGAGGGGATTTCCAGAATCTTATAGGTTGCCGTGTCTCGAGTCGCGTCTCCCAGATAACCGTAGTTGTTATTCAGCCCGATAAGACCGATTTCCCGCGAAAGTGAAATCGTAGTCGAACGGCACGGCCACGCGCGCTTATCAATGAACCAAGAAACCGCCATTAGCGCGGAAAGCGAATTCGCTGCCATTGGTCAACTCTATCAACTGAAGCGCGAGCGAAATTTCGTAACTAGCGAGCAGTAGCGTTCACCAATCGCAATAAATTCTATACGGCGGCTGTTTGCACCCGTATAGCTGATTCTCACCGCAAGCCGGTCGATTTGATCACCTTCCTGAAGTCGCTCGAACCATTCGACCGCCGCGATTGAGTCTGAAAACAAATATTCGCGCAAGCCAAGCTCGTCAAGGGCGACGTTGTCCAGTCTGTAGAGATCGATATGGTAGATTGGCAGGCGCCCACGATGCTCCTGGATCATGGTGAACGTCGGGCTAAGGATGTTCTCCTCACGCAAGACTCAGGGCACGTGCGATACCTTTGATGAAGCACGTTTTCCCGGCACCCAAGTCACCACTGAAAGCGAGCAGTTCCCCGCCTTCCAGCATCGATCCCAGCCGACGCCCCCACATCTTGGTTTCGCGCGTCGAGCTGCTCTCGACTATAAAGATCGTGCTTTCATCCGCGAATATGGAAGCTTCCACTGAACTCCTCGTCGCTTTTAATCCTCACGAGACAAACGCCGCTGGTATCTCGTCGGCCAACTCGCCCGCGAGATAGCCCGCCGGGCCGATCCGCGCCGCCAAGCGGTCAGCCGCGTACCCATGCATAAAGACCCCCAATTTCAGCGCATCTGCGGCCGACAATCCCTGGCCGAGCAGCGCGCCGATAATTCCGGACAACACGTCCCCCATCCCCGGCGTCCCCATCCCGGGATTGCCGCTGGAATTAACCAACACTTCCCGCTCCGGAGTGACTATCACGCTGCGTGCGCCCTTCAAAAGAACGCCGGCGCCGGTCGCTTCAACCAGCTCGCGGGCGCAGACGACCCGGTCAGCATTTACCTCCGGAGTGCTGATGCCGAGCAGCCGCGCCATTTCGCCCGGATGGGGCGTCAAAACGACCGGACCACGCGCCGCGCGAAGGAGTTCCTGCCGGATTGGTGCCAACACGTTGAGCGCGTCGGCATCAAGCAGCAGGGGCGATTCGGGCTGCACCGAACGCATTAACCATTCTACGATCCGCCGCGTATCGTCGCTTGCTCCCATTCCGGGACCGGCAATAAGCGCAGTTTTGCCGGAGGCCAGTTCTTCCAGCCGTTCGATTGAACCTGGGGCATCGAAATGGCCGTCGCAGTCGGGCATCGGCTCAGTCATCAACTCAGCTTGCCCGGCCGCCACGATCATTGCGACTGATTCCGGGATAGCAGCCGTTAACAATCCTGCGCCTGCACGCAACGCCCCGCGCGCGACGAGCAGTGCGGCACCCGATTTTCCGCGCGATCCGGCGATAATAAGCGGATGGCCGTACGTACCCTTGTGTGTATTGTCGGCGCGCGGCCGAATCAGAGCAAGCACGTCGGTGCGCTCAAGGAACCGGCCGCGTGGCGCGATATCGCGAATCGCTTCCAGTGCAAACCCAATCTCCGCAATTTCCAGACAACCGCATAGTGCGGCACCAGGGTAGGAGACGTGCCCATACTTGGCGAAACCAAAGGTGACGGTGATGGCTGCACGGACCGCCACACCCATTACGGCTCCGGTGTCAGCATTAACGCCTGAGGCAATGTCCACCGCCACAACCGCCGCCTCGGCCGCATTAATCACCTCGATCGCGCGCCGCGCAAGCCCGCCAACCTCTGCGTTAAGACCGGTGCCGAAAATAGCATCAACAATCACACCCGCCTGCCCGGTGCTCATCGCGGCGGCCAGCGCGGTCTCGTCGGTGATCTCGATTATTAAGCCGCCCACGGCGGCCAGATCGTTGCACGCCCTGGCCGCATCGCCCCTCAAGTCCGTTCGGCGCGCGAGCAACACCGCTCGCACCCGTTCACCGGTCTGATGAAGCCGCCGCGCCGCCACCAATCCATCGCCACCATTATTACCCTTGCCCGCGACCACCAGCACACCACGGGCCATCGCTTCCGGCCATCGACGCGCAATCGTGCGCGCGACCGCATCGCCGGCATTGGTCATCAACGCGTACGAGTTGAACGCCATACTTCTGCTGGCTTAAGCGGTCGAGTTCGCGACTCTGCGCTGCGGTGAGAAGAATCATCGTATAAATAGGCTTCTAAATCGTTTAGCTTTGACGGCTGGTCGTCCGCGGCTCGCTAACGATGACAGCGGATTCAGCCCGCGGTCTAGCCGTTGATCAATCTGAGCATTTCGCGTACGGCGCGCTCCATGCCAACTATCAAGGAACGGGCGACAATAGCATGGCCGATATGAAGCCAGGCGATTCCGGGAATAGCAGCGACCGGCGCCACATTTTCGTAGTTCAATCCATGGCCCGCATTAACTTTGAGTTTCAGCGAACGCGCTAATTTCACGGCGGCGCGAATCTTTTGCAGTTCCTTGCGCGTCTGGTCGCTGAACTGAGCGGGAAGCTCCGAGTGAGGCCTGTGTGCCCGGCCCGATTTGATGCGGGGCAAGGCGCGCATGCAACGCGCGCTTATTCCCGTTCCCCTCATCGTTCTTACGCGCCTTCGCCAGGTCTGCGTCGGCGAGATTCGCGTACGTCCCGGTATGAATTTCAACGAAGTCGGCGCCAAGCATTACCGCCGCTTCGATCTGTCTCGGCTCTGGGTCAACAAACAGGCTAATGCCGATTTTTGCCAGGCTCAACCTCTCCAGTATCGGCTGGAGGCGGTGTTTCAGGCCGGCCGCATCGAGTCCGCCTTCGGTAGTCAGCTCCTCGCGGCGTTCCGGGACCAGGCAAACCTCGTCAGGCCGCAGTTCCATCGCGATTTCCAGCATTTCCGGAATCGGCGCCATTTCCTGGTTCAGATGAATCTGAATCGCCTGATGAATACCGAAGAGATCGGTATCCTGGATATGCCGGCGATCTTCGCGCAGATGGACTGTGATTGCATTGGCTCCGGCCCGCTCAGCCGCCAGGGAAGCTTCCACCGGGTCGGGGTATCGCGCAAGGCGCGCCTGTCTGAGAGTTGCGACATGATCGACATTAACCCCAAGTTTGATCATCGCCTTGACTCAGGTGTCAGCTCTCCATGTTTTCCGCTGCAACGAATACCGCCGCACTAGTTGCAGACGTGGGCTCTAGCCCGTCAGTCCGAGTTGCCGATGGATTGCTGCAGCGATCTGATGGGCGATTTCGCTGATGCTGGTATGATCCTCGCCCTCCACCATCACGCGCGCCAACATCTCAGTACCTGAATAGCGCACAAGCAGGCGCCCGCAACCTTTGAGGCGGCGCTCCGCCGCCGCGATCTCACGGCTGACATCGGGCATCTGCTCCAGCGGTGTCCGCTGGCGCACCTGGACATTTTCCAGCACCTGAGGCACCCGCCGCATCGAGCGCAATTCACTAAGCGGCTTGCCGGTTTCCACCATGAGCGAAAATACGAGCAGGGCGGTGATGAGGCCGTCACCGGTGGTTGAATGGTCCATGAAGATTATATGACCGGATTGTTCACCTCCCAGGTTATACGAATTGGCGCGCATCTCCCGCACCACCGCCGGGTCGCCGACGTCAGTACGTACTAATCTGGCGCCGCAACCAGACAGGGCTATCTCGAGGCCGAAGTTGCTCATCACGGTGGCGATTACGGTGTTGTGCTTGAGCAGTCCCCGGGCGGCCATCTGGCAGCCGAGCAGTGCCATAACGTCGTCGCCGTCGAACAGTTCGCCGCGCTCGTCGACGAACAAGGCGCGGTCGCCGTCACCGTCGAGCGCGACTCCAACGTTGGCTTGGTGTTCGACCACTGCTTCCCTCATTTTCTCCAGATGCACCGCGCCGCATCCCGCGTTGATGTTAATGCCGTCCGGATCAACACCGATGGGCAGCACTGCTGCGCCCAGCTCGTCGAGTACTTCGGGACCAACCTTATAGGCGGCGCCGTTGGCGCAGTCGATCACAATCTTCACGCCCTCGAGGGTCACTTCGCGCGGCACGCACGATTTCAAAAAAACCAGATAACGTCCGATCGCATCGTCGATGCGCGTCGCTTTGCCGATGCCTGCACCAGCTGCGCGAAATTGGCTCAGGTCCCCATCGTCGAAGACTAGGCCCTCGATCCGCCGCTCGGTCTGATCCTCGAGCTTGTATCCCTCGCGGGAAAAGAACTTGATACCATTGTCTTGAAAGGGGTTATGCGAGGCGGAGATCACCACACCCGCATCAACCCGCATACTGCGCGTCAGAAAAGCGATAGCCGGCGTCGGCAGCGGTCCGACCAGCAAAACATCGGCGCCCATTGAGCAAATGCCTGACGCCATTGCCGTTTCTAACATATAGCCCGACAGCCTGGTGTCTTTGCCGATTAGAATTCGGCGATGACGACTGCTGGTGCTTTTGAACACATGCGCCAGCGCCCGTCCCAGCTTGAGGGCGGTTTCGGAAGTGATCGGCTCGATATTGGCGATGCCGCGTATCCCGTCGGTACCGAACAACCTGTCGGCCGGTATGCTCAGCCCCTCGCGGCCCGCCGGAGTATGATTCTGACCTTGTCTGGCCATAGATGTAGCAATTCCACCCCGTGCGGTAACTGCACTTGCACCGGCGTATTGTAGCTGCCCGGCCCCATTCCGTCGCCATCGACGAATACTGCACCATTCAAGTCGAGCTTGCTAAGGTCGAGTTTGGCGCCGCGCAGCGTAAGATTGACCCGGGGGGGTTGAAGCCTCGACTGATACTCGGTGTCGCGCACCGCTATTGGCACTCCACGGAAGTCCTTGGTGGCAACTACTGGAGTGAGTCCGACTTTCACCATCACCTCGGGGGGCTCGACCCGCATCATGCCACCCGTTGAGGTTATGGCCGCAACATGTTCCGATTCGGTGGCCAAACTGGTCACATCGACGGCTTCGGTGTTGACCATTTCGAGATTCGCGATTTCCCTGCTCGGCGCTCTGACCTGCACCCGCGACGGCACGATCTCGATCGGACCAATCCGGTATCCATCCGCCGGTGCTCCGATCGTTACAAGGTGCACCGGCAGATAACGGACTACGATCTTGTCAACGTCGAGCACAATCTGAGAGGGCAAGATACTAGTCACCGCGGTCCCCCGCGGCACATTGAAACTGTCGAGCCCAATTTTGAAAGAGGCCTGCCCAACCCCAACTCCGCTGAGGTCGAGCTTCAGCGTCAGCCTGCTCGGGTCGACCAATGACAGTAGGGTTTGCGGCCCCGATATCTGGATTTTGACAAAATCCGGATGCTCGTTGGTGATGACGAAGCCGGGTGGCAGCCCACGGTAACTAACCGGAATGTTGAACGGTTCAACCGAGCTGTGCTGGCCGGCGTTGACAAAGATCCATAAGCCGACCGCCAGTAACAACGAGATTATTCGCAGGCCGAGGTTTTGCTGGAACCGATCGCGCAATACCGCCGGCGAGTAACGGCGCTTCAACTCTGCCGGGCGAATTAGTCTCAATCTTACGACCGGCGGCCGCATCGGTCCCTTCATCGCCGGTAATGCCACTTTACGCCACTCCCGACTCCATCGTGTTCCAAGCTTCGAGGTTCTGTAGAGCCAGCAGTAATTCTTGCGGTTTGAGGCCACGCGTTAAACGGCCGCGCCTGGCCACGGAGATGGTGCCGTCCTGCTCCGATACTACGATCACGCTGGCATCACTGTCTTCGGTCAGTCCGATCGCCGCGCGATGGCGCATTCCCAAGGTCAGGCTGACGTTCGGGTTAGTCAACAACGGCAACTGACAGGCGGCCGCTAACACTTGATCGCCCTTAATAATTACGGCGCCGTCATGCATCGGCGACCCAGGCATGAAAATCGTTTCGATTAGTTCCGGCGAGGCGCGGCCCTCGATCGTGCGGCCGGTATCGACTACATCCTGCAAGGCGACATCATTTTCGACCACGATCAAGCCGCCAATGCGCCGCGCCGACAGCCATTCCGCAGTTTTAACCAACTCCTCTGCGACGTCGGCGACATTCGAGCGCGTGGCAAAAAACGACCGTGCACCAACACCGGTGAGCGCCCGGCGAATATCAGACTGGAAAATGACGACCAGAATTATAATAAGAGAACCCAAGAAATTGTTAAGCAGCCAATTCAGCGTGAACAATGCGAGCATTTGCGACGTTACAAACGCAGCAGCCAGAATCCCGAGCCCAACCACCATCTGCATTGTCCGCGTGCCGCGGATCAACAATGCGATCCGGTAGATCACGTAGGCGACGATCAGAACGTCGAGCCCGTCCTGCCATCGCAACCGGGGTATTACGTGGAGGAAACCGTGCATCGGATCAAGCGCGCCGCGCCGCCGCGATCGCCGCTGCCATCCTGGCGGTTATGGCGGCCGGTCCAGGTTCGTGCACGCGGACAATCGCGGCTCCCGCCGCCACTGCCACCGCATTCACCGCGTTTGTTCCAAGCAGAACCTCATTGTCGCGATTCCCTGAAATCCTGCTGATGAAATTCTTGCGCGATGCCCCAATCAGCACCGGGTAACCCAACCGGCAATAGCGCTCCAAATTGGCCAGAATCGCAAGATTATGCTGCGCGGTCTTGGCAAAGCCTATACCTGGATCAAGAATTATTCGCGAGCGGTCAATTCCGGCCCGCGCTGCAACCTCCGTGCGCTCCACCAGGAACGTCAGCACTTCCTCGACCACGTTCTGATAAGAGGCGAACTGAATATGGTCTTCCGCGCCACCTTTCATATGCATTAATACTACGGTGCAGCCCCATTCCGCAGCCAGCGCCGCCATCGCCGTATTCGACAATGCACTAACGTCGTTAATAATCGCGGCGCCCCAGTTTAAGCCCACTCGCGCCACCTCAGGCCTGCGGGTATCGATCGACCAAGGGACGCTCAATCGCCCGCGCAGCCGCTGCAGGACCGGCAGCAGACGGCCAAGCTCCATCTCGGTGCTGACCTCGCGCGCTCCGAAAGGGCGAGTGGATTCAGCCCCAATATCGATTATTGCAGCGCCCGCTGCCGCCATCTCAAGTGCATGGGCCGCCGCGCGGTCGGGATCAAGATAGCGTCCGCCATCTGAAAACGAATCGGGCGTTACATTCAGCACTCCCATTACGGCCGGAAGCGGGATTACGCGACCATCGTAGAGCCTTAGCACATCGAGAGTCGCCCGGAGCGGGCTCTCCTCCTGTTCTGCGCCTCCCGGTGGGATGGCCGCCGCTGTCTGCTCATGTTCTTGCCGCGGAGCGGCGAGGTTCGAGGCAGCAATGCCACGTCGCTGTTCGACGATGCTCATCGCATCCGCCAGCTTGGTCACTTGTCATTCCACCGACTGAAGAAGCCGAGTAGGGAGAGTAAAGAGCAGGCACGAGAAATCATTTGAGTGCAGAAGCATATGAAGAGGATCGCGCCGCACTGTTTCTCAACCGGCTCACTAGAAAAGTGCGGTTCCGCTCGGAACTACGGAACGGGATTCAGGCGAGCGATGGCTTCGGCTGAAGTCCGGGCAAAGAGCGGCTTTCCTCTGCCGCGGCTCGCGGTCTTTCTTTGGCGGTTGATGTCTCACCGGACGGAGAGTTATTTGCCGCCACCGACTCCTGAACCAGTGGGAGCGGCCGGCCTTCCCTGTAGGCCTTCACCATCTCAGCGACCTCCGCTCCCTCGACCACCTCTTTTTCCAATAGTCGTTCAGCAAGCGCATGCAGCAAAGGTGTACTCTCGGTTAGCAGCGCCCGCGCCTTCTGATAGGCTTCGTCGACGATTCGCCGAACCTCGCGGTCGATTTCGACGGCGGTGTGCTCAGAATAATCCTTCGTATGGGCGATATCGCGACCCAGGAAAACCTGTTCCTCGCGACGCCCAAATGTCATCGGACCCAGTTCCCTGCTCATACCCCATTCGCAGACCATCTTGCGCGCGAGTTCGGTAGCTTTCTCGATATCGTCGCCTGCCCCGGTCGTCATATGATCAAATACCAGCTCTTCGGCGACCCGCCCGCCGAACATCATCGCCAACCGCGTCATTAAGTAGTCGCGCGAATAGGTGTAGCGATCGCCCAGCGGCAGCTGTTGCGTGACACCGAGCGCCATCCCGCGCGGGATAATCGTTACCTTGTGGACTGGGTCGGCACCTGGCAAAAGCATCGCGACCAGCGCATGACCCGATTCGTGATAGGCAGTGTTACGGCGTTCCTGTAACGACATCACCATCGAACGCCGCTCCGCGCCCATTAGGACCTTGTCTTTGGCCAGCTCGAAGTCCGCCATATCGACCTTGTCCTTACTCCGGCGAGCAGCGAGCAAGGCCGCTTCATTGACAAGATTTTCCAGGTCAGCACCGGCAAAACCCGGTGTCTGGCGCGAAAGCGTGGCGATATCGACGTCATCGGACAGCGGCACGCGCCGGGTGTGAACCTTCAGTATCCCCTCACGACCTTTGACATCGGGACGCGGTACCACTACCCGCCGATCGAAACGTCCCGGCCGCAACAAAGCTGGATCGAGTACGTCCGGGCGGTTGGTCGCCGCGACCAGAATCACGCCTTCGTTCGCCTCGAAACCATCCATCTCGACCAGCAGCTGATTAAGCGTTTGTTCGCGCTCATCATGGCCGCCACCGAGACCCGCCCCCCGGTGACGTCCAACTGCGTCGATTTCATCGATGAAAATTATGCAGGGTGCGTGCTTTTTACCTTGTACGAAAAGGTCGCGTACTCGCGAGGCACCCACGCCGACGAACATCTCAACGAAATCGGACCCTGAGATAGAGAAGAATGGCACCCCGGCTTCGCCGGCAATCGCGCGAGCCAGTAGAGTTTTGCCAGTGCCGGGCGGCCCCACCAACAGAACGCCTTTCGGGATCCTGCCGCCTAGACGAGTAAATCGCTTAGGATCCTTTAGGAACTGGATTATCTCCTCCAGCTCGTCTTTGGCTTCATTAATTCCCGCGACATCGGTGAAGGTGACTTTATGTGTATTTTCAGTCAACAACTTGGCTCGGCTCTTACCAAATGACATCGCCTTGCCACCGCCGATCTGCATCTGGCGCATGAAAAAGATCCAAAGCGCTATCAGCGGTAGCATCGGGAGCCACTGCACCAGCAACACCATCCACCATGGATCACCGTCAGCAGGCTTGGCCGCTATTTTAACCCCTCTGTTCCGCAGTTCCTGAACCAATCCCGGATCATTGGGAGTGTACGTTTTGAAATGCTCACCGCTCGCAGTCTCGCCCTGAATTTGGTTACCCTGGATCGTGACGTCGGCGACTTGCCCCCGATCGACGTCGTTGAGGAAATCAGAGAATATAATCTCAGGCGGATGCTGCTGCGAGCGAGTGAAGAAATTGACGAGTAGCAGCGCCATCAGGACCACTACCGCCCACAACGCGATATTCCTCGAAACTTGATTCATCGCTGATACAAAAGTAGCACGCGCGTTAAAGTTCAGGCAATCGAACTTTTAGGCCGTCTGAAAGCGCATCGGCTTGCAAATGCAGGACTTTTTTAGATGCTGAACTGAGTAACGCTGCCCGGCTGCGTACCAGACCCGGAATCCACACTACCTCGTCGCCGGAGACCACCAGCGGCCACGAACCACGGCTGGCAGCCGTCACTTTGTAGTCCACGAATACATCATGGATCTTCCGGCTGCCGCATAATCCCAAAGGCCGGATACGATCGCCCACATGGACGAACCGCGCGGTCAGAACCGGAGCTTGGGCGGCGTCGAAATATGCCTCAAACCTGCTGGACGGATGCCACGGGGCGGCCGGAAAACACGGTTCTTGCACTGTAATCTCTCGCAACATGAGAACGAACCCGCTAGTGCTCAGAAGGTTCTCGCCTGGCATCAACCTTATCCCACCACGGTCAGCCGCAGACGCGGCTGAGGTTTCAACCGGCGTCGGGTGAGGTTCGAGCACAACCGTATCGTACTCGCGCCTGAATCTCCATCCGCGCGGCAAGTGCATCGCAGCAGAAGGATTCTCCCCGGCTGCTATACGGCACATCGCGTCGATATGCACACGTTCAATCCTGCGGAGATCACCGATGACCCGCTTGATGAGTTCACGCATGATCGTGCGGGCGAGGGCCAGGCTGAGTGACTCGAATTTCCGCACATCCATCCGGCAGGAAGAGGCTAAATGGCTCGTGTGGACCGCTGAGACCAATCTCCGGTCCAGGGACAGCCGGGCTTCTGCCTCGATGAAGCTGTTGACTTCGCGCATCTCGGAGGCAAGTTCGGCCATGTGTCGGGCAACGCCTGGTGAGTAATCGCGTGCGAGTTGCGGCAACAAACCCGCTCTCACTCGATTGCGCAACGGTCCAGTTTGCAGGTTGCTGCTGTCAACAACATAGTTGGCGCCAATTGCTGCCAAATACGTGAGGATCGCTGCCCGGTCTAGCGAAAGTAGCGGACGCATGAGCCGCCCCGGTCCCATTTCGGCCATTGCCGCCAAACCCGCAATGCCGGTGCCCCTCAACAATCGAAGCAGCACGGTCTCTGCCTGGTCGTCCTGATGATGCCCCAGCACAATAAATTGGGCCTTCAAAGCGTCAGCAGTGCGACTGAGAAACTCATAACGCAACTCTCGGGCGCGCTCCTCGAGATTCACCGGCTTGAGCCCGCATGCTCGTTCGACCACCAATTGGATATCGAGCCCGCCGCACAGCTCGCGCACGAATCTTTCGTCGCGGTCTGATTCAGGTCCGCGCAGACCATGGTTCAAGTGGGCCGCGGCAATCTCAAAACGGCAGTGGCGGCGAATACGCCGTAGTGCGTGCAGGGTTGCAACCGAATCGGGCCCGCCGGAGATAGCGACCAGCAATCGATTGCCAGTACCGGACGGAAGTCGTGCCACGACTCGGGCAACCGTACTCTCAACCGCCTCAATCGCCTTCCGCGCAGCAGCAGATCGCGATCGGCGCACTTTCGTCCGACTTTCAGGCAAGTCGTTGTCGAGCTCCACTCTGCTTAGGCTCTACCATCCATAAGCTGCCCAGCCAACCAGGGGCTCGCGAAACCGTTCCTGGAGCCAGACCCGTTGGTCCCGGTCATCGCGCCATCTGGTCCAGCAGATGTAAAATTATGTCTATACCGGGCAAATTGACGTCGAGTTCCTCGGCGAGAGTTCGAATCAGCCGCGCTCGTCTGAGGGCCGAAGTATCGTAAAGCGGGTCCCCAACGCTATCAGCGCGGTTCACCGGCACGATAAACTCCTCGCGTTCCCAAAGCGAAAGCTCGGCATCGGTGACTCCGGCGATTACTCGAAAGGCGGTCCGGCTCACCAACGTGGTGTGCGAGGACTTGCGTCCGCGGCGCTTGGAAGGACGGCCAGCCATCGCGCCTATCCTCGCATCAACTCAGCGCGCGGGTCGGCGATGGCGCGGGCACGCCGCCGATCCGCAAATTGCTGCAGCAATCGGCGTTCTTCCTCGGTCATCTCCGTTGGCGCCAGCACTTTCAGCTCATACATCAGGTCGCCGGCGGGTTCCTTGGCGCGCGCTGGAAGTCCTTTCCCCTTGAGCCGCAAAATACGGCCGCTCTGGCTTTCTTGGGGAATTTTAAGTGATATTTTGCCGTCGAGAGCGGGAGCGGTCACTTCCGCCCCGAGAGCTGCCTCGTAATCCCAGACCGGAAGCAGAGCACGCACGTCACGGCCGTTAAGTACAAACGGACCACTGGGCTCGACGTGTGTGATAAGAAAAAGGTCGCCGTTTTGATCAGGCCGCGAACCGCGCCCGCCCTGGCCCTTAAGCCTAAGCCGCGAGCCTTCGCTCATTCCCGGAGGAATAGTAACTTCGAGTGTGCGATGCACCCGAATTGAGCCGCGACCATCGCATTTCGCGCACGGCTCCGCGGAGCGAATTATTCGGGTCCGGCCCCGGGTCTCCTGGCGCGCCGTCATCCCACTACCGCCACACACGTCGCATTGATCTTCGGAGGTCAATTCGAGCCTGCGGCGAGTGCCATGTACAGCGTCGTGCACCGAGATCTTTACCTCAGACTCCAAATCACGGCCTCGGGCATGCGCCGTTCCCGCAAATTCGCCGCCCGAGTCGAAGTGCTGGAAACCGCGACTCGGGCCACCGCCCAATCCGCCGCCCAAGTTGCCGAAAAAGCGTTCAAAGAAATCGCTGAAGTCGCCGGTGGCCCCGCTAAATTCAGGACCGCCGGCCTGTGCATAGCGGCGGAACACTTCGTCCTCGGTCGCCCCTCGTTCCCAATCCGACCCCAACTCGTTGTACTTCTTGCGTTTTTCCGGAACGCTCAGGACCTGGTAGGCTTCGTTGATCTCCTTGAATTGGCGCTCCGCATCCTTGTTGTTCGGATTGACGTCGGGATGGTACTTGCGCGCGAGTTTGCGATAAGCGCTTTTGATTTGCGCTTCGGTCGCATTTCGTTCGACACCCAAAGTTTTATAGTAATCGCGAAATTCCATTTAATAACGGCGCGACACGCTTCAACCTGCCTTCCCATTCGTAGCCATATGCCCTCAAGCTGGTCCCCGAACGTGCAGGCGTGAGCTTCATGCCCTCTCTTAAGATGGTCACTAAATAACGGCCCCGCAACCGCTCAGCGTAGGACACCTCGTCGACTCTGTCATGCACACCGCGGGCGGCGTTTCGATCTGGAAACGTCGGTCAATCTGGGAATGTGTTGAGGCGCTCTCGCCGGCGTCGCCAATCTGGACCGGAACTCTCACCATCAAAGGCATGAGCGGCGCACTCGAGCCGCGTTAAAGGGTGAGCGGCGCACTAGAGCCGCGTTCAAAGGATGAGCGGCGCGCTCGAGCCGCGTCAGATGGCAGGTCTCGACGATGCTGGGAATCATAGCCGAGCACCTCAGGTCGTAGCCTGGAATTCACGAGAGAGCTCATGAGAATGTTACGTAGCCCTTAGGATAATGAGCGGGATGCCGCGGTCAAAGGTTTTGGCTGTTCTCCAGCGAGCTCATCACGTATCTCATTCAATTGCATTTCGAGCCCACGGAGCCTGCTATCCAGCCGCGCTTGCCGGCGCCAGAGAAACATTACGTAGACAACAATTGCCGCAAAGATGATTGAGTACGCTGTAAACAAATAGCTCAAATTCTCCATCAAATTGCCCCATGAAAATGCCTTTTCGAGCGCGCGCCTCGCATTCGCTGCCACTCACCTTCGGGATGACATTACATGCTGCGCGCTCCTGTCTGCCATTTCCGCCTCCGTGAGTGCCAATTGGCGGCCAAGGTTTGTGAGACGCGCCGCGGCCCGAAGCGTCGCAAAGCGCAGCATCAGCAGCCATGCGCTCAGCGCGGTGAACGCGGCCAGCGAGACCAGCAATGTCGCAATCATGCGTGGATCTTCCAGCCCATGGCTACCCTGCCGAGTCACGATCACTGCTGGATGAATCGTCCGCCACAGCCGTACAGAGACGATAATGACTGGGACGTCGGCGGCCGCAACAATACCGACTACCGCAGCTAAGCGGCCCACCTGCGAAACCTCATCAGCCATTGCCCGAAGAGTCAGATAGCCGGCATACAAAAGCCAAAGAACAAGCGTCGTCGTCAGCCGCGAATCCCACGTCCACCAGGTCCCCCAGATTGGCTTGGCCCAAATAGAACCGGTAATGAGAACTAGTGTGCAGAACAGCATCCCCACTTCGGCGGCGGCACAGCCCAGATCATCCCATACCTGATGGCCGAACCAGAGATAGAACACCCCTGAAATTGCGACCAATGCAAAGGCCGCGAATGCGACCCATGCGCAAGGCACATGAAAATAAAAAATGCGTTGGACGTTTCCCTGCTGGGCTTCAGTTGGGACGTAGACGAAGACCATGAAGATTGCCGCTGTCATAATCGCCAGCGTAACAACCCCGAGCCAGTGCGCTGCCTTAATTCCCATCGAACTCTTCCTGATCGCTCTCCCTTGAAGCCAGGAAGTCCGGCGCTAGCTACTTAGTCCTCACTAATTACGTGTTCGAACAGCAGATACCCTCCCGCCAAAAACAGGATATCGCACGCGGCCAGGATCTTGAGCCATTGCGCGAAAGCATCAAATCGCAACCCGGCGAGTGCAGCGTTGCTTGCTTTAACCCCGGCAATCAAAGCCGGCACGAATACTGGCACAATCAGCAACGGCAGCAACAGATCGCCCCCGCGTATCCGAACCTGGATCGTCGCTAACAGTGTTGCCAGAGCCGCAAAGCCCAGAGCGCCCATTGCCAGGATGGGGCTCAGCCGAACCAGCCGGATACCGAAATCGAGATTGTAAAACAGTACCATCAGCACCATCGCGGCGAGTTCGGCCACGACCATAAACACGAACGAGGCAACCAGCTTTGCGCAATAAATCGCTGAGCGCTCGGCGGGACTGAGCAGCAAGCCTCGAATACAGCCGTTCTCCCATTCCGCGATGAGCGCGCGTGTGGCGCCCATGGTCCCGGCAAAAATCATCGCCACCCACAGGGCGCCCGCCGCGGTGGCCGCGTCGCCGCCGGGCGCGTTTAGCGCAAACGTCAGCACGGTCAAGATGAGCAACGAGAGGAAAACCAGCGTTATGGTGCTTTCTCCACTGCGCAGCTCAAGCCGCAGATCTTTGCGCAAGATCGTCGTGAAACCCGACACGTCTTAGCCAACGAGGACAGGAAATAAAAGGCGGACAAATCTGTCGAATCCTGACTGCCCCTCGCCCAATCTTATCTTTTTGCGCTTAGCGACTTCATTAGCCCGCCGCGGGCGATCTTTCGGTGGCCTCGGTCCTCAAGTCGCCCTGCGCCGGGCGTAGCCGCCCATGGATGAGAGCGTAGCTCGTGAAGGCGAATCGCCCGAATTGAAATCGTTCATGCGCCGTAACAACGGTAGCACATCCGCGGCCCAGAGCCTCCTCGATCAGACCCATCGCCAGCTCAACTCCTTCAGTGTCAAGCGCAGCGAGCGGTTCATCCATCAGTAGCACGTCGGGGCGGGCGATGATGGCGCGAGCCAGCGTGAGACGCTGTTCCATTCCGCGTGAAAACCTACTCACGCATTCATCAGCTACCGATGCAAGCCCGGTACGCTTTAAGAGCTCGCTGATGCTGATTGTGCCGTCGATTCGATACAGCCCCGCATAAAACTCCAGATTTTCGCGCGCGGTGAGCCTCGGATAAAGAAAACTCTGATGCGTTAGGAGCCCAATGCGCAGGCGGTCGTGCGGCTGAAGCTTGCGCGCAGGCCGCCCGAACAACAACGCTTCACCGGCGGAGGCGGATGACAGCCCGGCCAGAATTCGCACCAGGGTAGACTTGCCGCTGCCATTGGACCCGAAAACAATCGCGCCTTCGCCTTCATCGACCTTGAGGGTGACCCCGCGCAGGACCGGTGAAAGTCCGAAATTTTTGCCAACATCGCGCGCTTCGATCGGGAGATGATTCATCTCAGTTCGCGGCGGTCGCGGTCATGCGGAGTGCGGCACCGCAGTTCGCGCAGAAATTATGCGCCAGTACGATCCTGGTGCCGCATCGGGCGCAGAAATTCACAGTAGCGGTGCGGGCCGCCGAAACCGACTGCGACGAGACCACAACCGGCGCGATCTCGTCCATTGATGAATAGCGAGGCGTCTTTTCTCGCCCGCTCATTGCAGTGAGCTCGCGGATTTCAAGCCTTTCCCTCAATGCACGATAATCGCCGGCATCCAGCTTGCCCATCGCGTGATCGAACTCGAGATCGCGCAAAGCTTGGATCGCCTGGCCGTGCTCATGCTCGCGCCGTTCGGATTCCGCGCTGATAACTGATCTACGGCTGCCGAACACGGGGTCAATGAGCGGAGCGGCAATAAAGAGCGCTACCGCGATAATCAACAGTATCGCAGCAACCCAGATAACCACGTCAGCGTTGCTCCCGAATCTCCCGCTCGAGCCGACGCTTCAGTTCGGGATCATAGGCCGAGGGGCCGTTTGCCAAACCTTCGGGCTCGATCACCTGTTCCACGCGCCAACGAGAGATCGCGCCGACGATGACGAAGCAGCCAGCGAAAACGGCGGCGAAAGGAATAATCCAAGCGAGCAGATTAAAGCCCTCGCTCGTCGGCGCCGATAGAACCTTTTCGCCATATTTCGCGCGGAAGAAACCTATTATCCGATCGGCGTCCCATTCCTTGAGCGATCATCGTCTCGATCTGCGCGCGCGCTGGTACAGAAAATTCGCACTGTGGATGATTGCAATTGGCGACCGTCAGCCCACAGCCGCATTGGCAGGTCAGACCCTCGCTGACTTCCTGGAGCGACGTCTTGCCGGACGATGCGAAAGCAACCACGGCAGCGGCGGCGAACAGAATCGCGATCGAGCCGGCCGCGATCAAAAGGAGCATGCCGTGCTTAGCGGCCAAGCTCAGTCACCCCCGGGCAGAATGGCTGGCTCGGGTTGGATGGCAGGGGCGCGCACCGCAGCAGCGATAGCTGCACGTTCGCGCAGGTTGGGCCACATGACAATCACCGTGCCAAACGCCATGATGAAGCCACCCGCCCATAGCCAGAAAACCAGCGGCGTCAGAAAGACCTGAAACGTCACCAAGCCGCTACTGTCATCGATACTCGCTAGGACGACGTATAAATCGCTGGCAGGTGTGGACCGAATTGCGACACTGGTCGCAGGTTGCTGCGGGCGCTTATAGAAAAGCTTTCCAGGGTGCATCACCGCCAGCGGATTGCCGTTGCGCAATACCTCAACCTCGGCGCGCGCGCTCTCCAGGTGCGGCGTCTCATCATGCTTGATCCCGAGGAAAACCAGCTCATATGGGCCAACATCGAATGAGCTACCTGGTTTGACGCTCTTCTTTACCTCGGTCTTGAAAAACGAAGATCCGACAATACCCACGAAGGCAAGAGCCACACCGACGTGAATAATGTAACCCCCGTAACGGCGATTGTTTTTCGCAATCAAATTTATCAGAGCGCGAGCCGGCCGTTCCGAGACCAGGTGCTGCCGTGCGCTGGCACCACGGCGAAATTCAACGAATACTGTACCGAGAACGAACGCTGCCAAAGAGAAGGCGGCCAGCGCGTACCACTCGTGCAGACCCGCAAACGCGGCGCCAAAGCCGGTGACCAGGCCGAAAAACGCAGGGGCAGCTAGAGTCTTGGCGAGGCTGTCGAGCGAGGATCGCCGCCAGGCAATCAAGGGGCCGACTCCCATTAGAAAAATGAGAGCGAGCGCCAGCGGCGCGTTAACTTTATCGAAAAAGGGCGGGCCAACAGTGATTTTAACTCCGCGCACCGCTTCGGACAGAACTGGGAAGAGCGTTCCCCAGAACACCGCAAAGGCGATGCCGACCAGCACCAAATTGTTGAATAGGAACGCCGCTTCGCGCGATAGATACGACTCCATTTCGGCGGGGGACCGCAATCGCCTAAAACGGGCGAGCAACAGTGCTGTGTACGAAATCGTAACCGCGATCAGAAACGTCAGAAAGAACGGACCCAGGCCCGATTGTGTAAATGAATGCACGGACGAAATTACGCCGCTGCGGGTGATGAAGGTGCCAAACAAGGTCAGGCCAAACGCCATGCCGATGAGCGCCAGATTCCATACCTTAAGCATGTCCTTGCGCTCTTGAATCATCACCGAGTGCAAGTATGCGGTCATCACCAACCAAGGCATAAACGCCGCATTTTCGACCGGATCCCAGGCCCAGTAACCGCCCCATCCGAGCACTTCGTAGGCCCACCGGGCGCCGAACAAGTTTCCGAGTGTCAAAAAAAACCACGAAAAGATTGCCCAACGCCGCGTCGAACGGATCCAACCATCATCGAAACGCCCGGTGATTAAGGCCGCCGTGCCAAACGCGAATGGTACGCTCGCGCTCACATAGCCGGTGTACAGCGAAGGCGGATGAATCGCCATCCAGTAGTTCTGCAGTAGTGGATTAAGGTCCTGCCCCTCGGCGGGAAGTCTAGCGACCATATCGAACGGCCGCGTCACGAAGTTCAACATAAACAGGAAAAAAATCGCCAGACCCGCGAGTACCGCCAGTGCGTATGGCGCGATGCCAGGATTACGCCGATGCTGAAATGCAACGATTGCGGTAAAGATCGACAAAAGCCAGGTCCACAACAGCAGGGAGCCCTGCTGCCCGCCCCACAACGCGGTAAATTTGTAAATGGTCGGCAATGTGAAGCTGCTGTAACTGGCGACATATTCGAGTGAGAAGTCGCTCTGGAGCAGGCTCATCCAGAGCGCCAGCATCGCGACAGAGACCATCGCCGCCATTGCCCACAGCGCATGACGCGCACTCATCAGCAGCGCTGGAATGTCACGCCGCGCACCGAATACGTTGGCGACGATCGAATAGAAAGCAACAATTAGCGCGATTGCGAGCGCGAGTTGGCCTACCAATGGCATAAGAATCAGACCTAACTTTGCTTAGGTGAGTATTTCGAAGGACAACTCGTCAAGACCTGACGCGCCTGGATAGCGTTATCTTGCAATAGGCCTTCGACGATCACGTCACGGCCGGGGGCAAACATGTCTGGCTTTGGCTGACCGCGACTCACTACCATAAATCTCGCGGGTGCCTGCATGCTCGCAGCAACAGTCGCCACCGCAGGTTGACCGTCGCCGGGCGGAGGCTGTGTAATCGCAAACCTGAGAGTCAGGCTGGACGGATCCCATTGAATCGTTCCCGGCACCACTCGTCCCGCTACCCGCAGCATCTGCCCCGACAATTCCAACTGGCGGGCTTTGGCCTCGTTCACAGTGAGATAATATTCTGCGGTATTGCGAACCGCACTAACGATCAAATATGCGATAGCAGCTACGGCTACGCTCACGCCGATCACAAATCGCGAATTCTTGGGCATCTTTGGCCTCTAAATTGACCCGCTTCCTGCTTCACGGCGCAAATCGGACTTCATTGTTGCCAGTATAAGCAAGCGATCGCAATAGGAAACAAATGAGTCGAGCAAGCAACTACAGGACCGGAGCAGGCGATATATGGATCGAGCGTTCGCCTGTCCGCCGCCCCTTTCGGTTATTTACTCCTCTCTATTCGTTTCGCTGCCTTCAATCGGCGCGTAAGCGGTCCCATTGGGCAGCGCAGCTCAGGATATCGAAGGGCTGCCCGGCCTCGATTGCGCGATACTTGAGCCAGAAGGCCTGATCGATTTCTCGCAGCGCGCGTGGCTCATCCGGTTGGCGCCACCGATTATATGCATCGGGACCGCCGTTATATGCGGCATACGCAGCGCGCGCGAGGATGGCCGGATTAATTGAATGAAGGTGCCTGGACGAACTGGCCAAGAACCGCTGCAGAATTTCTGAACCGGCACTGACATTGTAGACGACGTCCCACCGCAGACGGGGCATGCTGTAAAAGCCCCGCCAAACGTATTTGTTAATTTGCATCAACCCGATATCGCCGGTTTTCGACTCCAGGTACCATACCTGCCGATGCTTCATCACATACTGCCGCCAGCAGCTCTCCTGCCATGCTGCCGCCTTGAGCAAGATCGGCCATGAGCTGCGGAGTGAGGCGTCTTCCACGTTATCCTGGAGCTGATACTGGGCCGCGAGATCGAGCAATTGGCCCATATCGTGGCTATACGTTAACGCGTTGCCCTCGCTTACGACAACTGCGTGTAGCTTGCGGCCGAGGGTTAGAATCTGACCAGTACTTGCCTGACTGCCCGGAACAATCTCGGCGCCATGCGCAGCACGTGGAGCGAGCGTGCACAAGCCCCACGACAACATAGAAAGGGGACCCGCTGCCGGGGAGGACCTGCTTGACCGCGGCACAAACCGGATACTCGGATTTGTTGGGACCTCTCCTGTCGAAGCTCCGCCGGTCGGTGCTGCGCTGGTCGCATGACCAGCCTCGTCGGGCAGCAATTCGCCGCTTCCGTCTGGGGTTGCTCCCGGCGCAGATGGCTCCGGTAATTCGAGAGGTCCGGGCAGCTCGAGCGGCGTGTTCAGGCCAAACATCCTGCGCAATTGAGGGTCCTCTTCAAAACTGTAGGCCAACGGATCACCACTGGTCTGAGGAGCCATAATGCGTGCCAGACGACGCAAATCGTCAGCCGAAATCCGGATGCCGAGAGCAGAGGAGGTTTGATCGAGCGCGAACAGAGCATCGCCGGCCGAGATAAATGAAAGAAATTCCAGCGAGCGATTTCCCAGCCGTCCCTGTGCCGCTGCATTCTCAATTACTTGCCCTAGCCGGGTCCATTCCTCCAGGAAGAGGAGGCGCACCGGGTCAGGACCACTGATGCGCTGCGGCTGGCCGAGCGCGGCGACGAACCGCTGGCGACTCTCAAGTAAAATATCTAACAGTTCGTTTCGCACTTTCGGATCGCTCACGGTTGTGCCGGTTTGCTTAACGACAAAAACCAGAAACGCATCCCAGTTGTCCAGCGCGTTGTTCCAAGCGGCGATCTCGTCGGGCCGGAGAGGAGCTGCCGATGCCGACGTCGGTGTAGCTGGAGCTTGTGGCGGCAGGTCAATCGCCAGCGTCAACTGAAGCCCGGTCTGACCGGCAATAACCACCGGTTCGAGCCGCATCGTGGCGAGCGCCAGATGGAGTGCAGCTTCATCGGCCGGTGCCACCGCCATCTGCGCAAGACCTTCCAGTTCGTGGATCGCAGGCATGAGGTCAAATGAGTAGCCTTCCAGAGCCGGTACAACGTTGCTCTTGATCAGATCGAACCCGCGTCCCACCAGCAGGCTCTTTCGATGGTTGCGATCGTAGAGATTAACGTCCGTTACGCGCAGCTTTAGTGCGAACCCGGCGATATAGGGCACGGTATCGGCTTCGATTATCCCTGACCACGTGATCGGGCTGAGACAGTGGTCAGCAACCGGGACGCCGAGATTCAGATACCCGCCAGTGTCAATTTGAACAATGCCATTTTGCCGGCCGAAGGAGGGATTGTCGGCGTACAAATATTCGCAGTCGTTATCGCCGTTCCAGAGCTGTGCTCGTCCACCGTGGGTGTAAAGCCGTTGCCGGAGAGCCTCAGTCAGCAACGCGTAATTGATGTGTAGCGGAATTCTGACGGGTGCTGCCAGCAGCGTTTCGGGCGCTGCCAGACACATAGCCAGAGCAACCGCCGCAGCAAATGCTCTCGGAGTTTGACGATCAACGAACTCCCTGCGCGATAATGGTCTAACTGACAATGGGCCTCAGCCTAGCGCAAACAAGGGTGGCAGGCGATCCCACCCAGAGCAGCTATCTTACAGCGTTGTCTTCAGGCAACAGACTGAACGGAGAGCCCGGTTAAGCTCTCGGCACGTGACCTCTTACTCGTCATTTGTGCAATGGGTTACAAATGAGCAAACCGAAAAGAGCAGCGTAAGTCTTGCAGAAGCAGAGGGGGGACGCCTCCTCGATCTATTCGCGGAATGGGATCGGGCAGTCACCGCCGTCCGCCTCCCGTGTGACCGGCGCTGAAGCCTCTCATCCCGCCACCGAAACCGCCGAAGTGTGGGGAGCCCATCGGCTCGCTCGGCGCTGCTGACGCCAC